>DAIMXP010000123.1:0-15671 GCA_036734945.1 Chloroflexota bacterium
ACCATCGCGCCCGCCCTGACGCCCTCAATTGTAAAAGTTATTCCGTGACGGCTCCCTAGTCGTTTTGCTCCCACTCAAAACGCAGCGGACATCCTTCACCTCGAAAAAACGAGTCATTGCGCTGGCGCTGGTTGTGTGGGGAAAGTCGTACACCGATGCAGCCAATGTCGTGCTGGCCTGTGTACTGTCCATGCTTTCGTCGTGACGGACCAATCCGCCTGCTGCGAGTCGTGTCTTTCACGGACTGCTCACGTAATCGTCGCAAGCTATGCCAAAGCCAACCGCCTGGAAACTGCCGAGGCATTCCTTGTCCAACTGCTACGCGGCGGATGCGCCTCGGCTGCGATTGAGCGATTGCTCGGGCGTATTCAGGCGCAGAGGGGGCGACTCAGCGCCGCTCTCTCCAGCCTTGAAAGGACGCCTGGCGGTGAGGGAATGGATGCGCCGACACGCCGCCTGATCGCCGAAATACAGTTGCGTCAGGCGGCAAAGGCGGTGGATGCGAACGACTTCATGGCAGCAACACGCGCGGTCACTCAGGCTGCTGAGCTCGATGGCGCGCTCGAACCGGCTAGGGAGGCGTTGGCATACCTCCGCGACTGGCAGGCTGCAGCCTGTGTGAGCGTCGGTGACATGGACGGCGCTGCAAGACTATGGGAGACATCGCTTCAGGACCGCCCGACCGATCCTCGGCTGATCCGTCAACTCGCGATCGCCTACTATAGACGTGCGACCCGCCTTGAATCTGAATTTCTCGTTTCCCTCTGGGGGGAGGATGAGGAAACGATCGCCTACTATAGACGTGCGACCCGCCTTGAATCCGAGCTACTGGCCGGACACCTCATCGACCAAGAGGAGATCGTGAAAGCATGGCATCTGGCCATCGCGTACTGGGCCAGCGTTCTCCGGAGCCGCGCGTTCTGGGAAGATTTCCGGCAGGAGCGTTCCCGGACCGCAAACCTCCAACTCACGGATGAGGACATTGGCCGGGCACGCGAGTCGGTGGAGAATCGACTGTTTGACCGCTTTCGCGATGCAGCGTCCGACAATGAGGCACAGGGACAGACAGACGACGCAAAACGCCTGACGGACCTGGCATTCGCCTGGCGGTTTGAACTGGCGACTGCCGGCTTAATGAGCGACTACGCACAAGAGTTCCGTATTGAGGGCTGGCCCACCGGGTTCGCCGCCGGTCAGCTTATGATTGGGTGTTTGCTTGCCTCTCGGACAGGTAAGTCACTCGCTGTGAGATTCCTTGCCAATGTTCGGTCATTCCACGACCCTACCGGTCAACGCCTCCAACGGTACGTATCCGCAACCGGCAGGTATCACTACCTGCTCGATGAGCGACGATACGATCAGGTAATAGCTGAGCTCGAGTCAGCCGGCAACTGGCCGGAAGCGGCGGGACTCCTTGGCGATGCCTACATTGGACAAGGCCGTGACTTCGCTGAGGCTCGCCGCTGGGCGCAGGCGCTCACAGCTATCGAGCGTGCCGCGGCGAGCGGTAGCAGCATTCAGGAACATAGGGACATCGTGGCGGACTGCGGCGTCGAAGGGGCGAAGGCGATCCTGGCGAACGATGGCGATGCCCTTGACAGCGCGCTTTCCATTCTGCAAAGGGCGCGCACGCTATTTGGCAACCATTCGAACGTCGACGCCAACCTCGCCGCCACTTATCAGCGCAAGGCGGGCCGCGACAATTACGCCGAACGCTTTGATGAGGCCATGCAAAGCATCCGGCTTGCGCTGCGCTATGCTCCGAACGATGCGGACATCAAACGCAGCGCCCGCGTCATACTCGGGAATCAAGCGCTGGCTGTGCAGGAAGCCAAAGGCGACACTGGCCGAGTGATTGCCATACTCCAAGAAGCAACGACGTATGAGTACGATGCCGACATGGGACGGCTCCTGACCGAGCTGCTCTACCAGGACTCCGTCGCAGCAGCACGAGCCGGCAACCGTGAACGCGCCGTGCTATTGATGGTCGACTCTGACCGGTATGACCCGGACCTGAAGGAGGCGCCGACTGCTGCGCGCGCCAAACATCGCCTGAGTATCATCTTGTTCAATTCCGCGCTTGACCTTGGCAAGGAGCGCCGATGGCAGGAGGCGCTTGCGCTGGCGCTCGAAGCCAAGTACTACGAGGATGATGAACCGACGTGTATGCTGATCGCGGCGATGTTCGAGAGTCTCGACCGAATTGATGAAGCCGTCACGGTGCTCCGCGGTGGGATGCAGCGCTATCCGCAGAGTACCGACGTCAAGGAGGCCGTCTGGCGCATCCTGCATAACCGCGGCGTTGCCTACGGCAACAAGAGCATGTGGGATCAGTCGGTCAACGATTTGCGCGCTGCGCTTGCTATCTTGTACAATGCCAACACTGCCCAGAATTTGGCTATCGCCTTGCTCAACCGGGCAGTGACTAAAGTACAGCGGGGAGACAGGTTAGGGGGGCGAAAAGACGCGGAAGAGGCAGTGCGATTCGATCCGAACAACCGCAATGCCCGCCAGTTCCTCGCCAGTCTCTGAGTTTTGCGTTTTTGCGTAGGGAAGACCATGCACGATGGCGCGGCGTCACCTTATACCGTTCTCGGCATCACAACATCGGCCACCCTTCCCGAGGTCCTGAAGGCATATCAACAAGCGCTCCGGGCGCGGGCGTACCCTGCCCAGGAAGTAACCCAGGCCTTCCACGCGCTGCGGGACACGCGAAAGAGGATCGAATACGACCTGTTTGAGCTATTCCTTCCCTCGGACGTCTCCGAGGTGCGGCAGATATTAGAGAACCTTCCTCCATTGGATGTCGTGCCGCGCGACGTTGACCCGCTGCCGATCGATGTATCTCCCGCTCGGTTCCTAGACGGAATGGAGGAATTGGAACTGACGTCGCCCCCGCCCTGCCCTTTGCGATTTGCCTACACACGACGCTTCACATCCTACGCCGATGTGTTGCCGCCCTTGACGTTTCCGACCTAACGTGATCCCCTGCCCAAACCGACCTAGCAATGCGCAAAAGGCGATGTTGATCTCGTGATGCGTTCAGCGCGTACCCCCGCAGGCAACGGCATCAAGCGCACGCAGCGCTATCCGGCTATCATGAGTCACGTCCAATTCCTCGCCGCATGTAATGCCTGACACCGGGCTGGAAGGTTTCCGATGGATGATGCGTTTACCGTTACAGAGACGCCGATTCCCGTCCCGCCGGGTGCTGCCGAAGTCAACTTGATGACCGCTTTTGTGGGGATGTACGTAAACCGGAGTGCGCTCGAGGTAAAGATTGAACGGGCGACGAGCGATGCGCACGACGCGAAGCGCGATATCCTGCTCGCGATGCTGGAAATCGCTGATGCGCTGGAACGTCTTCTGGCCCGTCCTGTACCAACAAGCGACTTTGAGACCGCTTATGGTCGCCAACGACGAAGCATTGAGGCCACCCAACGACTGCTCGCCAAGAAGCTGGCGCCATTCGGCGTCGCGCGGTATTCATTCATGGGATTGCCGGCGGACCCAGCCCTTGCCGACATCGAAGACGTGCATGATCGCGATGATCTGCCTGATGAGACCATAGTTGATGAACTCACCGCTGCCTACTCCTGGCATGATGAGACATTGCGGCGCGGCAAGGTTATCGTGTCGCACCGCACCGACACGAGCGCATAACGGAGAGACAAAGGCGGA
Organism: Chloroflexota bacterium; assembly: GCA_036734945.1. Classification (GTDB taxonomy): domain Bacteria; phylum Chloroflexota; class UBA4733; order UBA4733; family UBA4733; genus UBA4733. The sequence continues at coordinate 3,682 of DAIMXP010000123.1, forward strand.
GAAGGAAGACAAGTGCAGCGTACTCTTGGCATTGACCTCGGCACCACCAACTCGGTAATGGCATATATGCACCGTGGCGAACCGAAAGTCATCCTCAACCGAGACAATGGCGACCTGACGCCCTCAGTCGTCGGACGAACGCGACGAGGGGAACTGCAAGTCGGCCAGCAAGCCAAAGCCAGGGCTGTGTCCGATTCTCAGAACACGATCGCCTCGGTGAAGCGCTTCATGGGGCGCCGGTTCGCTGATCCTGCGGTAAAGGCTGTTCTTGAGCGCGACGGTGAGCTAGTGCGCGTGAGCTATCAAGTGGTCGAAGGCGCGGATGGCGGCGTGCGCATCGGCTTCGCAGGTCGGTGGTACACGCCCACGGAAATCTCGTCACTCATCCTGCGTCGCCTGAAGGAGGACGCCGAAGATCGGCTGAAGGAGCGCTTCACCCGCGCCGTGATCACCGTCCCTGCCTACTTCGGGGAGCGCCAGGTGGCTGCGACCCGAGAAGCCGGACGCCTTGCCGGCTTCCACGTCCTGCGCGTCATCAACGAACCGACGGCCGCTGCGCTGGCCTACGGTCTGAACCGGGAGAAGGATGATGACACGACTGTACTTGTCTACGATCTCGGCGGCGGTACTTTCGATATTTCCATCGTCATGTTGGTGGGAGGCACCCTCTCGGTACTCGGTGTAGAAGGAAATAACCTTCTGGGGGGCGACGACTTCGACCAACTCATCCTGGATCGGTGCCTGGCAGAGGCAATGGAGCAAGTCGGCTCCGATGTCCGCACGAATTCAGGTGCGCGTCAGATTCTCCGCGATGCCGCGGAAGCAACGAAAATCAGCCTGTCCAGCCAGCACCAGGTCGATGTGGGCTTTCCAGCCCTGGGAGAAGGAGACTTCGAGACGGAGATTTCTCGCACTGACTTCGAAGCGATGATTGCGACCAAAATTGATGAGACGATAGATCTGACGCAGCGAGCTATCAGCGGTTCGTCTCTCACGCCCGATCTGATCGACCGTATCCTGCTCGTCGGCGGTTCGACCGCCATCCCGCTGGTGGAGGCACGCCTGAAGCGGATTTTTGGCGAGGGCAAGCTGCGCAAGGACGTCAACCCCATGCAGTGCGTGGCCCTCGGCGCTGCGATCCAGTCAGCACTGATCTCGGAGTTGGAGTGCTCATCTTGCAGTTCGACCAACCCGGTCGACAATGACACCTGCGCACAGTGCGGGGCCTTTCTCGGTGGCGCGGAGAAGGTCAGTTGTCCGACCTGCTACATGCTGTCCGACGTGGGAGTCACTGCCTGCTGGAAATGCGGCGGAACGCTCGTAGCATCCGGCACTGTAGTTACGCCAACTGCTGGCCGAACCGTCCCACCGCCATATCCGTCAAGCGTGTCGTCAATTTGCCCCACGTGCGGCAAGCCATTCGCGGCGGGCAGTACGCGCTGCTCCATTTGTGACCCGGTAGCAGACGACCAGGGAGGACTGAAGTGTCGCAAGTGCGGCCGCTTGAATGCCACTGGTGCGACCGTATGCATGTCCTGTGGTGCCGATCTGCCCATTACCAACCTCCTCGACATAACTGCTAAAGACTTGGGCGTTGCGCTCAACGACGGCCGAATGTTCACTTTGATTTACAAAGGTACGCCTTATCCAACGCCGTCTCCCGAAAGCAGGCAATTCTATACTGCTGGTCCCGATCAAAGGCGGCTCGATGTGGAGGTCTTCGAAGGATCGCAGTCGGTGGCAAAGCAGAATGATCTCTGCGGCATCGTTACCATGGCGTTCACCGAAGGACTCCCTCGCAACACCGCCGTGAATGTGGCATTTCGTCTGGACGCAGACCGCATTATCACCGTGTCTGTGCAGGTTCTCGCCCCAGGTGGCAGTATCGAGGCGCAAGAAGTCATTTATCAACGCGACCAACTTACCCCCGAACGTCAGCGTGTTGTCCAAGCTGCGCGCGACAGAGCGTCAATGTTTATGGACCTGTGGGTCAATGAACTTTCGCTAGCGGAGTTCGCAGACTTCCATAGGCTGCTGAAAGAGATGGACGTTGTCCTCAACGGCAGACCGAATGATGCGGATAAACTGGTGGAAGAAGCCGGGCGTACCGTCGATGTCGCTGCCGCAGTGCGTGGCATCCACGCACTTCTAAGCGTGGTTCCTCCCGCCGCCGGCAAGTACCTTACCAAGGAAACCTCGGCAAAAATCGCACTGTGGGCCGCTGAGATCGAAGAGATTCGGGCACGGGCGGACTGGATCGCAGCAGAGGACGCTGCCGACAGGATCAAAAGGCTCCTGTACGAGGAGCTGGGTGAGCGTATCCTCCTGATCGTCGACACGTCTACCTATGCACAACAAGGGAAGCTGTCGATGGCGCTGGCGCAGCAGGTATTCGGTGTGTTGCGTACGCTCGACGAGAACTATGACTCCCACAATTCGCCTGGTATTGAGCAGGCATTAGCGTCACTCGATGACCTGTGGCTGGCCATAACGGACGAACTAAGAAGGCAGGGTATTGAGCGCCCACGCATCGCCGGTATCGTAGACCGGCGAATATGAGTGCCCTGCCGGGCGCTGTACGGGCATCTCCGGTGACCGTTCGGTGCCCAGTCTGCCGGATTCCCCCAACTCCTGACACAACTCGATGTCCCGATTGTGGCGCTGATCTGGCGCCATTGCTCTACCTCCGCCTTCGCTCGCCCATCCTCTACAACGAGGCCTTGGTGGAAGCGCAAAGCGGCAATGTGTCGCGCGCCATCGTGCTGCTTGAACAGGCGATCGATGCTGACGATACGAACGTTGTTGCGTACACCGTCTTGGGCAAGCTGTACGCCCAACAGGGCCGGTTCGATCGCGCGCAGGCTGCGTGGGAACGCGCTCTCGCGCTCGATCCTCAGCAGGAAGCTGTCGCGGCAGGGCGGCGCGCGCTTGCATCCCTGATCGAACACGAAGGCAAGCTGCCGCCGGCAGTCGTGGCGCCATTGCCGAATCGTCCGGCTCTTGCTGGATGGCTGCCGTTCCAGCTCGCTGCGGCTTTCGCAGTAGGCTGCCTGGCTTTCTTCATTCTCCTCCATGTGACGGCCCAATTGGCTGCGCCACCAACTGCTCCTGTGGTGGAGCTCACCAGCACAGCCGTGCCGGCGAACACCTCCCCGCTTGTGCTTGCCGCGCTCTCACCTACGCCGGACCGTCCTACGCCGACAACTGAACTGGCTCCAACTCCGTTAGCGCGGGCCACGCCGATCAACAGCGGAGTTGTCACCGTATCAGCGACTCCGACGGCGGCGGCCGCGCGAACGCCGGCGTCCGCCGCCTCGGCGCCTAGCCCAACACTGACACCCGTCCCTGATCTGACGACGCCGGTCTTGCAGATGCTCAGTTCTCACCCTGAAGTGCATCCTTCCATACTGACCATTCAGCAGGATGGATCAACAGTCGTCGTCCATGGAAGCGTCGCCACCCTGGCTGTCCGCTACCAGATCGAGACCCTCATCCGGGCCGTGCCAGGTGTACACCTGGTTGATCTGGCAGGCTTGGTCTTGGCGCCAACCTACGTCGTGCAACCTGGTGACTCGCTGGTACTGATTGCGACGAACCTGTACGGCACCTCTGATCGCTGGCCCGCCATCGCAGCGGCGAACGGACTGGCGCCGCCATACTTGCTGCAGGTTGGGCAACGACTCGTCATACCTGGGTCGTGAGGGTAGCCTGGCCAAATGAGTGCGTCGTCGTTCCGATGCTAGCCACCTGCGCCGGCTGCCATCGGGTCATTTTTGCCGGCTATGTCACCGCACTTGGGCAGACCTGGCATCCCGAGCACTTCACATGCCGCGCACGCGGCCAGGTGATCGACTCCGGCTCGTTCGTCGCACACGACCAGGCCGCCTACCACGAGCGCTGTTACCGAGACCATGTCCTTCCAAAGTGTCGTATCTGTGCTGCGCCGATCACCGGCGCCTACGTGGCCGATTCCTGGAGCAACGTGTACTGTGCGCGCCATGCGCAAGAGCACCCCTCCTGCGAATACTGCCGGCGTCTCGTCTGCCAGGCCCTCACGAACGGCGGCCTGAGGTACCCGGACGGACGGGTCGTCTGCAATTGGTGCGTCCACGATGGCGTATTCACTGACGAGCGTGCGGAGCCACTGGCGCTCGCTATCGCCGCCTGGATGCGGAGCGAGGGGCTCGTCGCTGATCGTGTTACCCTTCAGGTCCAGTTGCTCGATGTGCCCAGCATGGCGAAGGAACAGGCGGGGTACGGAACTGGGGCTGCCTTGGGTCTCGCCGTCAAGAAGTGGCAGACCGTCGGTGGGCAGGAAGTCGGCCGGCGTGTCACGGGCATCCGTGTCCTCTGGGGATTACCCCGCGACCTGTTCGAGGGCGTGATGGCACACGAAATCACCCATGCCTGGCTGTTTGTCAACCACGTCGACAACCTCCCTGACTGGCAAGAGGAAGGCTTCTGCAACCTCGTCATGGACCGGCTATATGCAACCCGTAACACCCCGGAAGCGCGCTACCACCGTTCTTGCTTGGAACGCGACCCGGACCCGGTGTACGGCGTAGGCTTCCGGCGCGTGCGCGGCCTATTGAGTTCAATGACCTTCCAGGGCCTTGTATCCTGGATAGTTACGAATCGCCGGCTACCGCCGATCCCGTAAAAGAAAGGCCACCGAGGGGACACGGTGGCGGTGAGTGTCCAGGGCGCTGCGTTGTGGCACTTTTCTGAGTACTGTGTCAATGTTACATGCGCCTGCGGCCTGGTATCAATGCCAGCAAGAGGCTCAGCCGGGCTGCTTCCGGTGTCCGGTCACTGAACTGGAAGCAGCTTATCTGCACTGGACCGACCGATCTTTCCAGAGTAAGCCCCGGCCTTGGACGAGAGCCAGCGTGTGGTGTCGGGCAAACGGGACGCCGCAGGGCAGTCGATGGGACAGTCTGGCCAGCGTTGCATACCGTCAATCGCCGGTGTGAGCATTGGGGATAATCAATGCCTGCACCGGCGCCTCTGGCGGCATGTCAGGGCTATCGCGCCACCGGGCTACTTCCGGGGCATTTTTGGCACCTTCGTCGTGGTGACCATCGTCTTGCGGATGATCTTGGGGGACACGTACTTCCCCTTTCGGATATAAGTCTTTGCTGGCTGACGGAAAAAGATTGTCATACGTTGACTCCTTCCCTGTGGTGTAACACAACACCGTCTGGGCGCCACGGCAGCACCCACTGGAGAGTGCGCCGCAAAGTTTTGCACAGCAAGCGAGCATTGCGATGCGCCGCGAGATGCAGGGCCGCGACTGCGGTCTGCGGCCAAGTGACGGGGGCGACTGCGGTCGCGTTCTAAACCGTCGAGGGCAGATCCAAGCGACCGCAGTCGCCCCCCGTGCTTGGCCGCAGACCGCAGTCGCGGCCCTGGAGTCCGGGTAGCATATCGTTCGCTTGCTATGCAGAACTTTGCGGCGCACTCCCCACTGGAAATACTATCTGGTCGGTTGACGGCACGGAGCAGCCAGCGCGTGCAGCCGTGCTTTGTACTTGCGCTTGGCGGCGCAATGGCGGTCGCAACCTTCCCGTTCTGGAAAGCGCCGTCGTGGCAGGCCGAAGCGCTCCGTTCGACGCAGGCCACTGGAAGCGTGAGGGTGCAGTTGTTGCACATGTTGCGTGCCCCATGGTATATCGGACGGACGAGCGATTGGGAAGGCAATGAGACCATGCGGGAGCGATTTTGGGAGGATGCTGGCAGTTGGCCGAGCCTCAGTGACGCGGCCGGTATGCTGAGTCTCCATAAGGCGACGATCTCACGCCAGGCGCGGCGCGGCAATATCACGGCGCGATCGGTCGGATTCGGCCACAGCAAGCGCGTGGTATCGCCGGCGGAGGTGCTCCGGCTGGGGCGGGTATACCAGCGCATTCCCATAGCGGTGCTGGAGCGCCGGCTTGCCGCCTACGTGGCGGCGCGGACGCAGGAAGACGTTGAAGCTATCGAGCGCAGCCTCAGCGAGGATCTCGGAGTGGGGGAACCAGGCGGGCCAGCGGGCACACGAGGCGAGGATGGGGTTCAGGCGTCGGGCGTTCCAACCTGGATGCTGGAGTTCGACCGGCTACAGGCGGCGTCGTTCCGTTCGTCGGCCGATCCGCCGTTTGTGGCTGCCGCTGCGGCTAGCGATACCGTGTATGTCGGTCGCTATTATGTCGATGGCGATGACGTCACGCTGGTCGCACTCACGGGTCTTGACCCGGCCATTTTTCGGTAGCGGGGTATGATTCCCCCCGGCTACGTGACCGCGCCGCGTCTCGACACGAGGGGACAGCGGTATCAGGGTGACATTGTGGTCGAGGCGCCGCTTCTCGTCCCGCTGGCGGATGGCAGGCTATCGCATGTCGCTGGCCCGGCGGTTCTGCTCACGCCGACGTGTGACTTCGCCTTCAAGTCCGGCGGCGAGATGCGAATGCTTTATGCTATTGAGGTCTTCAGGCCGGAGAGCGCGCTGCGCCTGCAATTTGGGCAGAACGTTGTGCCGCAGCACGCGGCGCCGTTGCCGCCATCGGAGTGGTTCTTGCCGCTTGGCGGGGCAGTACTCTTGCGGCGTGCTTCGCCGATTCACGCCGACCAATTTGAAGCGCTGGCGCGGGTGGCGACGCTCAATGAGACGGGCTTGCGGGCGTTACTGGTCGGCCACACCCGCTACTATCTGCGCACGGTCGTCGATGGGACGCAGCTACCGATTCCACCGGACGATCCGCGCCGGCTGTGGAACGCCATTGACGAGGCGCAGGAGGAGCGTCGGCTCGTCGCCAGACGCGACGCGGCGAATCGCGCCCTGGAAGTGGCGATTGGCGCCCTGGCGCAGCACTATGGGGTAACGGCCCTTGGCACGGCCATGAGCTTGTACCGACTTCAGGCGATTGCGGAGCGCGAGGCGATTTCGGCTGCCGCGTGTGACGCCGTTCAGGCGCTTGTCGCAGCGGAGCGGACGCTCAAGACGATCTATCAGCGGCCGCCGCCCAATTCGGATCGCGTTGAGCCGGCGTTACGCAGCGTCTGTGCCGACCTTGAACGGGTTGGCGCCGTCTTGCAGGAGCGAGACCCCACGCAGTTTGGTGAGCAACGATACCGAGCGCTTGTGCAGGCGCAACCGGGCACTGACTGATCGCCTGAGTAGCAATGTGCTCTTGCTTACGCGCAGATGGGCCTGGCAGAGGTTCACAGGCGTGTGAAGCCGATGGGTTGTCTCCTGCGATGGGCGACGGTGATCAACGCCGGGCTGGGCGGTCGGCGCGGGTTGCGTCCGGCCGGGCGCAGTTTCGTGTCGCTTGCTATGATCTTGGCGGGCAGTGGGCGCTGCCGTGGTTCCAGGCAGCTAGTTCTAAAGGAGCTTGAGGGTGGCGGAATTGCGCGACATCGCGCCGGCGGCCCGGGTGACGATTGAGAGTTTGCGGGCATTCGGGATCGAAGCCTTTCAGCAGGTCGGTCTCTCCGACGAGGGCGCGGCGACAATCGTTGAGGTGCAACTGGAGTCCAACCTGCGCGGTCAGGCGACGCACCACATGGGCGACGTGCCGGGCTACGCCCGCCGGCTGAAGGCGGGACAGATGAAGACGAACCCGCAGTTCCGCTGGACGCGGGAAACGGGAATCAGCGCCTTGCTGGACGCCGACAACGGTCCCGGCCAGTGGGTGGGCGTCGTGGCGATGCGTAAGGCGATTGAGAAAGCGCACACAAGCGGCGTGGGCGTGGTGGGGACGCATCACTCCAACCACTTCGGCGCCGCCGGGCACTACGCCTGGCTGGCGGCGGACAGCGGCTTGATCGGGCTATCGACGACCAACGGTGGCCTGGTGATCGCGCCGTTTGGTGGGACCTCGGCGCGGCTGGGGAACGATCCGTTGGGGGTGGGCATCCCGGCGGTGGGGCGAATGCCGATCGTGCTGGACATCGCCATGAGCGTGGTGGCCGTCGGTAAGATCGGACTGGCGCTCATGGAAGGGCGTCCCCTGCCCCTGGGCTGGGCGCTGGATAAAGCGGGGAAGCCGACGACCGAGCCGCAGGAGGCGATGGAGGGGTCGGGTTTGCCGATCGCCGGGCATAAGGGCTACGGCCTGGCGATGGTGATGGAGACGCTGGCGGGGGTGCTGACGACCGCCGGCTTCGCGCTGGACCACAATCGGGAGACGTTCCGCGGCGGCCAGCACGAGCACAATATCGGGCACTTCATGCTGGCCCTGGATCCAGGGCTGTTCATGCCGATAGACGAGTTCCGGGCGCGGGTAGACCGCTTGATTGACGACATGAAGTCGTCGGACAAGGCCGAAGGGACGCAGGAGATCCTGGTGCCCGGTGAACTGGAGATGCGGGCGCGGCAGCAAAATCTGGCGGCGGGCAACGTTCCGTTGCTGCCGTCGACCCTGAAGCGGCTGGTGGACTACCAGCAAGAGGTCGGCCTGACGACGAAGCTGGAAGTGGTGTGAGCGCCTCGCTCAGATCTGCTGCAGGGTGATGGAGGCGGTGTGCGATTTGCCGTCGGGCGACACGAAGGTGACGGGGATGGTGTCGCCGGCCTTGTGGCGGCTGAGGACGGCGATGTAGCTGCCGACGACGGTGGTGGGCGTGTTGTCCAGGGAGGTAACAACGTCGCCGGAGGCCAGCCCGGCCTTGGCGGCGCTGCTGCCGGGGAGGACGGAGAAGACCAGCTCGCCGGCGACGAAGGGAATGCCGGCCTGCTTGGCGATGGTCGGAGTGAGCGCGACAGCGTCGAAGCCGGCGACAATGTGGGTGACGTCGTTTTGGATGGCGATGATGCGCTGGGCGATGGGTTGCACGCTCTGGAAGGCGGTGGCGATGGAGAACTGCGGGGAACCATCGATCGGGCTGAAGAAGATTTGATCGACGATGCCGACAACCTGGCCCTGCAAGTTGACGACCGGCGAGCCGCTGTCGCCGAAGACGTCCGCGACATTGCTGACCAGGCGGGTGATCGAGGCGCCGGTGAGGAGCTCGGAGGTGGTGTCGACGAGCTGCCCGGTGCGGAGGGCCGGCGGCGAGGGGAAGATGGGAGAATAGCCAAGGGAGACCAACGGAGCGCCGGGTTGCAGGGGGGCCGAGCTGCCGAAGGTGACGGGGGTGAGGCCGCTGATCGGGATGTGGACGATGGCGATGTCGGCGAGGAAGTCGCGACCGATGACCTGGCCGATGGTGATCTGGCCGTTCGGCAGCAGCACCTGGGCCTGGCTCGAGGCGGCGACGACGTGGGCATCGGTCAAGATGTCGCCGTTGGCGTCGAAGATCATCCCCGAGCCAAGGTCGCCCTGGTTGTTGGGCCCTTCGACAGCGATGGCGACGAGCGATGGGCGGATGGCGGCGGCGGCGGCGCGCACTGCCTGTTGCTGTGCCGGCGTCAGGCTGAGCGTGTCGCCGAAGGGGCCGGCGATGAGGCTGGAGGCGGGGGTAGGCGTGGCGGCGTTGGCGGGGAGGACGCCGAGCGCTTTGGCGACGTCGCCGCCGTTGGCAATGGTCACCTGGCCGGCGCTGGCCCAGGGCTCGGCGACCTTCCATTGCTGGAAGACGGCGCGCTGGCAGCGCACGACGAGGACACTGCCCTCGTCGGCGTAGGACTGGGGCAGGCCGAAGTGGGCGATCGGGTCGGGATCGGCGAAGTAGCGGGTCTTGATGGCGGCGTTCCAGTCCAGCTCGGCCTGGTGGCGCGCGACGACCTGGTCCCAGGGCTTGCCGGCGTCGGCGCTGTTGTCGAAGGCGGGCGGCGTCTGGTATTTGGCCTGCAACTGGGGATCGAAGCCGAGTTGGGCGAGGACGTCGAAGATGTTCACGACATTGACCGTGAGCGTTGCGGGGTTCCACTGGAGGACGAGCTTCTGGGTAGCCTGGTCCACGAACCCTTGCCAGAGGAAGCGGCTGGTGGCGGGGTAGCCGATGGCGTCCACATCGCCCAGGCGCTGAAAGGCGTCCCAGAACGGGATGCCGCCCTCGTTGGTGATGGTGTAGTCGTTGGCGGGGTCGCCACCGGCCGCCTCGCTGAAGTAGTACCCGTTGACGATGGCGAAGTCCGGCAGGGTATCGCTGGCGGCGTGGGCGGGGGCGCCGCCCTGCAGCCAAAGCAGCGCCATGAGGAGCGCGACGGCGGTGGCCCGAAGCGGCAATCGGCCAGCGGTGCGGCGGGGTGCTACGGCTGTGTTGAACATATGCGGGGCGCCTCATCTCCTGGAACGCACGTCATGGCATGATTGGGCATCGACCGATGGGGAGCAAGAGCGGTGCCAGAAGTCTCCTCCGTCTGTTCGTTAGAATCAGCCGGTCATCGCTTGAGAGGAAAACGCCATGGATCCACTGCGGGAGTTGTTTCATCACCATGCCTGGGCGACGGATACGCTGATCGTCCACTGCGCCACGCTGCCGCCGGACGCGCTGCAGGTGACGGTCCCCGGCACCGCCGGCACGATCCACCACACCCTGGCCCACCTCGTTGCTGCCGATGGACGCTACCTACAGCGCTTTACGGGGGCGACTTCGGCCGTGCAGGAGAGCGCGCCGCCGCCCCTCAATGCGCTGCGTGAGCACTTTGCGGCGCAGGCGCGGCAGTGGGAGGAGCTCCTTGACCGGGTGGACGAACTGGACGTGACGATTGCGGCGCAGGGCGACTGGCCGGAGACGCCGCATGCCCGCAACCTGCTGCTGGTGCAGGCCCTGCACCACGGCAACGATCATCGCACCCACGTCGGCACCATCCTTGGCGCCCATGGAATGCCGACGGCGGACATTTCCGGGTGGGATTACTGGGCTACTATGTACGGCGCACCGTAGGCGGAGACTGATGGCGCGAACGGGGGCGAGCTTGGAGACAGCGTTCACGTCCCGGTGGCGTTCTTTCGCCTCCACGATCATCGGATTCGTGGCGATAGTTGGCGTACTCGCGTCGTGTAGCACGAGTACGCCATCGGCGTCGGCGACGGTCGGGAGCGCGACCGGACTGACGGCTGCCAGCACGCCGAGCGTCGCGACAGTTACACAGAACAGCGCCGAGTCAACTACCACTCCGCCAACCCCGACCGTTGCCCCGACGCCGGTCGCCACGTCGACGCCGACGTCGTCAGTGCCGACCGCCACGATCACGCCGCTTCCGCCGGCATCTCCCACTGTCGCCCCGCTCGTCACGCCGGCGCCGGGTTCGCCCGTGCCGACATTCGCGGCGTCGCCATCGACGTGTGCCACGGCGCCGATTCGCGGCTTTGGGCTGGTGTGGCAGGCGCATGCTGAGGTTCCGGGACTGGTCGGCTGCCCAACGGGCAATGAGGCCGCCGTTGGCGTCGTCTCCGAACAGTTCGAACACGGCTGGATGCTGCAACTCAGCGCGCCAGTGGCCGGCCAGACTGGCGGCCGAACCATCTATGTGCTAGTTGGCGACAACGCGACAGTCGCTCAGGTAGCCGACACGTGGGTGGCCGGACGCGACCCCGTGACCACCGGCCTGACGCCGCCAGCGGGGCTCGTTGAGCCACAGCGGGACTTTGGCAAGGTTTGGCGCGAGGAAACCAGCCTGCGGGTTCGGGAGCGGCTCGGCTGGGCGCTGGGGCCGGAGCGCGGCGCGGCCGGCGCCTGGCAGCCGTATCAACACGGCCAGATGATCTGGACGCCCGAGCCCAAGCAGATCTTCGTTATCGGCGAGCAAGGGCAGGCCACCAGTGCCGCGAGCAGTTGGCGGTTGTACCCCGACCTGTTCGCGGGGTAGGACCGGTACTGTACATACCGTTCAGATCACTGTCTTCTTGCTGTAAACCCCTATCCGCCACACCCCAGAGTGCACCGTAACGCTTTGCATAGGAAGCGAAGCGTATTTATAGGCGTGTATCCAGAGCCGCGATTGCGATCGGCGGCCAAGCGACGGGGGGCGACTGCGGTCGCTTGAGCATGCCGTCCACGGTTCGGAACGCGACCGCAGTCGCCCCCCGTCGCTTGGCCGCCGATCGCAATCGCGGCCCTGT
>DAIMXP010000124.1:0-15081 GCA_036734945.1 Chloroflexota bacterium
CCGGTCGCCCGCGGCGGGGCGGCGGCGGCACTGGAGACGGTGGCAGCAGGAGCCGCTGTCCTGGTGGCGCTCGTTACCGAGGTTGTCGCCGGTGCACGTACGGCGGACGTGGCGGAACTACTCGTCGCCTGCGTGGCGGAACGTGTCGTCGCCACGGCTGCAGTAGTTGCTGCAGGAGCGGTGGCTGCCACCTGCGCCGACGAAGCCGAGTCGGTTGTCGTGCCTACCGCGGTCCCACCACATGCGCTGAGGAGGGCAAGTGCGCCGGCCGGTAGGATGATCGCCGTCAACGCTCGTCGGCGAGAAAGGCGCCCGCGGACTTGAGAACTGAATGCCATTGATAGTCACTCCCTTATAGCTGACTGACTGCAAAAAGGGGCTGCACTGCTCCAAACAAGCGCCGATGGCGCGTTTCTGGTTCTCCGTTATCCCAACACGGAAGGCGCGCCAGGGCTGCAACGACGCATCACGAGTGTACAACCGGGCGGAAGGTTAGTCAAGATTCTGGAAGAACTGACATTGGGCGTACCGGCACGTCGCGTTGTTCGGCCCTGGGGCGATCGCTAACCGCCACCATTGCCCTTTGTGCATGTTTTTCCCGATTCGGTCTCGCCTTCTGCGCTTGCGTTGTTGTTGAGCAGATTTGGAACATTTGAGTGAAAGTCGACGACTTGGCCAATAACGACTGGCAGTCCAGCAGGGTGATGCCGAGTCGACCTGAAGGGCCAAGGTCTATGTCGAAAAAGTGCAAAAACATGCTGTGGCAGTCCATTGTCCAGGCTGCTTGCCGCGATCTATTATGACGTAGCGCTCAGCATCCTGTGCTGTCGTGGTTCAAGGCGTCCGTAAGGAGAAATCATGTCTGACGGTCCACTCAAGGTTCGGGATGGCAACCTCCTGTTCAGCCGCCGCCGCTTGATCGGCACTTTCTCTTCAGGTGCGGTCGTCGCCTTGCTCGCCGCCTGCGGCGCCACGACAGCGCAGGCGCCCAGCGCCAGGAGCGTGACGAGCGCCATCGCGCCGACCTCCGCCAAGGCGGCCACGACGGTGAGCAAGGCCGTGGCGCCCACTACGACGACGTCGGTGGCGACGCAGAGCGCCGTGGCGACGCAGAGCGCCGTGGCGACGCCAGGCCAGAAGATCACGCTGGAGCACATCGACTGGTGGGGGCCGACCACGCCGGTGCTCACGAACTACTTCAACGGCATCAAGAAGGACTTCGAGGCGCAGCACCCCGACGTGACCATCAACTACGTCTTTGTCTCCAGCGGCACCAGCGGGGTGCGGGAGAAGTGGATCACCAACACCGCCAGCGGCACGCCGCACGACACCTCCCAGGTCTCCGTCGCCTTCATCCACGACCTGATGGTCCAGCGCCTGATGGAACCGCTGGACCCGTACATCGCCAGGACGCCGGACATGGCGCTCGCCAACTTCGTCGACACCGGCCTTTTCTACAACACCTACCAGGGCAAGCACTACGGCATCCCCTACGACGGGCCGGCCACCAACGTGATCGCCTACAACATTGACGACTTCCACGAAGTCGGGCTGGACCCGTCTCGCAACTTCACCTGGCACTGGACCTTCAACGACTTCCTCGCGGCGGCGCAGAAGCTGACGAAGACGCAAGGCGGGCAGGTGACGCGCGGCGGCTTCCAGCCCACCGGCTGGGGCAGCTTCGACAGCTTCGCGCCCTGGCTGTACGCCAACGGCGGACAGATCTACGACGCCACCTACACGCACCTGCCGCTGAGCGACCAGCACGGGCAGGGCGCCCTGCAATACGTCCTCGGCTTGAAGAACAACTACCAGTTGGCGGCGTCGGCGAAGGACGCCTCGCTGGACAACGAAGGCTACGCCATGATCGTCGATGGTTCCTGGACGACCGGCTATCACCTGGACAAGAACCCGAAGCTGCATTGGGGCTACGCGCCGATTCCTCAGGGACCGCTCGGCCAGCACCCCTCCAGCCAGACCTGGACCAACCAGTGGTCCGTCAACGGCGGCAGCCCGCACAAGGAGGTCGCCTGGCAATGGCTGAGCTTCGTCAACGCCGAAGCCACGCTCGAGCAGTACTTCGCTGGCGTGATGAAGCGCGCGGCGGCGCGCAAAGCCTTCTACCAGAGCGCCGCCTGGAAAGCGGTGCTGCGGGAGTACCCGCAGTTGGACGGCATCGAGACCGTGGCCGATACGAGTGGCCAGTACCCCTGGTGGGACTATGCCGATCTGAGCGCCGCCACCAAGTCCATCTGGAGCGACATCGGCGCCGGCAAGGCCGACGTGAGCACCGCCCTGGCCCAGTTGCAGCAGGTCGGCGACCAGGTGCTGGCGAAAGGCTAGCCGACGCTGATCGGCCGTCTCGCGGGCAGCGCGATCTCGGGGCGCGGACACGGCCAGGGCTCGACCACGGGCGCGCGTCGGTCGGACCTTGCAGGATCGCCGCCGCCGAAGTGACGGGCCAGCCGGCCGCGATTGGGCGGCAGTATGGCGAGCGCGCGGGCCATGAGCAACCGGTCGGGGGATCACGCCCGCCGGCGCGCGGCCCGGGCCCACGTGAATGACGCGCTCGCCCAGCTCCAGCAGATCGGCAACGGCGTGCTGGCCGGCAGCTGAGTGCAGGGCTGGGCTCACCCGGCGTACGAATTGACGCAGCAGTTTGCGGCCGATGCGCGCCTCCTCGCCCTGGTCGAAGACGTGGTCTTCCCAGGCGTCGCCATCCATTCCACCAAGCTGGTCACCAAGGTGACGCGGTCGGCCGATATCTGCCATTGGCATCAGGATGAAGCCTTCTACACCAAACCGGACGACCCGACGACGCACGCGCAACGGCGCATGTCGGTCTGGGTGCCGCTCCAGGACACCGACGAGCGCAACGGTTGCCTGTGGGTAGTGCCGGGCAGCCAGCGCTGGGGACTCGAGCCCTGGACGATGCAGGAGACGGGGACCTGCCAGAAGCGGGTCAACCGGGTGGAGTATGCCGACGAGCACGCCGTGCCGCTGCCGGTGCAAGCCGGCACGGTCGTGCTCTTTAGCGCCTACACCTGGCACCATTCCAAGAATAATAGGACGGACCAGACTCGGCGTGCCTTTATCGTCTCCCACCAGGAGGCGACCGTCCCGATCGGCGCCGGTACGCAACGGAAGATCCTGCGCCCCGTCTGAACAGGCGCCAAACCGAGCGATCTCGCTGGGTGCAAGCGGCGCGTCAGGGCAGTCGATCCAAAAAGCTTGCAGGCGATCGCGCAGCGCGGCGGAAAGCGGCGGGGGGCTGCCCCACGGTCCCTTTGAACTGCCTCGTGAAGAAGTAGACGTCCCGGTAGGCAAGTGTCTGGGCGATTTGCCGCACGCTGAGGTCGCTTTCCAACAGCAGGTACCGTGCTCGCTCAATCCGGCGCTGCAATAAATACTGCTGCGGCGTTCGGCCAAACTGCTGCCGGAAGAGCCGGCCGAAGTGACCGGGGGAAAATCCGCAGCCCGCCGCCAGACTGCTCGGCCTGGCGTCATAGCGACCTTCGGAGTCAAGGCGGAGCAGCGCTTGGGTAAGGATCGGGTAGGCACGGTAACGGGCGTTGCCGCCAGAGGTGGCTTGCAACTCCTCTCGTTGCCACTCGGCGAGTATCGTCGCGATCAGGGCGGCGATGATCGCCTGCCAGCCAGGCGGTTGCAGCGCGCGCAAGGCGACGATCCGGCTCAAATAAGGGTCGAACACATGCGGCTCGAGCAGGCGGCGGTGCAGCGGTGGCGCGCCTTCCGGCGGCAGAGAGAATTCCTTGCGGTGCGCACGCTCGCACGTGAAATGGACGATGATCACCCACAACGGACGGGCGGGGTCGTGCGTGGCGCTATGCCGCAGTCCAGGTGGCACGAGCAGAATGTCCCCCGCTGCGAGCGCGTAGGTGTCCTCGCTGCAGCGTAACGCGGCCACGCCGCCGCGTAAAAACCACAGGGTATAGTGATCCAGCGTGCGTGGGAGTTGGCGCCACGAGGGAATGCAGTGATGCTCGGCGGCAAGCCCCGGCTCTATCATCCTGGCGTCCCCCATCTCGGGCCAGGGTGGGTGATCCGCTGTAGGCGGAGCCGCCGCCGGCAGCATCGTACCCCCTCTCGCCGATACTGCGCCGTCCGGCATCATCATACGCGCCCTTTCAGCGATCAGGCGAGCTAACATTGGGATAGTACAAAGAAGGGTCGAACCGGTCCATTTTCCGCACTTGCGCTGCTCCGTATACTGGCAGGTGTGATCCGGCCTGCTGATCGGGTACCGATACGAAGGGAAGGACAATGGCGGCAGCAAGTACAGAGTTGGCGCTTTCCACGGAGCAGCGCCGGCAGGCCGACGTAGCGGGCTACTTCATCGTCGAGGGCTTGCTCTCACCGGCAGCGTGTCAAGAATATATCGCCCGCCTTTCTGACTATGCCCACCAACGACTGGCGCTCCCGGCTGGTCTAACGATTCAGCGCGAGCCGCGCGTGAGTCGGGGTGAGATCACAGCCACGTCGGGCGATGATGTGCGCAAGATCAGCGGCGTCGCCAATGGTGACGACCTCTTTCGCCAACTGGTGCTGCATCCGGCGATCGTTGCAATAATGCAAGCGCTGATGAGCCCCAATCTCAAGCTGTTTCGCGCCGACGTGCTCATGAAACCGGCCGGCGTCGGCTCTGCCAAGGCCATGCATCAGGACTCTCGCTTCTGGCCGATCGAGCCGATGGCCCTGTGGTCGTGCTGGATGCCCTTCGATCCCGCCACGCTTGAGAACGGCTGCATGACGGCTATCCCCGGCAGTCATCAGCGGGGCGCCCTACCCCACAACCGGGTTACCGACGATGTCGAGGTACCGGAGAGCGAGTATGACCCATCGCAAGTTGTCCCCATCCCGATGGCGCCGGGCAGCGGCCTCTTTTTTCATAGCCTGTTGCTCCACGGCACGGCGGAGAACCGCTCAGCGATGCCGCGCCGTGCCATCACGATGAGCTACATGGCGACCGAGTTCCAATACACCGGCAAGCCGCCTAAGCCAGACTACTTGCGCATCAGTGGCGGGGATGTGCCGGGCGGCGTCTAAAGCAACGGGTGGCCGGAGCTACTGGCGATGGTCGGCCACCATGGCGATGCACCATGCGCCACGATCATAGGAAAGGGACTTCGGCTGATGGCTTCACGACTGATCGACCGGCTGGACGGCCTGATCGCTCGCGCCAAGGCGACAGCATCGACGGCCTGGTCCCTACCGCAAACGCCCGCTGAATGGCCTGTCTGGCGTCCACGGGCACTGGCGCGCCTCCAGTAGACGCCCCGCCACGACGAGGGTGATCACTGGCGCCTGCGGGTGCTCTACGACAGCGACGCCTTCAGCACCGTCCCCGCCTAGCTGCTGCTGCCGAAGGATATTCCAGCAGGCGAGCGCCGCCCGGCGCTACTCTGCGCGCACGGCCACGGCCGGGGGAAGGACGACCCGGCCGGCGTGATCGACCCGGCACTCCCGCCGGAAGGGCGACAGCGGCAGAAAGCCCACATCCAGGGTCACAACTACGACTACGCCCGCCAATTCGTCCGGCGGGGGTACGTCTGCCTGGCGCCGGACTGGCGCGGTTTCGGTGAGCGTCGCCCGCCGGCCGACTGGGTCCGGTCAGGCCGTGATCCCTGCAATGTGCTCTACCTCGCCTACGGCTACTTTGGCTTGCAACTGCTGGCGCTCGACCTCTGGAACGGCATGCGGGGCATCGACTATCTCCAGACGCGGCCGGAGGTCGACCCGGCCCGCATTGGCTGCATTGGTCTCTCCTTCGGCGGGACCATGACTACCTACCTTGCTGCACGGGACGAGCGGATCAAGGCGGCCGCCATCGTCTGCTACCTCAGTGCGGTACGTGACGACGCGCTGGGTCATCGAGGCCTCGGCAACTTCTGCGGCAGCCAGTTCTTGCGCGAGTTGTTGACGTTCGGCGACATCTCCACCATCGCCGGCCTGATCGCGCCAAGGCCTCTGCTGGTCGAGATCGGTGAGCGTGACAGGTGTTTCGTCGTGGAGGACGCGCTGCGCTGTTACCGCGAGGTGGAGCAGACCTACGCGGCGGCTGGTGCCGCCGACCGGCTGAGTCAAGACCTCTTCGACGGTCCGCACGCCTTCAGCGGACGGTTGGCATTCGACTTCTTCGCACGCTGGTTGGGCGGGCCGAGCGCCGTCGGCGGCGCATCCGAGCAGGCAGGGCAGGCCACCTGATGCGAAGGCCACACCATCGGCCGCATCAAGCCGTTTGGTCGAAGCGGTCCGGCTGAATCTGGTAGCACAACGGACCGCCACGACGGCGGTATGCCGCGCGAACGGTCAGTGCCGTGACTGCCCGATACGGCCTGCCGGGATGGTACCTCGCTTCTCCCCGCCTTCAGCTCGGTCACCCGTTCAATCAATGCCGCCAGCGGAACATCGGCGAGCGAGGCAACGCGCAGGTCGGCGTGGTCAAGGATCAATCGGCTACTGAGCGCATTAGGGACCGCCACGCAGAAGATACCAGCCCGGTTGGCAGCGCGCACGCCGTTCGGTGAGTCTTCCAGCACGATGGCTTCGTCGGATTGCACGTCCAGGGCAGCAAGGACGGCCTGGTACAGCGCCGGATCAGGTTTCACGCGGAGCACATCTTCAGCGCATTTGATGGTGTGGAAATACCCGATGAGACCAAGGCGCTGGAGGTGATCTTCGACCCACTGGTGCGGAGAGCTGGAAGCCAGCCCGATCTTCAGTCCCAACCGCCGGGCCTCCTTCAGGTACTCGACGACGCCAGGAAGGGCTTGCTGTTCCGCCGCCAGCACTCCCTTGCGGGACTGGCGCAGCCTCTCGAGTTCCGCCCGGTCCACCGGCCGACCGAGCCTGGCAGCCAGATCGGTCAAGGGGTCAAACTCGTCGTGGCTCGTGCCCAGACACAGTGCCCAATCATCCAGCGAGAGTTCGTGACCGTGCGCCCGGTAGATCTCCTGCCAGGACTGGAAAGCTGGCACCTCCGTGTCCACCATCAGCCCGTCAAAGTCGAAGATAAGTGCGCGAATCATCGCCTGCCCCCAAACCTTTCCTGGCGGTAACGCTCACGGCGCCGCGCCCACCATGCTACCGCCGCCCACAAACGTTCGAGGCGCGCCGGGACGCCCGCCGCGTTGACGGCGTAGCCCAAACGTTCTAGACTGCCCAGGGAGGCAATGCAGGCAGGCGATGACGAGCAGTTGGTAAACTCCCGACTCATTTCTCCCGGACCCAGTGACGACGATGCCGTCGCCGATCAACGGCTGCGCCCGCAACGCTTCGAAGACTTTCCAGGGCAGGACGCCGTCAAGGAGCAGTTACTGATTCAGATCCAGGCGGCTCGGGGGCGTGGTGAGGCGCTCGACCACATCCTGCTCCACGGGCCGCCGGGACTGGGCAAGACGAGTCTTGCCCATATCATTGCCCATGAAATGGGCGTATCGCTGCGCGAAACCTCCGGTCCGGCCCTGGAGCGGCAGGGCGACCTGATCGGCTTGCTCAGCAGCCTCAAAGAGCACGACATCTTCTTTATCGACGAAGTCCACCGACTGAACCCCGTACTGGAAGAAGTGCTCTACCCGGCAATGGAGGACTTCGCCATCGACGTGCTGGTCGGGCAGGGGCCCGGCGCGCGCTCGCTGCGCGTGCCCCTACCGCAGGTGACGGTTATTGGCGCGACTACCCGCTTCGGCGCGATGACCGCGCCGTTCCGCGCCCGCTTTGGCTCTACGTTACGCCTGGACTACTACGACATCGATGCGCTCTGCCTGATCCTGCGCCGCTCCGCTCGCGTATTGAAGGTGCCGACCTCCGAAGACGGTATCGAAGAAATCGCCCGCCGCGCACGCGGCACGCCACGTGTCGCCAACCGCCTGCTGCGCCGCGTGCGTGACTACGCCCAGGTGAAGGGCACGGGCTCGATCGACCCGGCCACCGCCAGGGCGGCGCTGGACATGCTGGCGGTCGACGCCATCGGGCTGGACGAGAACGACCGAGAACTGCTGCGCACCCTGATCCACAAGTTCGACGGCCGCCCTGTCGGCCGTGACACGCTGGCGGCCGCCATGAGCGAAGCGCCGGAGACGCTGGAAGATGTCTACGAGCCGTACCTCCTCCAACAGGGTTTCCTGGAGTTGACGCCGCGTGGCCGCAAACCCACGCCACGCGCCTACCGCCACCTGGGCGAGCAACCGCCGGCAACACGCGAGCAACCGTCGCTGTTTTAACCTCGCTCGCTCTAACGCATTGCTAATACAGCGCAAATACGTCTCTAACACTGGCCGTGTAGGCTGTAGCAGGTCGCCATCGGCGGCTGGTCGGCGATGTGCTGTTGCTCGCCCGAATGGCGGCCCGGCCATCGGATATCGTACACTTTCCTGTTTGCAGGAAAGCCTGCCGGTGACGTTACGCATGGAAGGGACACACGTTGGGAGACAAGATCAAGCCATTAGGTGATCGCGTGGTACTGGAGGCCTCGGAAAAGGAAGAGACGACGCGCAGCGGCATCGTGCTTCCGGACACCGCCAAGGAGAAGCCCCAGGAAGGCACCATCATTGCCGCCGGCCCGGGCCGCCGCCTTGACTCTGGTGAACTGGTCGCCCTGGAAGTCAAAGTCGGCGATAAAGTGCTCTACGCCAAGTACGCCGGCACGGAAGTTAAGCTGGATGGCAAAGAGTATCTCATCGTTCGCGAGGCCGACATCCTCGCGGTGATGGCCTAAGTCCCGCCACGGTGGGGAAAAGTTGCCGTCCATGCGGGCGGCTGAAGGATCAGAAAGCAAAAAATGGCAAAGCAGATTGCATTCAATGAGAATGCCCGGGCGTCCTTGAAGCGCGGCGTCGACATCCTGGCCGACGCTGTCAAGACTACCCTGGGACCCAAGGGGCGCAACGTCGCGCTCGACAAGAAGTATGGCGCGCCGACCATCACCCACGACGGGGTCACGGTCGCCAAGGAGATCGAACTCAAGGATCCCTTTGAGAACATGGGCGCCAGCCTGCTGAAGGAAGCCGCCACCAAGACCAACGACGTGGCCGGCGACGGCACCACCACCGCCACCGTGCTGGCCCAGGCCATCGTCACCGAGGGCATCAAGAATCTGGCCGCCGGTTCCAACCCGATGCTGCTGCAGCGCGGCATCCAGAAGGCCACGGTGCAGGCCGTACAGGCCATCAAGGCTCTGGCGATCCCGATCAAGGGCAAGGAAGAGCTGGCCGAAATCGCCTCGATTTCCGCCGCCGATCCCGAAATCGGCCAGATGCTGTCAGAAGTGATGGACAAGGTCGGCAAGGATGGCGTCATCACTGTCGAAGAGAGCAAAGGCATCAAGTACGAGGTCGAATACGTCGAGGGCATGCAGTTCGACCGCGGCTACATCTCCCCCTACTTCGTCACCAACTCCGAGCGCATGGAAGTCGAGCTCGACGACGCCTACATCCTGATCACCGACAAGAAGGTCTCCGCCATTGCCGATATCCTGCCCGTGCTGGAGAAGCTGCTCCAGACCGGCAAGAAGGAACTGGTCATCGTGGCTGAAGACATCGAGGGCGAGGCCCTGGCGACCCTGGTCGTCAACAAGATGCGCGGCACGCTCAACGTGCTGGGTGTCAAGGCCCCCGGCTTTGGCGACCGCCGCAAGGAGATGCTGGCCGACATGGCCATCCTCACCGGCGGCGTCGTGGTGAGCGAGGAGACCGGTCGTAAGCTGGAGAACACCCGCCTCCAGGACCTCGGTCAGGCCCGCCGCGTCACGGCCAACAAGGACGAAACGACGTTCATTGAGGGCAAGGGCAGCCGCGAGGCCATCGCCGGCCGCGTCAAGCAGATCAAGGCGCAGGTCGAGGAGACCACCTCGGACTACGACAAAGAGAAGCTGCAGGAGCGCCTGGCCAAGCTCTCCGGTGGCGTTGCCGTCATCAAAGTTGGCGCCGCCACGGAAGTGGAGCTCAAAGAGAAGAAGCACCGCGTCGAGGACGCCCTTTCCGCCGCCCGCGCGGCCGTGGAAGAGGGTGTGGTCCCTGGCGGTGGTGTGGCGCTCCTGAGCATCATCTCCTCCATCGATAGCTCCAACCTGACGGGCGACGAGGCCGTCGGCGCCGCCATCCTGCGCCGCGCGCTGGAAGAGCCGATCCGCCAGATTGCCGCCAACGCCGGACAGGAAGGCTCCGTCGTCATCGAGACGGTGCGCCGCTTGCAGAAGGAAAAGGGCTCGACCAACATCGGCTACGATGTCGTCACCGAGACCTACGGCGACATGCTGGAGAAGGGCATCATCGACCCGGCCAAGGTAACGCGGTCCGCCATCGAGAACGCCGCCTCCATCGCGGCCATGATCCTGACCACTGAGGCCCTGATCACGGACATCCCGGAGAAGCAGGGTGCTGCTGCCGCTCCGATGCCCGAATATTAGCAGTACCCTTCGGGTCAGCGCGACCGATGAGGCGCCGGCGGGGGCGAATTGCCCCCACCGGCGCCTCTGCCGTTTGCATGCCGCCGCTGTACGAATTCTGCTAAACTACAAGCAGGAGTTGCGGACGGAGGCAGGCATGCAGTGGCCGGGTACGCGCGGCGTAGACCCCATACACAGCTACACGCAGTTGCAGCTCTTTTTTCTGTTGCGCCTGACCCGCGTCCTGCGCCTCAAGCGCCAATACGACACCATGCCGCACACCGAGAAGTACCTCATTGAGATGCTGAATAAGGCGATGTACTCCACCTTCATGGACTGCAGCGCCCTCGGCATCGCCTCCGACGCCCGCGACCTGATCGACAAGAGCCGCGCCGAGCAGCGCAACTGACCTCACCCCAGCCCGAAGATCCTCGCCGCTGTCCCATAAAAGATCTGGTCCTGCTCTTCAGGTGTGAGACCGAGGCGGGCAAACTCTTCCATCCAGCCGGTGAGTTCGCGGCTCATGTGGGGGATGCCGCAGTCGCTGCCGAAGAGCAGCTTCATGGGATGGATTTCCGAGCGGATCAGCCGGCGCTCGATGATGTGGCGGCGCACCACCGTGCCACCGGAGATGTCGAAGCTGACGTTGCCGCGCCAGCGGGCGATGGCGCAGGCTTCGTCGTACCAGCCGTAGCCCATGTGCGCGCCGATGATCTGCAGGTCGGGGAACGCCACCGCAAGGGTGTCCAGGAGCGCCGGTCGCAGGTGCTTGGCGCCGTAGGTGCTGCCGCGCCGGCGGTCTCGCATTTCCCTGCCACGGGGCGACTCCGGTAGCGGTCCGCGGGGCGGGTACTGCAAGTAGTCGATCATGCCGCCGGCGATGCCGGTATGAAAGAGACAGACCAGCTTCGATTCTTCGGCCGCCTGGTAGATCGGGTAGTAGCTTTCATCGTCGTAGTCGCGCTTGCTGGAGTGGAACTTCAGCCCGACGAAGCCCTGCCGGGCAAACTCCAGGATGGTCTCGCCGCTGTCCTCATCCAACTGTACCCATGCCATGGGCAGGAAGAGGTTCGGATAGCGCTCGCGCGCCTGCAGCGCCTGGATGTTGCCTTCACCGGGGCGGCCAAGCAGGGCGATCTTCCAGATGTTCAGCACGCCGGCGGTATAGGCCAGCATGTCGACCATCGCATCTGTATGCATGCTGCCGCCGCCGCCGGGTCCGCTGCCGGGAAAGTGGACATGGACGTCGAACACGCGGGGCGGCGCATCCTTGATATAGCGTTCGGGATCAGGCGTGGGAATAGAAATCAGACCTCCAGTTTTTGGAACAGTGGGGCAGGTTGGCCGAGCCTATGACCGGCAACGATTGGCTCGTACTGCCATACCGGCGGCGAATCGATTGGTAGGCCGAGTTGCTCGCGCAGTTGTTGGGCGGAGGCCGGCAGGAACGGCGCCGTGAGTACTGTCAGCGCGGCGAACATCTGGATACAGATGTGCAGTGATGTGCCGGCGCGAGCGCTGTCGGTTTTGACGGTGCGCCAGGGGGCTGTCTCGTCTAGATAGCGGTTGCCGTGGCTGCACAGTTGCATGATGGTTCGGAGCGCCTCGCGGAACTGGCAGGCGGCCAGCAGTTCGTCGGTGCGCTGGAAGGTGTGCGTGATGGTGTCCAGCGCGAGTTGGTCGCGGGCGTCCAGGTCGCCGGCCGCCGGTACCCGTCCGTCGAACTGGCGGCTGGTGAAAGTCAGGACGCGGTTGACGAAGTTGCCGTAGGTGGCGACCAGCTCGTCGTTGGTCAGGCGGACGAACTCCTCGTGCGAGAAGTCGGAGTCTTTCGTTTCGGGCATCACAGCGGCCAGGGCGTAGCGTACAGCATCGGCCTGATATTTCGGCAGGAAATCGTGCAGCGGCATGACGATGCCCCGGCTCTTGGACACCTTTTCCCCATGCATCGTCATGTACTGGTTAGCTGGCACGTCGAAGGGCAGGGCCAGGCCGCCATAGCCCATCAACACGGCCGGCCACATGATCGTGTGGTAGAAGATATTGTCCTTGCCCAGGAAGTAATAGGCGCGGACATCCGGGTTCTCCCAGAAGGGCTTCCAGGCGTCGGGCCGGCCCTGACGCTCCGCCCACTCCATGCTGGCGGAGAGGTAGCCGATGAAGGCGTCGAACCAGACGTAGATGCGCTTGTCGTCGTAGCCGGACAGCGGAATCGGCACGCCCCACTCAATGTCCCGCGTGATCGGCCGGTCTTTGAGTCCGCTGCGCAGCAGCCCCATCGTGAAGCCGTGTACCTCGGGACGCCAATAGTCGCGCGGCGCCACCCAGGCTTCCAGGCGCGCCTGAAAGGCTGACAGTCGCAGGTAGAAATGCTCAGTGTCCCGGAACTCCGGCGCGGCACCGCTGAGACGGCTACGTGGGTTGATGAGGTCCGCAGGGTCCAGCGGCTGCCCGCAGTTGTCGCACTGATCGCCCCGCGCGTCACCAAAGCCGCAATGCGGGCAGGTGCCCTCCACGTAGCGATCCGGCAGGAAGCGGCCCGCCACCGGGTCGTAAGGGGCCTGCGTGGTTGCCTTGTAGATGTAGTCGCGTTCCAGCAGGCGCAGAAACATGTCCTGCACGACGCGGTGGTGGGTTGGCGTCTCCGTGTGCGTATACAGGTCGTAGCTCAAGCCAAGCGCCTGCATATCGTCCAAGAAGAACTGATGATAGCGATCGGCGATCACCTTCGGCGTCGTCTGCTCTTTATCCGCCAGCAGCGTGATCGGCGTACCGTGCTCGTCGCTGCCGGAGACCATAAGGACATGGTTGCCCTTCATGCGGTGATAGCGGGCAAAGATATCGGGGGCGAGCAGTGACCCGACCACATGGCCCAGGTGCAGTCGCCCATTGGCATACGGCCAGGCGACGCCGATGAAGATAGTTTCCGGCACGGGCAACACGCTCCTGGTCTGGACCGCCTCACCGCCTGGCCACGCCAGGGCGGCACAGGCCGCATCCTACCACACGCTACCCGGTATACTCGGTAACAGGCCGGAGTGGCGAAATGGCAGACGCAGCGGACTTAAAATCCGAGGCTCGCAAGAGCGTGTGGGTTCGACTCCCACCTTCGGCACCAGAGGGAGAGGCACGTTTACAGCGTCTGGAACTGCCTCTGAAACACGCTTTATACCCTAATGACTCCCCTAACCAGCGCCTTATCCCCGAATCGCTTGCTCCAAACGGTCGGCCGCGTCGGCGTCTAGGCTGGGCAGATCGTGCGTGTAGAGATCCATGGTAATCGCGATGGTACTGTGGCCCAGCCGCGCGCTGACGGCCTTCGGGTGGACGTTCTGCGCGAACATCAACGTCGCGTGGGCGTGGCGAAGGTCATGGAAGCGGATCGTCTCCGGTAGCCCCACGTGGCGGAGCGCCGCCTTGAACGCGCGGACGGCATTCCTCGCGGGCAAAGGGCGGCCGATGGCGTCCGTGAACACCAGCCCGTAATCCGTGTAGTCCGGCCCAAGGAGGAGTCGCTGCTCAAGTTGGCGTTGCCGATGCGCCCTGAGGATATCGACAGCGACGCGGGACATCTTGATCGTTCGCCGGCTGTTCTTGGTCTTGGGTTCGCCAAGGATCGGCTTGCCGTCTTCGATCTTGACCAGAGTCTGCACGACAGAGAGCGTGCCTGCGTCGAGGTTGACATCCTGCCATCTGAGGCCGAGCAGTTCCCCTTGCCGGCAGCCGCTATACGCCGCTGTTGCCCAAAGTGAGGAGAGCGGGACGTCGTTGGCCGCATTGAGCAACAGACGGACGCCGTCCAGGTCGAGACGCGTCCACTCGAAGCGCTCGAATTTTGGCGCATCCACGGCGTCGACCACGTTCCGGGCGACATAACCCCACTTCAGCGCCTGGTCCAGCGCGACGTGCAGGATCGCGTGCATCTGGCGTACAGTGCGTGGCGAGAGTCCGGTCTCAATCTTCTGGTTGTAGAATCGCTTGAGGTCATCAGGGCGAAGGGCGGCAAGCTTCGTCTTGCCCAGCGCGGGGCTGATATGACCGGTGATGAGCTGTCGGTAGCGGTCCCACGTCTTGATCCGCAGGTTGTTCTTGCGACCGTCAAGCCACGCTATGAGGTACGCGGCGAGTGTCTCCCGGTCTTTGCCGTGTCCCGTCAGGACGCCGGTTTCCACTTGCTGCTGGAGCACGCGAAGCTTACGCCGACACTCTGCTTGCGTCTTGCCGTACACCTCGCGGATGTCCGGCTTCCCATCTGCCTTGTAGCCGACCATCAGCCGGCCACGCCACATGCCGCTCGCGTGCTGGCTGATGCTGCCCTCACCATCGGCTCGCTTATGCGCTCGGCGCTTTGCGGGCGCAGCCACCGTAGGGGATACTTCCGGTTGCGTGCTGATCATCGTTTGTCCGATCGTGGTTGGCACGCACGGGACCCGTATTCGGGCGCCGTGCCGGGTAGGGGATCGCACCCTCTGCCCGGTGGACGAACGGCAGTTCCCGTTCGTTACTGACCGTAGCCTACAGCATCATGCGGCCGAACGGAAGACGGTATCAGACCAGGTGCCGCAGGATTGCCCTGGCCGGCACGGCGCGCATCGGCCGTCTACCCTCGTTGCGCTACATGTGCGCTACTTCTCAGCTACCTCCTTGCAGCCTCAACCAAGTAGCGCAACCGTTGC
>DAIMXP010000125.1:0-15069 GCA_036734945.1 Chloroflexota bacterium
AGCTACGTGCGCTTCCTGCAGGAGTTGGTGACCCAACGCAATCACACCCGGACCACCCGCTTTGCTGCCGAGCAGACGGTGTTGCGTCCGTTGCCGGCGCAGACCCCTTCGGGGCGCCGCTGTTGCCGTGCCGGGAAGTGCGGGCCCTGGTGGGCCAGGGCAGCACCATGCAGGTCTTGGGCAATGGCTACTCCGTGCCCTCCCGGTTAATCGGCACTACATTAACAGTGCGCGTGCGGGCGGAGACTTTGGAAGCCTACGTCGGCACAGCGCTCGCCGTCACCCTGCCCCGGCTGGCGGGCAAGGGCCAGGTGCGCATCGACTACCGGCACATCGTCTGGTCGCTGGTGCGCAAACCTGGCGCATTTGCCGCCTACCGCTACCGCGAGGAACTCTTTCCGACGCTGACCTTCCGTCGCGCCTACGACCGTTTGGTGGAGGCCCGGCGAGAGCGGGCGGACCGCGAGTATGTTCGCATCTTGCACCTGGCGGCCAGTACTACCGAAGCCGACGTGGAGACGGCGCTGAGCTTGCTCTTCGAGGCTGGCGCCGTTCCCACCTTCGATGCCGTACGGGAACTGGTGCGCCAGCCGCAGCCGACAGCGGTGCCGGCGCTCACCATGCCGGCGGTGACGTATGGCGTCTACGATCAGTTGTTGCCCTCCCGGTCCGCTCATGGCGAGTGAACCAGGACCGGCCAACCGGCACGATGAGTTGGACGCCATGCTGCGGAGCCTCAACTTGAGCCACACGGCCAAAAGCTTCGCCGATCTCGCCTTGCGAGCGAGCAAAGCAAACTGGACGCACGAGGCGTTCTTGCACGAGGTGGTCCGCCAGGAATGCGAGTACCGCAGCCAACGGCGGGTGGCGCGGTTGCTCCAGCAGTCGGGGCTGCCACGGGAAAAGACGTTCCGCACGTTCCAGTTTGTGCTTTGAAGACGTACTTTGCGGCGAATTGCAATCGAGTCTTGCAGCAAGGAATCGTCGTCACCAGAGGGAGGCTCGCCGCTGGCCAGTGGGAAGCAGGGCCAAAATTGCAGCTTAGGATTGCAGTCGGGAACGAAATGGGCGGTTGCCTTTGCAGTGAGGAATCTCGTGCTGCAGAGAAGCGTCTCCTAGAGGGGCACTGGCATTCCGGCCGTCATCCGTTGTCCCGTCCCGAACGGACCAACGCGGCCTCTGGGAAACCCCGCGCCCCCGAGCTTGAAGGTCAAGTTGGCAGTCGGGAATTTGAAGCTCAATCCTGCAGTCTCTGCAAACCCTAACTTCAAAGCACACAGTTGGAGCCGCTCGGGCCAACCCTGCGCTTGCAACTGGAACGGCTGCGCAGCGGCGCCTTCATTGAGGAGGCGATGAATGTAATTGCCGTCGGCAAACCGGGCGCCGGCAAGAGCCATCTCCTGGCGGCCCTCGGCCACGATCTGGTCGTGCTGGGCCACCCGGTGCTCTGGGTCTCCACCGCCGCCCTGGTCCAGCAGCTCCTGGCGGCCAAGCGGGATCTGCGGTTGCCGCAGGAACTGGCCAAACTCGATCGCTTTGCCTGCGTCTTCCTCGACGATATCGGCTACGTCCAGCACGACCGCGATGAGATGGAGGTGCTCTTTACTTTTCTGGCCGAGCGATACGAACGCCGGAGCGTCGCCATCACGACCAACCTGGTCTTTTCCGAGTGGGAGCGCATCTTCAAGCACCCCATGACGACACTAGCCGCCATCGACCGCGTCGTCCACCACGCGGTGATCTTGGACATGACGGCCATCGACAGCTTCCGCGCCAAGATGGCGCAGCAGGCCCAAGCTCTTCCTGCGCCTGCTGCGCCATCTTGATTCGGGACTGGCTATCAAGATGATTCGGAACCGGCTATCAAGGCAGCAGCCCCGCGAGGGACCGCTCAACTCAAGGAAAAAGGAGGTATTGACCACCATGCCACGCCGATCCACGACCACGACGAGCACCTGGGGCGGCTATCGCCCCGGCGCCGGCCGCAAGCGCACCACGGCCGAGCCGCTCATCTCCTACGAACTGCGCTTGACCAGGCCCCAAATCGCCTTCCTCAACCACTACGGCCGCGGCAATCTCTCCGCCGGCGCGCGCCGCGTCATTGACGAGGCCATCGCGCGGCAACAGCAGGTGGTCACCCAATCGGCAGAGACAGCCCCAACCGCGCCATCGCCTCCGCAGGCCACCGCTCAGACCGACCGGCAACCCTAAACGCATCGGAGGGAGAACAGGAACAGCCGGCGCCATCCATCGGTCTCGCCAACCGACCGCGAATCGGCAATTGTAGTTGTCGCCACCGGCAAATCTAGTTGACTTTCATCACCCTGGTCAACCTGGTGTTTGCGGACATAGCAAACGGCACTTCGTCTGCCTCTGGACATCTCGGAGGAATGGGCGGCATCAAAAGTGCCGGAGAACCTTCCGGGAAGCATCGCCGGACCTATAACAGGCTATAATTCGAGTTAGGAAATGCCCTCCTAATCGATATTAGCGGGTATTCGTCCTTCCGACCCCGCTGGCGTCACCACAGGTCCGCCGTGTAGGCTTCCCAGCCGTAATGGGCCACGTAGTTGAACGGCAGCGTGCCGTAGCCGACGCCGAACCGGCCCTGCATGGCCCAGCGAGCACCCCAGCTGCCAAGATTTAGCCCAAAAAGGCCAGGGTTTGACTTGGGAGGAGGAGGGGACGGAAGCCGGAGAGCAGGGCGTGGGCGCGGGGATGTCCCTGCTTGAGGCGGGAATGGAGCGGTTCACCGTCGATGAGCTTGACGCGGCCGGGGACGGCCCAGACTTCATGAATCAGACGGACGATGCCGCAGCCGGCGAGGTGGGGTGCGTGGGGAGCGAGCCAGCGGCGGGACCAGATCAGGACATTGTGGGCCAGTTCCGTGAGGAGGACCACCATGGTCTGGGCCGCCAGTTTGTGTTTGCGGATGGTCGCCAAGGCGAGGCCGTGTTTATCAGCCTTAATTTCGGCCTCGATGCCCGCCCGGCCATCGTAATGATCGACCGTGGCGGACATGGGCAACTCGGACCGGGTGCTGACCAGCACGGCGTAGTAGTACCCGTCGGTCTGCTCTTTGGAGGGGGTTCGCACGGCGTATTGCTGCGTCGGCTTCGCCAGCGCCACCGGCGTCGGGACCGGCGCTGCCTCCCGGCCCGGGCTCGAGGTTGGCTGCCAGGCGGTGATGCCCTGCACCAGCTTCTTGACCCGGCTGGGCGCCTTGAACTTCCCGGTCACCTGGTAGCCCCGTTCCAGCAGCCAGTTCAGCATCTCCTCACTGCCCCAGCCGCTGTCCAGGCGCCACTCCACCCGCGCGCGCCGGGCGAGCGTCGCCGCGTCGTCGCCCTCCAACTCCAGGAGCCGCTCGGTCGCCTCCACCGCTGCCTGGAGCACCGGCAGCGTCTCTGCCGTCTTACCGGGAACCACGTCCTCCCAGACCAGTTCGTCATAGTCGGCCGCGCGCACTCGCACCAACTTGCGCCCGGTCTTGGAGCGGCAGCGGCCAAAATAGCCGCGCTCCGCCCCTTCACACTGCTTGCTCGACGGCATGGGGGAGAGATCAAGGTCGAGGGTCAAGATTCCCCGCACCAGGTCGTGCCGCCGGGTCTGACTGTGCCGCCGGAACTGCGCCTCCACCATCTCCCGCAGCGCCGCCACGTCATCCAGCGTCGCCGCATCCAACGTGTCGGCAATCACCGACTGCTCGGCACAGCCCGGCAGCCCGAAGGCCGCTTGCAACGCCCGGTCCACCCGCAGCGTCAAGCCCGTGTGCGCCACCGCCTTGGCGCCCGCCAGCAACGCCGCGAAGAGCATGACCATCTTCTGGGCGGAGGTGTACTTGAGGGCCTTCTGGCCGATGCTGATCCCCTCCGCCAAGCACTCCAAGATCCCAACGTGCCGCAGGTACCAGCCCAGCAGACACAAACTGGCGTGGGCGCTGTCGTGCCACTTGCGCCCACGCGATCGACGGCTATTCTTATCCATGGGAACTCCTTTCCACTCCAAGCAGATACAACACCGCTCAGTGTGGCCCAGGACGCTCCCTTTTGCTCCTTGCTTCCCATTATCCCAAAGTCACGCCCCACCAATTTTGGGCCAAATCTTGGCAGCTGGCGAAGCAACCGGCGTCGCGTGATGATCGGCAAGAGCGTGGTGGCGTGCATCGCCAGTTCCTTTCTCTTCATTCCGTAGTGGTGAAACTACTGTAAAACGTTTGATAGCCTTTGTCAAGGCGAACGCATGCCTTGACTCCTTGCCGCCAAGTCGGTACAGTTCAGTTGCGAAATCCTTTTCGTTCCGTTCGTCGGACCGGTGAGCGTCGGGTCCAGCCCACTGTCCCGAGGTGATGAGAATCTGGGCAGGCGAACAGAAGAAAGCGCAGGAGACACTGTTCGGTGGGAGCCAGTTGAAGATTGCTGCCTGGTCAGGGAGGTCACGATGACCGAAGTCGCCACCGTGCCGGCACGCGGCGCCGGGCTGCCCGCCCAGGCGTTTCCGGCCGGTTGGGGAATCCTGGCCAGGGAGGACTTTCAGGACTTCCCGGTTGGTCCGTTCCCCTACGACTACTCACCGGAGGCGGAGTACCACGATATCCAACCGGAGGGCTATCGCGGCCGCTGGCGAGAAGCTACCGTCTTGAGCGGTTGGCGGGATGCTGCCTCCTGGAACGTGGTGGACGACGACGGCCAGCCGGCGCTGGAGCAGTCCTGCCTGCGCGACCGCCATCTGCCGATGGTCGAGACGGGATCGCGCGCCTGGTCGGACTATCGCCTGACGGCTCGCCTGCGCCCCCTCTTCAGTAAGCCGGCCGCGGGTGCGCCGGTCATTGCGCCGATGGCCAGGACCGCTCAAGGCGTCGTCGGCCTGATTGCCCGCTACGCCGACAGCCGCAACTATTACGCCCTCGTGTTGACCAGCGACGACACCATCGAGCTCCGGCGCAGCACCCATGATGGGCAGCTGGTGCTGGCCGCGGCGCCGTTGCCGGTGGACCAGGACCACACCTACCTCCTCACGCTCGAAGTGGTCGGCGATCAGCTCAGCGGGCTCGTTGATGACCAGCCGGTCGTCGCGGCGACCGATAGAACCTTTCGGGAGGGCAAGGTTGCCCTCGTCGCCAACGTGCCGGCGCGTTTTGGCGACGTCATCGTCGCCGCGCCGCCGGCTGCCCAGCAAGCCATACGGCGACGGCTCGGCGAAGAGGAACGCCTGCTGCTGGCCGAGCGCGAGCAGTATCCCCAGCCGGTGCTGGTCCGGTCAATCGCCACGCCGGGTTTTGGCGCCAGCAAGCATGTGCGCTTCGCCGATCTGGATGGTGATGGCCGCCAGGAGATCATCCTGGCCCAGGCGCTTGACCGTGGCCCGCGCGACGCCTACCGCATGCTCACCTGTATCACCGTGCTTGATCTGGACGGCCGGGTGCGCTGGCAGTTCGGGCGCCCCACCGCCTTCAAGGGCCGGCCGACCAGCGACCTCTGCTTCCAGGTCTACGACCTCGACCTGGACGGCAACCTGGAGGTCATTCTGACCAAGGACTTTCAGCTCATCGTCCTGGATGGGCGGACGGGGCAGATGAAGCAGGCTGTACCGACGCCGCCGGCCCCGCCGCCGGAGAATATGTTCTACCGGACCATCGGCGACTCCCTCGCCATCGCCAACCTGCGTGGCCGGCAGGTACCCCAGGATCTCCTCTTGAAGGATCGCTACCACAACGTCTGGGCCTACGACGACAAGCTGGAGCTGCTCTGGACCGCCCAGGGTATTACGACCGGCCACTTCCCGGCGCTCTACGACCTTGATGGCGACGGCAAGGACGAGATCGTGATGGGCTACAGTTGCCTCGATCACGACGGCGCGCCGCTCTGGAGCCTGGCCATCGGCGACCACGCCGACGGCATCGCTGTCGGCACGTTTAACCACGAGCGTCCCGACGAGGTGGAAATCCGCCTGGCGGCCAGTGACGAGGGCCTGTTGTGGGTCAGCGCCGATGGCCGCATTCTGGAGCGCGACCGCACCGGCCACGTCCAGCGCTTCAGCATCGCCAACTTCCGTCCCGATCAGCCGGGGCTGGAGATGGTGACGATCACGTTCTGGGGCGAGCCGGGCATCATGGCCTTCTACGATAGCTCGCGCCGGCGCTACGCCTCGCGCGAGCTGAACCACCAGGCCAGTCCGCTGCACCCGACCAACTGGACCGGCGACGGTCAGGAGCTGATCTTCTACAGCGGCAACAGCCGCGAGGGCGGCCTGCTCGACGGTTGGGGCCGGCAGGTGGTGCTGCTCCCTGACGACGGCCATCCGAGCCGCTGTCATCAACCGGTTGATCTGTTCGGCGACGAGCGCGACGAGTTGGTCGTCTGGGATTACCAGCGCCTCTGCATCTACACGCAGGATCGCCCCTCCTCCAGTCCACGCGCGTACCACCCGCGACGGTTACAGCCGTACAACGTCAGTAACTACCGCGCCGAAGTTTCCTTGCCGGGCTGGGAGGAACCGCGTGGGTAGCAGGCAGCGAGCCTCGATTAAGGATGTCGCCGCGCTGGCCGGTACGTCGCCGGCCACGGTGTCCAAGGTGCTCAACGCCATGCCGGGGTCCGGCA
The DNA here is from genome assembly GCA_036734945.1 of Chloroflexota bacterium. Classification (GTDB taxonomy): domain Bacteria; phylum Chloroflexota; class UBA4733; order UBA4733; family UBA4733; genus UBA4733. Next base: position 6,603 of record DAIMXP010000125.1, read on the forward strand.
TCTCGGCGCCGGTGGCGGAGCGCGTGCGGCAATCCGCGAGTGCCCTGCGCTACGCCCCGTCACCGGCCGCGCGATCCTTGCGCCGCCAGCGAACCCAGACTGTGGGCATCCTGACGAACGACCTCCTGCCCTTTTCCGCCGACGTGGTCCACGGTGTTGCCGCAGCGGCGCTGGCTCGTGGCTACACCAGCGTGCTCGCGCTGCACGGAGAAGATTCGGAGCTGGAAGCGCAGCACCTCCAACTCGGACTACACGGCCAGGTTGATGGGCTGGTCGTCGTCCCCGCTCGCGGCGACGGCAACCAGGCGCACTACGATGAACTGCGGGCACGGGGCATCCCGTTCGTCTTTGTCAGCCGCTACTTGCCCGGCTACCCGGCGGACTTCGTCGGCCTGCAGAACGAGCAGGCGGCCTATCACCTGACCAGGGTGCTGATCGCCCAGGGAGCCGACATCATCGCCTACATGGCCGCCCCTGGCCCGCGCAGCAGCACGCAGGTTGAGCGTTTCGCCGGATTCCAGCGGGCGCTGGTCGAGGCCGGCCTGCCGCATGCCGATGACATACTGGCGGCGAGCCTCGGCGAAAGCAAGGCGAGTTACCTCACGCGCCTGCTCCAACGCCGCCCCCGCGTCAACGGCCTCCTCTGGGCCAGCTATTTTCACATTGAGCCGGCACTGCTCGTCCTGGCCGAGCACGGCATCCGTGTACCCACCGATATCCGCTTCGCCGGCTTCGATCCGATCAGCCTGGTGCTCTTCGGTAGCGACGACTATCGCGCGCTCCGCGTCCTCGACGCTCCCTGGCCGACGGCCATTCAACCCGGTTTTGCGATGGGGCAACGGGCGCTGGAGTTGCTCACGTACATGTTGGATGGTAGCTCTCCGTCCGCTCCGCAACACATTACCCTGGAGCCACGCTACCAATGGCTGCCGGATTCGGCACATAAAGAAGGAGTAACCCTATGATCTGGTCCAATCGTTCTTCCCGTCGCCGCCTGTTGGGGAGGCTGGCCGCCCAGGCGGCGGCACTGGGCGTGCTGGCGGCCTGCGGCGGTACGCCCGCCACAACTGCAACGCCGACGACGAGTGCCGCGGCTGCCACGACATCGGCGCCAACCACGACTGCAGCGGTCGCTACGACCTCAGTGGCCGTCACGGCGCCTGCGTCGACCACCACTGCCGCGAGTGCGATATCCAGCAGCGTCGGTAGCGCGTCTCACCTCGCAGCCACAGCTACGCCGGTCCCGGCGGGCGCGGCCAGCCCGGCGGCGGGGTCGTTGCGGGTCGCCATCTACGGTACTACCCCCCAGATTCAGGTTTGGACCAAGCTGCTGAGCGCCTATGCGCAGAGCCACGCCGGCGCCAGGGCCCAGCTCGAGAGTACGCCTTCCGGCGACGTCTTCTACAACAAGGTGCTGGCGGAGGCGGCCGGCGGCTCGCCGAGTGACGTCATGATGTTCGAGACGAAGCGCATGCCGGCCTACGCCAATCAGTCCTTCTTCCTCAGCCTGGATAGCTACATTGCCACGTCTTCGCAAGTCCACCCGGCGGATTACTTTTCCTTCTCCTGGAAAAAGGGCCAGTTGCACGGGAAGCAGTACGCCATCAGTTGGGACGAGTCGCCCGCCGTGATCTTCTACAACCCCGACCTCTTCAAGCAGAACGGCTTGACGCTGCCGCCGCAGACCTGGAATGCGCCTGGCTGGGACCTGGCTACCTTCCTGGAGGTCTGTCAGAAGCTCGCCAAAGGCGGCAGCAAGCCGGTTTTCGCCGTGCATAACTCCGATTGGTGGGTCTATGCCCTGCCCTACATCTGGGCGAATGGCGCCGACGTGCTCAATGCGGACTACACAAAGAGCACGCTGACGTCGGCCAACACGCTGGCGGGCTTTCAATACCTCTACGACCTGCGCTGGAAATATCACGTTGATCCGACACCTGCGCAAGCCCAACTGGGCGACACCAAGATGTTCGACCAGGGTCTCCTGGCCATGGTGCCCAAGATCCCCGACTTCGCCTCCAGCGCACGCCAGCAGATCACGCACGTGCCCTGGGATGTTGCGCCCTATCCATCCGGCAGCGCCGGCGCCTGGACCCGCAGCCCGGACGATGCACTCACTGCTTCCTCGGCGAGCCGGCTGGCCGACGCTAGCTGGAAGTTCATCGAATGGGCCTGCGGCGCGCCGGGTCAGACGATCCTGGTCGAGATCGGCAGGGTGCCGACCCGCGTGGATGTCGCTTATGGCCCCTATCTGCAACAACAACCGGCGATCAACTGGAAAATGATCGTAGACGGCGCCAGGGATCATCAGGGCAACCAGGCGGTCACCGATCAATGGGGCGCGATGGACACGCTGCTGAAGAGCCACTGGCAGGACGTGTTCGATAAGAACGCCACCTCGCCGCAGGCGTTCGCGGAGGCCATGACCGACCCCGTCAACGCCCTGCTCGACCAGGCCACCTACCGCCGCGTCATCAAGAGCTGAGTTGCCCTCCACCGAAACGGGTGAACGGACGTCGGCTACTGCTGCGCTTGCTTGATGATGCCCATCATCGTTGAGCAAGCCTGGGACATGCCGGTGTGGACTGCTCTGACTGGCGCATCGTAGCCTGATGTTGGGGTGAGACAACGATTCCTGCATTTTCGAGCCATTTGCCCGAATGTCGGGAGCACAGTCTGGATCGCTCGGACGTTGCCGGCGTACTGACGGGTGATGGCGGCGCCGCCTTTGCCAGAGCATGCGCGTTCTCTGGCAATGCGCCCCCTCCATCGGCGCCCTTGACGCACGCCTGAGCGCCCAGTACCCTGGCCGCAATCTGGATTTCTCTGGCGAAAGGGGCCACCGCTCTGCCAACGACGCTGGTGGCCACCTACGACGCCTTTTTAGCCGACATGCGCCACCTGGAGCAGTTGCGCCCCGGTACCCTGCGCGCTTATCGCTATGAGCTGGCGGCGGCCGCCGCCAGCTCCCGTTTCGCTGCCGGCCTCGATGCGCTGACGCTCGCGGATCTGGAGGACTGGATCGCCCGCCACTCCCAGTACCGTCGGGCGGCGCGCCGCCACCTTCCGCCGCTTCTTCGGCTGGGCCATCCGCCATGCCTACTGCGCCCGTGATCCGATGGCGGGCTACGGCTCCGTTCGGGCCCGCCGGCGGTTGCCGCGCCCCATCCGGGAGGCGCGGGAGCAGCAGGCGCTCGATGCGGCCATTGCGGTGGGTCGGGAGCCCTACCGGCTCATCTGCACGATCCTGCGGGAGACCGGCATGCGGGCGAGCGAAGTCCTCGCCTTGCGCCGAGGCGATGTGACGCTTGATGCCGGCCGCGAGGCCCTGCGGGTACGGGAGGCGAAGAATAGCTGTGAGCGTGTGGTCATCCTGGGGCCGACCGCCACGCCGCGGACCTTGCGCGGCCTGCGCGCCCATACCAAGCTGGGGCAAGTGGCGGCGCCGTTCGAGTTGCTCTTCCGTTCGCGGCACGGCACGGCGGTGTCGTACGATGCGTTGCACTACCAATGGGGCAAGCTGTGTGCCCGGGCCGGCCTGGTCGACACGTCCGGCCACCCGCGCTACACCCTCCACCAGTTGCGCCACACGCGGGGCAGCGAACTCATCGCGCAGGGGCAGCGGGTGGAAATCGTCCAGCGGGTGCTGGGGCACCGCGACATCCGCTCCACGCTCCTCTACGCCGAGTTGCAGGACGCGCAGGTGCGCGCCGCGCTGGAGGGCCACCGGACGCACTGAGCGCGTGCCCGAACTGGGGCGCTGGGGCGGAGCGCGCCAGCGCCTTGCGCCAAGACGCCGGCCAGAGAGGAATGGACGCATGGCGGGCCTGCGTGATACGGCGTATCCACGGCTGAAGACGACGGTGACGCCGCACGACCTGGCGGACGTGTATACCCCGACGGCGGACGAACTGGCCCTGGCTGCCCAGGTGACGAAGGGAGCGCCGGCGCGCGCCGGCGCGCGCCGGCTTTCTGATTGTGCTCAAGGCGTACCAGCGGCTTGGCTACGCGCCGCCGGTGGTGGCGGTCCCGCCGGTGGTCGTCGAGCATATCGTCCGCGCGGCCGGCCTCCCGACCGTCCCCACCGATCTCGCGGGCTACGATCATTCGGGGACGCGCATTCGCCACCTCGCCGCGATCCGCGCCTATCTCCGCGTCCGGCCCTTCGACCGGGCCGCGCGGCGGGCGATGGTGCGGGCACTGGCCGACGCTGCGCGCACCAAGGACGATTTGGTGGATCTCATCAATGTCGCGATCGAGGAACTGATCCGCCAGAGCTACGAACTCCCGGCGTTCGACACGCTCAATCGGGCGGCGCGGCACGTGCGAGCGAGCACGGCCCGCTCGTGCTCTGCGCAGGTCTTCTACGGACTGGCTGTGGCGGCGCGCGCCGCCATTGATGCCCTGTTCATCGGGGCGTCGGAGACCGGGCGCACAGCATGGAATGACCTGAAAGCCGACCCCGGCCGGCCGACGGTGGCCCACCTCCAAGCGCTGGCCCTCCGTCGAGACTGGTTGGCCGCCCGCCATCTGGGCGGTACGGCCCTCGCGGCGCTCCCGGTCGGGAAAGTGCGCCAGTTCGCGGCGGAAGCGAAGACGCTCGATGCCGGGCGCATGCAGGCGCTGGAGCCCCACAAGCGCTACACGCTGGTGGCAGCGCTGCTCGCCGTGCAGAACGCCCAGACCATGGATGACCTGGGGGAGATGTTTGTGCGGCGCATGCTGCATCTCCAGGCCGCCGCCAAAGCGGCCCTGGAGCGCTATCGTGCCGAGTCGGCGCAGCGCACCGACTTGCTGGTCGCCGCCCTGCGCGATCTCGTCGTCGCCCATCAACAGGAGGGCACCGTCGAGGAGCGCTTCGCCGCCATGGATGCGGTGATCGGTCCCCGGCGGGAGGGGCTCCTGGAGGACTGCGATGCCCACCTCGCCCACGCCGGGAACAACTACTTCCCCTTCCTCTGGCGCCGCTAGCAGAGCCACCGCGCCACCCTCTTCCGCCTGCTGGCCGCCCTGACGCTGCGCTCGACCAGTCAGGATACGGCCCTGCAAGACGCCGTACGGTTCCTGCGGAGCCACCAATACTGCAGCGGCGACTGGCTCCAGACCACCCGGAAGGAGCGGACGGGGACAGCGGCGCCTCAGGCAGTGCCGCTGCTGGATCTCTCCTGGGTGCCCGACGGCTGGTGGCGGCTGGTGACCGGACTCGCTGGGCGTGGGACCTTCCCCGAGCGCGTGAACCGCCGGCACTTTGCGGTCTGCGTCTTCTCCCAGGTGATGTGGGAGTTGAAGTCCGGCGACCTGGCCATCGAAGGAAACGCCGCAGGTCGGCCGCCTGCTCGCGCTCTACGTCGACGAGACGGTGGCCGACGCTACGCCGTTCGGTGACGTGCGCCAGCGTGCCTACACGCTCATGCCCAGGGATGCGCTGGCCCGCGCTGCCCAGCGCATGAGCGCCAAGCCGGCGAGCAAGCTGGCACGGCACTGGCAGGCCGTGGACGGCTTGGCCGAGCGCATCCGTCGCCAGGTGCGGCCGCTGTACAGGGCGCTCGACTTCGCCAGCGTGTCCCCCAGCAACCCGTGGGTGGCCGCCCTGGCCTGGGCCAAGGGCGTGTTCGCCAAGCAGCAGCGCCTCTCGCAACGACCGCTCGCCGAGTGCCCGGCGGCCACGCTGCCCAAACGGCTGCGGCCGTACCTGCTGACCGGCGACGCGGACGGCAGGCCGACGGGGCTGCACGCCGACCGCTACGAGTTCTGGCTCTACCGCCAGGTCAGGAAGCGGCTGCGGTCTGGCGAGCTGTTCCTCGACGACAGCCTGCAGCACCGCCACTTCTCGGACGAGCTGGTCTCACCGGACGAGCAGACCGAGGTGCTCGCGCAGATGGACATCCCGTTCCTGCGTTCGCCGATCGAGACCCAGCTCACGGCGCTGACAGCGGCGCTGCATGCGCAATGGCTGGCGTTCAACCGCGAGCTGAAGCAGGGCAAGCTGGCACATCTGGTCTACGACCAGGAGACGCAGACGCTGACCTGGCGCAAGCCCAAGGCCGACACGCAGCCGGCACACGAGCAGGCGTTCTACGAGCAACTGCCGTTCTGCGATGTTGCTGACGTGTGCCGCTTCGTCGACGGCGAGTGTCAGTTCCTCTCGGCGCTGACGCCGCTGCAGCCGCGCTATGCGAAGAAGGTGGCTGACGCTGATAGCCTGCTGGCGGTGATCCTCGCCCAGGCGATGCACCACGGCAACCTGGTCATGGCGCGCACCAGCGACATCCCCTACCACGTGCTGGAGGCGACCTACCAGCAGTACCTGCGCCAGGCCTCACTGCACGCTGCCAACGACCGCATCAGCAATGCCATCGCGGCGTTACCGATTTTCCCCGATTACGGGTTCGACTTCGACGTGCTCTACGGCGCCGTCGACGGCCAGAAGTTCGGCGTCGAGCGCCCGACGGTCAAGGCGCGCCATTCGCGCAAGTATTTCGGCCGCGGCAAGGGCGTGGCCGCCTATTCGCTGCTGTGTAACCACGTGCCGCTCAACAGCTCCCTCATTGGTGCGCACGAGTACGAGGGGCACTACGTCTTCGATAGCTGGTATCGCAACACGTCTGACATCGTGCCCACCGCGATCACCGGGGACATGCACAGCGTTAACCGGGCCAACTTCGCCATCCTGCACTGGTTCGGCCTGCGCTTCGAGCCACGGTTCACCGACCTGGGCCATGAACTGAAGGAACGCTCTTGCGCCGATAGTCCGACGCGGTACGAGCAGTGCTTGATTCGCCCAGCCGGCCAGATCGACGTGCAGGCGATCATCGACGAGCAGCCGCACATCGACCGGATCGTCGCCACGCTGGGCCTCAAGGAGATGACCCAGGGCACGCTGATCCGCAAGCTGTGTACCTACACCACGCCGAATCCGACGCGGCGCGCGATCTTCGAGTTCGATAAGCTCGTCCGCAGCAGCTCTACGCTGCGCTACTTGCGCGACCCGCAGCTGGAGCGCACGGTGCACCGCTCGCAAAACCGCATTGAGTCGTACCACCAGCTGCGCGCGGCTATCGCCCAGGTCGGCGGCAAGAAGGAGTTGATCGGACGGACCGACATCGAACTCGAGATCAGCAACCAGTGCGGCCGATTGATCGCCAACGCGATCATCTCTTACAACTCAGCGATCCTGTCGCGGCTGCTCACCCGGTACGAGGCGAGCGGCAACGCGAGGGCGCGTGCGCTCGTCACGCAGATCTCGCCGGCAGCGTGGCGCCATATCCTGCTGAATGGGCACTACACCTTCCACAGCGACGGGAAGGTGATCGACCTGGATGCCATCATAGCCGGCCTGGATCTCGGGTGACGGAAATTTCGGTGGTTTGGGCTTACATCCCCCTACTGGGTCAGTTTCACACCGGCGATGACAGCTCCTACATAATGAACGCACGAAATAAGTACGATTCCTGCTTGTTCAATGACGTCCAGAATATCGGAAAGGAAGAAGACCATGCACTACCTAGCGAGCACTCCGCTCGTATCTCGCCGTGCGGCCCTTCGTGCCTTCGGCGCCGTCGTCGTCAGCAGCGTCGCGGTCACGGCCTGCGGCGGTCAGGCGCCCGCGTCCGTTGCCGCGTCTGGTTCGGCGACCCAATCGGCTATCCCCACTGCCGCGCCGCCAACAACGGCCAGCGCGGCCAGCACAGCCAGCGTGGCAAGCACGACCAGCGCGGCCGCCGCATCACCGGTATCGACAGCAGTTGTCGCCACGTCAACATCCCAGGCGAGCGCAGTTGCTTCGACCTCGTCGGCGGCGGTCACCGCTGTCGGCACGCCCGGCGGCGTGCAGTTCTACGCCTACCTGGACCCGACGAGTGCTCAGGCACAGCAGGAGAAACTGCTCGCCGGCTGGCACACCCTCCATCCCACCATCCCGGTCGAGATCATTCTGCAACCCGGCAGCACGGTGGACGCCATCACCAAGCTCACCACCCTGGTGGCCAGCGGGACGCCGCCGGACGTGCTCATGGACCTGGGCACGGGACGCAACCTCTCACAGCTCCAGTTGGTGCAGCCGCTGGACGCCCTGATCGGCCGCGACAAGTACGACATGACGCAATTCAACAGCAAGACGCTGGACTACAAGAGCCGCTTCCAGGGCAAGACCTACATGATCCCCTATGAGACGGGCGGCAATGCCATCGGCCTCTTCTACAACCGCCAGTTGTTCCAGCAGTCCGGCGTGGCGGAGCCGCCGGACAAATGGGACCTGACCTGGACCTGGGCGCAGTGGGTGGACAACCTCACCCGCCTCACGAAAACCGGCGCCGACGGGCAGGTCAGCCAGTTCGGGCTGGGCGGCTACGGCTACTTCATCGACTACCCCATCCCCTACGGCGGCCAGTGGCTCACCAACGACTTCACCACGATCGTCTGCGATTCGCCCGAGACCATCCAGGCCTACAGCGACTTCGCGGACCTG
>DAIMXP010000126.1:0-14641 GCA_036734945.1 Chloroflexota bacterium
CGCTCCAGAGGGGATCGGCTGCAAAAGCATGCCTTTGTTCTGGCTACGTGCTTAGCGGTCAGGGGAGATTCCAAAAGGAACTCGATTTCGCTCGCGATTGTCAGAGTTCAGGATATGCTCCAATCCTACTCGTGCTCGACTCCACGCCATCGGTACGTTTGAATGACCTCCGAACTGAATTCGTGCGGTACGGTGGAGGGGCATATGTAGGTGATGATGCCTGGAACCACATAGAGGCCAAGGCTGGTTACGTGATGGGCCGGTTCGTGGAAAAGTATGTGCGCACGCCCATCCGGGAAGTGGAAGGCGCCCATTCGGTGCTGCAGCCCATTTCCCTTCACCAGGACGAAGACACCATTTTTATTCAGATCGGAGCCACCAGTCTTTCAATCGCGCGATCTCCCATCCAAATAGCCGAGGAAGCCCTCGACGACTTGGAGGGGAAATAAGCGAGCAGCAGATCATCCTGGGCGAGGAAGGCGGCGACTATGCGCTGACCGGACCTTCCGCCGTCGGCACGGGCCAGCCGGATGAAGTGCGCTCCGCGTCTACCAGCGCCAGCGGGCGACGGGAAAGGCCGGGGCCGGTTGATGATACATGCCGAGGACACGGGGCGTATGCAATACGCCCCTACGGGAGAAACGGTAGATTGTAGGGGCGTATTGCATACGCCCTTGGTATTGCATACGCCCTTGGCTCGGGTGCGACGCCCCCCGCCATCTTGCCGGCGTACCCGAGTCACACGTCCGCGATCCCGCCGTCCGCGTAGCGCAGCCCCGGCCAGATCTTGACGCCGCCGGCCGGGTGAGCGGCGAGGTAGGCTTCGTCCAGCTCAATGCCAAGGCCGGGCTTCGTCGGCAACTCGATGCGGCCATTGCGCGCGGCAAAGCAGTCCTCTGCGCTCGCTGCCTGGCAGACGTCGCGCGTCGTGGTCTGCGCGTACTCCAGGATCAGGAAGTTGGGGATCACTGCCGCGGCATGGACGGAGGCGGCGGTGCCGACCGGGCCGTTCGGGTTGTGCGGCGCCACCAGGATGTGGTACGTCTCGGCCATGGCGGCGATCTTGATCGTCTCTTTGATGCCGCCATCGTGGCAAATATCCGGTTGGATGATGTCTACCAGTTGCTGTTCGATCATCTCGCGGAAGCCCCACTTGGTGAAAGCGCGCTCGCCGGTGGCGATGTCCATCGACAGGCCGGCTTCGCGCAGCAGCCGCAGACTCTGGATATTGTCGGGCGGCACCGCTTCCTCGTAGAACAGCAGGTCATACGGCTCCAGGGCCTTGCCCAGCCGGATGGCCGCCGCCGGACGCAGCCGCCCGTGGACGTCACACATTAATTGAACGTCGTCACCGCAAGCCTGGCGCATGCGCTTGAAGGCTTGCGCGGTCTGGCGCGGCAACGCCTGCTCGTGTACCTCCAGGGTGTTACCGCGCCGCCCAGCCGGGCCGGACTTGAAGGCGCGCCAGCCCTCGCCCATCAACTGCTGCGCCCGCTCCGGGTCACCGCAGTGCGTGTAACAGGGGATGTAGTCGCGCACGGCGCCGCCCAGCAGCTTGTAGACCGGCTGGCCGTAGGCTTTGCCGGTGATGTCCCACAGCGCCTGCTCCAGACCGGAGATGGCGGAGAGGATGGCGACGCCGCCCCGCCAGAAACCCTGGCGGTACATGCGCTGCCAGAGGAAGTCGACGCGCGTCGGGTCCTCCCCGAGGAGAAAACCCTCCAGGTCGCGCACCGCCGCGACGACGGTGCCTTGCTTCATCTCCAGGGTGCCTTCACCCCAGCCGTGGATGCCGGCGTCGGTCTGTATTTTGATAAAGACGTAGTCCCGACCTGGACTATCCATCACGTAGGTCTTGATCTCGTTGATCTTCATGCCGTTGTCCCTCCACTGATACGCACCTGCACATGCACGTTGTGGGGAGAGACGGTAGCACACTGGGCGAAGTCGTCGGGGCCGCGACCGTGAAGAATGCAGGCTACGCGAATTGCTGGCTGAGCGATGGCCAGCCGAGCACGACGACGACCAGGGCCAGCACGAGCAGCACCGCGGCTGGCGCCATCTTCCCCACGCTTTCGTGGGCACGCACGTGCGTCAGCACGGCACCGAGCATGGTCGCGGTCAGCCAGAGGCCGGCCAGCGGCCCCAGCCAGCGTAGACCGATGCCGGCCAGCATGCCGACGCCGCCGACGACCTCCACCGCACCCGTCACGCTGCGGAACCACTGCGGGTAGCCCCAGCGCTGGAAGTTCTCCACGTGCATCTTCACGCCCATCAGCTTACTGCCGCCCGCCCCCAGGAAAGCCAGACCCAGGACACCCTCAACGATCGTTACCGGTAGAGACATCAGGCACACTCCTTAGCCAAGTCAATGGTCCAGGCGTCCATCGCTTGAACCTGCTATTATTTATACATCAACTATCGAGGTTGTCAAGTGTCTGGGTTGCGAGTATGATGGGCGCCATGCGTGACGATGATTGCCTGCCGGACCGAGCCGGCGCGACGGGGCGACAGTTAGACGACGAGCTGGCCGGACTGGTCATGGCGCTCTCGCGCCAGTTGCAGGCCTTCTTTGATGCCCAGGTTGGGCAGCTCGATCTGACCCCGCCCCAGGCCCAGCTCCTCCATTGCCTCGATGGTCCCTTGCCCATGCGCGAGGTCGCCGGCAAGCTGGGCTGCGATGCCTCCAACGTCACCGGCATCGTCGACCGCTTAGAAGCGCGCGGTTTGCTGGAGCGCCGTACCGACGCGGCGGATCGCCGGATCAAGCACCTGCTGCTTACTACCGAGGGCTTGCGCATGCGGGAGCGGGTGGAAGCCATGTTGGTGGAGGCTCCCGGCATCTCCGGCCTCTCCGAGGCCGAGCGACTGACCCTGCTTGACCTCCTGCGCCGGGCAGTCGGGGCGAACGGTTAGGCGCGGACGTGCATGCAGAAAGGAACAGCGATGTATACGGTGTCGTATGACGGCAGCAACAAGAAGGTGCTCTGGCAAGAACTCTGGCGGCACGAGTTTGAGGAAGCGCTCCGGCATGACCCGGTCATTATCGTGCCGACGGGTTCCATCGAACAGCACGGGCCGCATTGCCCGATGGACGTGGATATCGTCGGTCCCTTCTCGCTTGCCGTCACGGCGGCGCAACGGGTGGACGACTTCCCCTTGATCGTGGCGCCGCCGATCTGGAGTGGCTTCACCCACTACAACATGGGGTTCGTCGGGACCATCAGCCTGCGCCTGGAGACGTATCAGTGCCTGCTGGCCGACGTGCTGCGCAGCATCCACGCCAACGGTTTCCCTCGCATCATCGTCGTGAATGGCCACGGCGGCAACTCGGCGCCGAATGCGGCGGTGACCACCCAGGTCGGGGAGCACGACATCTTCCCCATCACCTTCAACTGGTGGCAGGCAGCAGCGCCGGAAATGCTGGCGCTCTCCGAGGCCGACGAGGGGCGAGTGGGCCACGGTGGCGAGTGGGAGACATCGCTCCAGTTGCATCTGCGCCCGCACCTGATCGACAGCAGCAAGATGACGGACGATGTGTTCCCGAATCCCTTCAGTGCCGAGCTTCGTCAGTTCGCCCAGTACGCCGAGCGACGCCGCGACACGGCAAAAATCACCGGAACCATGGGCAACCCGCTGGTGGCGAGCGCGGCGAAGGGCCAGCAGGTCTTCGAAGCGGCGGTGCGCCGCCTTATCCTGCTGGCGACCGAGATGCACGAACTACCGGTGCGCCACTACCGGGAGTTTGGCAGCCACTGCCCATAGGGGAGCGCGTTAGACGGTACTCCTACTTCTTGAGCCAGACGGCGTAGAAGTCGGTGTGCTGGCGAAGGTCGGGCCGAAACCCTTACACAGACGGCAAAGAGCCGTACAGGATTGGGCGCTCGTTGAGTACGAGGCCGGCGCTGCCATTCTGCTCGATGACCTGTGCCTGGGCGTAGATCGGCTTGCGTTGATCCTGCATCACCAGCGCCTTCCCCTGGTCAAGCAGGCTCAGATACTGGCTGTCCTTCCAAGCCATCGCTGCGCCATCCTGGTCAGTGGGATCGTACCGACGCATAATTTGGTCGGGATCGTAGTTCGGGATGATCCCGGTCAGTCCGAGTTGGAAGTTGTGCTTATTGAGCACGTCGTTCACCCAGACATTGATCTCCTGTGGCACCAGATCAACCTTGATGCCGACATCGGCCATGCTGGTCTGGAAGAGTTGCGCAATCGTCGCGAACTCAGCGCGACTCGTGATGTACTTGAGTTGTAGGTTGAGGCCACTGCTGTGGCCGGCCTGGGCGAGCAACTGCTTGGCCTTATTCACGTCGCGCTGGTCGTAGGAGGTAGCTTGCGGATCAAAGGCCCAGTGCTTGGGTGGGACGGGGTTGGATTTGATAGTACCGACGCCAAACGTCACGTCGAGTTGCGAGCGGCGATCGATGGCGTAGTTGATAGCCTGGCGCACACGCACATCGTTGAGGGGCGGCGTGTCCGTCTTCAGCTCCATAAAGTAGGAAGATGGGGACATCCCCGGAGCAATCCCCTGTACGACGATCTTGCCACCGGCCTGGATATCTTTCACGCGCGGCAGCGGAATGGTATCGCTGAAGTCGACCTGGCCGGCCTGCAGGAGTACCACCTTCTGGTTCTCGTCGGGCACCGGCTGGAAGATGACTTGCTCCAGATATGGCAGGCCTTTCAAGAAGTAGTTGGGGTTCTTCTTGAGAGTGATGCGCTGGTTCCGCACCCACTCGACAAACTGGAAAGGTCCGGTGCCGACTGGCTTCGTGACGTTGAAATCGGGCGGCACAATCTTGATGTCGACCATCTCCAGAGGGAAGGCGCCGTTCGCCGCCTTCAGGTCGATCCGTACTGTGTACTTGTCTACTGCGGTAACCGCTGCTATTTCCGCTGCCACCGTTCGCAGAGCACCGGCCGTCTTGGTGGCCGGGTTCTGGATGCGTTCGACACTGCTCTTCACGATATCGGAAGTGACTTCCACGCCATCGTGGAAATGCACACCCTGGCGGAGGTGAAACGTCCAGGACTTGGCATCGGCGGAGTCCCACGTCTCTGCGAGCGCACCCGGCAGGTTTTGCGGGTCGCCGTCCTGCACCAGTCCGTCGAACAGGTTGTTCCGCACGTCCGCGTCGAAGATGGTGCTGGCCTGGTGCGGATCGAGCGATGAGGGATCGGAGCCGAGTGTCGCTCGTAGCGTGCCCCCGGGCGTGCCCTGGCCCGAAGCGACCAGCGCGGCGGTGGAACTGGAAGCGCTGAGCCGGGTTGCGTTGCTCGCTGCGCTCGCCGTGGTGCTGGACAGGGTTATCGAGGTTGGACGTACCGTGCTGGCGGCGGCCGTGCGGGTAGTGGCGCCAGTCGGCGTCGAGGAGGCGGAGCTGGTCGCGGCGGACGTGGCCACGCTCGATGTCGTTGACGCGGTGGTGACCGAACCGTTGGTGCTGGAGCCGCAGGCGGCCAGGAGGGGTACGAGCGCCGAGGAACCGACAAGGATACCCAGGCGCACTACAAAGGAGCGCCGCGAGAGCGGCGGAGGGAGCGAGAAGATTGCCATGGCTGTACCTTTCGTTTGCAGCGTGTTCAGTACGCTCAAGTGATGTCGTGGAAACGCCGGTACCGGATAGGCGACCCCACGGCAGCGTCCTGATCGTCTACGATAACATCAATATTGATACGCTCGTCTGCTATCGCCGGGCGAAATGCCGCGGGTCCAGAGCGTCCCGCAAGCCATCGCCGATGAGGTTGAGGCTCAGCACCGCCAGGAAGATGGCTGCTCCCGAGGTGAACGAGTACCAACCTGTCTGATCGAGGTACTGACGCCCGTCGTTGAGCATGGATCCCCAGGAGGGCGTCGGTGGCGGCACGCCGAGGCCGAGGAAGGAAAGTGCAGCCTCCGTCAAGATGGCGTCGGCGAAGCTGACGGTGACCTGGACGAATATGGGGGAGAGCGAGTTCGGCAGCAGGACGCGGCGAGCGATGTAGAAGGTGCTGGCGCCGGAGACGCGCGCGGCGTCGACGAATTCCCTCTCCCTGAGCGTCATGACCGTGGCTCGGGTAATCCGACCAAAGGCCGGAATGGAGACAATGCCGATGGCCAGCATCGCATCCTTGACGCTCGGACCGAGCGCCGTGACGATGGCGAGCGCCAGGATGATGCTCGGGAAGGCCAGCAGGCCGTCCAGGACGCGCATGATCAGGGCATCGATCGCCCCCCCCACGTAGCCGGCAAGCAGCCCCAAAGGGATACCCGCCACCGAGGCGATGAGGGTGGCGATGGCGCCCACAGAGAGCGAGACGCGTGCGCCGTAGATCAAGCGGCTGAGCAGGTCGCGTCCAAGTTCGTCGGTGCCGAGTAGATGACGGGCCGACGGTGACTGCAAGCGATCTGGAATATGGACGGCGGTAGGCGAATAGGGGACGATCCAGTGCGCGAAGACTGCCAGGCAGAGCAGCACCAGAAAGAGGGCAATGCCAAATAGCGCACCGCGATCCTGGCGCAGCGCCAGAAGGGCGCTGACCAGCGGCGACCGCGTCCTGAGCTTCGCTGACGTGGCCTCGTCGGGTCGGGCGAAGGCCGTTGGCAGGTCCAACTGGTGGTGCTCCCCTTGCTATCGATAGTGAATCCGCGGATCCAGCAGCGCATAGAGCAGGTCCACCAGGAGGTTGACGACGACGAAGCCTGTGGCGACCAGCAGGACGACGCCTTCGACGACCGCATAGTCACGTTCGCCGATCGACTGCACCATGAGCCAGCCGACGCCGGGCCAGGAGAAAATCTGCTCAATGACCACTAATCCGCCGAGTAGGCCGCCAAACTGCAGGCCCACCACGGTGACAAACGGTATCAAGGCGTTCTTGAGCGCATGGCGTCGCACGACCAGGTGGGAGGGCAAGCCTTTCGCGTGCGCCGTTCGCACGTAATCCTCCCGAATTACCTCAAGGAGACCGGAGCGTAGAAAGCGCATCTGCACGGCGGCGAGCGTGAGTGCGAGCGAGACAACCGGGAGGGTAATGTCACGCAGGTTTTGCCCGGGATTATCGGTGAAGGCGACGTAGCCGGCCGGTGGCAGCCAGCGCAACCGAACCGCGAAGAACAGGATCAGCAACACCGCCAGCCAATACCGGGGTACACAGAAGCCAAGGAGGGCGGCCAGGCGCGCCAGTTGGTCGAGTCCTCCGCCCTGGCGCAACGCCGAAAGGATGCCGATCGGGACCGAGATGACTAACGCGAAGAGTATGCCGAGTACAGCCAGTTCCAGCGTCACCGGAAATTTCTGTAGCACGAGGGTGAGTACCGGCTGCTGATCAATGTTCGACCGTCCGAGGTCGCCGTGGAGAGCGCCACCCAGCCAGATCAGGTATTGAACAGAGATCGGCCGGTCAAGCCCCATTTCCTTTCTCACCTCAGCGATTGATTGCGGATCAGCCGATTCACCGAGGCGTACTTCCGCTGGGTCGCCAGGGATCAGCCGAAAGACGAAGAAGA
Organism: Chloroflexota bacterium; assembly: GCA_036734945.1. Taxonomy (GTDB): domain Bacteria; phylum Chloroflexota; class UBA4733; order UBA4733; family UBA4733; genus UBA4733. The sequence goes on from DAIMXP010000126.1 coordinate 7,493, forward strand.
CCATGAGCGACGTGAACAGCAGTACTGGCGCTAACTGTGCCACTCGCCGCAGGGCATAGGCCTGCACAAGCACCCTCCATGTCCGGCTGTTACCTGATCAGGCAATGCTAGTATACGCATCTGCCTTGCCGGCGCCGTTCACCTGGTCAGGTCTCAACGAGTTGCGACCGATCAATTACCCCGTGTTGAGGCGCGGTCGCAAGGGAACGGGCAGATGGCGTGACGGAACCGATGGTGAGTATGTGCATGGAGTGGCGATAATGCGTCCGTCTACGGTGAGTGTGCCGCCCGCGGCAACAGACGATCAGTTCGATGTGCCGCCCGCTCCCGTCCGTGCGTCGCATTTCCGGGACATCGTCGGCGTCTTCGCGCCCCTGGCGTTGAGCAGCATCCTCATGATCGCCGCCGAACAGACGATCGTCGTCAGCGGCGTGGCCCGTTTGGCAGAGCCGGAGGTGGCGCTGGCGGGCTACGGTATCGCGCTCAACCTCTCCATCGTCGTGGAAGCGCCGGTGATCATGATGCTGACGACCTCGGTCGCCCTGGTCCGCGACCGCCAGTCGTATCACGCTGTCCGCCGGTTTGCCCTGGCCCTGGGTTTTGGGCTCTTCTTGCTCAACCTGCTCCTGTACTGGGGACCGCTCTACGACTGGATAATTGTGCCGGTGCTGCGTTTGCCGCCGGCGGTGGCGCAGGCGGCGCACATGCCCTTGCGCTGGATGGCTTTGTGGCCGCTGGCCATCTCCTTCCGCAAGTTCAACCAGGGCGTGCTCATCACGGCGCGCCGAGCCCGCGCCATCGGCCTGGGAACGGTGATGCGCATCCTGACTGCCAGCCTGGTGACACTGGTCGGCGTCCGCTGGTTCCGCCCGCCCGGCGCGCTGCTGGCCGGTGTGGCGCTGATCAGCGCAGTGCTCGTAGAGTCCGGCCTGATCGCCTGGTGGTCGCGCGGACCGGCACGCCAGACCGTGCTGGGCATGGAACGGGAGGGGCCGCCGCTCTCGACCGCTGCGCTCTGGGCCTTTCACGCCCCGCTGATCGGCACGGCCGGGCTACGGGTGTTGCTGCAGCCGCTGATCAGCGCGGGGATCACGCGGCTGCCGCTGGCGGCGCTCTCGCTGGCCGCCTGGCCGGTCGCCTACGGCGGCGGCGCGCTGGCGGCGAGTCCGGCCGCCGCCCTGCCCGAGCTGGCGCTGACCTTCCGGCGCAGCCCGATGGAAGTACGGGCGGTCGCTCGTTTCGCTGTAGCGCTGGGCCTGGCCTTGACGGCCGGCCTGCTGGTCACGCTGGTGACGCCGGTCATTCATCTCTACTTTGGCGCGCTGCTCGGTGTACCGGCCGCCGTTGAAGCCGCAGCACGGCGCACCCTCTGGCTGTTGCTGCCCGTCCCCTTGCTGACGGCCCCGCAGGCGCTGTTGCGCGCCTCGCTGGCCGCCGGTCACCGCACGGCGGCGGTGCAGGGGGCGATGGCGGCCAATGTCACGGTGGTTGCCCTGGTGCTGGCTGTTGGCGCCGTGCTTGGCCTGGCGCCTGGCACGACGCTGGCCGCGCTTGGTATGACACTGGCCCTGCTCGTGGAGAACGGCGTACTCTTCTGGGCATTGCGTCGCGGGAGCGTGCTACAGTAGGCGCGAGAGGAGCCCAGCCATGGTGGTGATGCAGTGGATGGTACCCGATCACGGCCCCTGTTGTACGTGAGCGCGTGCTGACTTGACAGGAGCGGTCAAGGTGTGCAGACTGTGTCGTATGGACACAGAGTTGGTGCTGCCGGAGACGTTGCCAGAGGCGCATGCCGTCATCCGCGAGTTGCAGGCGGCGGTGCGAACGCTGCGCGACCGCTTGCGCCGTACTCTGCGGCGCTTGCGCCAGTAAATCCGATGCGGCGCTCATTCCATTGCTCCTTTACTACGTACATTCTATCTTCCAAGGATATAACTCGTCAATTGCGCGACGATGCGCGCCGAGATCAGGTTGATCCGGTTGCGGTGAAATTCTGGAGAACGACGCCAACATCGTTGCGGTGAATGCCAGCGGCGCAACCGGCAAATAGGCGTAGGTCAGCGATCATCAGGCCGGCGGGGCAAAACGCACGCCCATCTTGACGGATTCTTCTGGATGATCCTCGATGCGGCGATAGACCTCGACACAGACATCAAAGGGCACGATCGGCCAGACGACACCCTGCGAGGAGAGCTTGCCACTCGTCAGCCACTTCAGAGCCAGCGACACCACGCGGCGGTGATCCCAGCCGACCACCTCCGGAAAAGGCTGGCTCACCGTGCGTGCCGAGATCAGGTTGATCCGGTTGAAGTGAAACTCTTGCCCAAGGTTGAGGGCCGGCCCGACGTGGGCCACCGAGATCACGCCGATTGTACCGGCATAGCGTGTGCCCCGAATGGCGTGGTGCAGGGCGGCGGCGTTGCTGCTCACCTCCAGCGCCACGTCCACACCGATGCGCTCGGTGAGCTTGCGCAACTCCAGTCCGGCGTCACAGGCCATCGGGTCGAGCGCGACATCGGCACCCATCTGCAAGGCGAGCGCGCGCCGGTGCTCGACCGGATCAATCGCCACCACCAGGTCGGCGCCGGAGAGTCGGCAGTACTGGACGGCAAAGAGCCCGATGGCGCCCAGCCCGAACACCGCAGTGCGGTCGCCGATCCGCACGTGGGCGTCACGCATGGCGAACGCCGCATCCGCCGGGTCCAGGCAAACGGCCGCTTCATCGGAGAGCCCTGCGGGCATACGATCGACGCGCGCGGCAGGAACGACATGCACGTCGCGCAACGGCAGGTGCCCAAAGACGCGGTCGCCGACCTTGTGTGTATCGACATCGGCGCCGACGGCCGTCACCGTGCCGACACACATGTTGCCGAGGGGGACCGGGAACACCGCCGACGAGGCGTCGCGCGGCATGAAGCAGCGCCAGGCTGGATCATAACGGGCCTGGCTGGTGGGAGCGTCGCCGCGATAGATGGGGATCTCCGTGCCGTGCTTGGCGGCGCCAAACTCGCTCTGGACCCGGACATCGCCGGGGCCGAGCGCCGCCTCCGCAAACGTTCGCAACACTGGCTCACGCGGCCCGATGGCCACTAGCTCGCGCGGCATACAGGGTTCCCTTCTCTTTCTCTACACTGCAAAATGGGGGCAGTTCGCCCCAGATTACCTCGCTGCCCGCACCGGCGTCTCGCTGACGACTGTGCATCGAGCGCTGCACGGCAACGGCTACGTGCGTGAGGCCACGCGGCAGAAGGTACTGGAGGCCGCTCTCGCCGTCAACTACCGGCCGAACGCCATCGCCCAGAGCTTGCGCAACCAACGCACCGGCATGCTCGGCCACCTCGTCCACACCATCTACCCCAACCCGTTCTTCGCCTGTGTCGCCCGCGGCGTCGAAGATCGCGCCCGTGAACTCGGCTTCGCCACAGTCACCTGCAACACGCACAGTTCTGTCGAAGCGGAGGCCGATTATGTGGAACTGCTGCTGCGCCAGCGCAGCGACGGCATCATCTTCACCAGCCCGCTGAGCACGGACAACGTGCGGCATGTGCAGCAGAACGCGGTGCCCGTCTGCGTGATCGAGCGCCCGAAAGACCTCCGGGATGCGTAAGGGGTCTCGCCGGGACTCCCCGAGAATACCGGGGTGCGATCCAAGATCAGGTCGTCCCCTACAGGTTGTCTGTTGCCTGCCGTGTTCGCTGCAACACGGTAACCCAGTCCGCCCGTCGTGGCGTGACAGCGAACTCGGTGATGATCATGCGAACAATGTCTTCAGGAACCTGCGGCGGGACAGACAGGGCTGGATGGGAAGCATGTGTCCGCTGTTCACGTTGCCGTCCTTCTCATCTTGCTGAGGTGTTCCATTTTCCTCACGACCATAGTGTGCCGAAAGGCGGCGGCGACGGCATCGGAGCAGGGGATGATTTTGCAAACGCTTCCTCTCCACCTGCGGGTGGATGGAGATGCTGGACTGCGACGGCCAAGGAGACCCGGCCATTTATGACGGTGGCTGCGAGGCGATCTACCGATGCTTGTGTGGGGAGCGCGTGGGTGTGGTGTGGGTTGTTCCTGGCAACCGCGCCGCGTATGGTACAGACTAGGGAGTGTAGCGTAAGGCATCAGCGAAGGATCGCTGACGGTCAGGTGAAGGAGCGTCCGATGGCCGATTTGGACTACGACGTCGTCGTGATCGGCGCGCGCATCGGCGGCTCGACGCTGGCGACGCTGCTTGGCGAGGCGGGCCTCCGCGTGCTGCTCATCGACCGGGCCAGCTTCCCCAGCCCCACCCTCTCCACCCACTATTTCCGTGGTGGCCGCGCCGTCACCGTCCTAAAGCACCTGGGCGTCCTCGATTCCGTGCTGGCGCTCGGCTGCCCGCCGCTGGCCTGCCAGTATGGGTATCAAGATGGCGGTAGCGCGGCCGCAGTCCAGCCGGCACAACAGCCGGGTGAGGTCGAGTACTGCCTCTCGGTGCGCCGCGTGAGCCTCGACCACATCCTCGTGCAACGCGCCGCCAGTGTCGCGGGGGTGGACCTGCTGGAAGGGAGTCGTGCCACCGATCTGTTATGGGCCGACGGGCGCGTCGTCGGGGCTCGCCTGGCGACGCCTAACGGCGAGCAAACCGTGCGCACGCGTTGCGTCGTCGGCGCCGACGGCCGGCGTTCCTTCGTCGCCCGCGCTGTCGATGCGCCCATCCAGGAATCGGAGTGCGGCCATCGGGGCGTCTACTATTGCTATGTTCGCGGCTTTTCCGGGCCGCGCGGCGAGCCGGATGGCCCTGAGTTCTCGCGCATCGGAGACGAGCAAGCGTACGTCTTTCCCAGTGAAGATGGCGTCACCTGCATGGCGCTCTCCCTCAACCTGGCCGACTTCGGCTGGATGCGCCAGCAGCCGGTAGCACGTTTCCGAGAGCGCATCGCCCATCACCTCGGCCTGGCCGACCGCTTCAGCGCAGCCATCTGGGAAGGCCGCCTCCTTGGCTGCGGGCCGGAGACCAACTACGTCCGCCTGCCGTTCGGTCCCGGCTGGGCGCTGGTCGGCGACGCCGGCATGCACCAGGATCCGTGGAGCGGCCAGGGCATCGACAAGGCCACGGTGCATGCGACCTTCCTGGCTCAAGCGCTCCAGGAGTGGCTCGGTGGAGCAGCGTCCGAGCAGGATGCCCTCGGCCGTTACCACCAGCGCCGCGACGAGGATGGGCTCGCCGGCTACCGCATGACCGTCATAAGGTCACGCGACATGCGCCAACAACTCGCCGCCTGACGAGTCGGAGCGGATCTCTGAGGCCGCACCATTTCCGGACCCATGGTTAGCTTGCGGGCGCTTGCTCCACCGCGAACAGTTGCCGTCCTGGTTCTGGGCCAGTTGCCGGCAGCGGGGGATAGGCCAGGAAACGGATGCCGGAGCCGTTGACCAGATCCCGGACCGTGCTGGTCACCAGCACCGACCCCGCCGTTGCCTGGCGGACCATTCGGGCAGTCACTTCCAGAGGGAGACCGGTCAGCGTATCGCCGGTGACATCGCATTCGCCGGCATGCACTCCCGCCCGGACAGCAACTCGGCGGTCCATGAGCGCCTCGCGGATAGCGCCAGCGCAGCGAATAGCGCGCGCCGGCCCGTCGAAGGCAGCGACGAGTTCGCTCCCGGTTCCTGCCAGTTGCCGGCCGCGATAGCGCGCCAGGGCCTGGCGCAACCCGGCATCCTGGGCCAGGGGTTGGCGCTGGTCTCCCTGGCCGGCGGGCTGGTGTGGAACGACCTCCAACCGCAGGATGGTGGCCAATAGACGGTCGGGTGGTTCCTCGCGTGGCGCCTGACCCGCCAGAAACCCCTCAATCTCGCGCAGGATGGCATCGCTGTCGCCCACCCAGGGGAGATGGTCGTCGCCTGGCAACTCCACAAGCTGCGCGCCCGGGATGTGTTCCGCCAGGTAGTGGGCGTTGCCGAGCGCGGCGATACGTTCCCCACGGCGATGCAGCACCAGCGTGGGCACGCGAATGGAAGACAGGATGTCCCGCACGTCCATCTCCCGGTTCATCTGGCTGAGGGCAAGCCAGGCGCCGGGGCTAGCGCCCAGGCGGAGGATAGCGCACCACCAGCGTTCGAACGCTGCGTTGCCGATCATGGTCGGGGCGAAGCGCTGCAACATTGCCAGGCTGTACTCCCGTGTTCCCCAACGGCTGCGGATCTCCTGTTCCCTCTGCACGAGCTCCTCGGCCGTCGGCTTCGCGCTGCGCCAGGGATAATCGGGCGCCCAGTGGTTACGCGCGTAGGCGCCGTAGAGGATCAGCGCCGACGTGCGCTCTGGATAGGTGGCGGCGAAGAGGATGCTCATCGGGCCGCCCTCGGACCAGCCGAGCAGCGCAGCCCGCTGCGAGCCGACGGCATCCAGGACCGCGCGCATGTCGTCGATGCGCTCCTCCAGCGTCGGGATGCCGTCGCCGGTGCGGTCCGACATGCCGGTGCCGCGCTTGTCAAACAGCACGAGCCGGGAGAATGCTGCCAGCCCGCGCAGATACCGGGCAGCGCCGGGCTCCTCCCACATGTACTCCAGATGTGAAAGCGCTCCGGGTACGGCGAGCAAATCGTGCGGGCCGTTGCCGGTCACCTGGTAGGCAATGCTCAGGTGGCCGTTGCTGGCGTAGTGGATATCAAGCAGCGGTGACTGCGTCGGCGTGGGTCCTGGTTCGTCGCCTGGAGGCTGCGCCAACCCGGGTCTTGCCGCCGCCCGAAACCGCGTGGCATCCGCCGGAGTGAGCGCCAATGCTCCAATCAGGAGATCGACAGTGGCCCACTGCGGCGCGCGTTTGACACCCCGCTCCAGGTCGCTGATCGCTCGGCTGCTGAGCTGGGCCCGCGCCGCCAACTCTTCCTGCGTCAACCCCGCCACCTGGCGGTGCCGCCGAAGCAGTTCAGCGAAAGTCTCAGGAGGATCGGGGAGCATGGCGACCATCCGTGGTGCAGTGCCAGGCAGGTGCAATTTCCGCTCGGGCATCTGGGGGTGATCATAGCACGGGGATTCGGAAGCTGCAGATGGCACGCGCACCCGAGAGTGCGTCGCAAAGTATTGCCCAGCAAGCGAACGCCGTGAGTGCCCAAGAGTACAGGGCCGCGATTGCGATCGGCGGCCAAGCGACGAGGGCGACTGCGGTCGCA
>DAIMXP010000127.1:0-14032 GCA_036734945.1 Chloroflexota bacterium
CGAGCCCGCCGAGGCGGCCGCCTGATGGACTACAAAAACCTACCCCAGAAAGCCCACCGTCCCCCCCAGGGCTGGTCTATTACGCCCAAAGGAACGGCAACCCTGACTTCACAACGCATCCGAGACCTGAGCACGGCGAACGGACGTAGCGGCCGCGCGTCCTCCGAACCGTCCCCCCGTTCGTGGCGCTCCATGTTTGCCAACGTTGCGCTACTTCCTTCCGACAAAAAAAATGTAGCGCAGCCGTAAGAGCGGCCATCAGGCGCGTAGCCTGTCCACCGGCCGGTAACCGCGGCCCTCAGCCGCTATCGTGCCGTTCCGGCAATGACGTTTGTCCTATCGGCTTGTATTCCCCGCTGCCGGGAGTCAGGATAAGCGATGGGCAAACGCCAAAAGGAGGCCACGATTATCCGTATGTTCCTGAAGCTGCTAGGCTCGCTCCTGGTGACCTTCGCTCTGTGTACCCCAGGCGCAGCCTCCGCTGATGGCGCTGTGCTTTCGGTGACGCCCGATGCCGTCCTGACCTTTGCCGGTCAGGGCGCCGGCCACGGCGTGGGGATGAGTCAGTGGGGCGCACGGGGCCGCGCGTTGGCAGGTCAAAGCGCGGCTGACATTCTGGCCGCTTACTATCAGGGGACAACGCTGGCGCAACAGGGCGACGACACGGAAACCATACGTGTGCTGATGCCGGCGGGGCAGGTGCAAACATTGACCATGCGCGATTACCTGGCCTCCGTGGTGTCGTCAGAGCTTCCGGCCGGCTTTCCTACGGCTGCCGTGCAGGCACAGGCCATCGCCAGCCGCACCTATGCGCGCTGGGAGATGAACGCGTCCAGGCCATACGACGTCACCAGCACAGTCAGCACACAGGCGTTCGGCGCCACGGCGCGTCCAGACGCCATTGGCGCGGTTCAGGCTACCGAGGGTGTCGTGCTCACCTATGCGGGTAGCATCATCCCAGCCTATTTTTTTGACTGTACCACCGGTATGACCGAGAACAACGAGAACGTCTGGGGCGGCGCACCGCTGCCCTACCTTCGGTCGATCAACGACCGTGACGCCAACGGTGTGTCTTATGCAGCAGGGTGCCCCCGCCAGCAGTGGCAAGCAGGTCCGTTTACCGGCGCTGACCTCAGCCGCATCCTGGCCGAAGACGCACGCACCAACGTCGGAAATGTGACGGCGTTGAGCTTTACGTCACGCAGCCCCGCCGGCCGCTGGCTATCGGTGACGATACAGGGAGATAGCGGCAGCAAGAACGTCACGCTGTCGGTGTTCCGCATTATCATGAACGCTGGCGCCCCCGTTGCCCGCACTATCTTCAGCGCTGACTTCAGCTTGACGTCGAGCAATCAGGTCCCCTCCCGCTCGCTGCTGGAAAACGGTGTAGTTCCGACGAACGACCTCCGTTCATTTTCCTTTGTGCTGTAGTCGGTCGGCAGCGGATGTGCTATACCATCAAGGACGGGCATGGACCATGCAGGGCAGGGTGGCGGTGGCTCGTCACCTCGGGCGCAACCCGGGCGCCGTCCACCTCGTCGAAACGGTCTGTACCCAGCAACCGGAGGCATTGGCGCGCGATCAGCGCGCCTTGCGGAGCGCCCTCGGCGCCGCCTGACGCCCACCCGGTCCCTGCTATGCTTGACACTACGAAGGCAGTGCCAACGGACGCAGGGAACGTCAGGGAAACGCATGGTTGGACGATGGCTGATCGCGTTGGTCGCGGCAGTGGCATTGCTGAGCGCCTGTTCATCCGGCGTCGCGGCGCCCGTGGCAACAACCGGCCAAACCGTCAGTACAACAGTGAGCACTGGTTCTGCCCCGACAATTTCGGCAGCAGTCCCTGCGACGTCGGCCCCGTTCCCGTCGCAAAGCCCGGTAGCGACGTCGACGCTCTCCGAACGCCTGGCGACTGTGACCGTGCCAGGCACGGCGGTGTCCAGCACGAGTGCCGGTGCGAGTGTGACGGCCACCGAAGCACTGGCGCCATTCCCAGCCACGGCAACGCCGGCGGCAGACCAATCACTGGCGCTGTTGCAGGAGTCGTTCACCCTATTGAACGAAAAGTTCTTCAAGCCGCTCAACTCGAAAGACCTGCTTACCGTCGCCTGGCAAGTTGCCGCCGACGAGGCTCGGCGTGAAGGCGGGCACGCGGCCGTTTCCGCACCCAAACTTTCGGGCAACGCCAGCGCCGATCTGGCCACCTTCTCCCAGCAGTACTTGCAACTGGTGGCAGGGCTGGCCGGGAACCACTCGCAGGTGGCGTTCCAGGCTGCCCAACAGATGACCGCCAGTCTGCGGGAGCGCCACACCTATTTTCTGACCCCCGATGAGGCCAGGCAATTTACCGCGCAGTCGTCCGGCCAAAGCAACTTCGTCGGCATCGGCGTCACCATCACCGCGACAGACCCGCCCTTTCTCGTCACGGACGTCTTTCCCAATAGTCCCGCCCAACAGGCCGGCATCCACCCCGGCGACGATATCACCGGTGTTGGCGGTACGTCTATGACTGCAGCGACGCGAGACCAACTGACAGCCGCGCTTGCCGGCGCCGCCGGCACCCCCGTGACGATCGCTTTCAAGGCGGTTTCCGGCGAAAGCCGGACGGTAACGGTAACCAGGCAAGAGGTGTACGAGCCGTTGTTGGAAAGCCGGGTGCTGGCGGACCATATGTGCTATCTGCAACTGCACAGCTTTCCCTTTGCTGACCAGGTGCTGCCGGACGGCAAAACGGTGCTCCAGGAGCTGGACGCAGACCTGGCTACATGTCAACAGGCGGGAGTGACCGGCTGGATACTGGACCTCCGTGGCGACCCCGGTGGCGCCGACGTGGAACGCTTCGCGTCCCGCTTCCTCGCAGACGGTGTGTTATCAACGGCCAAAGACCGACTGGGGGCAACCTACGAGATGGCGCCGACGGGACACCTGTTTCCGCAACAAGAGCCGCTGGCGGTGCTTATTGACGGCGGATCCGCCTCGTCGTCGGAAATACTGGCCTCGGCGGTCCAGGATCAGCATCGCGGCATCGTCGTGGGTACGCACAGCGCCGGCATCGTCAACGGCACCGAGTTGATACCGTTGCCGCTCGGTGCAGTGCTCGGCGTTGCCGTGGAACAGCTTCTGCGGGACACGAACGGCGGACCGTTGGATGGCCACCCGGTTGTACCCGACATCAACATCAGCGCCGTGCCGCCGACGGCGGAGCAGCTCGCAGCGGGAACCGACAACCAGATCAGCCGGGCCACCCAGGCCCTGGCAAACGGTCCCGGTGTCGTCCCGGCGGTTCCCACCCCGGCGCCCCTCATGCTCACCAACCAGGCGTTGGAACAGCAACTGGGACCCTTGCTGCCCGCTACTTCTGCAGTTCCTACGACGACCAATACCAAACGAGCCGACATTTCCGTCGACACACTCGATGGCTATGCATCAGAGAACCCGAGTTTCAGTCAGGCCAAAGCCCGAGCCCTCCGCCTTGGCTTCCGTGGTGAGATCGTGCGCCGCTATGGGCCGGTAGACTCACCGGACTACACCATCGGCATCGGCCTGTACAGTACGGCGCGGGGCGCGCACGATGACCTCGCCCAGGTCTACCAACCGGGTGAGATCCAGAATCCCAGTGAGAGCATCGCCGTTGCGCCACCTGCAATGTTTGGCGACGAGACGGTGGCGCGCGTCGGCACCGGCCCCAACGCCGGTTCCACGGAGATGATCTGGCGCCACGGCGCCGTCCTGTTCGATTTGCAGTACAACGGCAATCCTGGTGACGTGCCGTTCGCCAAAATGGTCACTGTCGCGAAGGCAATGGAGGCGCTATACGCGCAGCACCCGGTGAAATGAGCCTCAGCCCTGACCGGCGCACTTTTTCCAAATGGCCGTCACGGGTCCGTTCGCGCCTGTGATATTCCTGCCACGCAGACGCCGCATCGTCATTGCGGCGTTTGCGCCGCCTGCGGCACCAGTCCCGCTTGCTTGGCAATATCGCCACCAAGCGCCACGGTAACCTGACCCGCCTTGGCCCAGGGAACGTCCTGCTTCCAGAGCTGGAAGACGACGCGCTGGCAGCGAACGACGACGACGTTACCCTCGTCCGCAACTGCCATCGGCAGGCCGAAGTGATCAAGGTAGTCGGGGTCAGCCAGGTAGGCAGCCTTGACTGCCGGCGCCTGATCCAGAATGGCGAGGTGATTAGCGACGACGTCCGGCCAGGTCTTGCCGGCGTCGGAACTCCAGGATTGGCTCTTTGGCACCTGAAATTGGGCGAGGAGCCAGTCATCTTTGCCGGCCGCAGACAGCATATCGAAGATGTTGGCAAAGTGGACGCCATCGGCTTGCCATTGCAGCAGTGCGCGCTGTGTCGCTTGGTAGACAAAGCCTCCGCTGGTGAAGCGCTGTGAGGAGGGATAACCCAGCGTCGCCACGCCGCCATCAGCCTGGAACGCCGTCCAGAAGTTTGCCTGGCCGTCGTCAATGATGGTGTACCCGGTGCTACCCTGACCACCCTGGCCGTTCGCCTGCCCGTAGAAATGCCCGCTGCTCACGTCATAGTCAAGCTGGCCGGGATGGGCAGCAGCGGCAGGTGACGCCGTGACGACGACATTCTCGCCCGGCAGGCTGCCACTGCCCACCTGACCGGCAACACGAGCGGCGATCGGTCGGAACGGCGCCAGGGTCGCTGCCGAGAGATTCGTCGCCTGGGTCACGGTGGCGGTCACGCCGGTTTCCACAAGCACCACCGGCGTGCCGCCAATGAGGTACGCGGTTGGGTTCGTCAGATCCGTATGCATCGTGGCGCCCGCCAGGCTGACGGCGAAGCTACCGTTACTGGCCCCGACTGTCTGGAAGTTGCCCAGAGGGCCGCCCTGTTGTGCCTGGCCGGTACCGGCGGCAGGAACCTGGACGCTGATCGGTGTTGGCGCCGCATCCCAGAGCACCGTCACGCGCGACGTGCCGCGATCAAACACGACCTCGCGCAGGTCGCCTGGCGCAAAGAGCGTGGCGCTCTGGAAGTTGGTGAAGTATTGGGCAGCAACCTGGAAGGAGTAGTACTCGGGCCGCTTGGAATAGTCAGCCCGAACCAGGGCTTCACCGTTGACGACGTCGCCATCGCCGTCCTTCATCTTGTAGACCTCGATCTTCGGGCTGCCGGCAGCCAGGCCCATTGCCGCAGCCTCCAGGAGAAAGTTCGCTTGCTCGGTCAGCGTTGATCGCAGTTGCTCGGCGCTCCCGTAGGCAGTGTTCGCGTTGACCGGGTCATCGTAGGGTATGACGTTGGTTTCCGTAATCCATATCGGCTTGTCAAAGCCCCTTTCCTTCATCAACTGATGGTACAGCGACGGCACCGTGTACAGATCTTCGGGATTGATGTAGAGATTCAAGGCGGTGAAGTCGAAATACTGGTTATGTACCGCCGCCGTTGAGTCGGCTGCTACCTGGTCAAGGAACCTGCTGAACCACTGTTCACGCTGCATGTGAATATCCGTCCAGTAAGTCAGGGCAGCGTCAGATATCTGGACGTTCGGATTCACCTCGTGGGCGTTGAGATACGCGACCTTCAGCAACTGGTAATAGTCGGCGGGGCTGCCGGACCAGAGGTAATACGCAGCGTTCGGGGCATCGGGCGTAATATCCGGCTCGTTCCAGATGATCCAGGTGTCGACGTAACCGGCGTACATCTTGACGACCTGGCGCACGAACTGACCCCAGTAGTTATTGGGATCGTTGTAGGGGAGATTGAGGTTCTTCGGCGGGGACTTGCCGCCCTGTGACGGGTCGGCCGCCGCCCAATCCGGTGTGTTCACCAGAACGCCAACCACTTGGACGCCGTGGGAGCGCTCCTGATCAATATAGCTCGTGGGCAAGTAGAAAGGGTTCAGGGGTTGGCCGGGACCGGACTGGAGGCCATTCCACCAAAACGTGAGCCGTTCCCAGCGTACGCCGGCGTCGTAGGCCAGCGACGTCTGGTCGGTTCGAAACGCCTCGACGGCCCCCAGATGTCCGTCCGGTGCATTGACCGTCACGCCATCGGCATGCGCGTTGCCGACGCAGAACAGCGAGAGTGAGAGCAACGCGACAACAAGCCAACGGCTCGCCAGGGACGGGTACCTTGTGGAGACCATGACAATGGGCCTTTCTTCGCCGTCCGCGGGCAGGCCCGAGAGCGGATGTTACAACGCGGCATGAAAAACAGCGACTGAAGCATAGCAGGGCAGCAACGAAAGGCCTTCGCAACACTCTTCCTTACCCCCCCATAATTCCTGCTACCTCAACGCTGATCCGGGCTGGCGCCGTTCGGGCCTGCGGCTGCGGTGGTACACTGCATGGCCGTGCGATGGACGCACAACTACGCGCGCTTCGGCCCCAGGTGTCCTGCCGCAACTGCGGAAAGCCTGGAGGTGGCCCTGGCGGGATCGCGAATGAAAGGACAGTCAGTTTATTATGCCCGAAATAACTATGCGCGAGTTGCTGGAAGCGGGTGTCCACTTCGGGCACCACGCCCGTCGCTGGAACCCGAAGATGGCGCCCTTCATCTTTCGGGAGAAGAACGGCGTCCACATCATTGACTTGCGCCAGACCGTGGAGCGCTTGCAGGTCGCCTTCAACTTTGTCGAGCAACTGGTTCGCCACGGCGACACTATCCTGTTTATCGGCACGAAGAAGTCGGCCCAGGACGCTGTCGCCAGCGAAGCGAAGCGGAGCAGCATGGCCTACGTCAACGCCCGCTGGATGGGCGGCATGTTGACGAACTTCCGGACTGTCGAGTCGCGGCTGCGCCGGATGCACCAACTGGAGCAGATGCAACAGAGCGGCGAAATGGACTCGTTGCCGAAGCGCGAACAGCTTGTACTCCTGGACGACCTGAAGCGGATGGAACGCAACCTCGGCGGCATGCGGGACCTGCGCCGCGTCCCAGCGGCGATCTTCGTCGTCGACACGCGCAAAGAGCACCTGGCGATGGCCGAAGCCGAGCGGCTGGATGTACCGATCATCGGTCTGGTCGACACCAACGTGGACCCGGATGAAGTGGACTACCCGATACCGGCCAACGACGACGGCATTCGGTCGGTACAGTTGATTTGCCGCTACATCGCCGATGCTGTTCTGGACGCGCGCATGCAGAACGAGTCGGTGGGCACGCGCACCGTCGCGGAGCCTGCGCCGGAACCGGCGTACGAGGCCGAGGCATCCGAAGGGGGAGTGTCGGCCTAGCGTCAGCCGGCACGGCGTGGCGCGAGGAGAATGACGCCGGCTGAGGGCCGGTTTGTGACAGGGGAGTCTAGCGATGGCAACAAGCACCGAGCTCATCAAAGTACTGCGCGAGGCGACTGGCGCCGGCGTTATGGACTGCAAACGAGCACTTGGCGAGTCCGAGAACGACCTGGAGAAGGCCAAGACCTTGCTCCGCCGCTGGGGGGCGGAAGGCGCTGCCAAGAAGGCCGGTCGGGAAACGCGGGAAGGGACGGTCGCTTCCTACATCCACAGCAACAACGGCGTGGGCCGCGTGGGCGCCCTCCTGGAGTTGAACTGCGAAACCGACTTCGTGGCGCGCACCGACCAGTTTAAACACCTGGCGCATCGCATCGCCCAGCACATCGTCGCGGCCGGCCCTGAGTACGTCAGTGAGGAGGACGTACCGTCCGACCTTGATGCCGAATCGCGTCAGCAGGCAGTGCGTGATCGCGTGCTACTGACACAGCGTTTCCAGGCGACCAACCAGACAATCAACGATCTGCTCAAGGAGGCTATCGGGACGTTGGGCGAGAATATTAAGGTTGGCCGCTTCAGCCGCTACGTCCTGGGCGGGGAGTGATGCCTGACGGCCAACGGTATCGCCGGATTCTGGTCAAGCTGTCGGGTGAGGCCATCGCCGGCGAGCACGGCTTCGGCATCGACCCGGTCGTTGCGCGCCGCCGTGCCGAGCAACTGGTTGCCGTCCACCAGCTCGGCATCGAAATGGCCGTCGTCGTCGGGGCCGGCAATATCTTTCGCGGCATGGCCGCCGCCTCCAAGGGCATGGAGCGCACCTCTGCCGACTACATGGGCATGCTCGGCACGGTGATGAACTCGCTGGCACTCCAGTCGTCGATCGAGGACCTCGGCGTGCCGACCCGCCTGCAAACGGCGATCGAGATGCGCCAGGTGGCAGAACCCTTCATCCGCCGGCGGGCGATTCGCCACCTGGAGAAGGGGCGTATCGTCATTTTCGCCGCCGGCACCGGCAACCCGTACTTCACGACCGACACCGCGGCGGTCCTCCGCTGCATCGAAATCAACGGCGAGGTGCTGCTGATGGGCAAGAACGGCGTGGACGCCGTGTACAACGACGATCCCCGTCACAATCCAGCGGCGGTGCGCTTCACCTCGCTAGACTACATGGATGCCTTGACCCAGCGCCTCCAGGTCATGGACGGCACTGCCTTGACGCTCTGTATGGAAAACAAGCTGCCGATCATCGTCTTTGACGCCAACGGCGAGGGCAATCTGGTGCGGGCTGCTCGCGGCGAGCGGGTGGGTACCTACGTTGGCGAGCCGTCCGCCCTGGCCGGCGCCGATTCCGGAGCTTGAGCATGGCCACACCTGTCATGGAAAGCTACCTGGAAACCATCTATAACCTGATGATGGAAGAAGAAGCCGTCATCGCGGCGCGCCTGGCGGAGCGCTTCCACATCTCGCCGCCAACGGTCAGTGAGACGCTGAGTCGCATGGTGAAGCAAGGCTTCATCACGCTGGACGCGCGCAAGAACATCCACCTGACGGCGGAGGGGCGGACCATGGCGGAGTCCGGTTTGCGCCGCCATCGCTTGCTGGAGCGCATGCTCGTCGATATGTTCGGTCTGGATTGGACCGAAGCGCACGAAGAGGCACATCGTCTGGAGCACGGCCTCTCGCCGATGCTGGAAGCGCGCATGCTCACGGTGATGGGTGAGCCCGAGACCTGTCCGCACGGCAACCCAATCCCCGCACCGGGGCGCAACCCGACACGCTATCTGGCCGACCTTGGCGCTCGTCGCCTCACCGGCGCTGCCGTTGGGGAAGCTGTCCAGGTCGTCTGCATCTCTGAGGTGGTGGAAGACGAGTCGGCGCTGCTGCGTTACCTGGGGGACCGGCACATCCGCCCTGGCGCTCAACTGACGGTGCGCGCGATGGATCACGAGCACGGCGTCACCGCCAGCCTCGACGGCCAGGACGTTGCCATTGCCTCGGCGGTGGCGGATAAAATCTGGGTGCGTGTCGCTGCCTAACTACTCCTGAAGGGAGAATCGGATGCCCGTACCAACATTGACGGACACTGAAGACCGCATGAAGAAGACGATCGAAGCGTTACGGCGCGATCTGGTCACGATCCGCACCGGGCGGGCTTCCCCGGAATTGCTACAGCGCGTGACCGTCGACTACTACGGGGCAACCACGCCGCTGCAAGGCGTGGCGACGCTCAGCGCACCCGACGCGCGCACCATCGTCATACAACCCTGGGACCGCAAGCTGATTCAAGATATCGAGCGTGCCATCCTCAAGGCCGACCTCGGCTTCAATCCGTCCAACGACGGCACAGTCCTCCGCATCACCGTGCCACCGCTGACCCAACAGCGCCGCACGGAACTGGGCCGCATGGTGACGAAGCGCCTGGAGGAGGCCAAGGTCTCCCTCCGCAACGAGCGGCGGGAGACCCACGACGGCCTGCGCAAAGCAGAACGCGCCAGCGAGATATCCGAAGACGAAGCCAAGCGTAGCGACGACCAGTTGCAAAAGCTGCTCGACCGCTACGTCGGCGAGGTTGACCGCATCGGTGCAGCAAAGCAGGCGGAGATTACCGAGGTGTAGGAGCGGATGCTGCACAACAACCTCGTCCAGCGCATCCTCAGCGCCGCGGTCATTCTGGCTGTTGCCGTACCCGTCACTGTTCTCGGTGGCCCCCTGTTCTCGCTCTTTGTCCTGATTGTCGTCGCGGCCGCCTGGTGGGAGTGGGCGACGATGGGCCGGACCGGGCGCATCCGCCCGTTCCTGGTCGTCGGCGCCATCTCAGCGTTGGGTGTCTGCGTGTTCGGCGCCGCGCCCGCCGGCTGGCGTGACCTGGCGCTGCTTGCGGCGTTTGGCGGGATCGCCGTTGCAGCGCTCTTGCGAGCCGACTACGCAGGCGTTCTGACCGATATTGCCTACACGGTTCTCGGCGTCGTCTGGCTCGGCTGGCTGGCCGGTTACGCCATCTTCCTGCGCAACGTAGTTGGTGCTGCGAACGGTCTGGCCTGGCTCCTCACCGGCATTGCCATCACGATCGCGGCCGACACTGGCGCCTACGCCACCGGCCGCGCGTTGGGGCGGCGCCTACTCGTACCCCGCGTGAGTCCCAAGAAGACCGTTGAAGGACTAGTTGGCGGGCTGGCGATAGCGGCGCTGGTTGGCGGCGCCGCTGCGCTGCTGGCGCTGGGGCGTCCCGGCTGGCAAGGGGCGCTCATCGGTATAGCCGGGGGCGCGGCGGCGGTGTTGGGTGACCTGTTGGAATCGCTGCTGAAGCGGCAACTGGGTGTGAAAGACTCGAGCCGGCTGATCCCCGGCCACGGTGGTGTGCTGGATCGGATCGACGGGCTGCTGTTCGTGATCCCGGTCATGGCGGCCTGTGTTATTCTGATTCACAGTGGATAATGCTTTACGCCTCGCCATCCTCGGCAGTACCGGTTCCGTTGGACGGCAGACCCTTGACGTCGTACGCGAGCAACCGGAGCGCCTGAAGGTTGTCGCGCTCGCCGCTCATCGCAATGCTGCCCTGCTGGAAGCGCAAGTCCGGGAGTTCGCGCCCGAGTTTGCCTGCCTGACCTCAGAAGCGCATTGGACGCTGCCCGATACGACGACGCGTTGCTGGGGAGGGCCGGAAGCACTGACGGAGGTGGCAACCTACCCTTCGGCGGACATCGTGGTTGCCGCGACCAGCGGCAGCGCCGGGTTCCGACCGCTGCTGGCAGCCATCCGCGCCGGCAAGGCCATCGCGCTCGCCAACAAGGAAGCGCTGGTGATGGCTGGAGAACTCGTGCGTCGTGAAGCGGATCAGGCCGGTATCCAGTTACGACCCGTCGATAGCGAGCACTCGGCACTCTGGCAGTGCCTCCAGGGCGAACCAGCCGGGGCCGTCAGTAAGCTGATCCTGACAGCAACCGGCGGGCCGTTCCGCGAGTGGACGCCGGAACAGTTGGAGGCCGCAACGCCGGCGCAGGCCCTGCGCCACCCGGTGTGGGCAATGGGCAGCAAGATCACGATTGACTCCGCGACCTTGATGAACAAAGGGCTGGAGGTCATCGAGGCACACTGGCTCTTTGGCATCCCTTACGAGTGCATCGACGTGGTCATCCATCCTCAGGGCACTGTACACTCGTTGGTGCAATTTTGTGACGGTGTGCTGAAGGCCCAGCTTGGCGCCCCGGATATGCGCACTCCCATCCGCTACGCCCTCTCCTGGCCGGACCGCTGGCCGTCGCCCCAGAAGGCACTTGACGTGCAGCACACGGGTTCGCTGAGCTTTGCCCCACCCGATCTGGCGCGCTTCCCCTGCCTCGACATGGCGCAACGGGCAGGGCGCCAGGGCGGCACCTACCCGACAGCGCTCTGCGCTGCGGACGACGTTGCTGTGGCGGCGTTCCTGGCGAATCGCATCTCCTGGCCCGGCCTCATTGGGGTGGTCCGGTCTGTGCTGGATCGCCATAGCAACGTTCCCCACCCGGCGTTGGAGGACGTGCTGGAGGCGGATCGCGAGTCGCGTCGCCTTGCTGCGGAGTTGGTCGAGCGCACGGCGCTGGAACGGGTGCCTTGAGTGTTCTGGGCCTATTACCTCTGGATCATTCCCGTCTTGCTGCTCCTGGTGCTGGCGCACGAGTTCGGCCACTACATCACCGCACGCCTCTTTGGCGTGCGTGTGAAGGAGTTCGCTTTTGGCTTCCCGCCCCGAATCGCTGCCATCCACATTGGCGGCACCGACTACGCCCTCAATGCCATACCGCTCGGCGGCTACGTGCGCATGGAAGGCGAAGACGGCGAGATCTATTCGCCGGCTAGTTTCGCCGCCAAGGCTCGCTGGAAGCGCGCCATCATCCTCTGCGCCGGCGCCACCATGAACGTGCTGATTGTGCCGGTGCTGCTCACGATCGTGGCCATCGTGGGCGAGCCAACGATGGATGGCATCGTGATACAGCAGGTACAGAGCGGCAGTCCGGCTGCGGCGGCGGGCCTGCAGGTGAACGAGGTCGTCCTGAGCGCCAACGGGCAACGTCTGACCAGCGAGGCGCAGTTTGGGGACATTATCAACGCCAGTCTGGGGAAGCCGCTGGAGCTGACGGTCGCCCCCACCGGTGATATACAGCAGACGCAACAGGTCGTTGTGACGCCCCGTACACAGGTGCAAACGGGTCAGGGCCACGTCGGCATCGCCTACATGGCGCGCGTCATTCCAGTACGTTCGCCGATCTGGAAAGCGCCGATCATCGGCGTCCAACAAACCGCCTCGTTTTTTGGCGCCTTTTTCGACGGCATCCGCCAGACGTTTGGCGCCGCAGGGGTCCAACTCTCCGGCCCTGTCGGGATTACGAAACTGACCGGCGAGGCCGCACACGCGGGGCCGGGGCCCTTGATCGAGCTGACCGCGCTGCTGTCGATCAACCTCGCCATCGTTAACATGCTGCCCTTCCCGGCCCTTGACGGTGGCCGGCTCGCTGTCGTGCTGCTGGAGCGGGTGCGCGGTCGGCGCCTCGATCCTCGACTGGAGGGGACAATCCACCTCGTCGGCTTCATGCTGCTGCTCACCCTGATGCTGGTGATCTCGTTTCACGAAGTCGCCAGTCCGCCGCAATAGGGACCGGGATGCGTCCGGCGCTTACGGGAGCGTTCACGGAGCGTTGTTGAGCGCTTCCGGGTTGACAAGGTGGCGCGGCCGCTGGCCGGCAAGGCCGTCGATCAGGTTGGTGGCTGCTAATTCTGACATTCGCGCGCGAGCGCCGGCTCCGGCGCTGCCGATGTGCGGCACGATCAGGCAGTTGTCGAGGGTGAGCAGGGGATCTGTGCCGCGCATCGGTTCGGGGTCTGTCACATCAAGCCCGGCTCCGAACAGCCGGTGTTCCTTAAGCGCGTCGTAGAGCGCTGACTGATCCACGATCGGCCCGCGGGCGATGTTTACGAGCACGGCCGAGGGCTTCATCAGGGCCAGTTCCCGACGGCCGATGAGGTGGCGAGTCTCCGCCGTGAGAGCGGTGGTCAGACAGACATAATCCGCCTGCCGCAAGAGGTCGTCAAGGGACGACCATTCGACCCCCAGGCTCTGCTCCAACTCCGGCCGGCGCGTCCGACTGGCGTAGAGGATACGCATATTGAAGCCCCTGGCCCGTCGTGCCACGGCGCTGCCGATAGCGCCGAGTCCAACAATGCCCAGCGTTGCGCCGTACACCTCCTGCCCGACCAGGAGTTTGGGGTGCCACCCCTGCCAGCGATCGGCGCGTACGTGCTGTTGCGCCTCCGGCAGCCGACGGGCGACGGCCAGCAGCAAAGCGAAGCCGTGATCCGCTGTCGTCTCCACCAGCACGCCAGGAGTGTTGCAGACCAGGATGCCCCGTTCGGTGGCCAGCGACAGGTCGACGTTGTCCACTCCCACGCCAAAGTTGCTGATGACCTTGAGACCAGGGGCGGCATCCATCGCTTCGCGGTCCAGGCGCTCCGTGGCGTTGGAGACCAGAACGCCGGCCACGTCGGCGATGACCTTGAGGAATTCTGACCGAGGAATAGGCGTGTCCCCCTGCCAGAGCCGCACGTCTAAGGCCGCTTCCAATAAGGGCAGCGCCGGGTCCGGGAAGCGCCAACTGACAAAGACTCGCTCACGTTGTGCTGCCATTATTGCTCCTTCTCCACGCCGCCTGGTGTCACCCGAATATCAGCGGAAAGTGTAGCGTGCGGGTGGGATCAGCCGACGGGTGCGCCGCAAAGTTTTGCGCCGGATGCTTGGGACCTCCCGGCGACTGAAGTCGCGGGCTAGCACCCACGCTACGCGCGGGTACCCGGCGAA
>DAIMXP010000128.1:0-13629 GCA_036734945.1 Chloroflexota bacterium
TTGCATCTGCGAACCTCCTCCCCAGAAGACTCGCATAGATCACGCCAATATAGTGCTATCAGGATCATACAGCCAGCAATTAGGTGAAGAAGACGCCGCGTTCTTACTGGGCTGAAGATCATGGGGGCGAGCCTCCTACTTTGGGTACACGTCCGAACCGCTCAGTGCCGATACAAGGAAAGGTTGCTGCCATTGTATCCGACAGGCAGCTTGCGGCGCGCAGCGAGCGACTGGTCAAATGGCAATGGCGGGGCGACGTACCAACGGCGGCACGCGGACGGAATGCCGCCGGAGCCCTTGTGGGTGTGTGCGTAGGCATGCGAACCTAAAATGCAGCTGCAGACCTCTCTTGCTTGTAGACTGTTGCTGACAGGTAATGACACCGCAACTCGCGCGTGGCGCCCAACCGGCACCAGACGTCAATCCGCTTGACGTAATATGTTGACCATCCAGGTCATCAGTACGAAAGTATGCACAAGTGAGCCACATGAACCAAGGTGACGATGCTTACTCGCGAGTCCCTACGACGACGCCGGTCAACCGTCAACCGTTTAGCCCAACTTCCGCCACCATCCTATCGGCGTAATTTCACTTTTGCGCGCTCGTGGCGCGGTGGCGGTGGCGGGTTGGGGCGGCGGGGTCCCAGGTCGGGCCGAGCAGGCGGCGGCCTTTCACGAGGATGGTCGCGGCGACCGAGGGGTCGCAGCCCCGGGCGGCTTGCCAGGCTCGCTGCAGGGCCTGGCGGGTGCGCGCTTCGGCGTTGGGTAGGCCGCTCTCCTGCCACCAGGACGCCTCTTGTAAGCGGCAGGAGGCGATGTGGTCCGGCCGGTGGTAGCGCGCGGCTGCGGCGGACGCTTCCTCCAGCAGATGGAGCGCCGCCGGCAGATCGTTGGCGGTGTGCTCGATGATGGCTCGCAGCAGAATCGTCAGGACGAGACGGCTGCGGTCCAGCCGGTGGCGCGGCGCGCGCTCGGCATAGCCGGCACGGGCGAACGCAGCCTCTGCTCTCGCTTGCCGGCGGAAGTCGTCGACATCCTCCGGCCGTACCTGTGCTGTTGCCGCCGCCATGGCCTGCCAGCAGATACTGCGCCAGTAGTGGTAACGGGCGACTCCGCGGCCAGGCTCCCACCAGCCGGGGTAGTTGCGCCGCGCCTCCGCCTGCCAGCCGCGCCGCGCGTCGTCCGCATCCTCCAGTTGTTGCAACTCGTGCTGGCGTACCAGCAGCGCTCGTAACTCGGTCAGGAGGGCCTGGGGGTGATCGGGCATCGTGTCCCGGTGCAGGAGCATCCGGAAGGCGATCACGCTGGCATGAACGGTGAACAGACACTGGCGCTGGCCGCCTGTCGCGGTACAGGCGGTCGCCGGTGGCGGCAGCAGCCCCTCGGCGCGGGTCAGGGCCGTCGTCGCTTCCGCCAGTTCTCCCCTGACCCAGGCCATGAAGCTGCGCTCGGCGGCGATCAACGCCGCTTCCGCCGGAGCACTGGCCCATTCGGCGGTGTCGGACTTCAGCGCCGTAGCCGGAACCGCTCTTAGAACAGCATCGGCGAGGCGAACCAGGCGCAGATGCAGCAGGGTACGCCCGCTCGGCTGGAGCAGGTCGGAGAGGAATCGCCAGATCAGCAGCAACAACGCGGCCGCCGCCGGCAGCAAGGCAGCATCCTTGCGGGCCTGTTCCGCCGCATCCAGGCAGGCGCTCACCGCGTTGTCACCGATGCCAGCGTAGGCGGCCAGCGCTGCGGCAAGGTCGCGCCGCGCTCGCAGCCGGGGCGCCCAGCAACCTTCCCAAAGGGATTGCATGCCCGCGAGCGCGCTGGAAAGCGGGGCTGCTGGCAGTCGCCGGCGCGCCGGAGCCGGACACACATAGGTGGCTTCGGTCAGGCTGTCCGTCCGCAGCAGCCACGCCGCTTCCAGGAGAGAATCCAGGCCCAGCGGATGTCCCCCGGCTGCCGCGTGGAGTTCAGCGAACGTCCACTCCCGGGCCGGAAAGGAGGTGACGGTGAAGAGGAGTTGCTGCTGCTGTGGCCCAAGCGCCAGAAAGGCCCTGGCAGCGGCTGGACTTGGTCCCGACGACATTGCCGGCTCCGTCCGGCGCAACGCCGCAGGCAAATGCTGCGCCAGCAGCTCGGAGGCGTCCGCTGTCGCGCCATTGGACGCCGCCATGGCGCGGCGCACCTCCTGGCGCAACTGACTGGCGAGCGCCTGTACCTCGCGCAGCAGCCCGACTGTGTGGGCCCAGACCAACCGTTGCCACTGGCCGCGGTCGGCCAGCTTCCGACCGGCATAGCCGACCAGTTCGGCCAGGTAGGCCAGGCTCTCCCTGGGGTCGAGCGGTGGCCACGCCTGCCCCGGCTTGTCGGGAGTTCCGTTGCCAGCCAGAATGACGATCGCCCGGCTCGGCGTGCCGTGCAGCCACTCTTCCAACGCCGCCACAGCAAGGGGCATGGCGCCGCGGTACACCAGGAGCAAGACGGGCTGCCGGCAGAGGAGTTCCTGACGCAACTCCGGGTTGTCGGCCAGCATGGCGCCGCTCAGCACCGCCCCTTCACCGGGCGCCAACGCCTGCGCCAGCCACTCCCCCAACGCCGCAGGGTCGTCCAGTCCTACCGTCGGCCGCCAGGTGTGGACGCGCGTGAAGCGCTGCTGTCCCCAGCCCTGCACCGCCTGGAACAAGACGGCGCTGCCGCTGCCCGCCGCCGCCGCCACGCGCAGCACCGGGCTGTCTTCAGAGAGGTCGCGATCGACGGCAGCGGTGATGGCCGCGATCCGGCTGGCGAGGACGGCGGAGGGAGCCGGGTCGAACCCGAGGTGGCGGGTCAACGCCGGTGGCATCGGGCGGTGGCCACCCGCGCACAGCCGCAGTAACTCCGGGTCGAGCAGCAAGCCGGTCTCCCGGCGCAGTTCGCGGCAATACCAGGGCCAGGAGCGATGGTCCCGCCCCGCTAGCAGCGCCTGGCACGCATCCGCCGCTCTCGGCGCTGGCCGAAGCACAGTGAGGTGGCCAGCGGACTCCCATTTCGTGTACCGACGTGACACGGTAGTGCGCGACAGCCCGCGCGGATTGCCCAGCAGGGTGATGCCCTCGTCATACAGGATGCCGAGGCGGCGGTGCATAACGATGACGCGCAGCGCCAGTTGATCTACCGTGGTCAGCCGCCGATCACCAGCCGCGATGCGCTGCCAGATCGCGGCACAGGCCGCCTCAATATCTTCCGGCAGCGACGGCGCTGTGCCCGGCTCCCAGGGATACGCTGGCGCCCCGCCCGCTTGCCGCGACCGGGGAGACTTCCTTGCGCCCATCGCTTTCCCTGCCTTTGTCAAGGCGTGGCTCGCAACAACATTCCTTTCCAAAGACCCAGAGGGTTGCTCGCCACCCAGCATCCAGGCGTCACGGCAATATCCCGCGCATGGCGGTGGGTCGGTTCGGGTGATGAAGGGCGCCACCGCCTTCCACATTCGGAGCGCAACCACCACGTGCTTGCTCAGAAGGTACGACAAGCGGGCGCCATCGCCGCCGCGATCAGCCGTTAGTACTATGCTGCACTCGCGTCAGGGGTGGCGGCGGGGCTGTACGGATTCAGGAGATTAGTCAGGGTAAGGAGCAGCCAGGCAAGACGACGCAGGTGCTGACCGGCGGCCACGGCAACCTCACAGCATCCGGCGCCATACTTTGGCGTACACTCTTGCCTGTCGGCGACATCGCCTCCATGACCGCACCGGAGATAGGAGCGATGAATGAGACCTTCTTCGTCCAGACCGCAGCACGTCAGTACGTGCCGCGCTCCCTACGCCGGTCGCTCCGGCTCGGCTTCAAGCTCGTTGAGCGTTGATGCGGCGCCGATCCGGCCGATCAACTGGTCAAGCTGTAGCTCGTCGGCAGTGTCGATCTGTCGCCCCAGCGCCTCCGGCACGGTCCCGAAACGCGCCTGCACCAATCGCCGCAGCACGGTGCGCTGCCCCTCTAACCGCCCTTCGCGCCGCCCTTCCCGCAGCCCAATCTGTTCCCCGCGTTCCTGCCCGATGCGTTCTGCGCTGGTAATGTAGGGCATCCGTCGTTCCTCCTCAATCCGTTCAACCTCGTGCAACAAGAGCGCCTCTTGCTCCGCTGGCAAGGCCAGCATC
The DNA here is from genome assembly GCA_036734945.1 of Chloroflexota bacterium. GTDB lineage: Bacteria > Chloroflexota > UBA4733 > UBA4733 > UBA4733 > UBA4733. The sequence goes on from DAIMXP010000128.1 coordinate 4,120, forward strand.
CAGTCGATCAGCCGAAACAACTCCAGGATGTGCTCCCGCGCGTAGCCCCGCTCGTACAGCCCCCGGATCAGCCCCAACTTGGCCCGCCCCCGCGCCTCCATCGCCCCAACAGTCGCCTGCGCCGCCAGGTAGGCTCGCACCACTACCGAAAATGGGTTCGCACTCGCCGCCAACTCCGCATCGCGCTCCCGCCAGTCCAGCAGCTTGACCACGGGATAGCGCAGCTCCACGGCGCAGCCCCAGAGATCCTGCGTGAAATGCGCCGGCCGCCAATCGGGCTGCTCGTCTCCCAGGATGGCGACGCTCATGATGGGACGGCTGTGGTGATCAAAGATGCGGTAGTAGTAGACGAACATGCGTCGGGCGAAGTCAGGGTCCGGCTGGCCCTGCACTTCGATATGGATGAGGACCCAGGCGTCGCTGCCATCGCGCCGCCAGACCTGCACCAACGTGTCGGCCAGGCGACGGCCCAGATTCGCATCGCGTGTGACCCGTTGCAACTCCGTGTCCAGCGCCTGGTGAGGGCGGCTCCAGTCAATCTGCGTGGCCACGTCTGGGAAGAAGAGGGCGAAGGCGTCGGGCAGGTACTTGGCGAGCGCCTCCTTCCAGGGACTGTCGTAGTCTGCTGCGGGCGTCGTCTTGTCACTCATCGTTCCAGTGTAAAGCATGGGCGTGCAGTCCGCAAAGGGCTGGCGCAAATGGGAGTGTCCCTCCATGACTTTGTTGGCGAACTCGCAGGGGCGGTGGAACCAGACGCTGAAGCGCCCGGCACGGCTCCTCACCACTGGTAACGGATACACTCTAGCCGCCGATGGAACGATCGGCAGGCCACTGTGGAGGAACTGCACATCGGCACGATGGGATCACCGCCAGCATCGGGCGCAGCCTCGCGTCGAGGGCTGCTCGCGCTCGGCGCTGCCATCGGGCTGGCTATCGTGGCCCAATCAGTGTTGCTGCATACACAGCGAGCGCTGCCGGCGATACCGCTCTTCCTCGCTGCCATCGCGCTGGGCAGTCTGGCCCTGCGCTTGCACGCTGCGCCGGAGGCCGGCTTCGTCGCGCCGCTGCACTTTCGCGCCAGCCCGGCCTGGCAGCCGGTAGCGCTGATTGCCGTGGGGGCCAACGCGGCGGCGCTGGTCCTCCTGGCGCTGCACCGCTGGCCGAACCTGGCTCTGCTGCTCTTCGTGGCCAGTATCGCCACCGTCATTGTCGCTGCATGGCTGTTCGATGGCCGCCCGCGGCTGGCCATCCCCTGGCGGCGCGAGCGCCTGGACCTGCTGATCCTGGGCGGCTTGCTGCTGCTGGGGAGCGTCATCCGGCTGATTTTCCTCGACCGCCTGCCCTACGGCTTCTGGTACGACGAGGCCAACGGCAGCCTGCTGGCCCAACACCTGCTGAGCGACCCGAACTACCGGCCCGTCTTCTTTGACTTTCCGGGGCCCGATTCTCCCCTCTACCCCTACCTGGCGGCGCCATTCCAGGCCGTGCTGGGACCGCACGCGCTGGCCTGGCGCCTGCCCGCCGCGCTGGGCGGCATCGTCGGCATCCTTGCCGCCTTCCTGGCCGGTCGCACGCTGTTCGGCCGTGCCGCCGGTCTCATTACTGCCGCCATCATGACGACACTGCCCTGGCAGGTCACCTTCAGCCGCGAAGCGATCAGCGGGAACGTCTGGGCAGTGACCTTCGACATGCTGGCGATGGCCTTCCTGGTGCGCGCGCTGAAGCGCGGCAGTTGGACCTCCGCCGCCCTGGCCGGCGTCATGCTCGGTCTGGGCCTGGACACTTACGTGGCAAGCCAGCTCATGGCGGCGGTGCTCCTGCTCACGTTGCTGCTCTTCTGGTTGCGTCGGCCGCACAGCTACGCCCGCACCGTCCTCCCGCTGGCCGTCGCCTTCGGCGTAGCAGCCCTGCTGGTCACCAGTCCGCTGCTCGAGTTCGCCGTCCAGCACCCGCGGCAGTTCAGCCGGCGGACGCAGATGGTGAACATCTTCACGGAAATGCAGCAACGGCACAGCAATGAGCCGCTGCTGCGCAGCGTGTCCAGGCACCTGCTGATGTTTAATGTGCAGGGCGACGCCAATGGCCGGCACAACCTGCCCGGCGCTCCAGAGTTGAATGCCATCCTGGCCGGCCTCGCTGTGCTCGGCCTGGGGTTGTGCCTGATCCGCTACCGCCGCCCGGAATACCTGCTCATGCCTTTCTGGTGGGCCGCTGTGCTCAGCGGCGGTATCTTCTCGGTCGTCTTCGAGGCGCCCCAATCGCTGCGCACCTTTGATGAGGTGAACGTCGTGGCGCTGCTGGCGGCGCTGCCGCTGTCGCTGGCGGTGCAGGCCGCCGGTTCGCTCCGAACGGCTCGACCACCAACCGCGCCCGCCGCCGGCGCGCGGTCACCAACGTCAGCACGCGCCGCCCGGCGTCTCCTCGCCGCGCTTGCGTCGCCGGCACTGTGGACGCTGCTGGCCGTGGCCGGGCTGCTCGCCTACTCCGGCGCGATGGATGTCTGGCGCTACTTTGGCATCCAGCAACGCAACGCTTCGGTCTATGCCGAGCACTCCACCACCGCCACGATCATCGCTCGCCAGGCGCGCACGCTGCCGCCGGGCACCACTGTCTATATGGATCAGCAGGTGATCGGCCAGCCAACGCTGGCCTTCCTTGCCCCTGGCGTTAAGCAGACCCCGTTTGAGGACAGCCTGCTGCCCTTGCGCGGCGCGACGCCTACCGTCATCTACCTCGGCGCCGACAACCAGACGGCGCTCCAGTTGCTACAGACCTACTACCCGAAGGCCACTGTGCAGCGCTTCGGACCGCCCTTCGGCGGCAACCCGCTGATCGACGGCATCCTCCTGCAACCGGCGGACATCAGCGCAATCCAGGGCGTCCGGGCGACCTTCCAGTCCGCCGGCAGTGCCGCAACGCCGCTGGTGCGCACTTTACCGAGTGCCGACCTGCCGGCCAGCGATCTGGCGGTACCCGTTCCGACCACGGTCACGCTGCGCAGTGTGCTGCTCGCACCCACCTACGGCGCCTACGAATTCCAGCTCCAGGGCCCGCTCGGCGCGCAACTGATGTTGGATGGCCAGCAGGTGGCCCAGGCGGCGCACATCACGCTGGCCAAGGGCACCCACCTCCTGGAAGTACGGGCCACCCTGGGCCAGGGCGATGGGCTGCACCTGCTCTGGCAACCGCCTTCCACCGCGCAGCTCACGCCCCTACCCCAGCAAGCGCTCTACGCCGAACGCGTCCGCGACACCGGACTGCTCGGCAGCTACTTTTCCAACGCCACCTGGACAGCGCCGCCGGCCTTCCAGCAGGTGGACCCTCAGGTGGATTTCGATTTTCACCTGATGCCGCTCAACCGTCCCTACAGCATCGAATGGAACGGCCAACTGGATGCGCCCGTTGCCGGTCTCTACCACTTCGGCACCACCTCGATTGATGCCTCCGCGCTCTTTCTGGACGGCCGGCTGCTGTTCGACAACACGACGCCGAACAGCTACCAGGACGCCACGGTCACCCTGAGTGCCGGCCTGCACGCGCTGCGCTTGCGCTACGCCGCCGTCAACAACTACGACCACGTGCAACTCTACTGGCAGCCGCCGAACGGCGATCGCCAGATCCTGCCCACCGCCTACCTTTTCCCGTCCTCGGCTGCCAGTCAGGCGCAGGCGCTGCCCGTCCTGCCGGCGGCAACACCACCCGTGCAGGTAGCAAGCGCTCCAGCGGCCGGGGTACGCAGCGGCGCGGTCGAAACGCTCCCGGCGCTCTGGCAGATCAACATGCACACCCTCTTCGCCGACAGCATTCCCGCCGGGTTGGCGGTCGACGCTGCCGGCAATATCTACGTGGCCGACCAGGGCCACCACGCGCTGGAGAAACTTGATAGTTCCGGCAAGCTGCTCTGGTCTGTCGCACCGCCCGCCGGCGCCGGAACGCTGGGCGACCCCGACGCCGTGGCGCTGGCGCCCGACGGCAACGCCTGGCTCCTCGACAGCACCGACGGCACGCTCTACCACTTCTCGCCCTCCGGCCAGTATCAGGGTAAGGATGGCGGACCCGCCATCGCCACCTATAATCCGCGCGGCCTCGCCATCGGACCGGACGGCGATCTCTATCTCGTTGACACCGGCCGCGGCCGCGTGGTGCGCCTCTCCCCCACCGGCGCCGTGAAGCAGACGTTCGGAACGCAAGACCAGGGTGCCGGCGCGCTCGGTCAGCCCACCAGCGTTGCCGTGCTGGCCGGTGGTCAGCTCGCCGTTCTTGATCCAGGTAGCGGCAACGTCGTCATCTTCAGCCCGAGCGGCGCGCTGGTGCGGACGTGGCATGTTAATAGGAGTGCCACCGTCAACGGACCGCAACTGGTGGCGGATAGCAACAGCCTCTGGTTGACCGACCAGGGGAGCAATCAGATCCTGCACGACTCGCTCAGTGGACAGCAGTTAGCCGCCTACACGGCGCCGGGGCTGCTTGGTCCGAGCGCGCTGGCCATAGGCAACGGTGTGATCGTCATCAGCGAGCCCAGCACAGCGAAGATCGTAGCGTTGCGCGCGCCGCCCGGCCCCTAAAACGAACAGGGCCGCGACTGCGGGCCCACTGCGCGGGCCCGCAGTCGCGGCCTTATGCTTTATGCTTTGAGTGCCGTGCTGCCGCGAGGCAGTGAAGGAGCAGCGCATGCCGGCCGACGCGCCATTGCCCGTGTACCCCTTGCCCTTGCTTGGGCGCAGGCGGGAACTACGCACCATCGCCCAGACCCTGCGAACGGGCAGCGCCCGCCTCGTCACCCTCACCGGTCCGGGCGGCGTCGGCAAGACGCATCTGGCGGTCGTCGCAGCGAAGATGACCCAGCGATCCTTCAGCGATGGCGTTCGCTTCGTGGACCTGGCGTCACTGCGGGCGGTCAGCGCAGTAGCCCCGGCTGTCGCGGCAGCGGTGGGATCGAGCAGCAACGAGCCGGCGCCGGAACCGGAGGAGGCGCTGTTCCAGGTCCTGCAGCACCAGCATCTGTTGCTCCTGCTCGACAACTTCGAGCACTTGCTGGGCGCCGCCACATGGGTAGGCAGCTTGCTGGCGAACTGTCCCCGCCTGGTGGTGCTCGTCACCAGTCGCGCCCCTTTGCGCCTGCGCTGGGAGCGGGAGTTGCCGGTGGCCCCACTGGCCGTCCCGCCGGCGCGACGCTCGCTGACGGCGCTGGCAGCGCTGCGCTACCCCGCCGTGGCGCTGTTCGTGGCCCGCGCCCAGGCGGCGCAACCGCAGTTCCGCTTCACGGACACCGACGCACTGGACGTCGCTCAGCTCTGCACGCGGCTGGACGGGCTGCCCCTCGCCATCGAGCTGGCAGCGGCGCGCATGCGGCTGCTCTCGCCCCGCGTCTTGCTGGCGCAGCTTGGCGACTCCCTGTCCCTGCTGGCCGGCAACTCCCGCGATGCGCCGGAGCGCCACCAGACGTTGCACGCCGCCATCGCCTGGAGCTACGACGCCCTCTCTTCCGCTGCCCAGCGCCTGTTCCGCTCGCTCGCCGTCTGTGCCGGCGGCTGTTCGCTCGCCGCGGCGCTGGCGCTCGCCCGCCCTGACCTCCGCGACAGTGAGGCGCTGATCGCGCTGGAGGCGCTCTGCGAGCACAACCTGCTGCGCCGCCAGCAGGACAGCGCTGCGGAGCCGCGCTATCAACCGCTGGAGACCATCCGGGCCTTCGGTCAGGAGCAACTGGAGCAGGCCGACGAAGGTGAGGCGTCGCGTGGTCGCCACGCGGCCTGGTATCTGCGCCTGGCTGAGCACACCGTCGGCGTGCCGCCGGAGCAACGCACGACCGAGCGACGCCAGACAGTAGACCTGATCCTGTTGGAGCGGCACAACTTGCGCGCGGCCCTGGCCTGGTTCATCCAGCACCAACGCGTGGAGGAGGGGCTGCGTCTGGCCGTCTCCCTCGAGCTCCTCTGGCTCATGCGTGGTCCGTTGGGGGAGGCGCGGGTCCAACTGGAAGGACTGCTGCAACTCGCCGCGATGGGGGAGCCATCGGCCTGGCGCGCCCGCGGCCGGGCCCTGGCGGGCACGCTGGCACAAGCGCAAGGGGACCTGCCGGCCTGCCGCCGCCAGTTGGAGCAGGCTGCCGCCGACCTGGAGTTGCTTGGTTTGCGCACTGAACGTGCCGCCATCCAGAGCGAGCTCGGCTTACTGGCGCGAGCTGAAGGCGACTATGACGACGCGCAGCGCTACCTGACCGCAGCGCTCGCCAGTTTCGAGGACGTGGGAGACGGCTTCGGCGTCGCCTATTCGCTCGACCGCCTGGGCACGGTAGCGCACGCGCGCGGCGACGCCGGCACGGCTCAGGGGTTCTACGCACGGGCGCTCAGCGCCGGACGGGCAATTGGCGATCCGCAGTTCCTCGCCTGGGTGCTGCAGAATGCCGGCTTCCTGGCCCTCGACACCGGAGAGCTGGATCGGGCTGCATCGCTCCTGCTGGAGAGCCTGGACTTGCGCCGGCAGCTTGGGCACCGCGGCGGCATTGCCTACTCGCTGGCCGCCGTGGCCTCGCTGGCCCTGGCCCAGGGAGACGCCGGGCGGGCGTTGCGCCTGGCCGGCGCTGCCGAGCGGCTGGCGCAGGAGGTCGGGCTACGCTTCGCGCCCTGGTACAGCCGCCGCCTGGCCGCGACCCAACGGGAGGCGCAGGAGCGGCTGCAGGCCGCGCTCGAGGCAGGGGCGGCGCCGGTTAAGGGCGAGCGACTCACCATTGAGGCTGCGCTCCGCATGGCGAGCGCCAGACCAGAAATCGGCGTCGCTGCTGCGCCGGCCACGCCCCTGACGGCCCGCGAGCGCGAGGTGGCGGCACTGATCGCCCGCGGCCTGACCAATCAGCAGATCGCCCGAGAACTGGTGATCGCGCGGGGAACCGTCGCTAACCACGTCGAGCACATCCGCGCCAAGCTCGGCGTCCACACGCGCGCCGCCGTAGCAGCCTGGGCGGTGGCGACGGGCATGCACCGGCCGGGGGCCTGACGCTTGCACCAGCTTTCAGTGACACGTCGGCGTGTCCCACAACAACAATTGCATCGTGCGCAGGACAAATGTGTTGATTGACACAGGCGCGCTGCCGCACTGGTGTGCATACTGAAGGGAGTCTGCAGACCCCGCGCAGCGGCATCAGGTTGGGGGCGGCGACTGGGGCGTTTTGGAGAGGCGGTCGGCCATGCCACGGCAACGGCGTCTGATCTGGCGGCTCGCCGCCTTCGCTGCCATCGTGCTCTCGCTGGCGGTGCAGCAACAGTCGACAGCGCCGGCCGCGCTCGCCGCCAGCCCAACCGCTATCGGCTGTACCGAAGCGGCGCTCGACAGCGCCGCCTCAGCCGGCGGCAGCTATCTCTTCAACTGTAGTGGAACCATCACACTCTCGCAGCCGCTCACTATTCAGAGCGGCGCCGCACTGACACTGGACGGAACCGGCCAGCAGGTGTCCCTCAATGGAAGCAACAAGACACGCCTCTTCGATGTCGAGGGCGGTACTCTGGCGCTCTCCAGCTTGACCCTGTATAACGGTGTCGCTCCCTGGTCGCAGTCGGCAGCCAACGGGACGAATGGTGCTGCTGGCCAGGTGGGCATTGCCGGAACGAACGGCGCGGACGGCGCCGCCGGGAGTGGCGCGTCTGGCTCTCCCGGTACCGGTGGGGCTCCCGGCACGGCGGGCGCCCCGGGCGGCACTGGGACCGACGGAACGGCGGCGCAGGGCGGCGCCATGTTCATCGCTGCCGGCAGCGTGGTCACGATTGACAACAGCACCATTGAGGGCAGCACCGCCACCGGCCAACAGGCCGGCGACGGCGGCTCCAGCGCCGTCCTAGTCAACGCGAGCTACTACATCGGCACGGGCTCGATCGGCCCGGCAGCGGCGGCCGGCAACGGCTCCGTGATGTTCCAGTGGACCGTCCCCGGTGGTCCGACGGCGACCGCGACCAGCACGCCAACCTCGACCCCAACGGCTACGCCTTCCCCAACAGCAACAGCCAGTCCCATCGCCTCTCCGACCGCCCAGAGCACCATCACCCTCACGACGGTGCTCAGTTCCCTCGGCACAAACTACGACATCGTGCTGGGCTTTGACGCCTCGACCGGTGGCGCCGAGAGTTACTTCACCAGCTCCAGCATGCAAGCGTTCAACACACTGACGACGCTGCAACCCCTGCGCGGCTACTGGGTTCACCTCACGACCGACGCCACCTGGTCGCTCACTGGGACAGCGCTGCCAGCGGGGACCACGCTGACCCTGACACCGGGCTGGAACCTGGTCGGCTATACCGGCACGGCGTCGGAGCCGATCGCCACCGCGTTGAGCCACCTGAACAATCAGGTCGACATCGTCCTCGGCTTTGACGCCGGCCAGGGTGGCGCGCTCAGCTACTTCACCGCTGCCAATATGGCGCCCTTCAACAACCTCACCACCCTGCAACCCAACGCTGGCTACTGGCTGCATATGACGGGCAGCGGGCAGCAGTGGAGTGGGCAATGAGCGCATGACCAGGGGAGGTAGGATCGGTCATCGCCACAGAGGCAAACAACAGTCCAGCGTGCAACGGCCTGCGCAATGTTCGCACTCAGCGCTTATGAAGCGCCGGAGGTTGCGACCGGAATACTCCTGGTTGCCTCAGTGGTAGCCGTAGGAGTACCCGATGGATCTGGTCGCTGCCAGATGCCTCGACGCGGGGGAACGGTAGGTAAGGGCAACTCTGAATGAACGGTGACCCGTCCTTTCTCGATCTTGATCCGCCCCTCCTTGATATCGATCTGAACGGAATCACGGGCCTGACTTCGGTTGTTGGCTCCCACTCCCACCTCCTACGAGTACACGTACTGATCGAATCTCGGCTGTATCGCTAATCATAACGCCAAGACTGTCCAGGAGCGGGGCGATGACATCCCCGTGCTCGTCTACGCCCCACTGTTGTGAAGGTAACAAGGCTTGCGGATCGGGGGTGGTATAGACCTCGGCCTGTTCACCGAATACACCGGCGGTGAATTTCCCATCCTTGAACTCAACCAGGACCTGGATGGCTGCGCTGATCGCCAGGGACTGCAGCACCATTATGATATCGGAGCCCCGTCCCTTCCAGGTTCGCGCGTACCCATACCGCGTTGGCGATAAAACCTGGAACGATCGCCAGCAAGACGATCATCAGCGCACCCATTCCTCAATCCACCAGACCAAGCTCCCAAATGTCCCAGCATTGATCTTGTCTTTGGTACACTTACAAGCGTCCTTGCTTTTAGCCTTGTGAAGCGGATCACAGTGCCTTGAATTCACACAGCGACCATTTTGGCCCTATCGCTTTGGAACAGGCAAGCCATAGCATGGTTCGGAAAAACGTCACGAGGAGACGGTGATATGAAACGGCGAGCCTGGCTGTACTCGATAGGACTCGCGCTTGCTCTGACGCTCGTACTCCGGCAATCAGCAACTGCATCAGCCTCTTTAGGACCCGTCACGAAATAACTTTGACAAATGGGCAAGGTAGCGGTAGGGTT
>DAIMXP010000129.1:0-13627 GCA_036734945.1 Chloroflexota bacterium
GATGTGCCCGAAAAACGCTTCGCCCTGGTCAAAGGCCCGTTAGCCGTCCGCCCGGCGGGTACCCTCTGGGTGCTCCACAAGCAAGACCGCATCCAAGCGCTCGTCTTCTGCACTATGGTCGCCCTCCTGGTGTTCGCCCTCCTCGAATTGCTCGCTCACCGCGTCGGCTTCACCGCTTCCAGACGAACCTTGCTCGCCCAGTTCGCCAGCCTGGCGGTGTTGATCCTCGTCCTCCACGACGGCTCCGCCCTCTACCTCGTCACCGGACTCGCTCCACCACTCGCCGGCCGACCGCTATGCTCTTCGACAGGACTGATCACACTGCGAAATCCAGACTAAGAGGCAGGGGCAACGCCACAAAAGGCCACCGGGGACCATCGCCTCGCAGCAGATCGCGGCGAGCCAGCGCTGTGCCTGCTGGTAGACGGCCGGCCGGACTGGGAAGTCGTAGGGCAGCAAACGCCAGGGGTATGCCGCGCACGCCGTCTAACGCAAGGATAAGGTCGCCCGCAGATCGTGTGCCTCCGGGGGCCACCGGAGCCATCAGGGTTGGGTAGAACGCAACGACGGCCCGCGCGACGTCGCGGACGTCGGTCGGATAGGTGTTGGCATCTCGCATGCCCCCATGGCCTCCCCCGACCGCTAGAGCGCCGGTCCACTGCTTGCGTCTGCAATCCCACCCTACGCTAAAGCGTAGGGCTACGTTAACAAAGGACGCTGAAGCGCCCTGGGATACTCCCCGACGGCCACCGCCGTGCGAAAACGCGCCGCCGAACCGGACTTGTAGCGTCGTTTACGGCGCTTTGTTAACGTAGCCCGCCCTTTTAAGGGCGGGTGAACGGCGGCTGCGAATAGTGGACCGGCGCTCTAGAGGTTCATGACACGCTCTAGAACCTGCGGAACTCGTACCAGGAGCGGTAGCCCCGCCGGCGGCGAGCAGTGTCACGAACGGCAACGGCGCCGCCTCACCCCATGGACTGGGGCAGCGACCCCTCGGGGAGTTCGCCAGTGGTGACAACTTCGGGGCGTACGCGAACGATGCTGTCCGGAAACCGCGAATCGCACAACCGTCTCAAACAGCCCGTCAACTCCAGGTGTGGCCGGACGCCTCAGCTTGATAGGCAGCGAGTTGCCTTTGCTGTTCGGAAGCGTCCCAGCCCAACAGTGCGCCAACCTGTGCAACCACTGCCGGAGCAACTGCCAGGGTGGCGCGCGGGGCAAGCAGCGTCATGCCCAGGCGACGGGTTAAGACGTCGCCCAGGGTCACTGCTAACTCGCGCTCGACAGCGTACGCCACCTCGGCCCCTATCACGGGCAGGTCGGGCACCAACCGTTCCGCGAGTTCCGGCTGCGCCGCGGCCCGGGCGCCGATGGTTGCGGCGCCAGCGCCGTAACTGGCGATCAAATGCTCCGCCACGTCGCGTGAGAAGGAACCGCGCAACTCGCGCATGAGCTGTTGGCGCGCCAGTTCGCCCGCCTCAGCGCGCGGAAAGCCGCCAAGCGGTACCTCCTCTGTTCGGCAGGGTGGCGCGGCCTTCAGGGCGCCATCCTGCTGGAGCAAGGTGACAACCTTATCCACGACCTTCTCTGCCATATGGCGGTACGTCGTCAACTTGCCGCCGACGATGGCGATGACACCGGAGTTGGTGACGGTGATGCGATCCTCGCGGGAAACGGCGTCGGCAGCGCCGGCCCGGGCGTTGATGAGCGGGCGTAAGCCGGCTTGCACGCCCAGCACGTCCGCCTCCGTTGCCCGCATGGACGGCGCAGCGGCATTGACGACCTGCAGCAGATAGCGCACATCGGCTGGAGTTACCGGGGGGTCCGCCAGGTTGCCGGTATAGGCAGTGTCCGTCGTGCCAATGAGGGTGCGCCCTTTCCAGGGCGCCACGAAGACGTAGCGACCGTCTCTGGGGTGGCGCAGCAGCAAGGCGCCCTTATCACCGAAGGGCAGCCGCGGCAGGATCAGGTGGACGCCCTTGGCCGGCCGCACCAGTGGCCGGTGGGTCGCCACGTCTCGCCCGAGCAAGGTGTCGACCCAGACGCCGCTGGCCAGCACCACACGGCGGGCATTGATCGTGAACTCCTCGCCAGCAAGCACGTCGCGGCAGCGCAGTTGGTCGACGTGGCCGTTCCCGGCGAAGCCGACGGCCTCACAGTGGTTGGCGGCAACGGCGCCATAGCGGAGGGCCTCTTCCAGGACCGTGATGGTGAGACGGACATCGTCGGTCTGGCCATCGTAATAGACAAGGCCGCCGCTGTAGTGGGCGCCGCGCAGCACCGGGAACCATTGGTACAGTTCGTCGTGGCTGAGGCCGTGGTGGTTGCGGACGTTCTTAAAGCTCGCCAGGACATCATAGGCGGTGAGCGCCGCGGTCATCACGAAGCGGTCGCGGAGACCGGTCAAGGGGACGACGAAGGGCAGGGCGTGAACGAGTTGGGGGGCCAGGTGCAGCAGGTGGCGGCGTTCGATGCTGGCATCGCGCGTGACCCCGGGCTGCCCCCGGGCCATGTAGCGCAGGCCGCCGTGGATGAGTTTGGTGGTGCGGCTACTCGTTCCTGCTGCGAAATCCAGCCGCTCAACTAAGGCGACACGCAGGCCCCGCGTGGCGGCGTCCAGGGCGATGCCGACGCCGGTGATGCCGCCGCCAACGACGGCCACGTCAAACTGCTGCGACGCCAGACGGGCCAACTGCTCCAGACGACTCACGGCGCTGGGAAACGTTGCCTGCACGGTCAATCCGCCCCCTTACGAGCCAGGGCCAGGATCGTGGCCACGACCTCGTCCACAGTCATACCCGTAGAATCCAGCATGTGGGCATCGTCAGCCGGCCTGAGCGGCGACGCCTCCCGCCCGCTATCCAGCTCATCGCGCGCCGTGATGGCTGCGCGCAGCGCCGCCTCGTCCACTGCTTCACCCCGCGCCCGCAGTTCCTCCGCACGCCGGCGCACCCGCTCCTCCAGGCTGGCCACCAGAAAGATCTTCAGGTCGGCCCGGGGCAGCACCACCGTACCGATGTCGCGTCCGGCCAGCACGCAGCAACCGCGCGCCGCCAGCAGCGCCTGGGCCTCGACCATCTCGTGGCGAACGGCGGGCCAGGCCGACAATGTTGACACGCTTTCGGTCACCACCGGGTTGCGGATTTGCCAGGTGACGTCCTCACCGGCAGCCAGCACCGTGTAGGGGCGGCCGTCGGCTACACCATCCGGCAGGATATCAATCGCCGCCTGCTGCGCCAGTTCGACCAGCGCCGTCTCGTCGGTCAGCGCGACGTTGCGCAGCAAGGCCAGGTAGGTCAAGGCCCGATACATGGCGCCGGTATCGAGGAACAGGTAGTCCAACTCCCGAGCCACCCCCATGCCGACAACCGTTTTGCCGGCGCCGGCCGGACCATCAAGGGCGATCGTCGCTGCGACCGGCACGTTTCTCCCCGTTCTCACCGGCTTCCGCCGAGGCAAGCATCCGTCGCAGCCATGCTACCTCCTCCGAGTCGAGTGTGTGCCAGGCGCCGGCCGGCAGCCGGTCCAGGTGGAGCGGACCCAGGCGGACGCGTACCAATCGATCGACGGGCAGCCCCACGACGGCCAGCATCCGCCGCACCTGGCGGTTACGGCCCTCGTGCAGAATGACCGAGAGGATCGCACCATCCGGTCCGCGACTCACTTCCTGCACGCGGGCAGGGGCGGTTGGGCCGTCCTCCAGCACCACGCCGGCCGCCAGTTGGCGCAACTGCTCTGCCGTCGGCTGCGCTGTCCAGACGTGGTACTCCTTCTCCAGCCCGAAGCGCGGATGCGTCATACGGTACGCCGTGTCGCCGTCGTTGGTCAGCAGCAGCAGCCCTTCGCTCTCGCGATCCAGGCGGCCGACTGGAAACAGCCGCGGTCCAGGTGGCAGGAGATCGAACACCGTCGCCCGCCCCTGCGGGTCGGCTGCCGTCGTGACGTAGCCAACCGGCTTGTGCAGCACCACGTACTGCAGCGACGCCATGCCGCGCAGCAGTTGCCCATCCACTTCAATGCGCTGCTGCGCGGTCGCGCGTGTGCCCAGCGTCGTGACCACCTGCCCATCCACACGCACCCGGCCGCTGGTGATGAGCGCTTCGCTCTGGCGCCGCGAGGCCACACCGGCGGCAGCCAGCAACTTCTGGAGGCGTTCAGCGGTCATGGGGGGACCTCAACCCCTTCATCCCCGTATCCCTACAACGTCTGCGTGCCCTACCATCTGGTCGCCCAGCCACCAATCGGCCGTCCCCACCTTCTGCGGGTGCATGGACTGTACCTCCGCACCGAGCGTGGGATCGACGTGGAGTTCCAACTGCACCTGATCGGCGGCCCAGGCCGGTACAGGAATGCCGGTGTAGTGTTCGGCTTCCAGGTCGACGGCGCCGCTGTCGAGGGTGGCGAGGGGCGGCAGTTGCGGGTTCAGCCAGCGCCAGTTAGCCCAGCCCATGTCCAGGAGGGCACGGGCGTCAGCGTAGCGATCGGTGCTCCCCAGGATGACGGCGATCATCTGGTGGCCGTCGCGCAGGTCGGCCGCAACCAGGTTCTCCCCGGCGGCGGCCGTCGTGCCGGTCTTGATGCCGTCGGCGCCGGGATAGGTACCCAGCAGTTGGTTGAGATTATGCAGATCGAAAAGTACCTGCCCATTCGGAGCGCGGATTACTTCCTGGCGCGTCTGCACGATGCCGGCCAGCACCGGGTCCCGCAGCACGGCCTGTCCGAGTGTGGCGAGATCGAGGGCTGTGGAGTAATGTCCGGCCTCGTCCAGCCCATGCGGATTGAGGAAGTGCGTGCCGGTCAAGCCCATCGCCTGAGCATGCACGTTCATCTGGACGACGAAGGCGGCCACGGAGCCGGAGGTACCCTGAGCGAGCGCCACGGCGGCATCGTTGCCGGAGGGGAGGATGAGGCCATACAGCAATTGGCCGACGGTAAGCCGTTGACCGGTCTGCACGTCCATACGGGAGCCAGGTGTGCCGGCAGCGAGCGAGGAGATGACGACGACGCTGCTCAGCGGGTCATCGGCTCGCACGACCAACGCGGTCATCATCTTGGTGAGGCTGGCGGGCGCGCGGCGTTCGCCCGGCTGCCGGGTCCAGAGCAGGGTGCTGCTGGCGTCATCCATGAGGAGCGCGCTGGCCGCGCTGATGCTGGGCGGCTTCTCCTGCTGCAACAGCGCCAGTTCCGGCGGACCGATGGCTGGTCCGCCGCTGTCGCTGCCGGTAAACTGGGGCGAACCCCAGGCGCACAGCGACAATAGCAGTAGGACCAGTGGCGGCAGTGAACAGCAGCAACGGCGTAGCATGACGGCACCAGTGTACCGGGCGATACGCTGCCCCGAAGTATGGAGATGATATGCGGCAATGGCGCCCGACGATCCTGGGGGCAGTAGCTCTCATTCTGCTGGCAGGCTGTGGCCAACCGGCGGCCACGGCGGCCGGCACCGCCAACCCGGCGGCAGTCCAGGCAGCCTGCGGCGCTGGTACGCCGACGGGGACACCCCAGCGCACCTACAGCGCCCCACCAGCAATGCAGGTCGACCCCAAAAAGCAGTACACGGCGACCATCCAGACGCAGTACGGCAATATCGTCATCCAGTTGCTACCCCCGCAGGCGCCGGTGACGGTCAATAACTTCGTATTCCTCGCCTGCCACGGCTTCTACGACGGGCTCATCTTCCATCGCGTCGTGCCGGGCTTCGTGATCCAGGGGGGCGACCCGAAGGGTACCGGTGCGGGGGGACCGGGGTATAGCTTCAAGGACGAACTGCCGTCCAGTTCCAGCGTGTATACTGCCGGGGCCGTGGCGATGGCCAACTCTGGTCCAAACACCAATGGCAGCCAGTTCTTTATTTGCACAGCGAGCGACACGTCGCTGCCGCCAAATTACACCTACTTCGGGAAAGTGGTACAGGGGATGGACGCTGTGACGGCCATCAGCAAGGTGACATTGAAAGCCGATCCGGCGGACCCCTCGGGCACGAAGTCACTTCCCGTGACGCCGGTGGTGATGCAACATGTGACGATCCAGGCACAATAGGATCGGTAGGCGACCGCCGTGTCGCTATCGAAGGAGAGGGACACTATGCATTCCACACCGCGTACGCTGCCAGTGCGCCTCTCGCGTCTGGTTCCGGTTGCTGTCATGCTCTTGTTGGCGCTGGCCTTCCTACCGGCGCGCAATGCCCAGGCCGGTACCGGCAGCTTCACCACGGTCTACGCCGACCACGTCTTTGACCAGTTGGTGGTGGACCCGACCAACACGCACATCGTGTTCGCGGCGGGCAGCGACCAGAATCAGAGTGTCTATGTCTTCAAGAGTTTCGACAGCGGCCAGACGTTTGCCAACACCTCGGCGACGTTCGCGCCGTTTTCCCTGTTCGCCATGGCCATCGCCAAGATCGATCCGCAAACGCTCTACGCCGGCGGCTACAACGGGGTCACCAAGCAGGGGGCCTTCTACTACACCCATAACGGCGGTGCGACCTGGACGGCCGGCGCTTCCGGCCTGAACGGCAGCAGCGTACAGGCAATTGTCGTCGACCCAACAGTGGCGTCAACGGTGTACCTGGGCACGAATGCCGGCGTCTACAAGTCCACCGATGGCGGTGTGACCGTCGCCCAGCTCAGTGGCATGGGAGCGCGCAGCGTCCACGCCATGGCCTACGACCACAATTCGCCAGCCGACTTCTACGCCGGCACCGACACCAACACCGACCCCGGCGTCTGGCGGTCGACCGACAACGGCAACACCTGGACCAACATGAATAGCGGCCTGCCGAGCGGCACTGTCCTCCAACTGGCCTTCGACACCACTTCCACCCAGACGCTCTATGTCAACGTCGCCACGTCTCCGAACTCCCTGGTCAAGACCACGAACGGTGGTAGCAACTGGACAGTCATCAATAAGCCGGGCGACCCGATCGCCGGCATTGCCGTTGACCCGCTCAACGGCAACAACGTCTACATCACCACGTCTACTGCTGCCCTACGCAGCGCTGACGGCGGATCAACCTTCGTGCCGATCTTCCAGAAGGGCAGTGGAGCAATCGTGGTAGATGGCTCCAGTCCGCAAGACATCTACATCGGTGGCGCCGGCATCACCAGCTTCACCTCCGGCCCGCCGCCGATTACCGTGGTGCCGACCGCCACGGCAGTGCCGACGGCCACGCCCCAGCCCGGCGTGAACTGTCAGTTGCCGGCTACCACAGGCGGCTCCTATACGTTCCCGCAAACCAACCACACGGTCAGCGGCGCCTGGTTGCAATACCTGCGAACGCACGGTGACGTGGATATCCTGGGCTACCCGCGCAGCGAAGTGATCTGCGACCCGATCACCGGCCAGACCGTGCAATACTTTCAGCGTGTGGTGCTGGAGTATCACCCGGAGAATGCTCCCACCTATCAGATAGAGCGCCGGTTGCTGGTACCTTTGCTCTTTGGCGGCGCCACCGATCCGCCGGCCGACAAGAACAGCCCACCGGCCGGCGATTCCTACTACTTCCTGCAGACCGGCCACTTCGTCGCCAACGTCGCGCCCGACGGCAGCCCGACCTTCTTCAAGCGGTTCTTCGATGGCCACGGCAAGGAGGACACCTTCGGCTACCCGCTGGAGGAGCCGAAGCAGCGGACCGGCCCGGACGGCGCCGTGCGCTGGACCCAGCGCTTCCAGGCGGCAATCATGGAATACCACTCCGAGAACGACAAGGCGGGCAACGTGCCGGGGACATCCATCCCCTTCGTGACCTACCGCGTCCAGCTCACCCTGCTGGGTGACCAGTACATCGCGCAAAATCACCTGCCGTTCATCCCGCAATCGTAGGGTGGCGACGACGAGGAGACAGTGATGGATTTGCACCTTGCCGGGAAGACGGCGATCGTGACCGGCGGCAGCGCGGGCATTGGCGCTGCCTGTGCGCGCGCCCTGCATCAGGAGGGGGTGCGTGTTGCTATCGTGGCGCGCAACGAAGAACGGCTCCAGGCCACGGCCGCGGCAATCAGGGCGCAACCGAGCATGGCCCCGTCCGCCGGGAGTGCTGACGCCGTCGTGTTGCCTATCGCGGCGGACGTCCGGCAACCGGAGGACATCCAGCGCGTCGTGGCAATGGCGTTGCAGCGTTTTGGCCACCTGGACATCCTTGTCAATAATGCCGGGGCGGCCAGCGCCGGCGCCTTCCTGACGCTGCCGGACGAGGCGTACCTGGACGCCTGGACCCTGAAGCTGCTGGGCTACATCCGCCTGGTGCGTGCCGTCGCCCCGCACATGATTGAGCGCCGCGACGGGCGCATCGTCAACATTGTCGGCGGCGCCGGTCGCACGCCATCACCCGCCTTTCTGGCCGGTTCAACGGCCAACGCCGCCTTGCTGAACTTCACACGCGGCATCTCCAAAGAGCTGGCTGGGCACAACGTGCGGATCAACGCCATTTCTCCCGGCTCGACGGCGACGGAGCGGGCGGACCGGTTGGCTGAGCAACGGGCGGCGGCCAGCGGCATCACCGTGGCGGAAGCAAAAGCGCACACCGCCGGTTCCATTCCATTGGGCCATATGGTTGACCCCGACGAGATCGCCGCAATGGTGCTCCTGCTCGTCTCCGACCGTGTTCGCTCCATGACCGGCGCTGAGGTGATCATCGACGGCGGCGCGACACCGGGCGTCTGACACGGCCTGCGTTTCGACTGTACACTCTCCGCCACAACGGTGCTGAAAGGATCCTCCTGATGACTGGAACAACCCTGCGCGTGGCAGTGGTGGGCTGCGGCAACATCGCCGGCCAGTATGCCCGCACGCTGCAGCCCTACGAAAACATTGTGCTCCGCGGCGCCACCGATATTGACCCGCAACGAGCGCAGGACTACGTCGCCCAGCATGGCGGCGTCGCCTACCCGGACCTCGACGCCTTGCTGGCGGATGACGCGGTAGACGTGGTGCTCAACCTCACCATCCACACTGCCCACGTGGCCGTGACAACAGCGGCGCTCAACGCGGGTAAGCACGTCCATAGTGAAAAGCCGCTGGCGATCACCTACCCCGAAGCCAAGGGGCTGGTCGACCTCGCTGCTCAGCGCGGGCTGCGCCTGAGTTGCTCGCCCATCACTTTTCTCGGTGAAGCCCAACAGACCGCCTGGAAGGTGATCCGAGAGGGGCAACTCGGCACGATTCGGCTGGCCTACGCTGAAGTGAATTGGGGACGCATCGAGTCCTGGCACCCGGCGCCGAGTCCCTTCTACGCAGTGGGCGCCTTGTTCGACGTTGGCGTCTACCCGCTGACGATCCTGACGACCATCTTCGGGCCGGCCCGCCGGGCCACCGCTTACGGAACGGTGTTGCACCCCGACCGCGTCACGAAAGGCGGTGTACACTTTCACATCGACACCCCGGACTTCGTGGTCGCGGCAATCGAGCTGGCGAGCGGGCCGGTCGTTCGTCTGACCACCGATTTCTATGTCGCCCAGCAAACCAAGCAGAAGGGCATCGAGTTCCATGGCGACGATGGCTCCCTCTATCTGGAAAGCTGGCAGGGGTTCAACTCCGCCCTGGAGTTCGCGCCGTTCGGCAAGCCCTACAGTGCAGTACCGCTCGTGAAGGAACCGTACAAGGGCACCGAGTGGGGCCGCGCCGTCGTGGAACTGGGGCAGGCCATCGCCGAAGGTCGCCCGCAACGCGCCACCGGCGCCCAGGCCGCTCACGTCGTCGAGATTCTCAATGCCGTCGACACGTCCATGAAGCAGGGCGGCGCCGTGGACATCACTTCAGGTTTTGCGCCACCGGCGCCGATGGACTGGGCAAAGTAGGAGCGAGCAATGCGTGGCGAGGCAGTCGTTTTCAGCGGACTAGAGCAGGCGGAGTTAGAGCCTTTCCAGATCGACCCGGCCGATCTGAAGCGGGGCGAGGCGATCGTGCGTGGCGAGTACTCGATCATCAGTGCCGGCACGGAGGGCTCCTTTTATACCAACCTCATGGCCGAGACGCCGGCGGTGTACCGCGCCGGTCAGGCGGCGCGACCGGCGTCCATCTACCCGGCGCGCACCGGCTACGGGCACCTGGGCACGGTTCTGGCTGTGGGGCCGGACACGACCAACGTTCAGCCGGACGACCGCATTCTGACCTTCTCGCGCCATGGCTCGCTGGTGCGCGCGAACGTCGCCCGATTCGCGCTACCGGTGCCGGCCGAGGCGGATGGTCGGCAGGCCGTCTTCACGCGCATGGCGGGCGTGGCCATCACGGCCTTGCGCGCCTCCTCCTTCGCTGCCGGCGAGCAGGTGGTCGTGATCGGTCTGGGTCTGGTTGGCAACATGGCGGCCCAGATCTTCCAGTTGGCCGGGGCGGATGTCCTGGCGCTGGACCCGGCGCCGCGCCGCGTGGAGCTGGCGCTGCGCTGTGGCATCCGGCGGGCAGCGGCGGTGTCCGGTGACGCGGCGCAGGCGGCGGTGCGCGAGTGGACCTCCGGCAAGGGGGCACGGGTTGTGGTGGAGGCGGTGGGGCGGTCCGACCTGCTGGCGCAAGGCGTGGAGATGGCGGCGCGCCACGGTGACGTGATTTCGCTGGGCAGCCCGCGGGCGAGTCATGTGGCCGACATGACCCCGATGCTGGCACGCATCCACCTCCAGGCCATCCGGCTCATCGGCGCCCTGGAGTGGACCTTCCCCATCGCCGAAACCGAGCGCGCGCAGCACAACATCCTCAACAACTACCGCACCCTCCTGCGCTGGATCATGGATGGCCGCCTGGTGGTGGACCCGCTACGCACGCACGTGCTCCCCCCGCAACGCTGCCAGGAAGCCTACGCCGGACTGACTCACCAGAAAGATGAGTATTTGGGCGTCGTCTTCGATTGGACGGCGCCCAACGGGTAGCATAGTGGACCATGGACTGACGTCTCAAGGAAGGCCGGTTACTGATGGTAGCTTCTCCTGCCCGCACCCGACGCTACTCGATTCATGATCTGGCGAATTTTCCTGACGATGGCAAACTCCGGGAGTTGGTCGACGGAAGCGTAGTGGAGTGGGATGTGCCGACCTATCGCCATAGCTTCCTGTTGGTTGCTCTCAGCGCCGAAGTGCGCAGCTTTGTACGCCAACGCCGGCTCGGGCAGGTTGTGGGTGGCGACACGATGGTGCGCATTAAAGAGAGCGAGTTTGACGCCCGTGGCGCCGATATTGCCTTCTTTCAGCGGGGAAACCGGCCACAAGACATTGACGCTGCCGCGACGGAGCGGGTACCCGATTTTGTGGTTGAGATCATCTCGCCCACTGATCGTGCCGACCGAGTGATGGACAAGGTACGGGACTGGCTGCGAGCGGGCGTGCGTCTGCTCTGGTACCTGAATCCTCAGACCGGAATGGTCACGGTCTACCAGGGAGGGCAAATCAGGCACGTTCGTCCAAGCGAGACCCTTGACGGCGGAGATGTCTTGCCCGGCTTTGCCATCCGCCTGAGTGACCTTCAGCAAGAGCTGGAGGACGGCTGAACAGCACCAACCCTATCAGGACCGACCCAGTGTGCCCGCCAGGCCACTCGGCTGGGGGCCGCAGACGATCAGACGCAGGCCGATGCCGCCCGATAGCGCCTGCCACCCACCCAGCGTGGCCGGCAGCAGGAAGCCCTGGCCCTGGCGCACCGGTAGTTCGCGGCCATTGCTGCTACTGAGGGCGCCGGAACCGCCCACGACGATGCCGATGGCGAGGGTACCATACGCGCGCTGCAACAACTGGTCGTCGGCGCCGACCGTCAGCAACTCGATCCAGAACTTGTCCTGGCCGCCGTCACCGACGGGCCGGGCGACCTGTGTCGCCGCCGCTTGACCTGCGGTCATCCGCACCACTCCGGGATTGGCGGCGCGCTGCAGGTGGCTGAGCGACCAGTCGGACAACGGCGCCAGGTGGACGGCTTCCAGCGCCTGGGGCATAGTCAGGCCGAGGAAGCGACGCTCGTCGGGTAAGAGTGCGCCGCCGAACTCGCGGTCGAAGGAGATGGTGAAGTCGGTTGGCTCCTGGACTTCGGCGATCAGCAAGCCAGGGCCGATGGCGTGCGGCGTGCCGGCAGGCACATAATAGACGTCGCCGGGGTACACGGCGATCTTGTGCAGCACCGCAAGCAGAGCCGGCACGTCGCCCTCGGCCACCCAGCGCTGCAGCGTGGCCGGCTCAACCGCCTCGCGAAAGCCCAGGTAGACGTGCGGCGGGTCGCCGTCCAATTCGCGTGTAGCCAGCACGACCCAACATTCCTCTTTGCCGTAGGGCGAATGGAAGTGCTGGGCGGCAAATACCTTGTCTGGATGGGCCTGCACCGTCAGCCGCATCGCTGAATCGAGCACCTTGAACAGGATGCCGGTCGTGGCGCCATGCAGGCGCAGGTGCTGGGCGCCCAGGATCACCTCGGGATAGGCGGCGAGCAACGCCGGCATCGAACATGAGCCGTCCAGTCCGGCGCCATCGACCTGCCAGCCTTCCGGCAGTATCACCGTCCCAACGCCTTCGACTGCCGTAGTGCCGCCGGTGTTCCGAGCGGCGTTGACGGCGCCGAACCAGGCCTCCGGCTGCGGCCCATCTGCCGGGTTCGTCACGCCGAGCCACCTCTCCAGGAGAGCTCCGCCGCGATAGACGCGATGGACGCGCGATGGCTCCAACAAAAGCGGTTGGAGCAACGTCCGTGGCAGTGCCGGCATGGTCTTCCTTTCTGGTCGGTAGCAACTCGGTGACGCCGCGTGCTGGGTCAGCGATACAATGACGCCGAACCGTCCGAACCGACTACGACAGGGGACTGTACCATCGTCGGGTCGTCGAGGGAGGCGCCAGGGCCTACAATTGGCGCAGACCGGCCAGGAGCGCGGAAACTGCGGAGAGGCGATTGGCTATCGTGAACGATCTCTGGCCGAACACTGACCCGCTGGCCTGGCACGTCGCGCTGGAACACTACCCGGTGGTGGTGCTGGCTCAGGAGGTATCGCGCCTGCCGGAGTTGGACCGTTGGTATCAGGACGAGTTGCCGGAGTTGCTCAAAGCGAGGCTGCCTGCCTACGTCACAGCGGTGGAACTGCTACGAGCGACGGAGTGGAAGATGGCGCGGGGCGTCTGGCGACAACGCAACCTGCTGCTTGTGCGATCCAATGCCGCCGAGGATGTGGAAGTCGTGAGCAGAGCAGCGTTGGCCGCCGTTCCCGATCCCCTGACGCCGATCCGGCTACTGGCAACCCTGGATGGTGTCGGCCCCGCCACGGCTTCCGCCATTGCCGCCGCCTATGCGCCGCAAGTCTACCCCTTCTTCGATGACCTGGTCGCCGGCCAGGTACCGGCGTTGGGGAAGCTGGATTTCACCCTGCGCTACTACGCCCGCTATGCTGACGCCCTCCGGGAACGGGCGGGGCGGTTGGGCGGCGACTGGACGCCGTCACGCGTCGAACGGGCACTGTGGTCCAACGTCGGCGGCAAGGCGGGCGTACGACCGGCCGGCACGTGATACCGGCGGCGACGGTCGTGCCGGACGCCCGGCGACTGAAGTCGCGGGCTACACCAGGCGAAGTCCGCCTTCGCGGACTGATTCAGCCGCCGAAGGGCGGCTTTGCAGGCTCTAAGTCTGGATTTCGCAGTGTGATGAGCGGTGCTACGCTGGGTGATCCGCTGAGCGT
>DAIMXP010000130.1:0-13423 GCA_036734945.1 Chloroflexota bacterium
AGACAGGCGTGATCAAGAAGCTAGCCATCGGCAGTTGGGCCTACACGTTCGGTCCCTATGAGGCGCAGCCGATACCCCTCGATACGGTGATCCGGCGCTTAGGAGCGCTGGGCTTTGATGGTATCGAGTTGAACGGCTTCGCTCCGCACGCCCACCCTGATCTCTACCCGACGAAGGCCAGCCGCAGCCGGCTCGTCGCCTTCCTGGCCGCCCACGGGCTGGTGGCGTGCGGCTACGCGCCCGACTTTGGCGCGGTCCCGCCCGCGCTCGCTTCCACCCAGGAGTATGAGCGGCTCTTTGTGCGCTACTTGGAGTTCTGCGTCGACTGCGGCATCCCGAAACTGCGGGTGGATACGGTGAGTGAGCCAGGCAGCGTCGAACTGGCTGGAGAAGAGGAGGTGATGGACCGGGTGGCCCGAATATGGCGCCGGTGTGCCCGGCTCGCGCAGGATGCCGGCGTGCTGCTCGTCTGGGAGTTTGAGCCGGGCTTCCTCTTCAACAAGCCCAGCCAGGTGCTGGGCCTCGAGAGCCGGATCGGCCACCCGAACCTTAAGATCCTCTTCGACAGTTGCCATGCGCACCTCTGCTCAACGCAGGCGTCTCGCCAGTCCGGGCACGTCGAGCGGCTTGCCGGTGGCGAAGTCGAGTTCGCCGCCCTGCTTCACGGGAAGATCGGCCACGTCCACCTCATCGACTCGGACAACACGCTGCACGACGGCGAGACCAGCACGCACGTGCCCTTCGGCCTGGGCATCCTGGACTTCCCTGCTATCGTGCGCGCGGTTCTGGCGGCGGGTTACGGTGATGCCTGGTGGGGGATCGACCTCTGCTTCTGGCCGGATGCCTGGGACGCCACCGCGTCTGCCCAGTCCTTCGTCTCGACTCTGCTCGGTTCGGTATAGCGGGGGGATCGAAACATGCGTGCCCAGGTTTTTGACGAGCCGCAACGGATGGAGTTGCGCGAGGTGCCGCGGCCGGAGCCGGCCGATGACGAAATCCTGGTCCGTGTCCGGGCTTGTGGCATCTGTGGATCGGACGTCGCCTACTACTGGGGGCATAGCCCGCTGGAAACGCCAACGGGTAAAGGACCGCTCATCCTGGGTCATGAACTGACCGGTGAGGTGGTCGAGATTGGGAGCACAGCGAGCAGGTTGGGGCTTTTTGCCGCGGGTGATCGGGTCGTCCTCAATCCTGTCCAGGCTTGCCTCGCCTGCGTCGCCTGCCAGCGCGGTCGGCCCAACCTCTGCCGGCAGAAGCGCGTGCTGGGCGTCTCCGTGGATGGCGGCTTTGCCGAGTACACGCGTGTCCGCTACACCAACGCCCTGGTGCTCCCGCCCAACGTGTCCTTAGAGCAGGGCGCGATGACCGAGCCGCTGGCCTGCGCGATGTACGCCGTGCAGAACCTGGAGGTACAGCCGGGAGACGTTTGTGTGGTGATCGGCCCCGGACCAATTGGCCTCATGATGATCCAGTTGATTCGTGCCCGCGGGGCTGGGAGCGTTATCCTGGTCGGCACCCGCGACTACCGTCTGGAGCGAGGGCGAGCGCTGGGCGCCGACGTGGTCGTCAACGTCCGGGAGCCGGGTTCGCCCCAGTTCGCGCTGGACTTGCGCGCGCGGATTGCTGATCTCACCGGCGGGCAGCTTGCCGACCGGGTCATCACGCCCACGGCTTCCCCAGAGAGCATGCAGGCGGCGCTAGACATTTCGGGGCCGGGTTCACGCATCGTCTATTTCGGGTTGCCTGGGCCGCGCGACCGGATTGCAGTGCCGGCGCTGGATACCATGGTTGCCGACAAGACGATCCGCTTCTCCTGGGTAGCGCCGTTCACCTGGCCATCCGCGCTCCAGGCGCTCGCAACGGGTCTCGTCAACGTGCAATCGCTGATCACGCACCGGGCCGAACTGGATACCCTCGTCGAAGCCCTCCATGCGGTACGTGACCGCAGGGACGGCGTGCTCAAGGCCATGGTGACGCTTTAGCACCGCCGTTTCAGGCGCGGCAGGCCTAACGTCCCACCCATGGACAGAGCAGGGTGCCGGAACGTGACACAGGGATGGGCACTGCTCCTCGAACTTGGAGAGCCGCACGTTCATCGAACAGGCGTGCGCTTCGCACTGCCGGCTTGACGATCGCCGATCTACCCTGCTGCCTGTACGGGCAGTTCGATGGCGAAGCAGGAGCCGGCGCCTGGGGTGCTGCGGACGGTGATCGTGCCCCCGTGCAACTCGATGAGCGACTTCGTGATGGCAAGGCCCAGACCAGTGCCCCCGACTTCGTTCGCCATGCGGTTTTTGGCGCGGAAGAAGTTGCTGAAGAGTTGCTGCTGCTCCTCCTCGCTCATGCCGATGCCGCTGTCCGTCACCGTGACGCGTACTCGACCGTTGCCGTCGCTGGCGCCAAGCGTGATGCGACCACCGGCCGGCGTGTATTTGTGGGCGTTGGAGAGCAGATTGGTGAAGACCTGGACCAGCCGGTTAGCGTCGCCCAGCACCTCCGGCAGGGTCGCCGGCAGGTCAGTGGTGAGCACCTGCCGCTTTGCTGCCAGTTGCGGGCGAAACAAGATGACAACGCCTGCCAGCAGCCGGCAAAGGTCGAGCGGAACGAGCGTCAGATCGAGCTTGCCGGCGCCGATGCTGGAGAGATCCAGCAGGTCGTTGACCAGGGTTACCTCCCGATCGGCGTTGCGCTTGATAATGTCCAGGAATTCCCGCTGTTGACGCGACAGCTTACCGACGTCGCCGGCCAGGAGAAGATCGGCGTACCCTTTGATCGAGGTTAGCGGGGTGCGCAACTCGTGGGAGACGTGGGCGACGAACTGATCTTTGAGGCGGATCAAAGCGCGATCTTGGGTCACGTCGCGGAACGCGAAGAGCCGGCCGAGCTGCGAGCCATCGGTAGCGGTGACCGGGCGGCAGGTGAGGGCGAGGTCGCGCTCGACCAGCCAGCGCTGGTGCAGGTCCCAGGGCGCGTCGCATTCTCCCCCAGACAGACAGGCCATCAGGTGTCCGGCGTCGCCAGGGCCGCTGAAAATCCGAGCGAGGTGGGCCTGCAGGTCGGTGACGTGCCGCCCGACCAGTTCCTGTTCGCCCATGGGGAAGAGGGCTGCCAGGCGCCGGTTGGCGCTCAGAATGTGGCCATCGGGGGCGACGAGCAGCATCGCTTCCTCGGTTGCATCGAGAATAGCCCGCGCCTCCCCGCGCGCCTGCTCCGCCTCCCGGTAGCGCTGGGCCAGCGCCTGTTCCGCTTCCTGGCGGGCGGTGATGTCGCGGATGATGCCGCTGAAGAACACCTTGTCGCTCATTTGCCAACTGGACAGTGACAGCTCCAGGGGGAACTCGCTGCCATCCTGGCGCAATCCCTGCACCGTCAACGGCTGGCCGGAGTGATGCAGGACGCCGCTGACCTGTGCCAGCGTTATGCCGGCGGTGTGAGCAGCCCGGAACCGTTCCGGCATCAACATGGAAATCGGCTGGCCCAGCACCGCCTCCTGCGGGTAGCCGAAGAGTTCCTCCACACGGCGATTGATCAGGATCATCCGGCCCTGATCGTCTGCCGTGATCACGGCGTCCGGCGCGGCGTCCACTAGCGCGTGGAAGCGGGCCTCTGCCTCCACCCTTGCGTGCAGTTGGGCGTGCTCGGCGGCGACCAGACGTACCCGCTCGATCACGGTGCCGGCCTGCGCCGCCAGCGCCGAGGCCACGGCGAGGTCCGTCGGTCCGTAGAAACCGGGGTGACGGTGGTTGACGTGGACACTGCCAATGCGCTGGCCGCTGGCGTCGATCGGCACGTTGACGGCAGAACGGAGTCCCTGGCTGCGCATAATCTCGGCGTAGGCGTAGCGGGCAGGATCGAAGGCCGTAAAGTCATCGACGATGGCGGCCGCACCGCCGGCCTGCAGCGCCGCCCCCACGGAGCCCGGCTCGAGCCGGTGGCGCTCGCGCACGCGGTCCATCGCTCCTTCCGGGCGCAGACGCAGCAGGAGCGTGCATTCTCCGGTCTGCGGGTCGAAGAGACGCCCCACACCGGCATCACCGCGCAACAACGCCATCGATCCTCGCACCAGCGCCTCCAGTGCCATCTCCGGTTCCGACGCCGCCCCTACCTCGGCCAGCGTCTTCGTCATCCCTTCCGCCAGTTCCCGCTGCCGGCGATGCGCCACTGCCTGCGCCTCAGCCAGCCAGGCCCGGGCGCAGGCGCCGCCCGCCTGCTCGGCAATCAGGCGCAGCATCGCCAGGTTGTCCTCGCTGGGACGGGCGTCGTGGTGCCAGGCGAGGTTGATCACGCCGATGACCGTGCCGGCGTGCCGAATCGGCGTCAACACCCGGTGCCAGGCGTGCAGGGCGAATTGCGCCTTCGTCGCCTGATGCAGGGGCGGGTGGTCGTCCTCGACGATGGTCTGTTCGCCGGTGCGCACGACGATGCTATAGATGTCCTCGTCAGGGTGCGGCGTGGTGTGAATCCGGCGCACCGACGCCTCGATCAGGCCGGGCGGTTGGCGGAAGCCGACGCGACCCCGCACGAATTGCCGCTCGGCATCCACGAGGGCCACCGTTCCCCGCCCCGCGCCAACCAGCAGCGCCGCTTCTTCCAGCACGCGCTGTAACATGCTGTCCAGGTCCCCGGCAGCATTCACGGCGGCAGAGACGCGTGCGGCAACTTCCAGGTGGCGCAGGCGCTCTGCCGCTTGCTCGCGCAGGCGCGCTTGCTCGATGGTCCCGGCCGCGTAATCGGCCAGCATCTGGAGTGGTCCGAGTTGCTGCGGCCGGAAAGCGTTTGGTCGCCGCGAGTCGGCGTGGACGGTGCCGATGGTGCGCCCGGCGGCGCGCAGCGGCACGATGAGGCTACTGCGTAGCCTGTCGCGGTCGTGGGCCGTACTGACCGCTTCCTCACCGTAGGCTACCTTGGCCAGTAGGTCGCGCACGTATTCGGCACGCCCGGTAGCGGCCACGCGAGCCGCGTTGCTCCCGGCCACCGTGGCGAGTTGCACCCAGGTGTAGTCGTCCCCCCCGCGCCAGAAGAGAAGCCGTGCCGGGCTGAGGGGCTGGCTGGGATCAAGGAGGAGGCGAACGCCGCCGCTGTCCGCGCCGGTGAGCGCCGCCATACCGCCGATCAAGGCGCGCAGCGCTCCCTCCAGGTCTGCCGCGGCCCCGATGGCGCCGACCGTCTCGATGAGGATTGCCTGGCGACGGCCGGGTGCAGGATTCATGGTGGATGCCTGCGGCTGGGGGACGGCGCTGTTGGACACGACCATCCTTCCGTCATCGCCTCGGGTGCCAGCACACCAGAATCGGCAGCCGATCACCCACCTTGGCGCCTACTGATAAGATGCTAGCAGCAGATGACGATGGGCGGTAGGTCCTAGCCGGTATGCCCGGTGCAGATCGTGCGGAGGGGGCCGGCGACTGAAGTCGCGCCTAAAGCTCGCGAAGTCCGCCGTCGCGGACTCGTTCTCAGCCCGCGAAGGCGGGCTTGGCTCTCAGTAGGCGCGACTTCAGTCGCCGGCCTTCTCCTCACGAACCGAACGCTACCCCGGCAGTTGCAGCGTGGCATGGTCGCTGCCGTTCGCCAGCAACAGGTGCTGGTTGGTGCGCCAGTCGTACCAGCCAACCTCCAGATGATAGTGGCTCCATTGTGCCGGCGGGGGCGCCTGCAATGTTTCGTCGGCGCGCAGTGGTAGGCTGGCGGTCCAGGTGAACGACGCTGGCGCGCCGGCAATTGGGGGGCCGTCCTGCTGGCTGTAGGTCCGCCCCTGGTTGTCGACGAGATGCACGAAGTAGTGATATTGGTCGCCGATGATCCGCTCCGCGCGCCAGATGAGCTGCAGGTCCAGCGTGCCGTTGTCGGCTTGCGCTGCATAGCCGAGGAGGCGAATGGTGTTGCCGAAGTCCGCGTTGGCGGTCACGGGCAGCGCACGGTAGCCCTGTTTGAGGACGACCACGTCATCCTGCTGCAACAGTATCTGGTAGTTGGCGTTGGCCAGCCAGACCGTAGCGCGTTGGCGAAGCTGTTGGTCGGTAATGGGATAGGCGTCGCGCAGGTCGAGGATGTAGTAGTCGACCGGGCTGCTCGGCGCTGCCCAGGGCAGGTAGGCGTGTGACCGCAGCGCAACGTGGGGGAAGATTTCGCTGGTGGCCACGACGCTCAGACGT
The DNA here is from genome assembly GCA_036734945.1 of Chloroflexota bacterium. Classification (GTDB taxonomy): domain Bacteria; phylum Chloroflexota; class UBA4733; order UBA4733; family UBA4733; genus UBA4733. Next base: position 6,153 of record DAIMXP010000130.1, read on the forward strand.
GGGTCGGTTGGCACGAGCGCCACCGCCCGGTCGGGCCGAGAATCGTGGCGAGCACGTCCCCACTCGCCGGGCGCAGCAGTTGGTGCAGCGTGACGGATGGGTGCTGTACCAGGCAACCGGCCACCGCCGACCAGGTGCGACCGCAGTAGATGAACACGCCGATATCGGGATGCGGGTCGCTCTGGGCCAGGCTCGCCGGCCGCAGCACCGGCACGAGGATGAACAGGTAGGCGACGATCCAGGCGACCGCGCCGGCCGAGAGCAGGGCGCCCCACAGGCGGTCCCGTCCGCGCGCGACGATCACCAGTAGCAGGCCAAAAGGGACAACCCAGGCGACGGCGTCTTCCGTACACAACAGCGCCAGGGCCGCACAGCCGGCCGCGAGACCGAAACGCCGCCGCCACAGCAAGGCGGTGGCGAAGGTGAGGGCCGGCAAGGCCAGCGAGATCGGGTGGAACTCGTCCAGCGCAACCCATGCCGTCACAGGGGCCAGGTGGTAGGCCAGTTGGATGAGCAGGGCGGCCCGGTCGTCGTGGCTGCGCTGCCGCGTGGCCAGGAAGATGCCGACACCGGCGGCAGCGACGGCGACCGCCTGCAACAGCAGCAACGCTCGTGCATCGGGCCAGAGCAGGAAGAGCGGCGCGACCAGGGCCAGGGAGGACGCGAAATGGTCGGCCAGGTAACTGAAGGCCAGCAGCGTCGTGGCGAAGGGCTGGCCGTGCAGCGTGTTCCAGGCGACCTGAGCAAACAACCCCAGATCGTAGGCGTAGGTCTGGTACTGCGCCTCTTTCTGCCAGAGCGTCTAGCCGTAGGGGGGCGCGAAGGCGGCGGCCAGCACGAGAGAGAGGAAGACGGCGTGCCGACTATCCCATTCCGCAACGACTGCCGCGTCCGCCGTGCCTTGAACTTGCGGGTCATGCTCAGGCGGGGCCAACGTCGGAGCGGCTGCGCGCATCGTTGAAGTCTCCCCGCCCGCCTAACTGGTACACCGAACAGGGACCCTACGGGAGAACTATCAAGAAAAGATGTGAAACCTTAAAGAATTACAAAGTCGGCACGCGTCGGCACGCTCTGACGCCAGTTCGGTCGTAGCACAGCAGGCTGAACCGGCGTTGGGGCTGCTAGGATAAAGAGTGCAAGAAAAGGAGAGCCTGATGCTTCGTTCCCGCCGTTTCCTCTTTGGGTTCATGGCGCTGGTGGCCATGCTGGCCGGCCTGGGGCTGGCGGCGCCGGCCACGCTGGCCGACAATACGGTGAGCGGTACGTTGGCCGCCTCGCCCGGCGTTGGAGTTGGCGAGTCCGCCCTCTGGTCCTTTATCGGCCCCGCCGACGGCTCAACCGTGACGCTCACCCTCACCTATTCGCCCAGCGGTAATACTGTGGATGCCACCGGCCATACCTACGATACGCTGGTGGGCTTCAACATCTACGGCGACGACGGCACCCTGTTCCACCAATCCACGCTGACCGGCACCGGCGTTCAGACCCAGAGCTTCCAGTCGACCAGCACGCACCAGTACACCGTGCAGGTTGCCAGCTATATCGAGAATAGCCCCGTCAGCTATTCGTTGGCGATCCAGGGCGCCACGCTTTCCGGTCAGGCAACGCCGACGCCGACCCCGAACATCCTGACGCCGCAGCCCACAAGCACGCCTGTACCGACCGTGACACCGTTGCCGTCCGCCGCCAACTCCGGCAGTGTGCCGGAAACCGCCCCCATGTTGCCCGGCGTGTTGACGAATCCTGGCGACAGTGTGCAGGGCAGCCTGACCGGCGCGCTGATCAACACGTTACAGGATTACCGTGTGTCCGCCACACCCGACGGCAGCGCTATCACGCTGCGCCTCTCCGCCCAGCAGACCGGCGTCATCGCCGGCTCCCTGGCGGGCATCAACGTCTACCAGATGCAGGGTGGCGTCAAGGTGCTGATGGCCGTGGGACTGCCGGCCCCGGAGAATGCCGATGTCTCGGTTGCCGTCTTCCCCGGCGATAGCCACGGCTACGGCGACTTTATTGCTGAGGTCTACAACGGCGACCCCGGCGTCACGCTGAACTACACCCTGACGCGGCAGTAGCCCATCGCCGGTAGCCAGATTGGGAAGGTGGTGCGACCACTATGGCAATGACGAAGGTTTTCACGCTCGCCGACCTTTTCGAGATGCCGGTCGATGATCATTCCACGGACTACTATGAAATCCTGGGAGGGAGGCTTGTTGTGCTGTCGGCGCCGGATGAGCCGCACTCCTCGGTGGTGATTGAGTTGATCCTCTTCTTGGCGGAGGCACGAGCCGCCGGCTACGGCGAAGTGCGCACCGCGCCGCGGGCGGTGGCACTGGACTTTTTACAGCGCGGCATGCAGTCGGAAGATGTCCCACAGCCGGACATCTTCTTTGTACGCCAGGAACGGGTGGGCATCTTGAGCGAGCGGGCTGTCCATGGTGCGCCCGATCTGGTGATCGAGATCCTCTCCCGGACCACCCGGCGCAAAGACCGTCCCGGCGGCGAAAAGTGGGAAGCCTACGAGCGCAACGCTGTCCCCTACTACTGGATCGTTGACACCGGAGCGCACACGATCACGCAATACGAGTTCCGCGATGGGGCCTTGCGCGAGGTAGCGCGCTTGCAGCCTGGCGACGTGCTCGGTTGCCCCCTCTTTCCCGGCATCACCCGCGAAGTTGGCAGCCTGTTTACCGCCATCGAGGGGTGAGGGCCCGCCCTAGCCGAATGGCTAGGCGCTCGCCTGCCTGAATAGATGTGTACGGCACGGCCCGAACTTTGTACGCTCTGATAGGTGGCAATGGACGCCGCCGATAGACAAGAGAGCGTCAATCATGCAGAGTGTTGCCGAGCGGCCCGCCGGGGTGCTGGCCGCCTATTCCGAGCGTTTAGCGGATGCCGTCGAGCGGGCCGCCGCGGCCGTCGTTCAGATTAACGGCCGCCCGCGGCAGGCGGCCAGCGGTGTCGTCTGGAGCGCCGACGGTTTGATCGTGACGGCGGCCCACGTGCTGGAGCGCGCCGAAGGGTTGACGGTCGGTCTGCCCGATGGCCGGACCGTCGAGGCGACGCTGCTGGGCCGCGACGCCGGGACCGACCTGGCCCTGCTGCGGGCCAACGTGGGCGGACTGGCGCCGATCGCCCGCGCCGCCACGCCCCGCCTCGGTAACGTGGTGCTGGTCGTCGCCCGGCCCGATGGCAACCCGGCGACCAGCCGCGGTGTCGTGAGCAGCGTGGAAGGGGCCACCGCCTCACCGGCCGGCGGGCAGATCGACGGCATCATCCGAACCGACGCCACCTTTTACCCAGGCTTTTCCGGCGGCGCGGTGGTGGACATGCAGGGGGCAATGGTTGGCCTCGCCACCTCCCATTTTGGGCCGGCGGGGGTGGCGATCTCCACCGCCACTGTCGAGCGCGTCACGGCGGCACTGCTGACGCATGGCCGCGTCCGCAACGGCTTTCTCGGCATCCGCAGCCAGCCGGTGTTGCTGCCGGACAGTTTGCAGGCGAGCGCTGGGACTCACCAGGAAAGCGCCCTGCTGGTGATCGGTGTGGATCGGGATGGACCGGCGGCGAAGGCGGAAATACTCGTTGGTGACATCGTGACAGCGCTGGATGGTCAGCCGGTGCGCCGGGGTGAAGACCTGATGAGCCTCCTGAACGCGGCCCGTGTGGGACAGGCTGCGACGGTGTGGATCATCCGTGGCGGGGCAGCGCTGACCTTGACGGCGACGATCAGCGAGCGTGGCAACGAAGAATAGGCGAGACGAAGATGACAACAGATACGATCATCACCCCTGAGGCTGTGGAGCAGGCGCTGGAGGCAACGGCCACCCGCCTGCGCGCCAGTGTGGCGGAGGTGCGTTCTGGGGGGACGGGGGCCGGCACCGTCTGGCGGCGCGACGGGACGATTATCACCAATCACCACGTCGCCGGGCGCGACCAGGCGGAAGTGATCCTGGCCGACGGCCGGAACTTCCGCGCCACCATCATCGCCCGTGACCCGCAGAACGACCTGGCGGTGCTGCGGGTTCCAGCGCTGGACCTGACGCCGGTGACGGTTGGCGACGCCCGTACCTTGCGACCGGGCGAACTGGTGCTGGCGGTCGGCCACCCCTTCGGCGTGCGCGGCGCCCTCACCGTCGGCGTGGTCAGCAACGCCCACCGCAAGGCCAGTGGCGGCATGGCGCGCGAGTTGGTAGTGGCCGACGTGCGACTGGGCCCCGGCAACTCCGGCGGCCCGCTGGCCGACGCGCAGGGCCGGGTGGTCGGCATCAACGCGATGGTGGTGGGCGGCATGGCGCTGGCGGTACCCAGCCATCTGGTGGTGCGCTTGCTCGGCGCCGGTGAGGGCCGGCCGCGCCTCGGCATCGAGGTGCAGGACGTGGAGTTGGCCGCATTGCAAGCCGCGCGCGCCGGCGGGCAGTTCCAGCGCGGCGTGCTGGTGTCGGCGGTGCGCGCCGGCAGCCCGGCAGAGGCAGCCGGGCTTGCCGTGGGCGACATCCTGCTGGCCGTGGATCGCCAGCCAACCGCGGACGGCGCTGCCCTGGCCGACATCCTGGCCCAGCAGTCGGCAGGCACCCTGCACTTGCTGCTCATGCGCGGCAGCGTGCTGGAGGACCTCGTCGTGGCGCCGGTCACGGCGGCCCGCAAGGCCGCCTGAGGGGTTCGCAAACAGCGGCGATCATCGCCGCGCTGCTCTTGACGGCCCTAGAACGATGCAGGATTACCGCAACAATCGGGCCGCGCGCCAGGCAGGGAGGAGGTGGAAGACCGGGCAGTGGCGGGGTTGGATAGCCCTGAAGTGCTGGCGGTCCACCATACGGAGCGTGATAGCATTGCGGACGATGTATACTGCTCAGGCATGATGTATATGGGGGAGACACAATGGAACGGATGCAGCGCACCCAGATCTATCTGGAGCCGAACCTCAATGACGCGCTGAATAAGTTGGCCCGGCGCAAGGGCATTTCCAAGGCACACCTCCTTCGCCTGGCTGCCCGGCGCTTGCTTGAGGATGAGCAGCAGAGCACCGACGAGGATTCGATTGTCGGCATCATCGGCCTCGGGCACGGTGGCCCTGACAATGTCTCTGTGGACCATGACAGAGTCCTCGCTGAGCGGATCATTGACGGAACGCGGGCGTGATTCCCGCCGTCTTCGTTGACACGTCGGCCTGGTACGCCCTTGCCGATGCTGACGATGCGCATCACGCGCTGGCGGTTGCGCGGATGAAGCACCTTATCGAGCAGCGGCGTGCGCTTATCACCAGCAATCACGTCGCCGGAGAGACCTATACGCTATTGCGAGTGCGTCTCGGAGCGTCGGCGGCGCGAGAGTTTCTCAGACGCCTGCGCCGAAGCCGCGCCGTTCGACGGGTATTCATTTCCGAAGCCTGGGAAGAGGCCGCCGAGGACCTGCTCGCCAAGTATGACGATCAGGACTTCAGTTACGTGGATGCGACATCTTTCACTGCGATGCAACACCTTGGACTCCGTGAAGTATTCTCTTTTGACCACCACTTTCGTATCCTCGGCTTTCTGCTGACCGGCGATGTGTGACATGTAGGCGCCTCAGCGCCAATACACTGCCCCTATCGCTTCCGGCACGATTATTGACTCCTGGCTGCAACCAGACATGGGCCACGAACTACACTAGTTAGCTTGCTTGCGCCTGTTGGAGTAAGGCCGTCATCTGCTGGCAGGCTTTGACCATGCCGGTCTTGGCGTCCTCCTTGTTGGCCAGGATGTTGCCGCGTTCCGTGTAGTAGGGCTTCTTGACGGGGGTGTTGTTGGGCAGCACCTGCACGGGCTTGCCGTACTTCGTGGCGATCTCGTAGACCAGTTCAATATGAACAGGCGCCTTGTAGTCCTTCTTCTGCTGCGCCTGCCAGCCGCTCAGCGCGGTCAGGCGGCTGGGCAGATTGCCGGGCAACACGATCAGATCCGGCGTTTGATTCTTGATCCACCACGATAGGAAGGCCCAGGCCTGCTCCGGGTGGGGCGACTGCGTCGGCAAGGAGTGGCCGGGCGCCCCCTTGACGACGGCGATACGCCCCTGCGGCCCCTTCGGCGGCACAGCGATATCCCAGTCCAGCCCCTGGACGGAGCGATAGCGCTGAATCATGTAGGAGCCATCCATGACCATGCCCAGGCGCTTTGTGGAAAACGAGCCGAACTGGGCGCCCTTGGCGAAGTTAGCGGCTGGCGTCGGCGACACCTGGCTCTTGTACATCAGGTCCTGCCAGAACTGCATCCCGTCGATACTGCCGGTCTGATCGAGCAGGCAACGCGACAGGTCGGGACTCGTGAAGTCCCAGCCGTAGGAGTAGAGCAGCGTGCGCGTGAAGTAGTCGAGACTGAAGCCGTAGTTTCCCTCCGCCGGCGTGGCCCCCGGCTTCGTCATGGTCTGCGCGACCTCGACCAACTTGTCCCAGGTCCAGGTGTCATCAGGCGGCGACTGTCCCGCCGCCTGGAACAGCGCGGTGTTGTAGAAGAGCGGCGACGTAGCAAACATCGTGTACCAGGCATAGTACTTCCCGGTTTGCTGTGGCCAGCGGCCGAGTTCCAGCGCCACCTGCACGTAGTCACTGAAGGCGATCTTATCCTGGCTGATAGCGTATCGAGCGGCTTCAGCGCTGCCTTCTCACCGAGCGGCTGGCTCTCCTGCCAGTTCGTCTCCGCCAGGTCCGGGGCCGTACCGGCGGCGAGCAGCGCCGTCAGCTTCGAGGCGTAGTCGCCGGTGACGCGTTGCTGCGTCAGCTTGACGTCCGGTTGCACCTTGGCGTAGGTAGCGATCAGGTGATCGTAGGCTTGCGTCATCGGCTGATCGAGCAGCCAGGAGGTGACTTGCAGCGTGACGCCTTTGGCGGCCGGCGCCGCGCTGGAAGCCGTCGCGCTCGTTATCGCCTGTGTCGTCACGGCAACCGCGCTGCTGGCCGTTCGACTCGTGGTCGTCGAAAGCGCCGACGACGCCACGGCACTACTGGTCGCTGCCGTCTGGGCGCCGCCACAGGCCGTGAGGAGACTCGCACCGCTCAGCGCGAACAGTCTGCCGGCCAGCTTGAGCGCCGTCCGCCGGTTACATACGGAGGTGACGAACGATGCCATGATCCACCGCCTTTCTTGCCGTGCGAAGGTACCGGACCATTCCGGCTGCCAGATCATCAGAACGATTTGCCCAGGGGTTGGGAAGATAGTAGCAGGTTCGGCGTTGTACTACACTAGGAGGCTGTCTGAGTTGAAGCATAGGCGGGACGAGCGAGCGAGCGGTGGTTG
>DAIMXP010000131.1:0-13288 GCA_036734945.1 Chloroflexota bacterium
TGGGCGGAGGTGCCGTGGCCACCAGGGCGCTCTCGACGCCAGGGAAGGTGCTGCCGTTGAAGCTGGTGTAAGGCAAGAGCCCGGGGTCGAGCAGATTGAGCAAGCGGGCCTGACCATCGGCCCCCAGCTGCACAATCCGGCGCTGGAAGAACTGGACGACAAAGCCCTGGAAAAGGAAGGTGCGGCTGGTGGGATAGCCGAAGGTGGGCACGCCCCCCCGCCGCTGGAAGTAGTTCCAGATCACATCGTTGTCGATCCGGTAGCCGGTCTGCGGGAAGTAGCGGCCGTCGTGCGGGACCGCCGGCGGTTGGCCGACCTCGTTGAGGATGGTCACGTCATTGCTGTCCTGATTGGCGACGTAGACCGTGTGGGTCGTGGGATCGACGGCGACGGCCCATGGCCGTGTGCCCACCGGCACCGTCCCCGTGACCTGATTGCTGCTGGCGTCGATGACGGCGATGGTGTTGTCGCCAGCATTGGCCACGTAGACGGTCTGGCTCGCCTGATCGGCGGCCACACCGGAGGGGTTGGCGCCCACTCTGATGGTCGTCGGGTTGCCCTGGAAAGCGGGGATGGCGCTCGCATCGAGCACCTGCACCAGCGGACCGTTGGTCAGCGTGACATACAGCCGTTGCGTCGCCGCATCCAGCGCGACGGCGAACGGCGGGCTGCCGAGGAGGGCCGTCGCCAGCGTCTGCAAGGACGCTCCGTCGAGCATGGCTGCCGCGTTGGAGGAGGGCGTACTGTAGCCGACGAAGACGTGGTGCGTGGCCGGGTCCACGGCGATCCCGTGCGGTTGGCTGCGCTCGCCGCCAACCGCAGCGACGGCCGTCAGGTGATCGGTCTTCCCGTCGATGGCGCGCACCGTCCCGTTGGGGTTGCCGGCGGTGATCGTCCCTTCATCGGCAACGTACACGGTGTTCGTCGTGGCGTCCACGGCAACGCTTTCGGGATGGGTGCCAACGGCGATCGTGTCCACGACCTGATTCGTCGCTCCATCAATCACCGCGATGGTACCGTCATCGCGATTGGCGACGTAGACGCGCTGCGTCGCCGGGTTGACGGCAATGCCAGCGGGGCCCTTACCGACCGGGATTGTCGGCGTGACCTGAGCAGCTCCGTTGATCACCGAGACGGTGTTGCTCCCCCGGTTGGCGACGTAGGCGGTGTGGGTCGTGGGATCGACGGCCACCCCATTCGGTTGCGTCCCAACTGCGACGGTGCCGGCCACCGTGAGACGGCCGGCTGGCGCCGCCTGCGCCGATGCCGTCGTGACGCCGATCGGCACGAGCGCCGCGAGGAATCCGGCGATGATGAGCCAGCGGTGCATGCATTCCCTCGCTAGTGGACGCGATGACGCGACGGTCCCCGCTAATGTTTAACGCCGTGCGGCGATCATCGTTACAGAGCGGGCGTCGGTTCCGCATAGGTAGCGTTCGAGCTGCGCGGAGACCGGAGCCTACACGTACGTGCCTGCTCCCTCCTCCGGCGTGAACGCGATCACGGCTCAGGAGCAGCCGGCGCCGCCGCTGGCAGGCACGTCGCGCTGGGGGAAGAACGTGCGCGCATCGGCGCCGTGCGCCCAGACGGTGGTGTGGTTCTCCACGCCGGGCAGGCGGACCAGGAAGTAATACTTGTTTAGCGGGTTGGTCGCCGCCGCAGACACGTCCACGTCGTTGAAGTCCCAGTGGGGCCAGGTGATCGGGTGCGGAGAGAAGGTGGCGTTGGTCTCCGTGACCTCCCGCGCCGGCTGCCCCACGGGGTTGAGGTAGCCGGTGTTCAGCGACTGCAGCAGCTGCGGCGCGGGCGTGAAGGAGAAGGGCTCCGACCGCGGCCCCGCGACGCCGGGGTTCGCCAGGGCGGCCTGACCGGCGAGGTCCAGCGGGTAACGGAAGAGATCGACCGCTACGTTCGCGAGCGGCGCTTGCGCCACTGGTACCTGGTTCCCCTGCCGGTCGTGCGGCCAGACGATCTGGATGATCGACTCGATCGGCGTCACAGGGCTCGCCGCCGTGCTCTGGGCGACGACCTGGCTGGGGGAGAAGGTGCGGGCATCGGCGCCGTGCGCCCAGACGTTCGTCCGGTAGGGAACGCCGGCGACATCAACAAAGTAGAACGTCTTGATGTTCATGATGGAGGGCGTCGAGGCGGGGATGCCAATCGGCACGTTGTTGAAGACCCAGACCGGGAAGGGCTTGCCGTCCACCGTGCGCGTGATGCGCTGGGCGGTGACCGGCTCCGTGCGGTCCGCCGTCATCTCGCCGCCCGTCCCGTGGCCCTGGCCGTAGATCTCCCAGTTCATGGCGGAGTGCAGGGTCACGGTGTTAGTGAAGGAACAGGGCACGGGGTTGAGCGTGCTGCGCTGGAACAAGTAGACCTCGATGTTCACCAGCGGCGCCGTGCCGACCGGCGCCGCGTTGCCCTGGACGTCGTGCGGCCAGACGATCTCAATCTTGGCATCCACCGCCGGCGCCGACTGCGCCCGCACCGGCGCGGTGGGGAAGACCAGGAGGGAACCGCACAGCGCCAGCAGCACGGACCAGGCGAGGCGAGCAGGCATGGGAACCTCCACCGTTCGACAGCAGCAGTTGCTAATGAAAACGATGCACGGCAACGGTTGTTACGGCGCCCCGCTGCTTCGCTTGGTCAGGCGCGTGCTGCCGGGCCTGGCGACGACGTCCGCTGCGCCGGCAAGGCTAGCTGCTGCCAGCGAACCAGGGACGCCAGCGCATCTTACCCTACCCTGCCCCCGTTGAGTCGGCACACGCTACCGTCGTCCTTGACGATCTTATAGGGAACGCCGGCGAGCCTGCCGACGTTCTTCTCCGTGGGCGTCGAATCACGGCAGGGAGGAGCGAACAGATGACTTTTTGGCGGCGAGCAGGCCAGCGCGGCGCGGCGGCCGCCGCACTGGCGCTCTGTCTGGTCGTGCTGGTTGGGTGCGTCGCGGGGGTACGTGCCGCCACTCCGCTTCCTATCTGGACGCCGGCGCCGCTTACCGCACCGATCACCGTGACGCCGTGGCCGACGCCCATCCCGACCCCGACGCTTGCGGCCACCGGCTCCTTCGCGTTGGTCTTCACCGACGGCCCGTGCGCTCCTCTCTACCGGCTCGACACCGCCGCCGGCACCTACACCCGCCTGCCGGTCGGCAAGACGCCGCCAGCCAGCGTCCCGCTGCACTTCACCCCGACGGAATTGGCCGGCATCCAAGCGCGGGTGGAGAACATCGACTTCTTCAGCTACCCGGAGCGGTTCACCGGCCAGTCGGCCACCGGCACGGTATCCGGCCGGCTGCCGGCCCCGGTCTATGACCTCACGGTGCGTGACGGGGGGCGACTCAAGCGCGTCCACTGGGACGAGATGATCATCCGGCCGGTCATCCCGGCGGCGGCGCGGCTGCGCGACCTTGCCGCGCGCATCGAGCGCACCATCGCCGACCATCCGGAGGCCGGGCAGGTGCAGATGTCGGCCACCTTCATGCCCTGCGCCTGAGGCCAGGCCGGGCGCCACTGGTGCACCTCGTCCGCCGCGAAATTAACAAAACAGTGCATCTGTTGCATTGGCTTGGCTGGCTAAAGCAAGTGAATGACTGTGACATGACGCTATCTTGCGTTGTTAGCGGTAGAGCTCAACGTACCACATCTGAAAGCCGTGGCGCTGATAGAAGCCCTCAATGCGCCGCCAATCCTTCGACGACGAGTACACCCGCCCTCGGGTAATGCCTTGGGCGCTCGCCTCTGCAAGTAGTCGGTCGACGAGCCGACCACCAATGCCCTGGTTGCGATAATCCGGCAGAACGTACAACTCCTCAAGCCGTAAGTAGCGCGCACCGGCAGGGATGACAGCCAGGCCCTCGCTGCTTTCGATGGTCGCGTAGGCGAAGCCGACCACCTCGCCGTCCCGCTCAGCCAACCAGCAGAAGGGACCGAGCCAGGCGCGTACATCGTCGGCGCTGACCGGCGCCATGCCAATAGTGCTGTCCTCGGTCAGCCAGCGCGCCTCCAACCTGATGATCGCTGGGATATCTTCTGGACGGCAAGGCTTCATGTTGTACTGGTCGATGGCCATGGACACGCCGTACATCAGGGGGTTCATGTCACCATGCCCGACCAGGCAAAGGCGATCGGAGCGAGCCGGATACGGGGAGGATCAGTTGGTGTCATTGGAGAACCCTGAACGGAAGCGTTCGCAGGACGACCGAGAGTAATGACCGGGAGACCCAGGGGTCAGTGCGCAGGGAGCACTGAACGATGTTGGGCTTGCAGGAACAACTCGCTGACATGCTGTCAGGTCGGTTGCCGGAGGTGGTCCGGGCGGCGCTCGGGGAGCCGGGTGCCGCGCTCGGCGGGTGGGATGCGGCGGCCCTGAAGGGGAGATTTGGCGCGCCGCTTGCTAGGTGCTATCTGAACGCGGATGGAAAACCAGGGTAAAGGCGCTCCAGTTCCCGCAGTTCGGCGGTCACGTCGCCCGACTGGCTGCTCCGCCGGGTGTCCACGTTCGCGTCGAGCGCACCACGAACAGTGAAGGGCGCCAACGGGAGGCAGCAGCCCCGAACGCGGTCTACGGGTGCCGGAAGCACCGGCAGTGTCGTCATCATGCGCTCAGTCGACCCGACCCATTGACAACTGTCGATATATTGGCTAGACTGTCGCAGGCATCGAAGATTGTCGATGCCTTGAGGAGGGTAACCATGTCGATGTCCGATCCCGAGAGTCTGTACCGATTGGCGGTGTTGGAGATCGCCGCTCGGCACGCGGCGGCGCGCCGGGACGCATTGGCTCGCAGTTGCTCGCAGCGGAGCGCGGCGACCTGGCGCTGGAGCACCGCGCTGTGGGAGCGCTTGGTCCTTCTCCGGCGCTATCGATATCGGACTGCACAGGAACGGACAATGGTGCGTGTTGCCTGTCCAACGTGTTGCTAGCAAAGGAGTACGAGATGGTGGATCAAACGACGATGACACGAGATGCCGTGCGGGAGCGCTATGCCCAGACGGCCCTCCACGTCCTGCAGAACGAAGGGGCAACGTCGTGCTGCGGCGGCTCCTGCTGTACTGACCGCGCCGATTCGGTCACGGGCAACCTCTACACGACGGAGGAGTTGGCGACCGTGCCGGCGAAGGCGGGCGCGGCATCACTCGGTTGTGGCAACCCCACTGCGCTCGCAGCACTGCATCCCGGCGAGATCGTGCTGGACCTTGGCTCCGGTGGCGGCATTGACGTGCTGCTGTCGGCCAAGCGGGTGGGACCGACTGGCAAAGCCTACGGCCTGGATATGACCGACGAGATGCTGGCGCTGGCACGGCAGAACGCCGCGTCGGCCGGTGCGACGAACGTGGAGTTCCTCCAGGGCCAAATTGAGGCGATCCCCCTGCCGGATGCCAGTGTGGACGTCGTCATCTCCAACTGTGTCATCAACCTGTCCACCGACAAGGACCGGGTGCTGCGGGAAGCCTTCCGCGTGCTCAAGCCGGGCGGGCGCTTCGCCGTCTCAGACGTCGTGATTGACGGTCCGGTGCCGGGGGACCTGAGCCGACGGATGGAACTATGGGTCGGTTGTATCGCCGGCGCCCTGGAACGGGACGACTACCGGGCGAAGTTGCAGGCCGCCGGCTTTGCGGAGGTCGCCATCGAGCCGACTCGCCACTACACCATGGAGGAGATGGGCGACCCGTCGTTTACCGCCTGGTGGGAGGCCCAGCCGGCTGCGGAGCAAGGCCGCCTCAACCACGCCTTTATGAGTGCGTTCGTGCGGGGGCGGAAGCCGGAGACCCCGCAGACCTGAGGAAAAGGGGACCCCTCGCTACACACTCGGCGTCAGCGATGACGTGGCCGCGACGGCGGCCACGGTCAAGTGGGCGCTCCGCACAGTCACCCAGCCGCAGGCGGTTGCCCATCTTCCGACGCCGCGCCGTGGTCTGCTGCAAGCCCCGTACCTCCGCCGCTTGATCGGCACGGCCGGCGCCTGGGCGCTCATGGATATGGCCTTCTACGGCAACGGGATATCTTCCCAGCTCATCCTGAAGGCGCTGCTACCGAATGCTTTCTTGCTCACCACGATTCTCATCGCCGGCCTGATCTTCCTGGTAGTGACTGTGCCTGGCTACTGGGCGACGGTGGCGTTGCTGGACCGCCTGGGTCGGCGGCACGTCCAGTGGCAAGGCTTCCTGGTGATGGCCCTCCGGCACTTCGCCATCTCCGGGGCGATGGGCATTCTCGCCTGTCGGAAGCGACAAAGCCGGCTTTGCGGATCCTGCCGGACCCACGTCGGCGCGCGGGCTAGCGCGCTTCTCCGACGATGACGGCATCCTCGCTTCCGCCGCCCGGACACTCAGCGTTCTGGCGGCGCCACCACCATCGCTCGTCGTCCGATGGAGGGGCGTTCCAGGATGCGTGTCTCCTCCTCCGTCCAATCGGCATCGGCCACGTCGGTCGTCGCGGGGTAGTTGCCGTTCCAGGCCATGTGGCCGGGGGCAAACTTGTAAAGGAGCGAACGACGTTCGCGATCAGCCGTCCAGGGCCAGGTGCCGTGCGTCATGGCCTCGGTGAAGATGACCACCGAACCGGCTTTCTGGGGCACCTGCTGCAGCCATGGTCCCGGTTGCTCGAACTGCTTGATGCGGACCGGACAGGGTAAGTTGCTCTTGTGGCTGCCGGGCACAGCGGCGAAGCCACCATCGCCGGGGTTGACATCGCCCAGGGCGTAGGACACCACGATCAGGCCGTTAAACAGCCTGCCGTTGCGGAAATGGTAGTACTGCCCCGGATCGTAGGGCGTGCTGCCGCCGTGCAGCGAGTGCTTGACGCCGCCGCGCTTCATGAAGATGGCGTAGCCGTGGTCGAAGCGGAACTTCGGTCCGATCAACTCCAGCAGGTAGGGCAGCAACTTCGGGTGACTGATGAGCCGGCGGAAGGGCGGCTCCCAGGCGTGTAAGGGGCCGACGTGCAGGTTGCCCTCACCGAGGAGGCCGCCGCGATCACCGCGCTCTTGCGCTCCCCAGGGATCGCGCCGATCAACCAGCCCGTTGAGCTCGTCGAGTTCAGCCTGGGAAAGGACGTCTTCAACGACCAGATACCCCATGAGGTCGAATAAATAGCGCTCATCGTCGTTCACTTGCTGCCTCTCCTCGTACTACCTGTAGCAGTCTCGTTGCAAGGATCGCTGTCTGGCGCGGCGCGTCCTGCAGCAACGAGCTTTACGCCCAAATGGCGTGCCGGTAGATGGTAGTCTGTAAGTTTGCGCCTGCCAAGCAGCGGGCGCTTTCGGTGTGTTTAGAGCCGAATACGTTGCTCATACGACGCGGCTCTGCCGCATGCGAAAGGAATGCCCCTGATGGCCACGATTATGATCGCCGAGGAGGCAGGGCCGCGCCCACTCCTCAACTATCTGCTGCTCCACCACAGCGCCGATGCCGCTACACTCGCCACGACGCTGGGGCGCAATAGCGACCGAATCAACCGCTCCCTCAGCCGCCTCACCCGCCGCGGCGTGGTGACGCTGCGTGACGGCCAGTTCGAGATCATGCCGAACCGCCGTACCGCCGTCGCTGATTACGCCGAAGGCGCGCTGTCACTGCGCGAACTGGCACAGGCAGCGAGGTAAACCGGGCGCCGAGCCGTCGTTGAGTGTGGGCAGTATGCTAGGCTTTCAAGCGACACGGTCCGGCACGTTCTTGTCCGGCCGCAGTGACGACGGAGCCGCCGGTGAACGATGCGCAAATGGAGCAGCAGCTACGCAAGCTGCCGCCGGAGATTGCCGAACTCGTCAGCAAGGTGCGCTCCGAGGAATTGCCGGTCAGCATGCTGCCCGACCTCGTCGCCGAGCTGGAAGACCTTGGTCGCAGCAACGCCGAATTGTCTGAGGCGTTGGATCGACTCTACGAGGTCGAGCAGCGGCGGCGCGAGGCACTGGGAGAACCGACAGACCCGACCTGAGTGTACTCTACCTACGACCGCCCTGGCAACGATTCAGAGGAAGCTACCAGCGAACAGGACGCCGAAGAGTAAGTGCAACTGGCCCGCCTCGCGGAGGGCCTGATTCAGGCGTGGTCCGTCCTGGCTGGTCAGTACGGCGCGGATCAGCGGTACTGCCAGCGGCAGGGTGAGCCAGGGCAGCCACCAGATCGCCGTGGGCAAGGCGCCACGCCAGTGCATCGCCAGCGGCGCCAGATAGGCGA
This sequence comes from Chloroflexota bacterium, assembly GCA_036734945.1. Taxonomy (GTDB): domain Bacteria; phylum Chloroflexota; class UBA4733; order UBA4733; family UBA4733; genus UBA4733. The sequence continues at coordinate 8,177 of DAIMXP010000131.1, forward strand.
CGATCAGGCAGACCACAAACTCCACCTTGACGAAGTCGCGGCCCAGTAACACCGCCAGCGTGAACTTGCGCGCTGCGCGGTCGGTGTCGGCGTCGCGGAGGTTGTTCACCACCAGGATCGCCGTCGCCAGCAGTCCGACCGGCACCGATGCGGCAACTGCGCCGACGCTGAACGCATCAGTCTGCAAGAAAGCTGAGCCGACGACGCCAACCACGCCGAAGAAGAGGAACACGAAGAGGTCGCCCAGCCCGAGATAGGCGAGGGGCCAGGGTCCGGCCGTGTAGGCGATGCCGGCCAGGATGGAGGCGACGCCGATCAAGAGGATTGGCAGGCCGTGCGTCGCCACGAGATACACGCCGATCAGCAGCGCGGCGCCGAAGGTGAGCACGATTGCGTTGCGCATCTGGGCGAGCGTGATGACGCCACTTTGCAGGCCCCGCACCGGTCCCAGGCGCTTCCCGGTGTCGGCGCCTTTGCGAAAGTCGTAGTAGTCGTTGACGAAGTTGGTGCCCATCTGGATCAGCACCGCCGCCACCAGCGCCAGCACGAATGGCAGCGGATGGAAGGGATGCCTGAGGTGTACCACGGCCGTCCCCACCAGCACGGGCACCACGGCAGCGGAGAGCGTTGGCAGACGGGCAGCGACCAGCCAGGTGCGCAGCAGCGAGGACCGAGAAACCGATGGTCGCATGTGCAGCGCTACGGCAGTCGCGGGAAGCGACTGAAGTCGGGCTTGCGCTTCTCCACGAAGGCGTCGCGCCCTTCTTTGGCCTCGTCTGTGAGGTAGTACAGCATCGTGGCGTCACCGGCCAGTTGCTGCAAGCCGGCCAAACCATCAGTGTCGGCGTTGAAGGCGGCCTTGAGGAAGCGCAGGGCGATCGGACTCTTCTCCAGGATTTCCCGGCACCATTGCACTGTCTCTTCTTCCAACTGCGCCAGCGGAACGACAGCGTTGACCAGGCCCATGTCCAGCGCCTGCTGTGCCGAGTATTGACGGCAGAGGTACCAGATCTCCCGCGCCTTCTTGTGCCCCACCACGCGCGCCAGGTAGGAGGCGCCATAGCCGGCGTCGAAGCTACCGACCTTGGGGCCGGTCTGCCCAAAGACTGCATTGTCGGCGGCAATGGTGAGATCGCAGACCAGATGCAAGACTTGGCCGCCGCCGATGGCGTAGCCGGCCACCATGGCGATTACCGGTTTTGGCAGTAAGCGAATCTGGCGCTGCAACTCCAGGACATTCAGGCGTGGCACGCCGGCGCCGTCAACATAGCCGCCGTGCCCCCGGACTTTCTGGTCGCCGCCGCTGCAAAAGGCCTTCTCACCGGCGCCGGTCAGGATGACGACGCCGATGGCCGGATCGTCTCCGGCGCGGGCGAAGGCATCGGCCATCTCCGACACGGTCAGTGGGCGGAAGGCATTGCGCACCTCCGGTCGGTTAATAGTGACTTTGGCGATCCCCTCCGCCGTGTCGTAAAGGATGTCCTCATACTCGGCGCCGCGCTGCCAACTCACCGCCATGTGTCTTCCCTTCCTTGCCGGGCCATTGCGTCCTCGGCACTCAGCACAAATTGTCGCACAGCATCGCTGAACACCGCCGGCTGTTCCAGGTGAACCGTGTGCCCGGCCTCCGGGACCACGACCGTTCGAGCGTTTTGCAGTCGTCCGGCTATCGCCCGTGCCAGCGTCACGTACTTCTCGTCCTCCACCCCGACTATCAAAAGCACGGGCATTTTGAGGCCCGACAGCGCCTGCCAGATCGGTTCCTGCGCCCCGGCGCCCATACCGCGCAGACTGTTCGCCAGCCCGCACGCATTGTTGCGCAGCCGTTGTGTACGCTGGGCTGCCCATGCCGCCGGGGCCAGCCGCGCCTGCGATTGGAAGAGCGGCAACGCCTCCCATTCTGCCACAAAGGCCGGCACGCCGTCGCGCTCGATCCGCTCCGCCAGGGCCTCATCGCTCCGGCAGCGCGCTGCTCGCTCTACGTGGTCGGCAATGCCGGGCGAAGCGCTCTCCAACAGCAGTGTCGAGACGCGCTCGGGATAGGCCACCGCGAACTGCAGCGCAACCCGCCCGCCCATCGAGTAGCCGAGCAGGGCCACGCGTTCCAGTCCAAGCTGATCCAACAACGCAGCCAGGTCCGCGACCACTGCACCCATGCGGTAGTGGGCTAAGGCAGCAGGGCTGTCGGTCTGGCCGTGGCCGACGAGGTCGACGACAAATGTTTCCATCGCTAACCCAGGGCCGGCGAGGCAGTCGCGCCATGTGGTGGCGCAGCCGGTGAAGCCATGCAGCGCCACCAGGGGTCTGCCGGTCCCCCAACGCTCGATATGAACGCCAAGGCCATCGATTTCGTAGCGGGACCTCACCCCCGGCCCCTCTCCTGGACGGAGAGGGGGGACGAAAGGGGAGTGCGCTTGGATACTGCCGTTCCACCCCTGCTGGGCGGAGAGCAGAGGAACACGCGGCTGCGTCGTATCCCTCTCCCCTCTCCGTCCAGGAGAGGGGCCGGGGGTGAGGTCCCGCGCCTCCGCCACCTGGGCCCACAGAGCCCGGTGCAGCGTCACGTTTGTTGGCCGCTCGGTGCGCACTTCGACGATGTGCAAGCCACCGTCGGCCAGCCCGGCCCGCACGGCGTCAGCAAAGATAGGCCAGGTTGCCGCTCGCGTGAAGTTGCCGCCGTACATGGCGGCGGCAGGTGCGAAGTCGAGACCGTGCGGCGTCCCGAATAGGTGCTCGAAGTGCTCAGGCTGGTTTGCCTGGGGCAGGAACGAGAAGATCCCTCCGCCGTCGTTGTTGACCAGCACGATGATCAGGTCCAGCCCGTAGCGGCGCGCTGCCAGGAGGCCATTCATGTCGTGGTAGAAGGAGATGTCACCGATCACCAGCACGGTTGGCCCCGCGTTAACGGCTGCCGCGCCGAGCGCCGTGGACACCACGCCGTCGATGCCGCTCGCCCCTCGGTTTGCCAGAAAGCGCACAGCACGCTTGCTGCCGGGGAAGAAAGTGTCCAGATCACGCACCGGCATGCTATTGCCGACGACCAGGACCGCGTCTTCCGGCAACAGGTCGGCCAGCTCCAGCAAGACCCGCCCTTCAAACGGCTCCACAATGGCCTCGACGCCCGCTTTGAGCGCGGCGCGCGCTGTAGCGTCCATGTGCCGCCACTCCCCCGCCCACTCTGCCGCGCCGGCCGGCGGCGTGTGACTGCCGAGCGCGGCGATCAAGGCCCAGCAACAGGAACGGGCATTGGCGTCCAACAGTGCTCCAGCCACCAGCGCCGGATCGGTCCAACCGGCGTCCGTCACGAGTACCTGTGGACATTCGGCATTGCATTCGAGGAACTGCAGCAACGTCTTGGAGGTCGGTGCGGCGCCGAAACGCAACACCAGGTCAGGGTCAACTCGCGCGCCAGATGCCGCAGCGTGTAACAGTGCATCGTAGCTATCGAGCACCAGGGGACCGTGGTGCGAACCGCAGCGAACGCCGGACAGCGGGTCAGCCAGTACCGGGAACCCTATTTTGGCTGCCAGTTGCATAACCGCTGCCGGAAAGACCGGATCGTTCTGCCCGCCACAGACGATCAAGCCCCGCTGAGCCCGGCGAATGAGCTCGGCAACCGCCGCTGACTGAGGCAGCGCCGGTTGGCGGACGGAAGGCATCAGCAGGGCATCGAGACCGGGAGATACATCGTTCGCATCTCGTTGTACGTCGGGCAGGGGACCATTGGGAACCAACGGCTCGCGGAAGGGGAAATTCAGGTGTACGGGGCCATTCGGCGAGCCGAGGCAGGCGCTCAGCGCTCTGGAGGCCATCAACGCAAAGTAGCGCTGTGTCGCCGGCTCCGCGTCCGGCACGGGCATGTCAACGGTGAGGCGGCTATGCTGCCCGTATATACCGTGCTGTTCCACCGTCTGGTTCGCGCCAACGTGGTGCAACTCCGGCGGGCGGTCGGCGGTACAGACGAGCAGCGGCGCCTGACCGTAGAAGGCTTCGACCACCGCCGGGGTAAAGTTGGCCGCTGCAGTGCCTGAGGTGCAGAGCAGGGCCACGGGCTGCCGCGCTGCCTTTGCTATACCCAGGGCAAAGTAACCGGCAGAGCGCTCATCCAGGTGGACCCACAGTTGGAAACCGCCATGGCGAGCGAAGGCCAGCGCCAGCGGCGTTGAGCGCGAGCCGGGGCAGAGGCAGACGTGGCGCAGACCGAGTCGGTGCAGCGCGCCGGCAAACGCATCCACACAGCGGTAGAGGTCGCTGACTGCCTCCACGTTCAGCGTCTCAGCAACGCTGACTGCATGGGGCGCAGCTTGAGTTCGGACTCGGCGTACTCTTCTTCCGGCCGCGAATCGCCCATGATGCCGCAACCGGCAAACAGCAACGCTCCATAGCGATCAAGCAGCGCGGACCGGATGCCGACGGCAAAGTCGCCATTGCCCTGCGCGTCCAGCCAGCCTACGGGACCGGCGTACCAACCGCGATCCAGACCCTCACGCTGGCGAATCCAGGCCAGCGCCTCGCCGCGCGGGTAGCCTCCGACGGCTGGCGACGGATGCAGCCGCGCCAACAAATCCAGTATCGTGCGGTCGGCGTCGACGCACCCGCTGAGCGGCGTGTAGAGGTGCTGCACGCTGCCAAGCTTCATCACCACGCTGCGCGGCGTCGGCGACAGGTCCACGCCCGCCGCGCGCAGGCCGTCCGTCAGTTCCCGAACGACGATGGCGTGTTCCCAGCGGTCCTTGCTACTGCGCAGCAGTTCTTGCTCCAGGGCAGCGTCATCTAGCGCCGTGGCGCCACGCCGCCGCGAGCCGGCCAGGGCTGCAGTACTGACCTGACCCGCCTGCAATCGTACCAGTCGCTCCGGCGTCGCACCCAGGAAGCAGCGGCTGCCCGAGGCCACAGCAAATATCAGCCCGTTGCTCGTCCCCTCGCGCAACCGGGCCAGCGCTGTTGGCGCATCGACGATCGTCTCAGCCGGCAAGCGAACCTGCCGCGCCAATACCACTTTTTCCATCTGGCCATCCCGAATGGCCTGCGCCGCCTCAGCGACAAGACCCTTCCAGGGGTCAGGGGTCAGGGGCCGGGGAAAAAGTGCGGCGCCACGACCATGCGTTCCCT
>DAIMXP010000132.1:0-13062 GCA_036734945.1 Chloroflexota bacterium
CAATCGTCCCCACGTTCACGTGCGGCTTGTCCCGCACAAACTTCTGCTTCGCCATGCTCTTCCACCCTACTGACTATCTACCGCCGAACACAGTCCCGGCCCCAGCTCTTGCCTCGATCGCTGCCGCCGCGCACCGTGCCTGTCGCACTAGAGCCTGCGAGCCCACGACCAGATTTGAACTGGTGACCTTCTCCTTACCAAGGAGACGCTCTACCCCTGAGCCACGTGGGCATCGGTCACGTCCCGGGGACCGCTTCGACGGCAACGCCGCCGACTCGTACCCCTGCTCCAGGCGCGCACACGGATCACGAAGACGCCGCAACCGAATCGTAGAGATTGTACCGCATGCGCGCGCCGATTGAGTTCAGCGCGTGGCGCGCGGGTCAAGGGCGTCCCTCAAGCCGTCACCCAGGAACGTGAAGGACATCATCGTGATGGCAATGGCCACTGCTGGGTAGACGACTAGGGCGGCGTCGGAAAAGATGATGCTGTACCCGGAGTTGATCATGCCACCCCAGGTTGCCGTTGGCGGCTGCACACCCAGGCCGATGAAGCTGAGGGCCGCCTCAATAAAAATTGCGCCGGGCACACCGAACGTCACTGCCACGATCAGCGGACCCAGCGCGTTGGGCAGCAGGTGCCGGAAAAGGATCCGCCAGGCGGGGCAGCCAATCGCTCGGGCGGCCTCAACGAACTCCTTCTCCTTCAAACTCAACAGTTGGCCCCGCGTCAGGCGCGCCATGCCGACCCAGCTCACCAGGCCGATGGCGAGGAATATGTTCTTCAGGCTGGGCCCGAAGGCTGCCATGAAAATAATGACGAAGAGCAGGTCGGGGAAGGCATACATCACGTCGGTGAAACGCATGAGGAGGTTGTCGACTCGGCCTCCGGCGTAGGCGGCGATGGCGCCGATGGGCACGCCGATGGCCAGGATCAACACCTGCACGAAGATGCCGACACTCAAAGAGATGCGAGCGCCGTAGACGATGCGGCTAAGCTCGTCGAAACCGACGCTGTCGGTACCGAGCTTAAAGTCGGCGCTTGGCGGCTGATTGGAGCCGCCCGGCTGTAAAGCATTGGGGTCATAGGGTGCGATGATTGGCGCGAAGACCGCGATCAACCCGAGCAGGATAATGACGCCGAGGGCCACCATAGCCGCGCGATTGCGGCGTAACCGCTCAAAGGCGTCGCTCCAAAGGCTACGTTGCCGGTGTACCGTCGTCAACGGGCTGACACGTTTCAGTGTTGCGCTTTGGGCGACCGCCATGGCTATCCTCCTGAGACTAGGCGATGGAGTAGGTGGCTAGCGATATCGGATACGTGGGTCAATAACCGCATAGAGCAAGTCGACAAAGAGATTCATCACGACGATGATCAGGGCGTAAAACAAGGTCGTCCCCATGATGAGGGGATAGTCGCGGCCGTCGATGGCCTGGACGAAGAGACGGCCCGTGCCGGGAATGGAGAAAATGCTTTCGATGATGAAGGAGCCGGCGAACAGTCCCGCGAAGATGGGGCCGATCACGGTGACGACGGGAATGAGACCGTTACGCAAGATGTGCCGGCTGATCAGCATGCGCTGACCGACACCTTTGGCCCGCGCCGTCCGGACATAATCCTGATGGCGAACTTCAAGGACGCTGGCGCGGGTTATGCGGGCCAGGTAGGCAGCCGGTGTAAAGGCTAACGCCAGCACGGGGAGCACCATTTGCTGGGGGTGGCCCCAGCCGCCGGTCGGCAGCAGATGGAGTGTGAGTGAGAAAATGACGATCAAGATCATTGCCCACACGAAGTTGGGGGTACTGGCGCCTGCAGTGGCGAACGTGAGGGAGACGTAGTCGGCCCATGTGTTCTGGCGTAGCGCGGAGACAGTGCCCAGGGTGATACCGAAAACCAGAGCCACGAGCAGCGCGAGGCCCGCCAGGCGGCCAGTCGTCGGCATGCCGCTGGCGATAATGTCGCGCACATTGCGGTCCTGGTAGGTATAGGAGATGCCCAGGTCACCACGAAGGGCATGACCCACATAGAGCAGATACTGTTCGGGAATGGGCTTATCCAGCCCATACTTATGTTCCAGGTTGGCCGTAACTGCCGCCGTATGCGCCTTTTCCGTATCGAAAGGCCCCCCAGGCGTGGCGTGCATCAGGATAAAGGTGATGAGCGAGATGACGATCATCACGGGGATAACCCAGAGGACGCGCCGGATCACATAGGCAGTCATCGCTACTCCGCCTTCCTGCAAGACCAGCTTAGGGATGGATGCACAGGGCCGCGACTGCGGGCCCAGAGGGCACCCCCGGCCAAGTACGGGGGGCACTGCGGTGCCGAGCGACCGCAGTCGCCCTCGTCGCTTGGCCGGGGGTGCCCTCTGAGTCTGTGAATCTTTCACCGGGCGGCGCCAGGTGGCCCCACGCCACGCGATATCCTGTGCTCGATTGGAGGCGTTATCCACCAGATCTTGTGCTCGCTAGTCCCGGCTGTTCGTCGAGGTTGATTCTTTCACACACTCTCTGGGCCCGCAGTCGCGGCCCTGCCAGTCGCTGCCTAGTGGCTGGCGAGGGTGACAACCTTGTAGAAGTAGTCGCCGATGCACGGGGCTTCGTCCTGGCCGGTGAAGACCATGCCCTTGACCCAGGGCTTGACCAGACCGATGAGTACATTCTGGTACATGATCAGGGCCGGCTGGTCGTTGTAAAGGATGGCAGCCGCCTGCTTGTAGAGGTCCGCCCGTTTGGTCGCATCCATCTCGGCATCGGCCTGCTTAACGAGCGTGTCAAACTGCGGGTTGCTGTACTCACCGTTATTATTGCCGTCGCCGGTGCGGAAGAGGTCGAACCAGTCTTGCTGGTCCGGGTAGTCGGCGCCCCACCCCGACCAGACCAGGTCGAAGTTGTGCGCCTTCTGGGCGGCCGTCCGCGCCTTCGATTCCGTCGGGTTCGGCTGCAGGTTGACGCCCAGGTTCTTCTTCATCATCGCCTGGATGTAGGAGGCGTAGCCGCTGGTTACCGGACTGTTGGAGTAGTAAAGGATCTTCAGATTCACAGTAGCCGGGTTAACGCCGGAGGCCTGCAAGCTGGCTTTGGCCTTGGTGAGGTCGAAGGCGTACTCCGCGCCGCCCTGGGGATCGTAGCCGGGCATGCCCTGGGGGATAATGAAGGTCGCCGGTACGCCCAGGCCCTTGAACTGATCCTTGATGAACGTCGCGCGATCAAATGCCTGTGATAGCGCTTGCCGGAGTTTGACGTTGTCCAGGGGCGCCTTCTTGACCTCGTAGACCATCCAGAAGACCGAGAGTGCCGGATTGACGACGAATTCCTTCGACAGTGTCGAGTCGGCCCTGATGGCCGGGGTGTCGGGCCGCGGCGGCGTAACAATGTCCAGTTCGTCGTTGCGATAGGCTGCATAGGCAGCGTTGCCGTCGGTGATGACGCGCCACTGCATGCCGATCTTCGGGACCCCGCCATAATAATTCGGGTTGGGGGCAAACACCAACTGATCCTGCGGGGAGTGCTGGATCAGCACGAACGGTCCGTTGCCGATATAGTTCTTGACATCGTCGGTCCAGCCGGACTTCACCAGGTCCTGGCGCAGCGGTGGCACGACGGCCAGCGAGACGAGGTCAAGGAAGAACGGCGTGGGTGTCTCCAGCGTGAAGACGAGCGTTGAATCGTCGGTCGCCTTGACCCCAACGGCATCTTTGAGCGCTGTCAACTGCGTCGGCGTGACGGTCGGCTTGGCGCTGGTGGTGCTCGATGTCGAGGCTTTGGGGGCAGCAATTTGCGCATTGTTGTAGGCAGCGGAGCCTTTGATGACGCCGGCGAAGTACCCCGCATAGGGAGCAGCTACGTTGGGGTCGAGGATGCGCTTGAACGAATACTCGTAGTCGGCTGCTTTGACCGGCGTACCGTCCGACCACTTTGCGGCCTGCAAGGTGAAAGTCCAGGTCAGACCATCGGCCGAGGTCGTCCAACTCTTGGCGCCGCCGGCAACCGGCTTCAGATCCTTGTCCAGCAGCACGAGCGCATCGAAGACCTGACGTACGACGGCGATCTCGTCTGTGAACTCGGCCAGGTTCGGATCAATGGCGTCCGGCTCGGCGCCGAGGTTGACGCGCAAGGTCTGTGCCGCCGGCATCTTGGCGATGTCGGTTCGCACACTGGCTGCCTTGGCCGGCTTGGTCGCAACTAACTTGGCGGTGGTCGTCGTCGCCGCTGCGCTGCTGGCGCTGGAGGTGGTTGCTGCTGCGCTGGCGATGCTGGACGCACTGGAGGTCGTCGCGGCGCTGCTGGTAGCTGCACTGCTGGTGGCCGCCTTGGCCGTTGTGGCGGCGGTGGTAACTGCTGCCGCAGTTGTGGCAGGCGCAGCGCTCGTTGTCGCCGCGGCAGTTGTGGAGGTCGTCACCGCCGCGCTGCCGCCACAGGCAGCCAGCAGGCTGACCATCGCGATACCGCCGGCGCCAACCGTGCCGCGCAGGAAAACTCGCCGTGCTATGGCGTGCTGCTTCGCATCGCCTGAACTCGCTGCGCTCATAGGACGTATAGACCCTTTCTACTCTCGTCATGTTGGGAACTACAATGGCTATAGTATTGCATGCAAGGGCAAACTTTGCAGGCGCTACATGTTCCCTATCGGCAAAGTGCTGTTACTGATGCTCATTCTTGTACGCCGACCTCCTCGCCATTTCGGCCAATCACGGTGGCAGCCGCTACTGCGTCGTTCGGACTGAGCCGGATGAGCATCACACCCTGGGTGTTGCGACCGGACTGACGTACCTGTGCCAGGGGTAGCCGGTTGACGATGCCGTTGGCGGTCGTCAACATCAACTCGGCATCGTCCTCGTCGACGATGTGGCCGGCCACCACTGTACCCGTCTTATCGCTCAGCTTAGCCGTGGTCACACCCTGACCGCCACGGGTCTGCTTGCGGTATTCCTCCATCAAGGTGCGCTTACCGTAGCCCAGGGAGGTGACCACCAGCAGGTCGCTATTGTGCGCGATGACGCCGGAGGCAGGGACGATGGCCATACTCATGACCGTATCGTCCGTGGCGAGCGCAATGCCCTTCACGCCCGCTGTGTCGCGGCCCGTCGGGCGGATTTGCTTCTCCGCGAAGCAGATCGCGCGGCCCTGGCGGGTGACGAGTACCACCTCTTGCGACCCGTCGGTGGGGCGCACCCAGGCCAGGTCATCGCCATCGTTCAGCGAAATGGCGATCAGCCCGTTCCGACGAACGTTAGCATAGTCGGCAAGCGAGGTCTTCTTCACGGTACCCTGCCGTGTTGCCATCAACAGGTAACGCTGATCGGGGCCTTCAAAGGACGTGATGCCGAGCATGGCATTGATCGTTTCGCGCGGCTCCAGTTGCACCAGATTGACAATCGGCAACCCTTTGGCCTGACGTGACACATCCGGCAGCTCGTGGACCTTGAGCGTAAAGACGCGGCCCCGGTTGGTGAAGTACATGACCGAGTCCAGCGCATCAGCCACAAAGGAGTGCTGAACCTGGTCTTCCGTGCGCGTGAGCATGCCGAGCTTGCCGCGACTGCCGCGGTGGTGCGACTGAAAGCCGTCGGCAGGGCTGCGCTTGACATAACCTTGTGTTGTAAGCGTCACCAGGACCTGCTGGTGGGGGATCAGGTCTTCTTCGCTCAGTTCACCGGTCTCATCTACAATGCGGGTGCGCCGGGCGTCGCCGAACTTGTCCTTGAGTTCCGCCAGTTCCTGCTTGACGATGTCCAGCACCTTGCGAATGTCGGCCAGGATGGCCTGCAACTCCTCAATGGTCTTGAGAAGGGCCTTGTACTCGTCGATGATCTTCTTGCGTTCCAGCGAGGCCAGCCGGCGCAGGGCAAGATCACCGATGGCGCGGGCCTGGGGCTCGCTGAACTTGAAATCGAGCATGAGGTTATGCACCGCCGAGTCGCCGGTTTGCGAGCGGCGGATGCAGGCGATCACCTCGTCGAGATGGTCCAAGGCCCGCGTGAGACCCTCCAGAATGTGCGCGCGCTCCAGGGCCTTGCGCAACTGGTAGCGGGTGCGCCGCGTGATGACGGTCTGGCGGAAGGCCAGGAACTCCTGCAGGCAGCGCTTGAGCGTGAGCACGCGCGGCTCGCCATCTACGATCGCCAGCATGTTGACGCTGAAGTTCGCCTGCAACGATGTGTGCTTGTAGAGCGCATTGAGCACCTTGCGGGGCTGGGCGTCGCGCCGGAGCTCGAAGACGGCACGCATGCCGTCGCGGTCGCTCTCGTCACGAATCTCCGTGATGCCGTCGATCTTCTTCGCTTTGACCAGTTCGGCGGTGCGCTCCAGCAGCAGCGCCTTGTTGACCTGATAGGGCAACTCGCGGACGATGATGGCGAAGCGCCCACCGCGCATCGGCTCGATTTCGCAGACTGCCCGCTGCACGATCCGCCCGTGACCGGTGGCGTAGGCCTGCTGGATGCCGTCACGGCCGAGGATGAGCGCTCCCGTCGGAAAGTCGGGGCCCTTCACGATCTTCAGCAGATCTTCGACGGTGGCATCCGGCTGGTCGATCATGTAGATCAGCGCGTCGCAAACCTCGTTCAGGTTGTGGGGAGGCACACTGGTGGCCATACCGACAGCAATGCCCATGTTGCCGTTGACCAGGTAGTTCGGCACTCGGGACGGCAACACTGTGGGTTCCCGCTCGGTAGCGTCGTAGTTGTCCTGGAAGTCCACAGTATCCTGGTCGATATCCGCCAGCAGTTCTTCAGCGATGGCGGTGAGCCGGACCTCCGTGTAGCGACTCGCTGCCGGTGAGTCGCCGTCAACGCTGCCGAAGTTGCCCTGGCCATCAACCAGCAGGTAGCGCATGGAGAAGGGCTGAGCGAGCCGCACAACGGTGTCGTAAATGGAAGCATCGCCGTGCGGGTGAAAGCGGCCCATCACTTCACCGACCACTTTGGCGCTCTTGCGATAGCCGCCGCTGCGGCGCAGACCTAATTCCAGCATGCCGTAGAGGACCCGCCGGTGAACCGGTTTGAGCCCGTCACGCACGTCCGGCGTGGCGCGTTTGATGGCGCTCATCGAATACGAGAGATACGACGTGCGCATCTCGTCTTCGATGCGAATGTCGCGGTCCCGAGATGGTTCAACTGCCATAGGGCGGCACACTCTCCCCTGTTGTGTGGTGAAATGTCTACATATATTCTACCATTGATTGAACTTCCTAGTGCTCGGACTCCTCCGGCAACTCCTCCTCATCGCCCATCCCGAAATCTAAAAGGTCGTCTCGGGCGATGGCTCCCGCCACCATCTCCCTTCTCCCAGAATTGAGCGCGGGTCGTGAAGTGGGGCCACGCCTCGCCGGCCCCAGGGCCAGTTCCAGCGCCTCAGCGACCCAGCGCGCCTGGATGATCTCGATACCGGACGGGCGGCGCGTACCGTGTCGGTCGGCCGGCAATGCCGGCACCAGGATGCGCCGGAAGCCCAGCCGCTCTGCTTCCGTCAGGCGGCGCTCGAGTTGGCGCACCGGACGCAACTCGCCGGACAGGCCGACTTCGCCGGCGACCGCCATGTCCGCTGGCACCGCCTGGTCGCGGAAACTTGATGCGACGGCCAGGGTCACAGCCAGGTCGGCGGCCGGCTCGGTGAGGCGCACGCCGCCGACGACGTTGACGTAGACATCCTGGTTGCCGAGAGGCAGGCCGGCTCGGCGCGACAGCACAGCCAGCAGGAGGTAGAGCCGGTTGACGTCGAAGCCGTTGGCGGAGCGCCGCGGCAGGCCGAAGCTGGTGGGGGCGGCGAGCCCTTGCACTTCCACCAGCAGGGGGCGGGTCCCCTCGGTGGTCACAGCGGCAACCGTGCCGGGTGCGGCGCCGCGGTGCGCGGCGAAGAAGAGTGCCGAGCTATCCGCGACTTCCGTCAATCCAGCATCGCCCATCTCGAAAAGTCCTATTTCGTCGGTCGAGCCAAAGCGATTCTTCACGCCGCGCAGAATGCGATAGCTGCTGACGCGCTCGCCCTCCAGGTAGAGCACCACATCGACGATGTGCTCTAAGACGCGGGGTCCGGCGACGGCGCCTTCCTTGGTGACGTGTCCGACCAGGAAGATCGAGATGTTGCGCTGCTTGGCCAGGCGAACCAGGCGTTGCGCGCATTCGCGGACCTGGCTGACGCTTCCTGCCGACGCGCTGAGGTCGTCGGTGGCCACGCTTTGAATGGAGTCGATGATCGCCAGGACAGGCGGGTTAGACTCCAGGTGCTCCATAATGGCCGAAAGGTCGGTTTCCGCCAGCACGAGCAGCCTGGCCTCGTTGATGCCCAGCCGCTCGGCCCGCAGCTTGACCTGCTGGGCCGATTCTTCCGCCGCCACGTAGAGCACAGTCCCGGTATCGCGCGCGACAGCCCCGCAGACCTGCAAGAGCAAGGTGGACTTGCCGATGCCCGGGTCGCCCCCCATGAGGACGACGGATCCTGGCACAATGCCGTCACCGAGCACGCGGTTGAACTCGTCCATTGGGAGCCGCAGGCGCACCCAGTTCGCTGTCGGAATGTGCGGCAGACCGATCGCCTGGCTCGCGCCGCCCGCCTGCGCGGCGCGCCGTACCCCACCAGTCGCCGGTTCAGCGCGTTCGACCGTCTCAACCAGGCTGTTCCAGGCGCCGCAGTCTGGACAACGACCCACCCACTTCGGCTGGCGCGCCGCGCATTGCTGGCAGATATAGACCGTGCGGGCTTTCGCTGGCACCTGCTACGTCTCTTTCCTCTCTCCCTTTGGGGGAGAGGTGGCGCCGCGGCGCCGGAGTGGGGTCGCCTAGGCCTCGCTGACCGCCCCGGCCAGCATGGGAAAGGCTTCCTCCTCGGTGAGCTTCCGGATCATGAGCAACTCCCCATCACCCACGTCACCGATGACCGTGTCGCCGGGGTGGAACTTGCCGGAGAGGATACCCTCCGCCAGTCTGTCTTCCACCCAGGCCTGAATGGCCCGCTTGAGCGGCCTGGCGCCGTTCTGCTGGTCGTAGCCCTTGTCGCAGAGGAAGTCCTTGCCGCGCTCGCTCATCTCCAGGATGATCTGCTGTTCGGTGAGGGCGACTTGGACGCGCTTGAGTTCCATGTCCACGATGGCGCGGATCTGTTGGTGGCTCAAGGCGTGAAAGGCGATGACGGCATCCAACCGGTTCAAGAACTCCGGTCGGAATATCTGCTTCAACTCGCTCGTGACCTTCTCCTTCATGCGCTCGTAGGAGGCCTTGCCCTCATCTGCGACTCCGGTGCGCTGGAAGCCGAGTGTGCCGGAATTCTTGAGCAGGTCAGTGCCGGCATTTGAGGTCATGATGATAATGGTGTTGCGGAAGTCGACCACACGTCCCTTGGCGTCGGTCAAGCGGCCGTCCTCCAGGATCTGGAGCAGGATGTTGAAAACGTCCGGGTGAGCCTTCTCGATCTCGTCCAGCAGCACGACGGAATAGGGCTTGCGTCGCACTGCCTCGGTCAACTGGCCGCCCTCGTCGTAGCCGATGTAGCCGGGAGGGGCGCCCACCAGGCGCGCGACCGAATGCCGCTCCATGAACTCCGACATGTCGACAGTGATCAGCGCATCTTCGCTGCCGAACATAAATTCGGCCAGGATGCGCGCTAAATATGACTTGCCGATGCCGGTTGGACCCACGAAAATGAAGCTGCCGATAGGCCGTTTCGGGTCTTTCAGGCCGGCACGGGCGCGACGGAGCGCGTGGGCGAGCGTGCCGATGGCTTCGTCCTGGCCGACGTAGCGGGCATGCAGCGCCTTCTCCATCTCTAACAGCCGCTTCGACTCTTCCTGGGCGATGCGCATGACCGGTATACCGGTCCACATTGAGACGACGTGGGCGATGTCGTCGGTGCTGACGACCGGGCGGTCGGCTTGCGCGGCGCTACTGGCCGTAAGTTCGGCGCTGTCGATGCGCTCCCGCAAGCGTGCCTCTTTATCACGTAGCGCGGCAGCCTTTTCGAACTGCTGATTCTGGATTGCCGAGTCCTTCTCAGACTGCAACTGCTCCAGATCTTTCAAGGCCTGCTTCAGCGTCTGGGGCTGTCCGCTGCGCTGCATGCGCACGCGACTGGAAGCCTCATCAATCAGGTCGATGGCCTTATCCGGGAGGAAGCGATCGGTTATGTAGCGGGCGCCCATCTCGGCAGCCGACTTGAGCGCCTCGTCGCTGATGGTGAGGCGATGGTGCTGCTCGTAGCGCTCACGGATGCCGTGCAGGATCTCGATGGTCTCTTCTACGGTGGGTTCGCGCACCGTCACCGTCTGGAAACGGCGTTCCAGGGCAGCGTCCCGTTCGATGTACTTGCGATACTCGGTCATCGTCGTGGCGCCGATGCACTGCAGTTCGCCGCGGGCGAGCGCCGGCTTGAGGATATTGGCGGCATCGACCGCCCCTTCGGCGGCGCCGGCGCCGACGAGCGTGTGCAACTCGTCGATGAAGAGGATGGCGTCGCGCGAGGAGCGGATTTCCTCGATAATCTTCTTCAGGCGCTCTTCGAATTCGCCGCGATACTTGGTTCCGGCGACCAGCGACCCGATATCCAGGGTCAACAGGCGCTTGCCGTGCAGCGTTTCCGGCACGTCGCCGGAAATGATGCGCTGTGCGAGCCCTTCGGCAATCGCTGTCTTGCCCACGCCCGGTTCACCGATGAGCGCAGCGTTGTTTTTCTGGCGGCGCGACAGGATCTGGATAACCCGCTCGATTTCCTTCTGGCGCCCAATGATCGGGTCCAGCCGACCATCTGTTGCCATGGCCGTGAGGTCCATGCCGAGTTGGTCGAGCGTCGGCGTACGGCTGGCCTGCTTCCCTTCCGGGTGGCCGCCGGCATTGCTCTGGCTCAACACGGCAATCGTCTGCTGGCGCACCTTCTCCAGGTTGACGCCCAGGCTCTCCAGCACGCCGGCAGCGATGCCTTCGCCCTCGCGGACCAGGCCGAGCAAAAGGTGCTCCGTGCCGATGTAGTGGTGGCCCAGCCGACGCGCCTCGTCCACTGCCAGCTCGATCACCTTGCGAGCGCGCGGCGTCAGGCCGATTTCACCCACCGGCGCGCGATCGCCGCGCCCAATGATGAACTCAATGGCGTTGCGCACCTTGTTGAGCTCCACATTCATATTGCTGAGCACCTTGGCAGCAACGCCCTCGCCTTCGCGCACGAGGCCGAGTAGGAGGTGCTCTGTACCGATGTAATTGTGGTTGAAGCGCTGCGCTTCCTCCTGCGCCAGGGCGAGCACCGCCCGTGCCCGCTGGCTAAACTTATCAAATCGGTCGTTTTGTTGCACGCTCGTCGCCCCGCTTTCCTGCTGGTTAACCTAAGGCGCATCCCCCGAACTCGCCGGCTGCGAACCGGTGGACTGCCTCGTCGGCGGCCCCTGGTCCTCCATTTGGTTCGATGAAACACACCGCCTACAACGCTTTCGCGTCTGTCTGAGCCGCGCTCCCTTGAGCGGACTCGCGCGCTGCCCCATCGGCGGAGGCCTCAGGAGCTTTATATGATTCGCCGGTCGCTTCTATTTCGGCGTCGCTCGCGTCGTCCGCCCCGACGTATCCCTCCAGAGTCTCACCGTCCTCATCGTAGCCGCTGTACGTTGAATCCTCCATTGCCTTCAGACTGAGGCCGAGACGGCGCTTCTTGCCGTCGATATGGATGACTTGAAACTCTCGGTCATCGCCTTCCTTGACGATTTCCTTCGGGTTGGTGATGTGCTGATTGGAAAGCTCGGAGACATGGGCGAGGCCCTCGACGCCATCTTCCACGCGCGCGAAGGCGCCGAAACTGGTGATCTTCGTGATCGTGCCTTGCACGAGTTGCCCCACCTGGTAGCGTTCTTCAATGGTGTCCCAGGGATCGGCCTGCGCCCGCTTGAGACTGAGGGCAATCTTTTTCTTGACCGGGTCAACACCGAGCACATACACGTCGACCTCGTCACCGACATGGAGGACCTGATTGGGATGATTGAGATGGCCCCAGGAGAGTTGAGATATGTGGATCAGGCCGTCGGCGCCACCAAGGTCGACGAAGGCGCCAAAGCTGCAAAGGTTACTGACGCGACCCTTGCGGACCTGGCCGATCTGCAACTCTTCCAGCAAGATGTCCTTGTTCTTCGCTCGTGTCTCCTGTGCGGCTGCTCGTTCGGACAGGATGAGCCGGTTGCGGTTGCGGTTGAGCTCGATGATCTTGAGCGTCAGGCTGCGGCGCATCATCTCGGCCAGCTTCTGCGTGAGTTCGTCCTCACTGGAGTCGCCGCGTTCGCCGGATTCGCGGCGCAGGCCCAGCACCTGCGAGATCGGCACGAAGCCGCGCAGGCCATGGACATTGACCAGCAGGCCGCCCTTGTTATGGTCGATGACTTCGGCCTCGATGATCTCGTTGTCCTGCATGATCTGCTCGGCCAGGCGCCAACTCTTCTCCATCTTCGCCCGACGAATGGAGAGAACAGCGTGCCCTTCGGGTGTTTCCGGCATGAGGACGGACACCAGTACCGTCTCGCCGACTTTGAGGCTTTTGGCTTCGTCCGCCGGGCCGAGTTCCCGGCCGCTGACGACGCCTTCCGACTTGAGGCCGATATCCACCAGCACTTCGTCGGGGTCAACCCGCACGATGGTGCCTTCGATGACGTCGCCCCGCGTCAGGCTATGGAAATTGTGCTCTGGGCTATCAAGGAGCGCCTCGAACTCGGCGGCGTCCAGGTTACTGGGATTTGGCCGGTCGAGCAGCCCGCTAGCGGATGATGAAAGAGAATCGGTCATTGAATGTACGAAAACCTCCAGCGTTGAGGTCGCCATTGGCGGTTAGCCGTCACTGGCGCCGTCTACAGTATAGCGGATAGCACGGCACGGCTGTTAGGGGGGCAATAGGGCGGCGATGGCGGTCGCATCTCGACGCAATGACGGTTGCGAGGAGGAGGAGAGGCGGTAATCGAGTACAGGGCCGCGACTGCGGTCGGCGGCCAAGCGACGGGGGCGACTGCGGTCGCTCGCACGATGGCACCAGCCGCAAAACGCGACCGCAGTCGCCCCCGTCGCTTGGCCGCCGACCGCAGTCGCGGCCCTGGTCGATCAAGCAAAGA
>DAIMXP010000133.1:0-13041 GCA_036734945.1 Chloroflexota bacterium
TGAAGCCGATCCCCTCTGGAGCGACCCATGCCAAAGTTATGGCCACATGCTTAGCGCCGTGAAGGGAGCAGCGCCACGATAGCCCGTGCCACGATGGACAGGATAACGCCTGTTCATCGTTACGCCGACCTTGGTGACGTCCGGCTGCACTACGTCGAGACAGGGAGCGGTCCGCTAGTTGTGCTGCTGCACGGTTTTCCGGAGTTCTGGTATTCCTGGCGCTACCAGATTCCGGCGCTGGTCCAGGCGGGCTTCCACGTCGTCGCGCCGGACATGCGCGGCTACAACCGGTCCGCAAAACCACCGGGCGTGCGGTCCTACCGCATGGACCTACTGACGCGCGACGTGGAGCGACTCATCCGCCATGTCGGCGCGTCAAAGGCCGTCGTGGTCGGCCATGACTGGGGCGCGGCCGTCGCCTGGGGCTTTGCCATGCAGTACCCGGCGTTGCTGGAGCGCCTGGTGATCCTGAACGTGCCCCACCCGGCGCGTATGCTGCGCGCGCTCCGCACGGTGCGCCAGGTGCGCAAGAGCTGGTATATGTTCTTCTTCCAGGTGCCCCGGCTGCCGGAAGCGCTGCTGCGCGCCAACCACCTCGCCGCCTTGCGCCGGCCCTTTCGGCGCGACCCGGTGCAGCGAGGCGCCTTCAGCGAGGCCGACATCGAGCGCTACGTGGAGGCGGCGCGGCAGCCGGGCGCGCTCACCGGCGCCATCAACTACTATCGCGCCCTCTTCCGCCAGGGCTTCGGGCGCGCGCGCGCGAGCATCCGGCGTATCGAGGCGCCCGTGCTGGTGATCTGGGGCGAGCAGGATCGCTACCTCGGGGCCGAGCTGGCCGAGCCGGACCGGGCGCTTGTCCCCTACGCCCGTGTCGAGCGGCTGCCGGACGCCAGCCACTGGGTGCAAGCGGACCAGCCGGAGACCGTCAACGCGCTGCTGCTGGACTTTCTGGCGGACCTGAGGCCAATATCCGGCTGATCTTTAATTTCACGATCCCGCTCTGCAATTAGACGAGGCCAGGTCATAAATCGTGAGCATCGTCAGTCTCGTAGCTCAGGCCAGGGCCCCCCTGTTCTTGCGCTTGAGACAAGCAGGAGCCACTAAAGGGAATAGCTATTGAACCCACGATCCGTCGTTGCTCGTCGCGTCAGGCACGCTGATTAGGCGCATCCCTCGACCGGAGACGGCTGGTCGCCGAAATTGGGGCCAACTGTCGGTACACTCCCACCGTTGTCCTTGTCAGCACTGGTGATCATGCTGGTGCGCTCACTGGCGACGTGCCTATGCTGCTGGCCGTGTAGGCGCACCCGACGTCCAAGACGGCGCAACCTGACGCCTTGTTGACGCGGGAAGGCCGCCTCCCATACTGACCAGCCGGAGGCGCCGTCTAACCGCGATCCCGGCGGCGCGCCCGACGCAGACCGGTTGTCTAAGGCCGATACGGCTGTGGCTGATCATTCCCTACGACGACTTCGCGTGACCGCCAAGTTGACCGCCAAATAGCACGACACGGTGCCACAGCCAGCCACATTGATTGGGGAAGAACAGTGCGCTACCAGAGGGATACCACACGATTCGACACCGTCCGACGCTCGTCTTGCTATTTCGTAAACAGCTGGCCGTCAGTTCGATTCTGACCGTCGGCTCCGATTTCCCTCTGGTGAGGCCACCCGGCTGAGCGGGTGGTCCGGCGCTTGACCAACATACTGACCTACATCGGGTTTCAAATGGCCTCGGAACCAGCCTCCTCGACGGCCTCTTTCAACGGTCGCAGTATGGCGTCCATGGCCGCGGACGTCTCCTCGGCGAGCGTTGGAAGGACGTGGGCGTAGTACTCGCTCGGGCGCATGGCCAGGGCGACGGACACGAGCGCCTCCAGTCGGTGGCCGCGCGCCGCCTCCAGCAGCCAGCGCGCTTGCGGCGCGCTTGCGGCGCGGTCAAGACCGTGGGCTTCCGCTTCACCGCGCGGGGCACGTCGACGAGCTCGGCGACGTTGCGATCCAGCAGCTCCCGGCGCATGGCGTCGTTGAGGGCAGAGCGCAGCACGGAGCGAAGGCGCCCGACCGAGGTGGCCGACAGCCCGGCGGCGCTCTTGGCGTTGAGGAAGTCCTGCACGTCGCCGCGGGTGAGCTTGGACAGTGTTATACGGACCATAGAGGGCTGTAAGTGGTTCTTGCAGGCCCATGTAGAATTCGATGGTTCGGGGCCGTGTACCCCCATCCTGCTCACGTTTCAGACACTCTTTGAGGTAGGCGTCGAGCGTCAGGCGGGTGGTTGTGGGGACCTTGCCGGCGGCCAGGTCGTGACGCACGGCGCGGAGCCGCTGCAGCGCTTCAGTCTTGGTGGCGCCGTAGACGTACTTGCGTTTGCGGGCGCCGCCGGCGGCCGGGATCTCGATGGAGGCCTGCCAGCGGCCGTCGGCGCGCTGGCACGGTTCGGCGCCTTCACCCGGGCTCGCCCGGCGACCTTTGCTATTCGGCACTGCAGTCAGCGCCCCGCAATCACGGCAACCGTTCCCATTCCGACCGGGTGACGCCGGCCTCGCGGAGGATCTTCCCCAGCAGACCAGGGCCGATATTCCCTCGGTGGGGATTGGGTACGGGCACCTTGTATGTTCCCCGGACCATCATCCCGTGGTGCCCGCCGGCGAATGGGCCATCAAAGCCGAGGTCGCGTAGTCGGCGGATCAGATCATCCCGCGATATCGGCCCGAACGCGGGCATCAGGCGACGCTCAAAACGTTCAGATCGATCCCGTCGGTCAGCGGCAACCGGTGCCCCAGTCGCACGCCAAGCAATAGCCAGTCTTCCAGCGTGCTCCGCAGCTCCTGTTGGGCATCCTCCCGCGTGTCCCCACTAGCCCAGAGGCCCTCGAAGCCGGGGATCCGGACGAACCATCCCTCCGCGCCAAGGTCCTCGTACTCGGCATGGCGCATTGCCGACTGGAGATACTCAGTGAGCATGTTGACCCCCTCTTGGTGTGCGTGTTCTGTCGCATACAGCATAGCATCGCCGTCAATTTCAGTACCCTTCGCCGGGACCCAAGTATTCGTCGAGCAATACCCACCTGCCGCACCGGACGGTCGCCGCCGCTGGCCGCGCGATCGACAGCGCGCGGCGCTAAGACCCGGAGGATTTGATCCGCGCGTGAATGCTCCGGGCTTGGCGCCAGTCGCGCCAGGCGTAGCCGGCGGCCAATAGCATGCCGAACAGCGTGCCCACCAGGGCAGCCGTCGCAATCGGGAGCGCCTGACCGACGAGGGCGCCGGTGACGATAAGGGGCAGCAGAGCGAGGACCACGCCCACACAGAGCGTGAAGACGTTGAATGCGGGAGAGGCGTAGCCTCGGGCCAACACATCCAACTCCTGTTCTTGGACAGGAAACGTGACAATCGTCCGCTCCCGGTAGTGTACCCCAACGGGTCGGCTCGGTTCCTCCGGGACGATGGCCGGTGACGGCAGTCGTTCATCCACTAATCACCCCTGGAACCCCGACGAAATGGCCGAGCCCGATGGTCAGGAGGCTTACCAGGCGGAGATCGCCGCATGTATTGCAGACCAGCGCGACACAGGGGATCTTGCTTCCGGTAAAGGCGAAAGCCTGTGGTGTCGGCAAGAGGGCGACCTGGACGATGCCGTTGGCGCACGTCCACTGCTGCTGGTGGCAATATGGGCAGCGCTGCAGGGGCGCCCTGGCCTGGATGGCGGCGATGATGGCGTTGAGTTGCTCCTGGCTAAAGGGCATCAGTCACCAGCTCTCCTACCCCACCCGCCGCACCGGCCTGTAGACGCCCTCTACCACGCCGACGAGCAGACCTTCTTGCTCTGGTCGGATCTTCACGTCCTCGAAGCCATCCCTCAAAGGAGCGATGTCGCTACCGTCGGCGGACGCGTCCGCATCTGCTTGTGGCTCTCCCGCTCAATGCGGGCGCTTCAGAAAGAAGACGGTACCGTTCGGCCAGCCTTTGTCGCTGACGACTTGCGTGCTCACGAGCTCCCAACTCCCCCCTTTATCCTGACCCAGCGCGTTCAGTACGACTTGCCAGGCCTTAATTTCACCGATGCCGATTCTCGTATCGGTGCCCTGCACCTGGGTGAACGCAGCATCGCTATTCGGAAGGACGATGCACCGGTACTCCCACTCGGACTGTCCCCGCCGTTCCTCTTCCTCTTCCGCTATGGCTTCCCCTTGACCGTCACGACCTGGACCACGACCCCAATGACCGTGATCTCTGACGCTCGCACCTCCACCGGCTCAAACGCCGGGTTGTCGGCGTGCAACTCCCACACGCCATTCCGTCGCTGCACCCGCTTCAAGGTCGTCTCCCCGTCGATCAGCAACACGCAGACGTCCTTCGGCTGCGGCGACATGTCCCGGTTGACAATCACGTAGTCACCCGGCGCGATGGTGTCGAGCATGCACTCACCGCTCACAGGCACCGCTATGCAGTCGCCGGGCAGATCGAGTGGTAATTCCAGGTACTCGGCATCGTTGGGTGTGCTGCCCCCGGCCGGCACCGGCTGGCGCATGATCGGGAAGCGGCGGGTAGGCAGGCCGCCGAGGTGGCCCATGGCTTTGAGGCGGCGCGCCAGTCCAACCAAACCGTCATGCAGTGGTACGGTTGGACGCTGCCGGTGGAGGTCGCCCCGGCGATTCAGGAGCGCTTTGGCGCTGAGGTTGGCGCCGGCGAAACCGGAGTGGCTCGCTTAGACGAGTTCACCCGGAAGATGGGACGACTGTGCTGGCCGGAAGAACGGCATTTTGATTACCAGGTGACCAGCCAGGCCATCCGCTGCATCGAAGAGGCGGCTACGGAGGCGCGACCATTTATGGTGACCTGCTCACTCAACAATCCGCATGATCCCAATGTGGTTCCCGATCCCTACTACCGGCAGTTCGATCCAGCGGCCATCGAGTTGCCGCCGAGTTTCGCCCACTGTGGCGACCATCATCGGACCTGCGTGAGCCGGGCGCGCTCGCAGCGGCTTGGCGAGGCCGGTGTCCGCGAATTCCTGCGCATCTACTACGCCCAGGTGGCGATGGTTGATCATCAGGTGCAACGCCTCCTGGATGCGCTCGACCGCTGCGGCGTCGGCGAGCACACGCTGGTGATCTTTGCCAGTGACCACGGCGACATGGCGGGCAGCCACGGGATGACCTGGAAGAGCACGGAGGCCTTCTACGAGGAGGTCGTGCGTGTCCCGCTGCTGCTGGCGCACCCCACCCGCGCGCTCCGCTTGCCGGCCCTCCCCCTGACGGGAGAGGGCCTCGGTGCAACCGCCAGGCCGGCTGCCTACGGGGACGCACGGCGGGGACAGAGCGGCGACTGCGGTCTGCCGCCAACGACGAGGGGCACTGCGGTGCCGTGCGGAGTGCTGCGGCAACGGCCGCCTGCGGCGCGCCGACGCCGAAGGCGGCCGTCGCCAGGGGTTCCGGGCGGGGCGGGAACGACCGCAGGGAGGGGGCGCTCGTCGGCCTTTCCCTCCGGGCGGGGGGCCGTGGCGGGATCGAACAGCTCGGCGCAGAAGTCCTGCGCCTGATCCATTAACTCTCGCACGTACGTCAGCAGCCACTCGCTGTCGGACGAATCCTCGGCAGCAGTCTGGGTGGCCGTCTCCAGGCTGTCAAGGTCATCCTGCCAGCGCTGCCCGATCCTACGAGCTCTCTCCACGGCACGGTCCATCTCCGGCCACTCCTCCTCGGCCTGAAAGTCCCGCACCATCCAGGTCAACGCCGTCACCACAGTGCTTGGCCTAATCCGCGCCTGGTCATCGTCCAGCCCGCAGTCGTCAACCACGCCACACCTCCTCAGGGACGAGACCGACTGAGTCCCCCTCCCTGCGGTCGTTACCGCCCCGCCCGGAACCCTGGGCCGCTAGAGCGGCATGCCATTGTCCAGCCCCCAGGCCCAGCCTGCAAGTTGAGAGACTGTCTCCTAATATCGGAGACACGCGCCCTCGTAGCGCCCGTAGGCAGCCGCCCCGCGAATTGCAGCAAGGTTTCTCCCGTCAGGGGGAAACCTGGCGAGCGGTGCGAGCCGGAAGGGGTTCGTCCTCCGCGCCTGCCAGGCGCAATGTTTCCAAGTGCCAGTAGTCTATCAGATGGCGTATCCGCTATTAGTGAGCTTTACACGCCGTTGCACGGCCGCGGCCTCTGCCGCTTGCGTGGTATCGAGGTCAGGCATCAAGAATCGCAGGTGAGGTCTTTGGCCCAGGTACCGCCGGGCAGCGCCTCGTAGCCGCGTTCGTGGAGGAACGCTTGCCAGGTAGGTGGTGAGTAGTGTACCTGCCGATCCGGGGTGAGGATGCGCTCGACGCCGGGCGTGCAGCGGGTCAGTTCCTGCTCGCACCCAATCCAGAGCGTGTGCAACAGGGCGTCGTCACGCCAGTCGTCCTGTCGGCACCAGGGGAATAGCATGCACTCCCACAGCATGAGCGAGCGCTCCCGTACAGCAAACCAGGCCCGCACCGTCCCAATCTCCAGATGCGCCTTGCTTTGCTCTGCCGGCAGCGGACGCAGCGTCGTCGTTGCGTCGGGACCGGTCCCACCAGCATGTGGCGTTGCCCGTTCCAAGACAATATATGGCCGGGCGCGCAGGTAGATACCCCGCTCGTGGCCGTGCAGCAATGCCAGGCGAGCGGTGCGTCGCCGATAAGGAACGGGACCGGGTTCGACGCGCATATACACGGATACCGTCTCCTCGTCCAAACACCCCATGCCCAGGCAGGTGTCGATTTGGCGATAGAACAGGCCGCCAGGCGGCCGCATCGTAACTGGGGTAGAGAGTGCTGCCAATCAAGGTCTCCTCTCGGTAGATATTCGGCGGAACACCAGGCGCTGATGGAACGCTCGTCCTGTCTATGGGCAGCATGCGGGACTCACATCAACGGAGTGTAATGCCAACAGGCGATTGCCTTAAAAGTGCCGGTGAATTGCCCTGACCGAGGATCAGCCATCCTGCCGGATGGTCGACACATTACCGACCCCATGGGGGGCGGAAGGCGGTGGTCTCGACCGCTAACGTGCCTTGCTGGGCGTGAGCGAGCGCCGACCGATGGCGAGGAGGTCATCCAGATCGAAGGGCTTGGCGAGCAAACCATCGGTGGCGAGTTGAACGGCAAGTAGCTCAGGTTGGGAGGCGGCCGTGAACAGGATGATGGGAGAATGACCAGCGGGAGTGGCACGGTAGGTGGCCACGAAGCCCCGAATGTGGTCGCTGGCCGAGCCTGATCGTGCCGCGTGGGGCCCGGTAGGACCGGTGTAGCGCCGGGGCGTCCCCACGGAGCAGCCAGACCGCGACACTGGGCAGGGCGATGCTGATGAGGTAGGCCAGGTTCGTTGCCGGGATGAGCCACACCGGGTCACTGATCCACAAGAGCAACGTCGCCATGCCGGCCGTCAGCATGGTGGCAACCCAGGGCACATCGTGACGATTTCGCCGCGTCATCAGGCGCGGCAGGAGGCCGTCCTCCGCCAGTTGCAGCAACGTGCGCGAGGCGCCGGCCAGCGGCTGCAGGGTACCGAGGAACATATTGAGCGTCAGGAAGCCGATGGCGGCAGCCCGCGCCGCAGTACCGAAGAGCGGCGCGAAGGTCGGCCTGAGGGCCTGCACGAGATCGCCTTCCAAGGGTGGCGATCCCAGGACGCCAAGCCAGAGGACCGGCAACACCAGGAAGTAGAGCGACGCCATGGCCCCGCTGGCGAACATGGCGCGCGGCACCGTGCGCTCGGGATCAACCATCTCCCCGACATGACAGGCGGCGGCTTCGAAGGCTGGTGCGGCTGACGCCGTTCTTCACCCGTTAGCCGAACGCTTGCTACTTCTTGGCGTTGCTCAGATATTCCTGCATCTTCGCTTCCGCTTGTTGTTGAGCGTTGGCGAGTGCGGCTTGCGGTTCCACCTTCAGGTTCTTCGCCGCGTTCTGCGCGTTGTCCACATAGCTTGCGAAGTCCTGCTGGATGCCGATGACGGGCGTGATGCGTGTGTTCGGGCTCTGGTAGATATCTGTCCAGACCTTGAAGGCCGGGAACTTCTTGAGGTAGTCCTGGAAGGGCTGTTCGGGGATGACCTTGGGGGAGCAGGGAATCCAGCCGCCGAAGGTGCAGATGGTGGCCATCTGCGCCGGGCTGCCGAAGCCGCTCCAGAACTTCAGGAAGTCCAGCGCCGCGTGTTGCTGCTTGGCCTCCTTGAAGATGACCTGGTAGTTGCCGTTGATCCAGGAGGCGGAAGAGCGGCCGCCGGGCGGGAAGGGCAGCGGTACTACGCCATACGTGAAACCTTTTGCCACGTCGCGGACGGCGTCGAGGACGCGCCACTGACCTTCCACGCTCATGCCGATCGTGTTGTTGAGCATCGCCCAGATTTTGCCCCCGCTGGAGGCGCCGTTGATCTTGTTCAGGTTGTCCAGTTGCGCCGCCGAATAGCGCTTGTGGTAGCCAACGATCCAGTTCAACGCCGTGAGATTCTTGTCGGCAGTGATGGTGATCTTCTGCGCCGCGTCGTCATAGATGTCGCCGCCGAAGACGTCGCTGAACTGCCAGAGGTCGCCCGGATAGAAGCCCATCTGCGTGTAGGCATTGTCCTGCCCTTGCTTGAACAGCTTCTCGGCGTAGCTGTCCAGCGTCTGGATGTCCTTGGGACCCTGTTCTGGATCGAGGCCGGCTTGCTGGAAGAGTTGCTTGTTCCAGACCAGGGCCCAGCTATTCATCGTGCTCGGTGCGCCGTACTGGTGGCCCTGGTACTGCCCGATCTGGTAGGCGATCGGCCAGAACCACTCCTTGAAAGGCGCTTGATCGGCCGGCGCCAGCAACGGCTCCAGGGCGGTGATCACGCCCTTGTCGGCCCAGGTGGGAAGCACCTTGTTCCACTCCGTCATGATGTCGGGCGGCGTGCCACCGGCGATGCTGGCGATCACCTTCTGCTCCGGGGTGCTCTTGGTGTCGCCCACCACCAGCGTCGGCTGGACCACCACCGAAGTGGAACTCTTGTTGAACATGGGCACGATCTGCCCTTCGATCACTTCTTGCCAGGGATGGTTCCACATGTGCCAGTACTGCACGGTGGCTTTGCCGCCTGCCGCCACCTTGGGCGCGGCGCTGGATGAGGCGGCCGTAGCTGCACTGGCCGTCGTTGCCGGACTGGCTGTGGCCGCACCGCTAGTCGTCGCGGCCGTGCTGGTAGCGCTACTTGCTACCGTGCTCGCCGTACTCGCGCCGCAAGCAGCGAGCAGGGACGCGCCAGAGACGCCCAGGACGAAGACACCGGCCCGCCGGAGCGCTTCCCGGCGCGAGAGTGCCGCAGGCCCTTCCCACGCGTGACGAATCATGCCATCTCTCCTTCCATTTGCTATGGTGTTGACGCTGCCGAGGATGAGAAGATGATGAGAGGGTAGCACATTGGGGCCGAAGAACGCACAGCGCAGCTTCGTCTACGATGCGCGCACTGGTCGGCTCGAGGCGTCCGAGGTAGTGCTGGCGTCGCATATTCTCTACCCGATTGCCGACGCCGTGCCGGTCTCACCACGAGAGCGGGTATTGCATCTCCCGGCAACGTCACCACCGCAACCTACTACGTTGCGACCTCCCCTGGTAACCAGTCACTGCTCCCGCCGGCACGTGGGCGGGCGCTCCCCACAACCATGGGGGGCGGCGATTATCCTGCCTGGCGGTGAAGTAGGCATCCTGCGATCCTGGTGGAACGCCGCCGACGGGAGTGAATGGCGCTGGCAGGTGGAGTTCTACAACCACCGTTAGCTCCCACGGTGGCCCGCCGCGGGAAGGCCGCTGTCGTGCCGTCAGCAGGGACCAGCAGAGCGCACGTGCCTTGACTTTATGCGTACCTTCGCATATACTACGGGAACGCGCCGGCTTGCCGGTGCAGCGCTAGGCACACCCGGCACTGTCAAAGGAATCGAGGATAAACCATGGATGACGACAGTTTGTACGAGCGGCAGGCGCGGTTGTGCCAGGTACTGACCGACCCCAAGCGCCTGCGTCTACTCGCCGCCATGCGCCACGGCGAGCGCTCCGTCGGTGACCTCGCCGAAACCATCGCCGCTAGCTCGACCAACGTCTCGCAGCATCTGGCGTTGATGCGCGATGTCGGCATGGTCGCAACGCGCCGCGAAGGGACGACGATCTACTACCGGCTGGCCTACCCGAAGATCATGGACGCCTGCGACCTCATCCACGAGATTTTGCGCGCCCAACTCAGCGATGCCGCCGCGCTCGTCGGTCGCTAGCGCCGTCGGCGCTGCGATCTTCCCGCAGAAAGGAAGCCCAGGTGTATCTGCAACAGTTCTTCGTCGAGGGCCTCGGTCACCAGTCGTACCTGGTCGGCTCCGACACCACCAAAGAAGCCTTCGTTCGGAATGGGAAGCTGACCACATCCCAGAGGCGCAGCATCTGCCGCTCGGTAGCAACATGCCGGCGCAACTGGACGACCTGCACCTGGACCCGACGCGTCCGGTGATCGTCGTCTGCGGCTCCGGCTACCGCTCCAGCATCACCAGCAGCCTCTTGCAACAGCGGGGCTACCAGGAGGTCTGGAACACCCTGGGCGGCATGACCGCCTGGCAGGAGGCCGGGTTGCCGACCGTGCGACCGCAGAAGATGGCTGCCGGGGCGAGAGCCGAAGCCCCGGACCGGCAACGGGAGGACGAAGTTCAGCACCTGCTGCGTGGGGATGGCACGCCGCTTGCGGCGACCCGTAGATAGTCAATAGTTGTCGGCGGAGACCCAATGTCGTTTGCATCCCCGCCAAGCAGAGCACGTGAAGGAAAAAGAGTATGACAGTAACACCAAACCGCAGCTATAGCTTCGGCACGACAGTGCCGGCGCCCTATGCTGAGGCGGTCGAACAAACCCGGGCCGCGCTGAAAGAGCAGGGGTTCGGTGTCCTCACGGAGATCGATGTACGCAAGACGCTCAACGAGAAACTGGGCGAGGACTTCCGCCCCTACGTCATCCTGGGAGCCTGCAACCCGCCCCTGGCCCACAAGGCCCTGCAGGCGGAACTTGGCATTGGCCTGCTCCTGCCCTGCAATGTTGTGGTTTATGACAATGGCGATGGTACGAGCACGGTCGAGGCGATGAACCCCGAAGCAGCTTTAGGCATCGTCGGTGACAACCCGGCCATCGCTGAGGTCGCCCGTGAAGCCACGATGCGGCTGAGCCAGGCAGTCGACCGGCTGGGCGGGGCGGCATGAGCGGCGTGCTGGCGCTGCTGCAGGGACCCGCTATCCTCGTCCTCGGGCTGGCCGTCTATCTCCTGCTCCAACTCGTCATCCTGCCCCGGCTGGGTGTCGGGACTTGAATGATGCCGGCCCGCCGTCCGGAGGACGGCGCTGACGCGCGTCACCCCGCCAGGAGATGAGCGTAGTTTGTTCGCTCCCGCGTCAGAGTATTCCTCAGACGTTCGTCGACCTCCGATGCTGCACATGGACAACGGACATGTGGCCGTCCGGGCTGAGCACCCGCCCGTCGTAGACGGGCACCCCCCGCTCGGTGGCTGCCTCCGTTGCAATCTCCTTCTGGATGCACTGCGTACCGAGGGTGCCGCGTTGACCGCGATGCGCCTGTCATGCAGCCTACGCGCTCCAACGCCCTGCGGCACGCCACGAGCGGCAAAGCGAACGAAAACGCAACCATGTGTGCCCGTCTTCCCAACCGTTGCTCGTGACACTGAAAAGCAACGGACCACCATGCACCGCAGGAGATGTTCCAGGCAGTGAGCAATGGCCCGGATTGTCTTGCTCTGGCAGCGCCAAACAAAAGACCGCCGGAGTGTCCTGGCAGAAAAGAAAGGGAACCGTCCATGCTGCGTTCTGTGCCGCGAGCGACACCAAAGATCGCCTACCTCATCAAGTGCTTCCCGCGCCTCTCGGAGACCTTCATCCTGAACGAAGTGCTGGAACTGGAGCAGCAGGGGCTCCCGCTGCGCATCTACTCGCTGCTCCAGCCCGGTGATAGCAACGTCATGCACACGGCGAGGGACGTACGCGCCACCGTGACGTATGTGCCTCGGCGCACGCCGCGCGGCGTCTTGACGTTGCTGGCGACCGCCGGTCGCCGCCTCGCCACGTCCCCTCTGCGCACGCTGCGCATCGCTTCCGGCGCGGTGCGACGCGAGCCGCCGCGCGCGGCGTTGCGTCGTCTCATGTACGCGACCTATCTGGCCGAGCAGATGGAGCGCGAAGGGATCACGCATCTGCACGCTCACTATGCCAACACGCCGGCCACCGTCGCCCAGTTGATCCACCAGTTCACCGGCATCCCCTTCAGCTTCACCGCCCACACCAAAGACATTTACCTCACGCCGCCGCCCGAACTAGCGCGCAAGATGCAGGCTGCACGTTTTGTGGTGACCTGCACCGCCTACAACCAGCGGCATCTGGCCGCGCTGGCCGATGCGCCGCTCCGGCAGCGCATCCACCGCATCTACCACGGCGTGAACCTGCGCGCTTTCCCCACCGCCGGCACCTATGCCTACGTCCGTCCCGTCCGCCCGCTGGTGCTGGCCGTGGCTCGCCTCGTGGAGAAGAAGGGGCTGCCCGACCTACTCCGCGCCTGCCGCCTGCTCCTCGACCGGGGCTACGACTTTGAGTGTCGCCTCGTGGGTGAAGGAGTGCTCCGGCCCACCCTGGAGCAAGACATTCGGGACCTGGGTCTCTCCGATCGGGTCCGGCTGTGGGGGGCCGAAGCGCACGAGCGCGTCCTGGAGATGTACCGCCAGGCCACGGTCGTCGCGCTGCCGTCCGTTATCGGAGAGTGGCGACCGCGACGGCATCCCGAACGTGCTGGTTGAGGCGCTGTACCAGGGCGTGCCCGTCGTCTCCACTACGGTCTCCGGCATCCCCGAACTGATTGATTCCGAGGTCAACGGGCTGCTGTGTCCTCCCCACGATCCCGAGGCGCTGGCGGAGGCCATCGCCCGGCTGCTGGACGATCCCATGCTGCGCGACCGGCTCGTTCGTGCCGGACGCCCCGGCCAACGCCCCCAGCTTCTCGGTCATTGCCATCTTCGACCCGAAGTATCACGAT
>DAIMXP010000134.1:0-13016 GCA_036734945.1 Chloroflexota bacterium
AGACTCGCTCCTCACCTTAGCAGCCTAGCGGTGTCAACAGAGGTGAAACACACCCCAATCAATTGGCCGAGGGGGCCCTGGACGCCGTGATGCAGCGGCTTCGTCCCTCCTTGCGAGCCGATAGCAGCCAGGTTACGGTGCGTGGCGCCGACCCTGCCACTGCCGCCCTGGAGTTCGAGTTGTATACGCACGATAGCGACTATCTGCTGCCGCTCCGGCCGGTGCTCGTTGGTGGCGACGACCTGACCTTTGTCTGCGATGGGCGCGTCGCCTTCGACCTGGCCGTGGCCGCTCTGGAGGCTTTCGAAGCAACAGAAATTCCCCTGCTGGGCCACATCCACGCCTGCGCCGGCATCGCCATCTGCCGGACCCACACGCCGTTTGCCCGTGCCTATGATCTGGCCAGCAACCTGTGTGCTAATGCTAAGAGCTGGTTGCGCCACAAGAAGATCGAAGCGTCGGCGCTGGACTGGCATCTTGGATCCGTGCCTCCCGGCGCCACGGTGGGAGATCTGCGCGACGGCTACACCACAGATACCCAACGAGAGGAGCCGGACCTTACCTGCCGACCGTACGTGCTCGCTGCCGAAGCCCGCTCGGAGGCAACGTGGTCATGGCTGCGCGACGACGTGCTCGGCACCGCCAACTCTGGACTCCGCGGCCCATTCTGGCGCGAGCGCCGCAACAAGGCGCTGGCGCTGGGCGAGGTCGTCACTGGCGGTGCTCTGGCCGTGCGTGAGGTGTTAGCTGCTTGGAAGGCTGTCGATGACGACGTGCCGCTGCCCTCCCGCCTGCGGGATGGCTTCCTGAATGGTCGTACTCCGCTGCTCGATGCCCGAGAGTTGCTGGATCTCTACCTGCCGCTGCTGAAGGAGGATGGATGATGACAGGCCCTAACCATATCAGCATCGAGTTGATCTCCGACGCGACCTTCGGCAGCGGTGAGGGAACCCCCGGCGAGGTTGATGTCGAGGTCGAGCACGACAATCTTGGCCTGCCCTACCTCGGTGGCAAGGCACTGCACGGCCTGCTGCGCGATACGTGGCTCTCTATGGCCCCCTTCTTTACCCATCTGGCGCCCGCCGCCGTTCAGGTGCTTGGGCCATCCGCCGATCTGACCGAAACGTCGATTCTTGGCATCGGCGATGCCGTGCTCGATGGCGACACTCGTGCCTGGGTCCACTTTGCTGTGCAACGGAAGCGCAGCACCATCCGCTCCCGCGATATATTACACGCATTGACCGACATCCGGTACCAGACGCGCGAAGATCGCGCCACTGGTGGGCCAGCGAAGACGACGCTCCGCTCTAGCCGAGTCATCCTACGCGGGCTGCGCCTGGAAGCTCCCCTGCGATGGCTGCTGCAGCCGGAGCCGGAGCAGGTGCGGGTGCTGGCGCTCGCTGCCCTCGGTACCCGCCAGGCCGGCCTGGGCCGCAACCGCGGAAGAGGCCATTTGGCACTCGCCCTGGACGGCGATGCTGGACGCACGCGCCTGGTAGCGAACGGAGGTGACTGGTGATCTCCCGTTACTATCCTTTCACGCTCACACTTCGGGCGCCACTGCTGGCGACTGAGCTTGGCGGCGACTCTAATAGCGCTACCTCGGCGCTGTACGTGCCTGGGTCGGCCATCCGCGGCGCGGTGGCCCGCGCGGTCAGCACTGACGCCGCTACTCTCCACGAGTTCATCCTCAGCAGCGCCGTTCGCTACCTCAATGCCTACCCGGTGGAATCTAAGGCGCGCGCCCTGCCGGCTCCCCGCTCGCTCCGGGCAGTCAAGGGAGCGCGGCCCGAAGGTGATGGCTCCGTGAACCTGTATGACCTTGCCGCGTTCTCCGGCACCCCAGACGAACAACACAGTATCGATGGAGTCTGGCCCGAGGACGACCTGGTGGCTGCTGATATGCCGTTTCTTGTTCATGTCGGCAGCCGGGCGCTTCGCGCCGAGGTGCGCACGTCTAGCCATACCCACCAACAACGCGACCGCACTCGGGGCCACTCCTGGAAGCAGGGCGACGAGGAGCATGGCACGATATACAGCTACGAGGCGATCAATCCGGGGCAGCGCTTCCGCGGGATGCTCCTCATCAATGGAGCCGACGAGGCTGAGGTGACCCACAGGTTTGAGCGGCTACGGGACTTCTTCCCCGACCCGCTGCTGCTGGGTCGTTCGCGTCGCGCGGGCTATGGCGGCGATGTAGCTGTGGAATGGGAGCACGCAAGGGAACGAGAAGTGGAGGACTGGCCAACAATCAAGGCCGACATCGCCGCGGGCACGAAGTTCCGCGCCCTTCTCACGGCGCCGTATCTCGGTAGGGATCAAGAGAACGGGCAGCCCGATCCCGCTGCATTGCTCCCGGAACTGCTCAAGCGCCTTGGCAACCACTCTGACGCGGTCCGTTGTACGCGAGTTGCCTTTTTCGGGGTGAACGGCGTGGCCGGGGGTTACAACCGGACCTGGGGGATGCCACTGCCGCAGGCCCTTACGGTGGCGGCCGGATCGTTGGTCTTGCTCGAAGCAAAGGAGCGTATCCTCTTTTCGACCATCGAGGCGATCGAGCACGCCGGCCTCGGTGAGCGCCGCAACGAAGGCTTTGGCCGAATCTGCTTCCTGGCAGGCGCCTACGAACGAAAGACGGTGGACCGCCCGGCCGCCAAGGTCGAGCGGCCGGATCGCCCGGTCTCCGACCTTGCCAGGCAGATCCAGGGGCGCGTTTTCCAAGGGCGACTCCAGCGCGAGATCGCGGCTCGCGCCGCGCAGCTTGCCCGCGACGCGACCTCGCCCCCATCCACTGCTCTCCTTGGCCGCTTACGCACGGGATTGCAAGGCGCACCAGGCACAGCACCCCAGACGCTCGCAACCTGGCTGGGGGACGGGGAACACGCCCTACGCCCGTCCGCCATGCGTCAACTCGAGCGCTGCCGCATCACGGTGAATGGTTCCACCACTACACTGCGCAATTGGCTGCGTCAGCCGCCAGACGCTCAGCAGCTGAGCCTGCTTCTGCGCTTGCCGGCCCTTGCCCAGCAGACGGCGTTCGACCCCGATCAGTCGGCACTGACGATGTCCGACCCCGTGGCCGAATCGACCTGGCTAGGTCTTGTTGAGGCGACACTCGAAGCAATGGCCCGCCGCAACCGCGCTCGAGAGAGGGCAGACGATGGACATTCCTAGCATCGACATGGCGGGACCGGGGCAGGTCCGCCCGCTTTCTGCGCGCTGGGTGATCGAAGGCGACGTGATTCTGATCAGCGCGGCCCACGTTGGGGGGCGGGAAGAAGGCCCTGCCGACCTCAATGTGCTTCGCGAGCGCACTTCGAACAAGCCGTTGCTCACCGGATCATCGCTGGCCGGAGCGCTGCGCGGCCACCTGGCCGACATTCTGGGCGGGTTCCGATCACTTGAGCATGCAGATGTCGGAAGCCTGTTTGGCCGTGTCGGGGCAACGGATGGTGAACTGGATACCGGCGACCAGAGCCACCTTATCGTCTTCGACAGCGTGGCCGAGCTGCCTCTCCATCGCGCAGAGGAGCTACGCGACGGCGTGGCCATCAATGCCGCCAGCGGCACAGCTCAAGCGCACAAGCGCTTCGACTTGGAAGTTCTGCCGGCCGGCACCCGGTTCCCCATCCGGGTCGAGTTGCTGGCGCCCAGCGAGCGCGAAGAGGTGCGGCTCGTCTCGTTGCTGATCGCTGCACTGAGCGGCTTGACACCCGGCAACATTGCGCTCGGCGCACGCCGGGCGCGCGGCCTCGGCGGCCTACGTTCCGAGCGCTGGCGAGCTGTCCGCTATGACTTGTCGAAGCAGACCGACTGGCTGGCGTGGCTGACCTCGGACCCGTGCGTGCCCATCGACGCGAGCGCTCCAGACCACAAAGATGCTCGCGATGCCTGTCTAGCTGCTTGGCCCGGCGCGCAATTAATCGCTCTCAGCAATGAACGCCGACGGGTGACCGCTCGTGTCCAGCTTCACTTCTCGAGTGGTCTGCTGATACGCTCCGCTCCCACTTCGGCTGATGCCCCCGACGCCGTCCATCTTTCTTCTGGTGGCCAGCCGATCCTGCCGGGCACGAGCCTGGCTGGCGTGCTACGTGCTCGCGCCCGTCGCATCCTCCGCGTCGTGCGGCAACAGCACGGTGATGCCGAGGTGTGGCTGGAGCGGCTCTTCGGTACCGAGCCGGGAGACCGCGACAAGGCGCTCTCGGCATCGCGCCTGCGCGTGTCCGAAAGTGTGATCCGGAACGCCAAGCCCCTCCGGCAGACGCGTGTCCAAATCGACCGCTTCACACAGGGCACCGCGCCAACGGCGCTCTTCGAGGAGGAACCAGTCTTCGGCGGAGAAGTCGAGGTGCGTATCGAGCTGCGCTTGCCTGAGGCGAGTGAATCGCCGGAGTTGGCTGAAGTGGGGCTGCTCCTGCTCCTCCTCAAAGACCTGCTCACCGGCGATCTCGTCATCGGCGGGACCGGCTCAATTGGCCGGGGAGCGGTGTACGGCACAGCAACGATCACGCTCGCTGATGGCCGGGAGTTCGAGCTCGCCCCAGGGCGCACGGCCGACGCTACGACTGAACAAGCACTCACCGAGGCGATCCGTGCGTTGCATCATGTACCCGCACTCTCGGACAAAGACGAGGTGGCATGACCGCTCTTCCCCGGACCCCTGGCATCACGTCGTCGCCCACCACGACGACGTCAAGTCCGGCGACTTCTCTCTCCGCCTTTGCCGCCGATCTCTACGCTGTCGCCTGGCCACCAACATGGCTCCCACCAGGTCCCAATGTGAGGCTGGCCTTCCGAGCCTTTTGCCCTTATGCTATGGTAAGCATGTGGTAAGTAAGGGTTCCAGCGCGTCAATAAGAATAGCGAGGGGCCTGTGTTCGAGATAGACCTGCCGAAGCGATATCGGTTGCAGCGCGCCCCACTGGCGCAGGTCATCGTACAAGTGCGTTTTCCGCTGGTTGCCCACTTCCAGGAGTTGGCGGGGGTTTCTGACATTCAGGACGGGCTGCTCGAACTGTTCCCGTATATGGAAAGGCAGGAGGTCCAGCAATTTGCCTTCGCCTTGGGACCGACGGCCGCACCGCCGCCGGTGGCAGAATCTACGGTACTCTGGAGATTCACGGCGGATGATCACTGGACGTTCGTTATCGGTCCCGGCTCTGCCGCTCTCGTCGTTGATGGGGCCGATTATCGTGGCATTGATGACTTTGCCAAGCGATTTTCTCGGGTGCTCGACGTTCTGCATCGAACCGAGCGGGTGAGGCGGTGTGATCGAATTGGCCTCCGATACATCAACATTGTTGAGTTGCCGTCGGGGCATCAGCGCGCTTGGTCTCGGTGGTTCCGGGGTGAACTGATCGGCTGGATTGGCTCATCTGTCATCGGAGCCGACACACAGTTGCAAATGTCACTCACGCAGACCCAGCTTTCGGCAAAGCCGACCGGCTCGTTTGCCGACTTCCCAGCCGATGTTCAAGCGCTGATTCGACACGGCGTCTTGCCGCCAGGTACGGACATTCCGCTCGACTCGGGCATTCCTCGTCACCTGGAGCTGGAATCCTATGTCATTGACCTCGACTTGTTCATCCAGACGCCGCAGCACTTCAAAGCTGACCAGTTGATGGGTCAGTTCACGGCGCTGCATACGCAGATTGATGCGTTGTTTCGGTGGTCTTTGACTCGGGAGGGCGAAGAGCACTTCGGTCTGGAGGAACTTTGATGGGAGCCATCCTGGACTTCGGGTATGTGGTCCCTAATCCGCTGGATGCGACTATCTTGCCATCGCTTGTTGGCCGTCGAGCAACAAGCCCCTACGCTCCGGCTTACTATTTACCGCCCCAGCAAGCAGCAGACGAGGCGCCGGAGATAACGAGTAAGCTCCATCAGTTGGTCAATTGGACGAAATGGTCACACCGGGTGCTGGCCCAGGTGATCGGCTCGACACATCCGACAATCTCGCAAGCGATGACTGGCAACGCCGGAGCGCTGTCGCGCAGTACTGCTCAACGGCAACGCCTTGATGACGCGTTTGCCGTGGTGTCGCGTATCTATCTGCTTGCCGATCGGCGCGCTGATCGCACAGTGTACGCACTCACGACACCTGGGCCCGACGGCGAAACGGCGACGAAGCGACTTATGGACGGAGAGACAACGAAGGCATACGTGCTGGCGATGCGAGCGCTTCGCCCCGCGCAGCCCGAAGGGATGATGGTCGGGTCGCATCCGATCGATGTGCGACGAGCCTCAGTTGCCGTTCCTGGTGAGGAGTAGCCCCATGACCACGCTACCGTGGACCCCCTGGCATCACGTCGTCACCCTGCGCGACGACGTCAAGTCCGGCGACTTCTCGCTGTCGGCCTTTGCCGCCGATCTCTATGCCGTGGCCATGGGTGAACGCGCGGGCGAGAGCGACGCCGACCGGGCGGCGCAGCGCATCTACCGCGACCGGCGGGAGTTCTTTGCTCGCACGTACCCAACTTTCAACCTGCGGGAGTTGGTCAAGACGGTCCTGCTCCGGCTGGCTGGACGGAGCGATAAGGCGGTACAGCAGCTTGAGTTGACCTACGGCGGCGGTAAGACGCACACGCTCATCACGCTCTTCCATCTCGTCAACGATCCGGCCGGGCTGCCGCGCGATCTCGCCGCCGTGCAGGAGTTCATCTCCCACGTCGGACTGGAGCCGCCGCCCAGTCGCGTCGCCACACTGGCCTTCGACAAGCTGGATGTGGAGAAGGGGATGGAGGTGTGCGCGCCGGACGGCGCGACGCGCTGGTTGCGCCAGCCCTGGAGCGTCCTTGCTTACCAGCTTGCCGGCGAGGAAGGGCTGCGCGTCTTGCATCCCGAGAACGTTGCGGCCGAACGGGACTCGGCGCCGGCCACCAACCTGCTGGAAACCCTGCTGCGCCTTCCCAATCGCGAAGGCCGCTCCACGCTCATCCTCATGGATGAGGTGCTCATGTACGCCCGCGAAAAGGTCGGCGCCGACCCTGCCTGGCAGAGCCGGCTCAGCAACTTCTTCCAGTACCTCACCCAGGCGGCATCACAGGTGAGCCGCTGCGCGCTTGTCGTGTCACTGCTGGCCTCCGATCCGCGCATGCAGGACGATCTCGGCAACCAGATCGCCAACAAGATCTCCACCATCGTGCGGCGAGAACTCTCCGATCAGGGCGTGCAGCCGGTGATGAAGGACGATGTCGCCGAGGTGCTGCGTCGCCGCTTCTTCACGGCAGAGTCGATTCGGGACCGCGAGGCGTATCGCCCCCACGTTACCGCCGCCCTGCAAGGGATTGCCACGCTCGATGAGACGACGGCACGCGACCGCAAGGCGGCCGAAGAGCGTTACCTGCGCAGCTATCCCTTCCACCCCGACCTGACCGAGGTGCTCTACGCCAAGTGGACGAACATCCGCGGCTTCCAGCGCACGCGCGGCGTACTGCGCATCTTCGCCCTGGCGCTGCGCGACTCCGCAGCCTGGGACACGTCGCCGCTCGTCTCTACCAACGTCTTCCTGAGCGCACCCGGCGCTGCGGCTGCCGATCAGGCGGCACTCTCGCCGGCCGCCACCGAGCTCACAACTATCGCCACCCAGCAGGAGATCGAGGACGCCGGCCAGAACTGGGATGCCATCCTGGCCGGCGAGCTGGCCAAGGCGCGCGACATCCAGCGGGACGCCGCCGGGCTGGCTCACCGCGAGCTGGAGCAGGCAGTCTTCGCGACCTTCCTGCATTCCCAGCCGATCAGCCAGAAGGCCGCCACCCGCGACCTCTTCGTCCTCGTCGGTCACACCGGCCCGGACCGGATTGCGCTGGGGCAGGCCTTGCTCCGCTGGTGTGAGCTCTCCTGGTTCCTTGATGAAGGACCGATCATTGATGCCCGCCGTACACCGGGCGACGACCAGCTTCCGACGACCTGGCGGCTCGGTCTGGAGCCTAACCTTCGGCAGGTGCATGCCGTGGAGCGCGATCGGATCACCCGATCGGACATTGACGCCTATCTGCTGGGGGAGATCAACAGGGCTCGTAGCCTGGCTGCAGAGGCGACGGCCGCAGGCGCACGCACGCACATGTTGCCACAATCGCCGCGTGACGTCGCCGACGACGGGGAGTTTCACTATGTCGTGCTGGGTCCGTCGGCGGCCTCCGATTCCGGCCGGCCCAGCCCGGAAGCGAGCCGCTATCTCAATGAGCATACGCCGGACAAGCCCCGTATCGCCCGGAATGCGCTGGTTCTGGCGGTCCCGTCCAGCGCAGGTCTCGAGCACGCACGCGAGACGGTCAAGGACTTCCTGGCCTGGGACGGCGTCGCCCGCCGCTTCGTCCAGGAGGAGCTGTCGGAGGCGCGCCGGACCCGCCTGCGGGATAGTCTGGATGCCGCCCGCAAAGCGGTGCCGGAGGCCATCCGTCAGGCCTACAGCATCGTCGTGACGCTCGGCGCGAACAACAGCATTGAGGCCTTCCGCGTCGCCATCGGGGCGGACCCGCTCTTCCGCACGATCAAGGCCGACCCGCGTTCCCGCATTCAGGAGACTGCCATCACCGCCGATGCCCTGCTGCCGGACGGGCCCTATCAGCTCTGGCG
Source organism: Chloroflexota bacterium (assembly GCA_036734945.1). Classification (GTDB taxonomy): domain Bacteria; phylum Chloroflexota; class UBA4733; order UBA4733; family UBA4733; genus UBA4733. The sequence goes on from DAIMXP010000134.1 coordinate 8,578, forward strand.
CTCCGGCGAGACTGCCCGGCGGGTGAGCTACCTGGTCGGCGCCTTTGCCGAGCTGCCGCAACTGCCCAAAATGCTCCGCCGTCAGGCGATCTTCGATACGCTGGTCGCCGGCTGCCGCGCGGGCGCGTATGTGCTGCGCACGATCCGTCCCGACCGCACCGTCCGCACCTTTTGGCGCCAGGCGCCGGACGCTGCCGCCCTGGCTGACCCGTCCCTGGAACTGGCCCTGCCCGAAGCGGCAACCCTGACCGCGCTTGACCCCGCCTTACTCTCGCCCGGCGTTCTGCCCGATCTCTGGGACGGGGCCGCCGTCACCTACCAGCGACTGCTTGACTATTTCTCCGGCAACCAGACCGTCTCGGTTCCGCAAGACGGCTTTAACCAGGTGACGGCAGTACCGCAAGCTGAGCGCGGCGCCGTCGAGGCGGCTTTGCGCGGCGCTGTCGAGCGTGGGCTGATCTGGCTGACGTCCAACAACGCCAGCATCTACCGCGAACCGGCGCCGGCCGGCCTTCCCGACGAAGCGACGATCCTCCACGCGCCGCCGCCGGTAATCTCCTACAAAGATCTCCTGCCCGATGCCCTCCCGCAAGCCTGGCAGGGTGAGGTCGCTTCGGTCCAGTCCATCGCCGAAAGTCTCCGCGCCCGGACAGGATTGCCGCTCCCCTGGACGACTATTGCCCTCGCCATCAACGCCGCGATTGACGCCTACGCTCTGCAACTGGCGCCGAGCTCTCGCCCCTGGCCGGCTGCTCCCGCTGCAGCCGGCTTTGTACTACTACGGCAACCCGCCGCGACCGAGTATCCCCGGCCCGCACCGACCCCGCCGACCATCCACGAAAAGAACAGTCGCGTCGCCGAGGCTCAGCTATCGCCTGGCGCCTTACAGGATTTGGTCGAGCAGCTCCCCGCTCTGGTCAGTGCCGTTGCAGAAGGGGGGGACGGCCACACGCTCACCTTCCGGATAGCGTTGGAGTTAGGTGGCGCGCCGACTTCTCCGCCGGACGATCTGGTCACAAAGCTCAACGATCTACTGCGTACAGTCAGCGGCAACCTGAAGCTAGCGTAGTTCGCCCGGCGACGAAAGTTGCGGGCCATGGCACGCGAAGCCGCCCTTCGGTGGCTGGACCAGTCCGCGCAGGCGGACTTCGCCTCGTTTAGCCCGCGACTTCAGTCGCCGGGAACCTCTTGCACCAACCTTCCCAGCGCCTCTAACTGGCGGCGGCCGGAGCGCAGCATGCTGTGCTGATCGGCGAGCCCGTTGGCATCGGGCCGGATGCCCCGTGGCGCAACAATCCAGAGATGGGTAAAGGGAGTACCCTGGGATTGCTCGACGGCGTGCGCGCTGCGCAGGAAGCGCTCGATCATTGGGCGAGTGATCGCCCCGCGCCGGTGCTTACACTCGATGGCCCACCGTTCTCTAGAAGACGATCCGATCAGGACCAGATCAAGCTCATAGGAATCTGGACCTTCGCCGTACTCGCCTTTGGCGTCGTCAAGGCGCAGGCGTTCGACCGAATTCGTGATGGGCAACGTCAGATCGCCGTCCAGACCGAATAGCCTGCCTGGTACGGTCTGACCGCGGAACCGCCGCACCAGGTTTTCAACCTGCTGTTCAAAGAGGTGTCCCATTGCAGTCCGGTCCTCGGCGTGCTGGGCTTCGTACCAGGCGAGGAGACGGCGCAGGGCGTCTGGATTGCCAATCGCCGCCAGAGGATCGCGGCGATCCGGTTCCACGTTCAACCATACGGCGAAGACCGGGTCGGACAGGCGGAGCACCCCCTCGGCTTCCAGGATGAAGTCGGTGTCGATCAGATGATTGATGGCGCTGTAGCTGTCATTCTGGGAGTAGTGACGTTGGAGATGGCGGGCAAGACGGGCTCGGGGGACCGCACCCTCCCGTGCGACATAACGCAAGAGCGCCTCCAATCGGTTGCGGTGAGCATCGCTGGGGCTCTCCAATGCGGTCTGCAGGAGGTATTGACAATGGAGAGCGATGTTGCCACTGCGTCCGACGAGTTCCTGTTGCAAGGCGATATCCACAATATCCGGGGTGATCATGTCGGGACCCGCCCCGACCAGGGCATCTGCTCGTACGGCGACTGAATGCACATAAAATGGCCAGCCGCCGGTGAGACGCTGGAGGCGCACGGCGGCATCCGGTTCAAACCGGGTCTCATCTCCCCAGATGCGTCCGGCCAACTCCAGGGTGGCATCCAGATGAAAAGGAGGCAGCTCCATGGACGTAAAACGGGTGAAAAGCGGGCTTCCTCCATCCTCGATGATGCGGCGCAACGCTGTGACGCGGGAGCCGGCAACGACAAAGGCAACTCTGCCGGGGCGGTCAAGGGCTGCTCGGAAGACGCCCAGGAGCGTGTTTGTTTCTCGAAAGGCCCGCAACCGGGTGATGTCCTGGAACTCATCCAGCATCATCAACAGGGGCACGGCGGCGCGAGCGGAGACCTCGGCGGGGAAGCGCAGGGCCAAGCTCAGTAACCGACCATGCGCCTCGGCATGCGCTTCGGCAACCAGCTCAGTGACGAACGGTTCCAGATCGGGGTGTACCGCTGCGGCCGCTGCCCGCAGCCTCTCGTCGCTTCCGCCAACATAGGTCGTGTCGCCGCGGAATCGCAGCACAGCGCGCAATGTCTCGGCAACAAAGGCCCGCGCGAAGTCCTCCGGCGAGGTGACGATGCTATCGACATCCAGCCGGGCGATGGCAGTACCGGCATGGCGCCGGCGAACCTCATCCAGCAACAGGGTCTTGCCGATACGTCGTAACCCAAGCAGCGCCGTGTGGCGGCGGACGCCCAGGTGCAAAAGGCGCAGCAGTTCGTCGAAGGCAGCAAGCTCAGTCTGGCGGTCCACAAACAGTGGCTCAAGTGGAAGGTGTTCGATGCCTGCCCCCGCTCTGTTGGGCGAACGCTACAGTAGCATATTTTACGGAATTTCAGGAAAATATGCTACCGTAGCATTCAGGGCAGCCTCGGGCAAAGGCTGTTGGGGGTTGCTCCTCGAGTAGGATTCGAACCTACAACCTTGCGGTTAACAGCCGCCTGCTCTACCGTTGAGCTATCGAGGAATAACTCTGCGATTATACGCGCTGCGGAGCCTGGATTCGAACCAGGAATAGACGCTCCAAAGGCGCCTGTGTTACCGTTACACCACTCCGCATTGCCCACCTGGCTCACTGTGCTTACTCTGGTGCCGGAGGCGGGAGTCGAACCCGCACGAGGGTCGCCCCCCAACAGTTTTTGAGACTGCCGCGTCTGCCATTCCGCCACTCCGGCCGGCACCAGCCGCTCAAGAGCACCGAAGAGTGTACGACATAGGGAGGCATCAGGGCAAACAGCAATTGATCTCTGGGGGACACCCTTGATCTCCAGCCTGCCCGGTTGTAGCCTTTCCCTGATGAGCCCGTCTTCGTGGCAAGGGCCAATGCAAGCACGGGCACGCAGGAGAAGGGACCACAGGTCATGTCCGACCGTCCGTTTCAGGTTGGCGTCGTCGTGTCGCCCCATCCGCACACACGGCTGCACCTGAATACGCTGGAGGCGTTGCCCGACATCGAGTCAGTACACCTCTGCGGCCTGGCGGGCGAGGACGTGGCCGCCCTGGCTGCGGCAGTGCCCAAAGCGGCTTCGACTACTACCGATCTCGCGGCGCTGCTGGCGCGTCCGGAGGTGGATGCCCTCCTGGTGTGCGTGCGCAACGACCTCTGCCCGGCGGTGCTGGGTGCCGCTGTGGCTGCCGGTAAGCCGGCGCTGTTCGAGAAGCCGGGGGCGCTGCGTGCGGACGACCTGCGAGCTGTCGCCGAACAGGCACGCGCGCGGCAACTGACGCTGGGGGCAGTCCTCCAGTGGCGCGGCCACCCCATCATCCAGGAAGTGCGGCAGGCCACCCTGGCCGGCGCGCTGGGCAAGGTCATGGCGGTTGAAGGGCGCATGGTCACCTCCCAGGTGCGCTACCGTGATCCCACGCATTGGCTCTTTCAGCGAGCCACCGCCGGCAGCGGCATTCTGTCCTGGTTGGGCATCCACTATCTCGATGCCCTTTGCTTTTTGCTGGACGACACGGTGACCGAAGTGACGGCCATCGTCGGCCAGCAGAACCCTGAACCGATCGAGGTGGAAGATACGGCCTGCCTGGCGTTGCGCTTTGCCGGCGGCGCCATCGGCACCTTCCACGCCGGCTATGAACTCGTCGGCAGTCAGGCCGGCTACGTCGGTCCCAGCTACGACACCTTCCTGGCCCTGCGCGGCACCCAGGGCTACGCCCGCCTGCCACTATCCGACGGTAACGCCTACACCCTGGTGAGCGAGGCGCCGGGCTGGGCGGCCGGCGGACGACGGGAGCGGCGCTTCGAATTACCTCCCTCCACCGCCTATGGACCCGTCACGAAATAACTTTGACAAATGGGCAAGGTAGCGGTAGGGTTC
>DAIMXP010000135.1:0-12768 GCA_036734945.1 Chloroflexota bacterium
AGGGCGATGCGCCGACGCCGAAGGCGGCCGTTCCATGTCAGGCCACTCCTCCTCGGCCTGATAGTCGCGCACCATCCAGGTCAACGCGGTCACAATGGCGCTCGGCCTGCCCAGCCCGGCAGCGTCGTACAGCGCACACTCCTCAGCCATAGCACACCTCCTGAGGGACGAGACCGACTGAGTCCCCCTCCCTGCGGTCGTTACCGCCCCGCCCAGAACCCTGGGCCGCTAAACGCGGCATGCCATTGTCCGGTGCCCCGGTGAAGGCCGCAACCTGAGAGGCTGAGCGGTAATATCGGATGCGCCCGTCCCGAAGGCAGCCGTCCCCTGCGGTGCAGGATCGGTTCCCCCACTGCCGTGGGGGAACCTGGCGAGCGGTGCGAGCCGGAGGGGGCCTGCCTCCGCGCCTGCCCGGCACGGCTGCCCCCCATTGCATCGGATACTCTACTGGCGTATCAGGTATTAGTGCTTCCAACACGGCGCAGCACCAGCCGGATTGCCGCGCTTATCTGGACGATGAAGAGGACTGAGATGGCACCCGATGTCACGCTGGTCCACATGAGCGACCTGCACATCGCACTGGACGATCCCGGAGGATTTCTCGGGCTGGCGACGGTTCGACGTGCCCGCGAGGTGATCGCAGCAGTCCGGGCGTTGGAACTGCCGCTCGACGGCATTGTGATCAGCGGCGATCTCATCGACGCCGGCTACCTGGACTATGCTGACCAGGTCACCAGCTACCGTCGGACGCTGCCGCTGGTCGAAGAATTGGGTGCGCAGGGCGTGCCGGTGCTCCTCGCGTTAGGCGACCACGACCAGCGCGCTGCCTTCTTCGAGGTCATTCGCAAGGAGGGTGGAGCGGACGCCGCAACGCCGCTGCGGTACGGCCACGACATCGCTGGCCTACGCGTGATCGTGCTGGACTCGAAGGTTCCGGGCGCCGGGTACGGCGAGCTGGGCGAAGCGCAACTGGCCTGGTTGGACAAGGAACTCGCCCGCGCCGCTCGGCCCGCGGTGCTCGTGCTCCATCACCCGGTGCTGCCCGACGCCACGCCCTGGCCGGCCGACGACGACCAACTGCGGGATCGCGACCTGCTGGGCGAGATCGTGGCGCGGCGACGCGTGGCCGCTATCCTGAGCGGCCACGTCCATTTTTGCACCGTGGGCGCCTTCCACGGCGCCACCGCCGCCTCCGCCCCCGGCGTAGCCTTTGGCATCGACCCGACCTCCCGGCAGCGGCGGCGCTTCACCACGATAAGGGGCTTCAATCTCATCGTGGTCCGCGACAGCGCTGTCGCTGTCCACCCGATCATTCTACCTGGCCCGCACACGGAGTTGACGCGCCGGGATGCCGGCCACGGGACGACGTGAACCGAGTCCAGGAGATCCATCAAACAGTCCACCGACTCCGACCAACGCGACGCTGCGTCGACGTCGTTGAGGATAGCGATCGGCGCGATGCCCTTCTCACGGAACTGCCGCATACCGAGAGCGTGCCAGTTCCGGAGCGGGGGCGAGCAAGGCCAATGGTGACCCGGCCGCTCCCTCGCTGTTCGACATCCGGCTGTGGACGGCTCATCTAACCGAAGGGTGGCTCGTACTGCGACTCCCTCCGTCGCCCAGGGCGCGCAGCGCTGCGACGGCGCCCGCAACAAGGGTCGCGTGGCAGTGAGTGCATTAGTCGGTGGGACAAGAGTGCGCCGCAAAGTTTTGCGCAGCAAGCGAACGGTGTATTTGCCGGAGTACAGGGCCGCGACTGCGGTCGCATTGCGATGCGGCACCAGACGCATAACGCGACATCAGTCGCCCCGGTCGCTTGGCCGCAGACCGCAGTCGCGGCCCTGTTAGGCTTCCGGCGAAGGTACCTTTCCTCGTATAAACCGTATTGGCTCTACGTCACCTGCTACGGCTTTGGCTCGTCCAGGATGTTCTGGCAGGCGGTCTGGGTGTGGGCAAACATCTGGTCCCAGTTCTCCTTGCCGTCCAGATACTTGGAGGTGTTCTGACTCCAGGCGTCCAGCCATTCGCTGAAGCGCAGGTTGGCCGGCTGCGGGAAGGGATCGACACCACTCGTGAGCCATTCACCAGCGGCCTTGGTGATCGGGGCGGCCTTCCAGAGGTCCGGGCTGGACCAGACCGACTTGCGGGCATAAGGCTCGGAGTTGCCTTGCGAGGATGCCCAGAGGCCGGTATCGGAACTGGTGAGCTGGTTGAGCAGCGCGAATGCCTCATCCGGGTTCTTGGTGTGGGAGTAGATGGCGTAGGTGTTGTAGGAGAGGCACCCGGCACGATAGCCGTGCGGCCCCAGCGGCCAGAGGAATGCCTGCATTTCAAACTTGCCGTTGATGATGTGCTTGTCGGCGATGTACTGACCCACAATGTTGCTCTGGCTCACCGCCTTGCCCGCCGTGAAGAAGTCGCCGCCCGGCGTGTTCGGGGGGGCATCGCTGGAGGTTGGCACCAGCCCGGCTTTGACCAGGCTCCAGTACCATTCAAAGGCGGTCTTTACCGGCGCCGAGCCGAGTTGCTGCTTCGTGCCGTCTTTGGAGAGCAGCCAGGCATCCGGTGAGCCGACCTTGGGGTCACTGCCCCAGGAGCGCGTCACCTGGTCGGCGTACAACGGGCTACTGTAAATGACCTGGGTGCCGAAGATCCCGTCCTTGGGACTAGCCGCCTGACGAATGATCTGCTCGAAGTCGTTGATCGTCCAGCTGTTGTCCTTCGGCGGCGCCACATTTGCCTTCTTCAGCAGGTCCATATTCAGCAGCACGATGGCGTTGCCACCAGGGTGGACGACCGTCGGCAAAGTGAACAGCTTGCCGTCGGCGCCGATGCCCTTGGCGTCGGCGATGACCGACGGGAAGATGTCGTCGAAGCTCATCTTGGTGGCATCCTGGGCGACGTGGGAACTGAGGTCGAGCGCGATGCCCTTGCCCTGCAACTGCGGCATCCACTTGTTATGCCCCGCGTAGAGGTCGCCAAGCGTACCGGCGGCGCCAAGCGTCAGGTTCTTCTGGAACATGCTGCCATACACCGTTGGTTGGACCTCGATCGCCACATCCGGGTTGGCCTTGCGGAAGAGGTCGGCGGCGCGGTCGTCTTGCTCCCAGCCGACACCGGCGAATTTCATCAGTATCAGCGTGACCCTGGGCTTGGCCGGGTTCTTGACCGAGGCGGTTGGCTCGGCCGGCGCGGCCGCTGCCGCCGGCGCTGCCGCCGCGCTGGTGGTCGCGCCGGCGCTCACTGACGCCGACCCGCTCACGGTAGCCACCGGCGCAGCAGCCCCGCCGCCGCAGGCCGCCAGCAGCGACGCGGCGCCGACCACACCGGCGCCCAGGACCAAGAACCGCCGCCGATCGAGTTGCTGAGCCATGGTCTCTCTCCTATCCTTGCACTACACCAGGCTTGAACCTTTGGCCGGCGCCCCGCTGAGCGCCGACCACCCTCCGAGCATCCGAGTAGCTCGGAACATTGAGGCCCTATCACGGCGCTACTCCTTCAGACCGGAAAGGACGATCCCCCGGACGAAGTAGCGCTGGAAGCAGAAGAAGAGCACAATCGGCGGGATCACGCTCGTCACCGCCGCTGCCATGAGCAGTTGGTCGGTCGGCTTGATCGAAAACTCCTGCGACTTGAAGAACCAGATGCCGATGGCCACCGTGAACTTGGAAGGCGACTGGAGGAAGATGACGGGGTCCAGGAAGGAGTCCCAGTTGGCGATGACCGTCAGCACGGCAAGAGTGGCGAGCGCCGGTTTGCAGAGCGGCGCCAGTATGTTCCAGAAGACGCGGAAGTAGCCGGCCCCATCGACTATTGCGGCCTCGTCCAGCTCCCGAGGCAGGGTGAGGATGAATTGGCGCATCAGGAAGATGGCGAAGGCGCCGCCGCCGAACCAGGCGGGGACCCAGAGCGGCTTCAGGGTGTCGATCCAGCCGAGATAGTGGAAGAGGATGAAGCGGGGGATGAGGTAGATCTGACCGGGCAGCATCAGCGTGGCCAGGGTGATGGCAAAGAGTAGGTTCTTGAAGCGAAACTCGAAGCGGGCGAACCCGTAAGCCACGATGGAGGAACTCAGGATCAGCCCGGTGGTGTTGAGCACCACGACGATCATGGTGTTCTTGTACCAGGTGGCAAAGGGGAAGGCATTGAAAGCGTCGACGAAGTTGCTGAACAGGGGGTGGGCCGGCACGAACACCGGCGGGTAGGCGTACATCTCCGCCGGTGACTTGAGGCCACTCAACACCGACCAGACGAAAGGGAACAGGAAGATGATGGCCAGCCCCGTTGTCACGAAGTAAAGGACCGTTGGCCGGAGAATCTCGCGCCGCGTGATCGTGCGGGACCGGGAGACTTGACCGGCCTGCACCGCGCCTTTCGCCACCGTTGCCATGCTTACGCTGCTCCTCTGTAGAAGACCCACTTGCGTGACAGGGCGAAGTTGATGCCGGTCAGGATCGTGATGATCACCAGGAAGATCCAGGCCAGGGCCGCTCCATAGCCGAGTTGCAGGTAGGAGAACGACTGCTGATAGATCTGCAGGGCGAAGAACCAGCTCCCGTAATCGGGACCACCGTTGGTGGCCACGAAAGCGACGGTGAACACCTGGACCGCGCCGATAATGCCGAGGATCAAGTTGAAGAAGATAGTCGGCGTGATGATCGGGAAGGTGACGGTCCAGAACTTTCGCCAGGCGCCGGCGCCGTCGACGCGGGCGGCGTCCTCCAGTTCGGTCGGCACCCCCTGCAGCCCGGCCAGGAAGATCAGCATGGTGCCGCCGCCCATTCCGGCCCAGAGGGAGACCATAATAAAGGAGGGGATGACGGAGTTACTGTCGGTGAACCAGGGATAGCCGCCCAGCCCAATTTTGGCGAGGACGGTGTTGACAGGGCCGAGCTTTGGTTGCAACAGCCACAACCACAGCACGCCGAGGGCGACGCCGGGTGTGAGGCTGGGCAGGAAAAAGCAGGTTCGGAAGATATTGGTGCCCTTGAGGCGTTGATTGAGCAGTATTGCCAGCAATAACGAGCCGGTCAGGCCCAGCGGAACCATCACCACCGCATAATAGAAGGTCCGCGCGAGTGACGGCCAGAACTGCACGTCCTTGAAGAAGGCGTGGTAGTAGTTCTGAAAGCCGGTGAACTTGGGTGGTGAAAGGATGTCGTAGTTCGTAAAACTCAGGACCAGCGAGGCGAGGATTGGGCCAGCCACAAAGAAGACCAGGCCGAGTAACCAGGGAGTAATGAACAGATAGCCCCACAGGGCCCGCCGCATGCCGTAGGGGCTGGAAGCGCCGACCAGCCGTGCCAGCAGGCTCGGACGGTAACCGGCGCGCGTCACTGCTGCTGGCGCAGTACTCGCCGATTGCATGGGCCAACACCCTTCGCACACGACACGATCGACATGTTCGGCACTGAGCATCGGAGCAACGGCTTGAGCACTGCCGCGCGTCGCAACGAGCCTTCGCCATCGTGGCGCCCGTTTGCAACGCAATCCCCGGGAGATGTGAGAAGACTAGCACAAGGAGCATGGGGAGTCAAGGCCAATGAGCCATTCGGCTGTCGACCGGCAGCGCGCAGGGCTGGCTGGTGATGCCCCCGGCTGGTTACCCGCCGTGGCGACGGACTGGCGCCAGTTGAACCCGCGCCAGGAGGTCGCGCCACTCGGCGGTGCCGTCGTCAACCAGCAGGTCCAACCGTGTGCCCTGTTCATAGGGCGGCAGGTTCCCCATCGCTGAGTCTTCCCAAAAACCACGTGGCACGCCCGCGCTATCGAGTCGCTCGCCCGCGAAGTAGGTAACCGCACCATTCCAGCGCCGCAGGGCATAGATTCCAGGCAGCGCAGGACGCAGGCTGGTCGCCGTGGCGAGCGCCGCCAGCGTATCCTCGTCAACCCAACGCCGAGGCCCGGCGCTTCCGGCACCCGCACATACCCGCCCTGCACCGTTAGCGGCGCTTTCAGCAACTGGTGTCGGTACATGTTAAGACAGGTGACGGCCGGCCACTGCGCGTGGCTAGACACCGCCCCCTGATGCATGGCAAAGGCGGTGGTGATGCCTGTGCCGACCAACTGCAGCCAGAACGGCAGGTTCGCTTCCTGCGCCACCGCCGCCTGCCGTCGCACGGCGGCAGCGCCACCACCGACGACAAAGCCGTCGCACACCTGTTCGCGCAGCGCCGTCATGATCGGCGGGGAGCCATAGTGCATGGCGATGGCGCAACGTGTCTGCGACCGGATGCGCTGATTACCCGCCACGTCACCCTGCGGGATCGGTGTCTCGTAGATTTTCACGTTGGCGAAGGCGTCGAGCTCTTTGAGCACCGACACGGCGGCGGCGGCCGTCCCCAGGTGCCCATTGAAGTCCAGATCCAGCGAGAAGGTGGGCGGCACAACGGCCGATGTTCGTCTGGTCTGTTCCACCACGTCAAACCAGGGCCGCGCCTTCTGCTTGTGGGCGGTGTAGCCGGCCGCTGCCGCCTGCTGGGCCTCGGCCGCCATGTCCTCCGGCGGCATGTCGACCGACCACCAGGAGAGGGGGCACCAGTCGCGCACTTTGTCGCCCAGTAAGCGGTAGGCCGGCACGCCCTGCGCCTTGCCGACGAGATCGAACAGCGCCATCTGCAAGCCGGCGCCCAGGCCGTCGTCCCACATGCATTCGGCGGGCGCTTTGCCCTGCACCCGCGCCACCGCCGCGTCGGTCACGCGACCCCAGGTGTAGTTGGGCATGGTCTCCCCGTAGCCTACGAGACCCGTATCGGTGCGCACCCGGCACACTTCGCTGATATGCCATCCGGCATGCTGGCGCGCCATATTGCGTTCGGGAATCTCAAAAAAAGGAACATCGACCAACAACCGCTCCACCGAGGTGATCTGCATGTTTTGTCTCCTGCTTCTGCCGCTGGCGTCTGACTGCATAGCATACTACCTGGCCCCGACAGTATCAGCAGTCGGCCGCCTCAACAAGGCCCCTTCGGTACTGGCGACGTTCGCGTTTAGCTTATGCGCAGGAAGCGCGCCGTTTGGCCGGCGTGGGGGTGGGAGTCGCCTTCGTGGATGCGATCGAAGAGGTGGAGCAGGTTGCTGTCCAGCGTGTGGTCGTGGCTGCTGCCTGGCGGCGCAATTGGCTGGCCGTGGTTGGCGCATCGGGGACGACCGGCAACGCCTCGGCGTTGGCTTCCCAGGAGAACCGTTGCGAGTTGAGTCGTTGCTCCAGGCCATGCGGACCATCCAGGATGGTGGCGTAGCCGTTGGTGAAGGCGACCTGGTTATCGGCCTTCCGCCAGACCAGCATACCCTCCTTCGTCTGCTGGTATGCGTCGCCGTTCGCCGGGTTGTGTTGCTCGTCGCCGACGCATGCACCAACCACAGAGGCGATCTGATGGTGCAGTGCTTTGAAGCCGAGCACGAAATGGCATGCGGCGGCGTCGGCTGTCGGCACGCCGGACGTGAGCGTCGCCAGCATCAACAACGAAAAGGCGCAGCAGATGAGGAGGAGGGCGGAAAGGCGTTGCATGATCCTCCTTGGGAAAGCTTGCTCAGCATAGAAGGCAAGCATACCGCGCGTTGACGATGCTGCATAGGGCTGGCGCTAGCGCGCGACCGGCATCTCGCGGCCTTCGCGGGAGGATGCGTAGCCGGCCAGCACCATCGCTACCGCCGTGCGGGCCGTGCGCGCGTCGCAGGGCGACGGCCCGCCGCCGGCCAGCATCTCTGCGAAGGCCTGCGCTGTGCCCGTCATGCGGTTCGCCGGTAATTGCACCGAGGGTACCAACCACTCTTCCACCGGCACACCTGCCGTCACCGCGGGTCGCCGGCGCCAGATACGCAATGGCGATTCTTCGGCGCTGGCGCTGCGCGAGGCGCTGATATCCGTGCCTGTTGCGACCACCACACCTTGATCGCCGGAGAGCTCGATCGTGCTGGTCGAGGCCAGCTCCGTCCAGCTCGATTGATGGAGTCCAATCATGCCGTCGGCATAGCGATAGAGCAGGACGCCGTTGTCCTCCACTCCCGGTTGCTGCTCGGTCAACCTGGTTGCCACCATGCCCATGACCGACTGCGGCGCCCCGAACATCCAGAGATACCAGAGCGCGACATGCGCCCCTTCGTCCATAAAGGCGCCGCCGCCGGATCTGGCAAGGTCGGTCAGGGACAGGTCGTCCAGGAGCTTCCGGTTGAGCAGGGCGAAGGCGTGAGAATGCCGGCGTCGGGCGATGGCAATGCGCCCGATCTCGCGGGCGTCCACGATGCGCTTGATCTCCTGGTGGACGGGATCGAAGCGCAGGTTATGCGACTGGTAGAAGCGAACCCCCGCTGCTTCCACGGCCGCGACGATGCGGTCGCAATCGGCCAGCGACGTTGCCATCGGCTTTTGCAGCATGATGTCCTTGCCGGCCCGCGCTGCCGCCACCGCCAGGTCGGCGTGGGCGTCGTTGGTCGAGCAGATCGTGACCGCGTTGACGCTGGCGTCGCCAAGGACATCGTCGAGCTGCGGCACAAAAGGCAAGCCGAGCTTGTCGGCGGCAGCGCGCCCGCGCTCCGGCTGCTCATCCCAAACGCAGCGCAGGTACACGCGGGGATCGACCCGGAACACGTTGGCCCAGCCGTTCTGGTGCCCGTGGGCGAAGCTGAGCAACGCGATCCCCGGAGGTACAGCCGTGCGGTTTTCATCCGTGGTCGCCAAAGTATTTCCTCCCATTGCATCGCGGTGTAGTATACACAGCGTTGGAGCCGACCGGTCGGTTAAGCGCATTCCGAAGCACGGAGCGCTATCGACGCCTATGGTTTGTGACAGCAGGGGGCAGTGGCCGGTGAAGGTCAAGGAAGTCGTTCTGTTCGTCCAGCGTGTTGCGCTAGGCGGGCGGCGTCTCCTGCGTCGGTAGCGGGCAGTAGAAGCTGTTTGGTTCGATGCGGAAGGCGCGGTTGAAGCGGGCCCGGTAATTCTCCAGGGCGGCAGTGGCGGCCAGCTCAACCAGTTGCGGGGCGTCGAAGTGTGCCTGCAGGCGAGTGAACAGCGCATCGGGCACGTCGGCCGGAAGGGCGGACATCGCCTCGGCCAGTTCTAGCGCGGCGCGCTCGGCCTCATCGTAGAGCGGGCTGGTCCGGAACTTGGCCAGGGCGGCGATCTTCGCGTCGGATACGCCCGCCTCGCTACCACCGGCAGCGTTGATGTCGATTCAGAAGGGGCAGCCCACCAGCGTCGCCACTCGTAGGCAGACCAGCAGCCGCAGTGCAGCGGGGAGAACGGCCTCCTGGCCGACCGATGCCGAGAGCGCCTTCGACGCGGCCAGGATCGGCGGCCGGTAGGCGAAGACGCGGGTTGGATTGAGCACTACCCCGAAGCGGCGCTCGTCCGCATCAAAGTTCGGTTGCGCATCTGGATGTGCCTGCTGACGGTCCAGTGGCTTGATACGGTCCATGCTTCGCTGCCCTTTCATTGTGCACCAGGCTGGTCATGCGCCGGCGCTGAGTGCGCCAGGACAGTGTCACCTACTCTTCGCGTAAGCGGCGCAACACCTCGCGTAGTCGGTCTACTTCCGCCTCTGCGGCGACGCGACCGACCGCTTCCGCCGCCGCGCGTGCCGACTCGGCGTCAGCGCGACGGCGCTCCTCGATCGCTACCTCAGCCGGCGTTGGTAAGCGCCGCCCAGCGGCATCCAGCGCGCGCAGCCACAACCCTCCCTCGACATAGAGGCCCAGGTTACCGAGCGCCCGGCTCCATAACACCCCACGCTCGTCCACCTGCCACTCGACGAATTGGCCACGCTCGTCTCGCCGCCAGCCGAGCAGCTTGGGCCCGTCCTTCCGCTCCGGCGCGAAGACAGCGTACTCGCGCACCCCTATGCCGTCGTAGATGCGCGGTTTATCCCCGAAGTCCCGTCCCCAACTCTTCCCGGAGGACACCTCCAGCACGAACTCGGGTGCTTTCCCCTCCGCCGGTACACTCCAGGAGGTGCGCAGCACGTCCGCCGCTTTCGCCACCAGGAGGTCCGGCGCCGCCTCCAGGGCGCGGTCGCCGATCGGACGTGGCGCCGTGATCAGCAGGTAGGAGGCGACGTACCAGGGCAGGTGGCGCCGTTCGGCATGCAAGAGCAGGATGGGCTTGAGCAGGTCCACTCCCCGGACCTGGAGGTCGGCCATCACCATCCAGGGAGAATCCTCCTCGTCGTTCTCGACGGTCATCAAGAACAGCTCAAGCTCGCTGAGCCGTGACAAGACTGCCATCGCTGTACCTCCGAACGAGCACTCCTCGGCCCCTTGACCTGGCTGTAGTATAGCCGTCCATCAGCGGTTGCACCGGGGCTGACGCGTCGGATACCTTCACACCCATCGCGTGTCTCTTGCGTTGTTGCTCGATTGTGAGCATGCAGAACCTCTTCGGCGTGACGGCAGCGTAGTGGGCAAGTGTGAGACTGAGCAGCACTTCCTCAAATTCATCCACGACCCACTGGAGACCGCCCGCCGAGTCGCGGATCGCCGGCCAGGCGCGACGCAAGGTTGCCAGGGCCATGTCGGTCTGGTCGTAGAACAGGAGCTGGTAGATGGCATCGAACAGGTCATCAATGTGCTGTTCCGGGTCGCTCAGCACGGACTCAAGCAGCGCCGGAAACTGATCGAGCTTGCTGTGTTTCAGCGCGTCCGTGACCAGCCAGGAGTCGTAGAAGGAAGTCGGCGAAGGATCCAGGCCGCGCCGCTGGTGGGCGGAGCGTCAATGGCTTGCCGGAAGCTGGCGGACGGTGACCACCGACCAGCATCGTCTGTTCCTCGCGCTCGCGCGCCTCATCCTTGGCGAGGCAGCACTTCTTGTACTTCTTGCCACTGGCGCACGGACACGGGTCGTTGCGCCCGATCTTCATCGCACACCTCCAGGTACAGTGCTGGTATGGTACCCGCGGGAGGGCGCCGCGACTAGCCGAGAGGATCGGCGAAGATATCGGCAACAGGGAGGGAGAAGCCCGGCACGACATCCGCCCCGTCCAGGCGATCACCCTCGTCGAGTGTCGCGACCGGGCCGGAGCGGCGGTTTGTGCGCCACACGTCGACCTGCCGTCGCTCCGGCCATACCACCCACACCAGGCGCGTGCCGCCGCTCAGGTAGGTGCGCGCCTTCGCCGCCATGGTCTCAAGTGATTGGTCAGGCGAGGCGACTTCGACGGCCAGGTCGGGCGCAAAGGGCATCGGCTTGCGCCGATCGGCGATGAGCGGGACCTTGGATGCCTCTATAAAGCCGACATCGGGCAGTAGCCCGGTCTCCGCACCGGGGAACCTGTACACTCCATCGGCGGGCGTCGCAACACCGAGCCGCCGTGGGCGCGCGTAGGCACGCAGCTCCGCGGCAATGGCAAGGCCAATTGTCGAAGCTTCATACCCGCTACCGGCCATGCGGACGAGTGTCCCCTCGACCACTTCGTGGCGGTAACCATTGTCCGGCCAGGTCAGCAAAACGTCGACCAGAACGGCGCCGACGCCCGGTACGACCTCCGCCCACGGGGCGAAGGGTTTGACCGTGATGGTTGTTCTGCGCATGGTTCCATTCTCCCCTGTCCAATGCCTGCCTTTCAACCGCTTTGGTCGCGCGTCCGCGCATGCGACCGCATGATACGATTAGGTAACGCCATTTCTCGCGATGGAAGGCATTGACAGGTGAGATGAGCTACCAAAGGACAGCGCCAATAGACGGCCTCTTCAGGCCGACGACCCCATCGTAGCGTTCACGCGTCTAACCGATTGTCACGGCCTGACGGTCTAGACTAGAATAGACCGACGCCGGGCCATTGAGCGAATGACATGCACGAAAAACTCCGGCGGTTCCTGCCGCCTGGCATTCCGGCCGCGCAGATCGCCTGCTGCATCGGCCTGCTGTCAGATACCCACATGCCCGAGCGCTGTGTCGCGCTTCCTCCAGCACTGGATGCCGTCCTCCACGGGGTTGATCTCCTGCTCCACGCCGGCGACGTTGGTGAACTCTGGGTGCTCGACCGGCTGACGCACGATGGCGTGCCCTACGTCAGCCACGTCGACCTGGCGCGGCCAGCCGAGCGGTACGTCCCGGCCATCGACTGGGCGGCCGGCTTTCGCGCTGCCCTGGACGACGTCTCGTGCTCCATTCTCTCACCGGATCTCGCGGAGGTCGTGGCACGCCTGACGCCGCGACTCTGGACACTCGGCCGTGCAGTATCCCTCCGGGCGGCGCAGCGCTGCTGGTCTGGAGAGCAGGCGATCCTGACGCATGCCGATCTCCTCACCGAGATCAACAGTTAAGGGGAGGGCCGGCAAGCGGAGCGCGCGGGAGGGGTGCGCCCGCAGGCGCCCTCGTCTGACCAACCTCGGTACAATGAACAATCAGGAGAGAGGGATCGCCCTTGCACGTCCTCGTCACCGGTGGCGCCGGCTTCATTGGCTCGCATACCGTCGATCTGCTGCTGGCGCGCGGCCACAGCGTGCGGGTGCTTGATCTGCTCACGCCACCGGTGCATCTGCCCAGTTGCTGGCCGGAGTGGCTGGACGGGCGCGCGGAACGCCTGCTGGGCGATGTGAGTGACCGGGCGGCGCTGCGCGCGGCCCTGG
Source organism: Chloroflexota bacterium (assembly GCA_036734945.1). GTDB lineage: Bacteria > Chloroflexota > UBA4733 > UBA4733 > UBA4733 > UBA4733. The sequence goes on from DAIMXP010000135.1 coordinate 12,565, forward strand.
ACGGCGTGGATGCCGTGGTCCATCTGGCGGCCTACCAGGACCATTTGACGGATTTCTCGCGCTTCTTTCATGTCAACGCGGTCGGCACTGCGCTGCTGTACGAGATGATCGTGCGCGAGCGGTTGCCGGTGCAGCGGGTTGTGGTGGCCTCCAGCCAGGCGGTGGCGGGCGAGGGCCTGCACCAGTGTGATGAGCACGGGCGGG
>DAIMXP010000136.1:0-12617 GCA_036734945.1 Chloroflexota bacterium
ACCACCGCTCGCTCGCTCGTCCCGCCTATGCTTCAACTCAGACAGCCTCCTAGCGCTCGGCTCAGCGGCAGCACTCCTACTCTATCCGCACGTCGTGACCGGCATCTTCTCTACCAAAAGCGCGGCCGTGGTGAAGCGCAATGCTGCCCTGTTGCCGGCCTATTCCTTCATGCTCGGTCTGATCGCCCTGCTCGGCTACATGGCGGTGGCGGCGCACGTGACCCCAATGAAGGCGTATGGCGCCAACGGCGCCGTGCCGGCACTCTTCACACAAATGTTCCCGGAGTGGTTCGCCGGCTTCGCCTTCGCCGCCATCTCCATCGGCGCGCTGGTGCCAGCGTCCATTATGTCGATTGCTGCTGCCAGTCTCTTCTCTCGCAACATCTGGAAAGAGTACGTTCACCCGAACTGCAGCACCAAAGAAGAGTCCGATGTTGCCAAGATTGCCTCGCTGGTGGTCAAGGTCGGCGCCTTGCTCTTCATTCTGCTGATCGCGCCGACCTACGCCATCGACTTCCAGTTGCTGGGCGGCGTCTGGATCCTGCAGACTCTGCCGCCGGTCATTCTGGGCCTCTACACCCGCTGGTTCCATCGCTGGGCCATGCTGGCGGGCTGGGCAGCCGGTATGCTCTACGGCACCTACCTGGCTTTCAGCAACAACTTTAGCTCGGTGTATCCCTATACGATCGGCGGCAAGCCCTTCCCGCTCTACGCCGCTCTGGCCGCGTTGATCGTGAACCTTGTGCTGTCGGCCGTGCTCACGCCGGTGTTCAATGCTATGGGGCTGAACACGGGCAAGGACGAGACCACTCCAGCGGACTTCCAGGCCGGCGAGCCGGTGGCCACCGTGGGTGTGGTGTAGGCGCTCGGAGTAAAGACACCCCCGTTCTTGCTTGCTGGAAAGCGGATAACCAGACAGCGCACTGTGCAACTACGCCCGCGCGAGCTGGCTGTATGGTCTATAGTTGCGCGATGAAGCGTCACGCCACGGGCTGCCGGTGCTGGAGACTCGCCCATACGCGACACTGCTTTCCCGGACGTTGCTGACTATGGCATAAACGTCTGGTACCTTGCAGGTCCGCAACCTGCTGACGTCCTTGCAGTTGACTCTGCTACACTGCCCAAGAGGCGCGTGACGTGGTGGCGATTTTGCTACGTCACTAAGGCGAAGGTCTCATCCTGTGACAAACATGGAGCCGCCGGAACCACGACGTCCGCCAAACCTTGATCCCCTGGCGGTCGAAATCCTGGAGCAACTCCGTGTGTATCCTGAAGCCGAGTATTTCATTCTCGGTGGTCACTTCGCAATGAAGCACTACATTGACTACCGCCCAACGCACGATATTGACGCCTGGTGGTCCGGCCGGGCCGACGCCGCGACGCGGCAGGCCGTACTGCTGCGGCTCCGTCATATTCTGGACGATGTGGCGAACACCCACGGATTGACGGTTCACGAACGCCGGACCTTGTCCGAAGTCGTCTCGCTGCAGCTAAAGCGCGGCACAGCTACCGTCTTTACGGTTCAAATCGCGCCTCGCACGATTGAGTTGGAGGAACCGATTGGGCGCGACAGGAGTCCCTGGGCGCCGATCCTTATAGAAGCCCTTGCCGATAACGTTGGCGCCAAGATGAATGCTCTGGTGAATCGGGGGGCGCCCCGCGACTTTCTGGATGTGTACACCGTGGTCACCGCGAGCCTGGCAACGGGGGATGAGTCCCTGCTGAAACAGGAGCAGACACCGTGATTGATACCTCCGTCTACCCGGATCTGGATGAAGTGCCCACCGACCTCGTGACGCCGGAGGCAAAAGCCGACTACGTTGCCCGCATTTGCGGCGCCTGGGATTTTGGTATCGTGCCGGAACGAGAGACGTTCAGCCTCTTTCGCGACTGGCGTGACATTTTTGATGGCTTCCCGCTCCTGCACTCGGCCGCCTATGCCGCCTTTCGCAGCTTGTACCGCTGGCCGGCGATACCGGGTGGATCGATCCTCCAAGCGGACTACGAGGCGATTGATGCGCGGTGGGAGCACGGCGACGACCCGTGCGTCGGTATGATTTAGCCATGCTCGTGGGGCCGCTGTGCGTTGGGAATTGCTAGGCTACGATGGGTCGTATGGGCTCTGCCTTCAAGAACACGGCACGTTGGTCTCTCATGGAAAGGGGGCTAAGACCCTATGGCGCTCGTGCAAACGCGCTACACGTTCGATGAGTGGCTAGACTCCCCGCAAAACACCATGCTGAGTGAGCTGGTAGACGGGATTCCGGTCGAGCGAATGGGCACGTCTTCGGACCACGGCAGAGTGGTGAGAACGCTGCAGCATTGGCTGGAACGCGCCGAGGAAGCAGGCTACGGTAGCGTCCATGTTGGCCCTGAGACTGTACTTCTTGATGCGACGGGACCACGGCGGAATGCACGCGAACCGGACGTTTTCTTCTTGAGCCAGGCCAAGGACGCCTTCGATACTGGTCGAGTCATCGAAGCCGTGCCGGATTTGGTCTTTGAAGTGCTCTCGCCGGGGAACCGGAGAGACGCCCTGCCGGGCGGTGAAAAATGGCGCGACTACGAGCGATTCGGCGTACCGACATACTGCGTCGTTGATCCGAATGCCCGCAGCGTGACGCTGTATGAACATAAGGGTACTCGTTTCGGCCCGCCTCGGGTGTTGACTGCTGGCGATTTGCTTTCCTCGTCACTCTTCCCGGGCATTATGCTATCGGTGGCAGAGTTGTTTCGTAACCTCCGTTTGCAACAGCGATGATAGTGCAGTCAGAAACGCCTGTGCTAAGGGTTCGGTGGCTTGACCAGCGTCAATCGCCGGCAGGTGACGGCGCATTCAGCCCGTCCACATAGATACGACGTACTCCCTGAAGAATCCGCTCCGGCGAGAAGCCGCGCTCTTGGCGCTGGAAGAGGTAGAGGTCGACGGCCAGGGCCGAGAGCAAGGCATCGGCGGTGTAGGTGATGTCGAGCGCTGGGAGTTCCTGTCGAGTCACTGCCAGTTCCAGGAGGCCCGAGATCGTGCGATGGAGCCACTGGACGACGGGGTTACGGTATTGGAGGTCGCGTCGCCCGCCGCAAGAGGCCTCGACGATGGCGGACAGCAGTTCTCCGTTTGCTTCCTCGAATGCCACCAGGCGGGCCAGCACGCCATCCAGACGCTCACGCGCCGATGTCGTGGCGGCGGTTTCACTGAGGAAAGCCTCCGTTTCTACCTGCAACTGGTGGCCGTTATCGCTGAGCAGGTCGAGACAGAGTTCGCCTTTGTTCGCGTAACGGCGGTAGAGTGTTCCTTGTCCCACGCACGCTGCTATGGCGACTTGATGCATGCTGACCGCCGCGACGCCCAGCGCGCTGAACAGGGAGCGGGCGGTGGTGAGGATGCGGCAGTCGAACTCCACTGCGTTGCGGCGTTCCGGCCGGCCACGCAGCGCGAATGCCTGATCGGCGCCAGAGGGCACAGCGGCGGTATGGGCTACTTTGGTTGCCGAGACTGCCATGTGCATACCCTTGCTAGTGGACGCTGTTGACAAGGGGACAATTGTCCTCTACAATGCCCCACTACGGACACCTGTCCTGATCCAGGGTAACGTACCGGTGGGCTGCCGTCAATGGCGGGGCGGTTCAGGTAGGGCGCAGCGCCCAGGCGCGCGCGCTCAGCGATACATCAAAAGGAGACCGAAAGGTATGGCTACTGCTGTTCGGGCTGAACCGGCTGCGCCGAGCGAAGCGCCGTTTAGCATGCGCGCCATCATGGCGCCCTTGGTTGCGATCATCGTGGGCGTCTTCATGGTGGTGCTCGACGGCACTGCGGTCAACGTGGCGCTGCCGCGGTTGGTGGTCGATCTGCATAGTTCCCTCACCAGCTTACAGTGGACCATCACCGGCTATGCCCTGGCGCAAGCGGCGGTTATACCGCTGGCCGGCTGGCTCTCCGACCGTGTTGGCGCGAAGCGACTCTTTCTGGTCTCCGTGGTGCTGTTCACGCTGGGTTCGGCCCTCTGCGCCACTGCTCAGACCAGTGGGTACCTGATATTCTTTCGCATCTTGCAGGGCATGGGTGGCGGCTTCGTCCTGCCCCTGGCCATGGCCTACGTCTATCGCATCTGCCCGCCCCAGAAGATCGGTACCGTCATGGGGATGATGGGCGTGCCGATCCTGTTCGCCCCTGCCATCGGCCCCGTGCTGGCCGGCTGGCTGGTGCAGTTTGCCTCCTGGCGTTGGATCTTCCTGATTAATGTGCCCATCGGCGTGATCGGAGTCACGATCGGCGCGTTTAGCTTGCCGGTGCTGGCGCGGCAGGCCGCCACCACGCTCGACCGCTACGGCGTGGTGCTGGCGCCGTTGGCCTTCGCCGCCCTGTCTTACGGCGTCAGCGAAGGGGCAACGAGTTGGACCTCCGCCGCCACGATCGGCGGCATCAGCGTTGGTGTCGTGGTCTTCGGCCTCTTTATCGCTGCCGAGCTGCGCAGCAATGCGCCGCTCTTGGAGCTGCGCGTCTTCCAGTCCAGCGAGTTCGTGCGCGCCATTCTCGTGCAGTGGGTCGGGCAGTTCGCACTGTTCGGCTCTCTCTTTCTAGTCCCCCTGTTCTTGCAGCAGGTGCGGGGCTACGGCGCCTTTGATACCGGGCTGATCCTCCTGCCGCAGGCACTCGCGTCGGCGGTCTTCATGCCCATCGGCGGTATCCTGTTCGACCGCATCGGGGCACGGCCGCTGGTGGTGGTCGGACTCGGCTTGATCGCCGTGGCGACGTTAATGCTCGCTCACGTCAGCGTGACGACGCAGGGCCGCGACCTGATCTTGCCGTTGGCGCTGAGTGGCGCCGGGATGGGTCTCATGTTCATGTCGCTGAACACCCACCTGCTCAATGCGGCGCCGCGGGCCCTCATTGGTCGCGTCACGGCGCTGACGAACGCATTGCAGCAGGTCGTCAACTCCCTCAGCGTGGCCGGTCTTGCGACGATCCTGACATCACGCGCCACGACCGATGTTGGGGCAGTCAAGGCGGCGCTGGCTGCGCAAGCTGCTCAGGCGCCGGCGGCTGCTCAGGCCGCCGCCGCGAGTCAGGCTGCTGTCGGCGGGACGGCAGCGCTGCCACCGGCGATACAGGCCGCCCTTACCAACGCCTTCGCTACTGCTTTTGACGAGACCTTCCGGGTCATGGTCGTTGCCGCGATCATCGGCGCGTTGCTGGGGCTGCTCCTACGCCGAGACCGGATGGCGAAGGATACTCATGACGATGGTGTAGCTGAGCAGGGTGAGTTGGTCACGGGCGCCGTGCTGGTGGGGTAGACGGGGTAACCGGGGTTGCCCCTGCAACAGGGGGCAGGGCCGCTGTGGCGAAAGGGAACAGGCCGCCGATCGCAATCGCCGCCCTATACTCCCCCACTCACCGTGCACTCCCCTCCCCCAACCGCCCTCACCCACCCAAGCGACCGCAGTCGCCCCCCGTCCTTGGCCGCCGATCGCAATCGCGGCCTCCTACTCCCCCCTCATGCCGCGCTACCGATCGGCGCCGCTGCCAGCCGGTTTGATCCCTCGGCGCAGGTAGCCCAGCAGGGCGCCGATGCTGGTCCAGTCGGTGTTCCGCCAGTCTTCCTTAAGCGCCTGGTCGGTACTACCGAAGAGCGCACAGAGGCGAGCGGCATTGGACGAGCAGCCGGCATCCTTGAGGAGCGCTGCGTAGTAGAGGTCGTAGCGCGCGGCTTCCGGCAAATCCAAACGCGCGGCGAGCTGCATAGCGATGGCCTACTCGCCGTGGGCGAACGCAGCGTTGATGGTTCCCCCTTACGCAACGTCGATTCTTCACGGATTACACTCGCGTTTTCCTTGGTACACTCGTAGTCGGCAACGCTTGGCGGAAAGGAGGAATGCCCCGTGAAGGCATCCCTATTGGTTGGCGAAACGACTGTCACGAGCAAGAACCAGGTCAGTTTGCCCGCAGCCGGTATGCGACGGTTGCGCTGGAGGCGTGGAGACCGCCTGGTGGCTGAGGTGATTGGTGATGATTTGCTGGTGTTGATGCGGCGCCCGGACAGGCTGGACCGATGCCCTCGCCGGGAAGCTGACCGACGTCTTTGGTCCACATGAGGAAACCATCCAGTGGTTGCAAGAGGAGAGGGATGCGTGGAACCAGCCACCATCGTTGCTTCAGCCCTGCTTGCCGGCTGCCAGATTATCGTCAGCAACGACGACGCATGGCGGCGGCGCCTGGCGCCGCTCTTCCCGCAATTTCGTTGGATCTACCTGGCGGATTACCTGTAGAGTCGGTGGCGAGGGGGACCAATGCGCCGTAGCGCCTTCTTTTGTCAGACCTTGCGGGAAAGTCCGGCGGACGTCGAGTCGGCTGGGCAGCGCTTGCTGTTGCGCGGGGGCTACGTGCAGCCGCTGGCGGCGGGCATCTACAGCTTCCTGCCCCTTGGGCTGCGCGTCAAGCAGCGGGTCGAGCAGATCTTGCGCGAGGAGATGGATGCGCTCGGGGGGCAGGAAGTCGAGTTGCCGATGGTGCAGCCGGCAGATCTCTGGCGGGAAAGCGGGCGCCTGCAGCAGATCGGCGAGGAGTTGGCTCGTTTTAGCGACCGCGCCGGGCGGGAGTTCGTGCTGGCCATGACCCACGAGGAGGCCGTAACCGACCTACTGCGCCGTCAGGTGCGTTCCTATCGCCAACTGCCCATCTTGCTCTACCAACTCCAGACCAAGTTCCGCGACGAGCCGCGGCCGCGTGGCGGCTTGCTGCGCACGCGCGAGTTCACGATGAAGGATGCCTATTCCTGCCATGCCACCGTTGACGACATGGAACGCTTCTATTCGCGCATGTACCAGGCGTACCTTAACGTCTTCCGCCGGGTCGGACTGGATGTGGTTGGCGTACAGGCCGCCGCCGGCATAATGGGGGGCAGCAGGACGGACGAGATCGCCTTTCTCAACCCGATTGGCGAGGACGAACTGGCGCTCTGCGACGCCTGCGGCTATGCCGCAAACGCCGAGGTAGCTACCTTTTCGGCGCCGTCTCCGGCGGCGGAGCCGGCCCTGCCACTGGAGGAGGTGGCGACGCCGGACACCCGTACCATCACCGCCTTGACCGCGCTGCTCGGCATACCGGCCTCTCGCACCGCGAAGGCCGCCTTTTTCATGGCCGGTGATCGCCTGATTTTCGCGGTCGTGCGTGGTGACATGGACGTAAACGAAGGCAAGCTAGCTGTTGCCGTCGGTGCATCGGACCTGCGCTCGGCCACCGCCGAGGAACTGACGACCGCCGGGATCGTTGCCGGTTATGCCTCTCCCATCGGCGTGCGGGGCGTCACCGTGGTCGCCGACGACCTCGTGACGCGTTCGCCCAACCTGGTCGCCGGGGCCAACCGGCCCGGATATCACCTGCTGCACACCAACTTTCCGCGCGACTACGCCGCCGATCTCGTCACGGATATCGCCGCTGTGTATCCCGGCGCCCCCTGCCCCAGGTGTGGCGGGTCACTCTGCCTGGTTCGCGCCGTGGAGGTCGGGCACCTTTTTGCCCTGGGCACGCGCTACAGCAAAGCGCTCGGCGCGACCTTTCTGGATGAACAGGGACAGCTACAGCCTGTCGTGATGGCGTCCTACGGCATTGGCGTAGGTCGCCTTATCGCTTGCCTGGCGGAGGCGCACCACGATGAGCGCGGCCTGGTCTGGCCGGCGGCAATCGCCCCGTTCGCTGTCTATCTGGTCGGTCTGGACCTCGACCGCCCCGATGTCCGGTCTGCCGCGGAAGCGCTCTACGAGGAGTTGACGGAAGCCGGGATCGCTGTTCTCTACGATGATCGGCCGGATAGCGCCGGGGTGAAGTTCAACGACGCCGACCTTTTGGGCATGCCGTTGCGCTTGACCGTTGGACGTCGGGCACTGCAACGTGGCGCTGTCGAAATGAAGTGGCGATCCGGCGGAGCGTCCCGTGACGCCCCGCAGGCGACGGCGGTTGCCGTGGTGCGGGCGGCGCTGCTGCATGGACCTGGCACGGATTTCGCTATGTAGGAAGCCGGGGGATGGCACGGTAAAGCGCCAGCAGGGCTAACTCCAAGAGGGCCTTCTTTCCTATGCGGTGACTGGCCCATCCTGGGGGCTGCTGCAGGCCGTGGTAGCCTGAGATGTCTGGAGAGCATGGGAGCCTGCCTTGCCTAACGTGCCGTTTGGTAACGACCGAGATCAACCTTCCAACCGCCTGCCGGTGGACCGCGAACGCCAGCGATCGCAGGCGCGGCGCCCCTGGCGCTACCGTGTCTTGCAACCTGCCCTGATCGGTATGGTGGTGGGGGTGGTTACGGCGCTTGGCTGGCAGTTTGTCGCCAGTCACACCGCGGCCAGTATGCCGGGCGTGCCAGCAGATACCCAGGCGATACCAATTGGTCAGTTGCTGACCGACATCAACCGCGACCTTACTGCCGGCCAGCATGTACAACTCGTGGTCTACCCGGATCGGCTGGTCGCTACCGCATCGGGGGCCGTTGTCTGGGCCTACAAGTACGACAGCAGTCCGATTTGGGATCTATTGCCCCGCGACCGCATCCTGACCGGGCAACTGGCCGTTGACGAACAGCGCATCGCGCCCTCCGGTGGCCTGGCGCGGGCAATGGCAGTCTCGGGGGCCCTGGTATCGGTGATCGCCATGGTGGTTTTCGGCGCCTTCCTGGTCTTTTTCACCTGGTACCTGGCCCGCAGTATGCCTCGCACCGGCATGAAGAAGCGCCGCAGCACGCCGCGCACTGCCCAATTCGCCGACGTTGCCGGGCTGGAAGCGGTGCGCGACGACCTGGAAGAGGTCGTGCGTTTCTTGCGCGATCCCGATTCCTTCAAATACATGGGCGCCCGTTGCCCGCGCGGTGTCTTGCTAATCGGCCCGCCGGGCACGGGGAAGACGCTTCTGGCGCGTGCCGTCGCCGGTGAAGCCAACGCGCACTTCTACGCCGTCAGTGGCTCCGACTTTGTGGAGATGTTCGTGGGTATGGGCGCCCGCCGCGTCCGCGAGTTGTTCGCGCAGGCCCGCAAGCAACAGCCGGCCATCATCTTCATTGATGAGATTGACGCCGTGGGCCGCCGCCGAACCGGCCAATCCAGCGGCGGCCAGAGTGAGTACGAGCAGACCATCAACCAGTTGCTGACGGAGATGGACGGCTTTTCCGGCACGGAGAGCGTGGTGGTCATCGCGGCCACCAACCGGATGGACGTGTTGGACCCGGCCCTACTGCGGCCTGGTCGCTTCGACCGCCACGTGCATGTTGACCTGCCGGACCGTGAGGCGCGGGAGCAGATCCTGGTGGTACACGCCCACGACAAGCATTTTGCGCCCAACGTCTCGCTGGCTGACCTGGCTAGGGAGACCTCCGGCATGAGCGGCGCCGACCTGGAGAACCTGCTGAACGAGGCGGCGCTGACAGCCATCCGCCAGCAGCATTCGGTGATCGACCGGGCTGACCTTTCCTACGCGCTGGAGCGCGTGGCGATGGGCCTCGGCACGGTGCGGCGGCTGAGCAGCGATGAGCGCCGACGCGTCGCCATTCATGAGCTCGGCCACGCCCTGGTTGCCGTCGAATATCCGGTGCTGGGGCGAGTAGAAAAGGTGTCGATCGTCTCGCGCGGCGCCGCCGGCGGCTTCACGCGGGTGTCGTCCGACGAGGATCGCCGCCTGTATACGCGCTCGATGTTGGAAGCGCGGCTCGCCTTTATCCTTGGTGGCATGGCGGCGGAAGCCCTCTATTGCGACGAGGTGTCCAGCGGCGCGAACAGTGACCTGCAAATCGCCACCAGCACGGCGACGGCCATGGTCTGCGAGTTTGGGATGAGCGACGCCGTCGGGCCGGTCCGGCTGGAAGAAGGGACCGAGCGGCAGGTCTCCGAGGAAGCCCGGCGGGAGATTCGGGAACTGACGGCGCGGGGGCTGCAATACGCGCGGGCCATTCTGAAGAGCTATGCACCAGTGATCCACGACCTCGTCGAGCGGTTGCTGATCGAGGAAGTGTGGGATGGCGACACCTTCCAGCGCCTCGTTGCGATGGTCGTGCGTCACCCGGTCGTCTTGCCGAAGCCGGCGCTTGTTCCGGCACTACCGGTCGCGGGACACACTGTACGACGAGCGGGCGATCACCGCATGGTGGGTGAGCGGCGGGTTCGGCGTTTGCGTCCGGCGCGGCCGGCAAGGTAAGCGACCCAATCGCGTATTCGGCGAGCCAATCACGTCACGTTATCCATCGAGAATCCCGATTACCCGTCCTCCACCGCCAGCACCTTTTCCGGCTGGAGCTGTCCGCCATCGTAGCGACCAATGGCTACCAGGATGCCGCCGTTGTCAACAATTACGACTGGTCCATCACTGTGCTCGGTGTGCGGGACGCGCTGTCCCCGGCGAATGTACTCAACCGCTTCCGCGTCGAGTACCCTGACCGGCAGGTGAGCGACTCCGGCACGCGGCGGCAACAGGTAGCCGGCACGTTGTTCATCGTCGGCGCTTTCCAACTGGTCCAGGGAGTGGGCCTGATCGAGCGAGAAGGCCCCGGAGACGGTGCGCCGCAGCGCCGCCAGGTAGGCGCAACATCCGAGTACACGCCCAAGGTCGCGGGCCAGCGCTCGGATGTAGGTACCCTTGGAGCAGTACACCTCTAGCGTCAGGCGGGGCGGCTGCCAGAACACCAGGGAGAGGCCGTGAATGGTGACCTCGCGTTCGGGGGCCACGACCGCTTCGCCGCGCCGTGCCAGCGCATAGAGGCGTTGCCCACCGACGGAGATGGCAGAGTAGGCAGGCGGCCGCTGGCGGATGGCGCCGCGAAATGCGGTCAGCGCTGCTTCTACCTGCTCGCGGCTGACCGCCGTCCAGTCGCCCTGCGCGACCTCGCGGCCCTCGGCGTCGTCCGTATCGGTTTCCTTGCCCAGTTCGACGGTGGCGACATAGCGCTTCGCGTCCGCTTCCAGGTAGGTCAGCAGGCGGGTTGCACTGCCCAGAGCGCAGATCAGCACGCCGCTCGCCAGGGGGTCCAAGGTGCCGGCAAAGCCCGCCTTGCGCGTGTGGTAGAGCCGACGTACCCGGTCCAGCGCTTGCCGAGAACTCAAACCGAGCGGCTTGTCGAGGATGAGGAAACCGTTGGTCGTCACTTACACGCCTAGCGTACCCATTTCCAACAGTTGTACGGTCTGGTCTAGGACGCGGCGGCGGGCGGCAGCGAGCGGGCCGGGCAGGGTGCAACCCGCTGCACGGGCGTGGCCCCCACCACCGTTGGCCAGCGCGAGCACGGTGGCATCAACCGCCTCCGTGGTGCGGAAGCTGGCTTTGATGTCGCCGGACGGGTCCTCCCGCAGGAGTATCGCCACGTCGACACCTTCGATGCCCCGTATCGTCTCCACTAGCCCCTCGGTGCCTTCCTCCTCCAACCCTACTTGCCCGAACATGGAGCGAGTGACCTGCGCCACAACGATGCGTCCGTTCTGTTGCAGTTCCAGCGTGTTCAGGACCAGACCCCAGAGTTTGGTGGAGGCAAAGCGGCGCACACCGAGCAACTGGCCGACGACGCCGGGCCATGCTCCGGCCGCCACGAGTGCGGCAGCGGCATGGAACGTGTTGGCTGTGACGCTGGTAAAGCGGAAACTGCCGCTGTCCGTGACCAGTCCGCAGAGCAGGCAGTTGGCGGCGTCGGGTGTGATGGTGTAGCCCTCGCTCGAGAGAAAGTGCGTCATCTGCTCGCAGCAGGCGGCGGTGTCGGCCTCAATGATGTTCACGTCGGCGTACCGGGTGTTCGTGATGTGGTGGTCGAACTGGACCACAGGCACGCCCTCCAGGAGGGGGCGCATCTCGGACGGTAGGCCGAGACGCTCCTGGTCGGCGGAGTCGAGGGCCAGCCAGAGGTCGGGCTTGCCGAACTGTTCTAAGGCGGACCAGGTCTTCACGAGCGTCGCCTGAGGCAGCTTCTGGAATGTCCACGGCACCTCATCGGGGTTGAGCGGTAGCACCCGCTTGCCGGCGGCGGCGAGCGTGAGGGCAGTGCCCAGGATCGAGCCGATGGCGTCGCCATCGGGGTTGATGTGGCTGGAAATGAGAATCGACGTGGCGGCGCGGATCGCCGCCGCTGCGCTGGCCCGGTCCGTTGGGAGGCTCACTTTTGCCGCTACGGTCATGGCGCCTTCTCTTCTGCGGGTTGCGGTGGCGGGAGCGGACCGGTCGTGCCACCTCCTTTCACCTGATTGAGGAGGCGTAAGATGCGGTCGCCGCGCTCCAGCGAATCATCAAGGTGAAACGCGATTGTGGGAGTGTAGCGTAGTTTGAGCGCTGTACCGATTTCACGACGGAAGAAGCCGCTGCCGTGTTGCAGGGCCGTCATGGTTGCCGCTCGCTCATCCTCGCTGCCGTAGACGCTGACATTGATGTGCGCGTGCCGAAGGTCCGGCGACACCTGCACGTCAGTGACGGAGGCGAACCCCACTCGTGGGTCCTTGATCTGCTTGAGCAGCAGCTCCCCGATCTCGCGGCGGATCTCATCCGCCACCTGTACCTGTCGTCGGGATGTCACGGTTATTCCTCCTCTGCTCGCTCTGCGGTGTGATAAGGACAGGGCCGCGACTGCGGTCTGCGGCCAAGTTACCGGGGCGACTGCGGTCGCTTG
>DAIMXP010000137.1:0-12295 GCA_036734945.1 Chloroflexota bacterium
CGACGGGGGCGACTGCGGTCACTTGGGTCTGCCGTTGACGGTTCAGAACGCGACCGCAGTCGCCCCCGTCGCTTGGCCGCCGATCGCAATCGCGGCCCCTGTTCGGGCTTACCCAACCGGCATTTGAGTCCCCCCCTCACTCCGTCTCTTCCCGCTCAAAGAGCGCCCGCACGAACGCCTCAGCGTCGAACAGTTGGAGGTCTTCCAGCTTCTCACCTGTGCCGACGAACTTGATGGGGGCGCGGAGCTCGCGAGCCACGGCGAAGAGGGCGCCGCCTTTGGACGAACCATCGAGCTTCGTGACGACGACGCCGGTGATGTCGACAGTGTCGGCGAACTTTTTGGCCTGCTGGATGGCGTTCTGGCCGGTGACGGCATCGAGCACCAGCAGGATTTCCTGGGGAGCGGTGGGGTCCACCTTTTGCGCCACGCGCTCCAGCTTCTGGAGTTCTTCCATGAGGTTGTGCTTGGTGTGGATGCGGCCGGCTGTGTCCAGGATGCAATAGGTGAAGTTGCGCGTCTTGGCCGCCTGCATGGCGTCGAAGATTACCGCTCCCGGGTCGGCGCCGGGTTGGTGACTGATGACCGGCACGTTCACTCGTTCGCCCCAGCGCTTCAACTGCTCGACCGCCCCGGCGCGAAAGGTGTCACCGGCGGCCAGGATCACGCGCTCGCCCGACTGGCTGAGCCGGTGCGCCAGCTTGGCGATAAAGGTCGTCTTGCCGACGCCGTTGACACCGACGACCAGCACCGTCGTCAGCCCGGCGACCCGGGCCAGCGGTTCCTGTGACGGACCGAGGAGGCGAATCAACTCTGCTTGCAGAGCGTCTTGCACATCGCGCGGCGAACGCATGCGGTCCTCCTGGACGCGCCGCTTGAGATCGTCCAGCACCTCCTCGGCGGTGTCGGCTAGATCGGCCTCAATGAGCAGGTCTTCCAGTTCAGTCCAAAACTCGGCGTCAATCTTCTGGGCTCGGCCGAAGAGTGTGGTGACGCGACCGAAAAAGCCTTCGCGCGTCTTCTCCAGCGGGCGCCGGAAGGGGTTGAGGCGGCCAAAAAGGCCCGGCATTGCAACCACTGCTCCCTGGTGTTGCCTCCGGCAGCCGGTGACGGGCTGACGACAGACAAAACAAAAGGGCCGGTGGTGACCGGCCCTTCATTTACGCGTGCGAGTTCACGCCACCATGATAGCGCATCACCAGTAGATGAACGACACGCCCCAGCCCGTGTGCGTCCAGCGGTAGCTGACGCGGCCCCACCAGGGAAAGTTCATCTCGCTGACCTGGAACCAGCCGTTGTTGCCGACTGCCGTCACGTAGGCGACATGACCCAGCCAACCCGAGCCACCGGCTCCCGGTTGAAAGATCGCAACGGCGCCGCGTTGAGCGTTATAGCCTTCGTTCCAACCGCTCCAGTGGGCCTCGTAGACCCAGTGCCAGGCGTTGCCCCACACGCTGCCTGCCAGGTCCGGTCGCATGTTGACTGCCCACCAGGTGCATTGCCCATATGGGAAGGCGTTCCAGGCCGCTTCGGCTTGCTGCTGCGGCGGATTGGCCGTAACCAGTGTGACTGCCAGCGCAATCGCCGCAATAAATCGACGCACCCTGTCGATCCCTCCTCCACCTTGCCGTCCGGCATCGTGTGCCGGTGGACACCGCTATTTCCGTGGTGCCCTTGCATAGTAAAGGAAGAGTGTTGATTTCGGTGTATCAGATAGCCTGAATTTCCTACGGTCCCTTGCTCATGTGTGACATAGGCACGGAAATTGCTGCTATTCAAGCCCCGGCCGACGCACTTTCAGCGGTGGTTGTCGAAGTGTGCGGCATCCCCAACACTCCGCGCCCAATGCCTCGGCGCACGTTCGGATACGTGCCGCCTCGGCAGGTGACTCAGGGAAGAGAAAGATCGTCGGCCCACTGCCGCTCAGATGCGGAGTCCAGCCTTCGGCTTGCAATGCCTCGCGCAGGGTCCGAAGGGGCAGACAACAGCGTTCGGCAGCGGCCAGGAGGCCGTTCCGTAGATGCTCCTCCACCATCCCCTCACCAGCCGCCAGGGACGCCGCCAGGGACAGCGTCGCACTGCCATCGGTCCACTCCGGCGGGCGCAATTGCGCGAAGACGTGTGCTGTCGCCAGGGCGACCGGGGGGCGAACGAGGAGCACTGCTCGGGGGGACAATGGCGGCAACGATGTCAGGCGTTCGCCGCGCCCCCGCACCAGCGCTGTGGCCGAACCGAAGAAGTACGGCACGTCGGAACCCAACTGCACGGCAATCGGGTTGAGGTCAAAAGTCGTCAGTCCCCACAGCGTCTGGAGTGCCAGCAGCGTCGCTGCGCCATCGGCGCTACCACCACCAAGGCCGGCCGCGACAGGAATGCGCTTGCGTAGCCGGATGCGCGCGCCTGCCTGCACACGTGCTGTCGCCCGCAGCAACAATGCCGCCCGCAAGGCCAGGTTGGTGGCACTGTCGAACGGTAATGGCGGGTCACTCACCAGTGTGACATCGCCAGCCGTCTCGAACTCCAACACATCGCACAGCGTCACGGCCTGAAACACCGACACGAGTTCGTGATAGCCGTCAGCGCGGCGACCTGTGACTTCCAGGCTCAGGTTGATCTTGGCGTGGGCGCGTACCGAGCAACCGTTCAGCGCACGCGCTCGCCGGGACGTGACCCTGGAACCGGCTGGGAGTTGAGCACCTCTTTGACGATGTCGCGCGGACCAATGTTGCGAATGCGTGCCGCCGGATTGATGATCAGGCGATGGGCGAGCGTCACTTCCGCCAGCGCCTTGATATCGTCGGGAATCACGAAGTCTCGTCCCTGAATGGCCGCGCGCGCCTGCCCGGTCCTAAAGAGCGCCAACGAACCGCGCGGGCTGGCGCCCAGATAGACATCAGCATGGCTGCGGGTGGCCGTGGTGATATCCACGATGTACTGCTTCACCAAAGGGTCGACGTAGACGCGCCGGACCTGCTCTTGCAGTTCGATGAGCTGGTCCACGTCAATCACCGGCTCCAGACTGGTGAGCGGGTGTTGCAACTGCTGGCTCTCCAGGATGGCGATCTCGTCACGTACGGACGGATAGCCCAGACGGACAGACATGATAAAACGGTCGAGCTGTGCTTCCGGTAGGGGAAAGGTGCCCTCGTATTCGATAGGATTCTGCGTCGCCAGCACGATGAACGGTATTGGCAGCGGAAAGGTCTGGCCTTCCACCGTCATCTGGCCCTCTTCCATCGCCTCCAGCAGCGCGGATTGCGTCTTCGGCGTAGCGCGATTGATCTCGTCGGCTAGCACTACCTGGCCAACGATCGGCCCGGGACGGAAGTCGAACTCCTGGGTTTTCTGGTTGTAGATGGACACGCCGGTGATGTCGCTGGGCAGCAGGTCGGGCGTGAACTGGATGCGGCGAAAGGTGCAGCCGATAGACCGCGCGAACGACTTTGCCAGCATGGTTTTACCGACGCCGGGCACGTCCTCTATGAGCGTATGGCCCCGGCAGAGCAGGGCGATCAAGGTCAGCTCAACGACGTCGCGCTTCCCCACGATTACGCGCTCGACGTTCGCCACGACCTGTTGCGACAGGGTACGCAGGTCGGCCATCGGGGCTACCCTTTCTGGTGCTGTTTGCAATTTGCCGATGATACCATTCTGCGGCTGCCACTACTCATCGCGGCGGGATAGGCCGAGCAGCGCGAGCACCGCTTCCTCGGCCGCCCGCATTTGGCGCTGGTCATCAGGGTCATGGTGATCGTGACCCAGCAGATGGAGCACGCCATGCACCGTGAGGTAGGCGCACTCGCGCTTGATGCTGTGGCCGTATTCCAGCGCCTGTGCTTCTGCCCGAGGGAAGCTGATGGCGATGTCGCCCAGATACGGCAAGGCATCCGGCAACGACGTGGGTTCTTGGTCGTCATCCATGCCGAAGGAGAGCACGTCAGTCTCCTCGTCGACCTGCCGGTAGGTGCAGTTGAGCTCGCGGATTTCCTCGGGGGACACGAGCGCGATGGTGACTTCCGTCGCCTGCGCGACGCCTTGCTGGTGCAACGTGGCGAGCGCCGCCCGCTCGATAAGTTCCGCCAACCCGGCCGCTACCGGCTCATCGCCGACAACGCTCACCAGGTGGTCTACCAGGCCGGCCGCCGCTCCCATTCAGGCTTTACGAAGGAGCGCAGTGGCGACCTCAGAAATCGTGCGGCCCTCGGCCTGGCCCTGCAGCCGCGCCACAAGCGCCGGCATAACGCGCCGCATGTCGGCTGGTCCCGAGGCGCCCAATTCCGCGATCACCTCCCGGGCAACCGCCTCAACGGCGGCGCGATCCATTTGCTGCGGCATGTACCCTTGCAGCACCTCCAGGTCACCTTGCTCCTTGTCGACCAGGTCTTGCCGGCCGGCGGCCCGGAACTGCTCGATGGCATCCTGCCGCTGCTTCAGTTGCTTCCGAATCACGTCAATCATCTCAGCGTCGGTGAGTGGGTGACCCAGTTCAATCTGGCGATTCTTGGCGGCTGAGCGCAAGTAGCGGATCGCGTTGACCCGCACCTCGTCGCGGGCCCGCATCGCCGTCTTCATGTCTTCGACGAGTCTCGCGTCGAAGGTCTGCGCTGTTGTTGCCATCATTTCCTCCTCGGTGATTGGTGTATTGTACGGGGAGGCCCTCGAGTGCGCCGCTCGGGTGCACCAAATACACGCTACCATAACGACCATGACCACCCACCCTCGCCTGCTCCATCCTCTTCCCCGCCGCCTCGTCGTGGTGGTTGCCGTGGTGGCACTCCTCGTCATTGTCGTCATCACGCCCTCGCTACGTGTGGCGCCGGCTAGCTTCTACATGTTGCTGGCAAACGTGCCGGGGGCGCCGTCCGGCCCGATCACCCACCTGCTGGGCGCTCCTACTATCCGAACCTGGAGCTTTGTCGGTGCGGAAGGTCCGGTGGTTGCCGATGTGTATTCGCCACAGGGTGGGAGTGCGCACCCGACCATCCTCATCGTCAATGGTGCGCTCAGCGCTGGGCGCAAGTACGAGCCGCTGGCGCAGTTTGGCGCGGCCCTGGCGCGCAGTGGCTACACGGCGATCATTCCCGACTACCCGGACCTGCTCAAGGAGATTCTGTCGCCGGCCAGCTTGCAGGACCTTGACTTCACCTTGCAAAACGTCCACACGGTGCCAGGCGTCGATGGCCGGCGGCTGGAGTTGGTCGGCTTCTGCGTGGGGGCGACGCTTGGTTTGCTGGCGGCCGAGGATGCACAGTTGCCGCCGCTGCGTGCGGTGGTCGCGCTCTCCGGCTATGTCAGCAGCCTGGACATGATCCAGGTCATCACAACCGGTACGTACACTCGCCACAGCACGCTTGTTCCGTATTCGCCTGACCCCTGGGTCGTCGCGGCGGTAGCGCGCAGCCTGGCCATGGGACTGCCGGATGCCGGCGATCGTGCGGTGTTTGCTCCTTTTCTCGGCGACCCGCCGCCCGACCACTACGTCGCGCCGGATTGGACAAAGGTTCCGGCCAGTCGCCTCAGCACGGGTGGACTTGCGCTATTGGCCTTATTGGAAAATCGCGATCCCGGCAAGGTTGCTGCGTTGATCGCCGCGCTGCCGGCGCCGCTGCCGGTCCAACTGGCGGCGCTGTCGCCGCAGACAGATCTTGCCCGGCTGCAAACTCCCGTCTACATTGTGGCAGACCGGCAGGACACCTATATTCCGAACGCTGAATCACTCAAACTGCAGGATGCGCAGCCGTCGCTCGTCCACCTGACCTATATCAGCCTGTTGGCGCACGTGGAACCGGCCATTCAGACACAGGGTAACCCGCTGACAACTGCCTGGGACGTGGCGACCGGCGCCTGGCAACTCTTCCGCGCCATCGACACGACGCTGGCGGTGTTGCAATAGGGTCACGGGCCGAATGCCCTACCCATGTGGCTAGGCAGGTCCTGCCCATCTCACGGATGCTGAGCCGACCGGTACTCGGTAGCGTTGTAGAAGCCAGCGATGCCTTGCCATCGCGGCATATCATGCAGACCTCAGGAGGAGAAAACGGATGTCAGCAGAGGGTAGCAACGCTTTGACCACCTTTTCGGAGGAGTTGGCGACGGCAGTTGCCAATGCCGGACAGAGCGTCGTGCGCGTGGAGGCGCGCCAGCGCCAGGCCGCCAGCGGTGTGGTCTGGGCGGATGGGTTGGTTGTCACCGCCGACCACGTGGTGGAACGGGATGACAACATCACTGTCGGATTGCCGGATGGTAAGACCGCGACCGCCTCGCTGGTGGGAAGGGCGCCCGACAACGATCTTGCCCTCTTGCGCCTGACCAACGCTGGCGGAACGCCGGCCAAACTGGCGACTTCCGGCAGTTTGCGACCGGGCAGCCTGGTCCTCGCTGTCGCGCGTCCCGATGCCGAGGGCGTGCAGGCCAGTTGGGGCGTCATCAGCGCCGTCGGCGGGCCAGCCCGGACGCGCGGCGGTGGTCTGTTGGGTGGCTACGTGCGCAGCGGCGTCACCATGTATCCGGGGTTCTCCGGTGGGGCGCTGGTAGATGCGCAGGGGCGTATCGCCGGCTTGCTCAGCTCCCATCTTGGTGGTGATGCGAGCATGGCCGTGCCGGCCGATGTCGTGACGCGCCTGGTCGAGACGTTGCAGCAACATGGTCGGATTCGGCGGGCCTTCTTGGGGTTCCGGTCCCAGCCGGTACCGATTCCGGCGGCCATGGCGGAGCGATTGGGTCGGCCGCAGGAGAGCGGCTTGCTGGTACTGGCGGTCGAACCGGGCAGTCCGTCAGAAGCTGCTGGCCTGCTGATCGGCGACATCATCGTGTCGTTCGCGGGACAGCCGCTGCAGGCGCCCGACGACTTGCAGGCGCTCCTGGCAACGGCGCCAATCGGCACGGCGGCAACGCTGGCGCTGCTGCGCGGCGGCCAGCCGCAAGACCTGTCCGTCACCCCAGGCGACCGGCCACAGTAGGATGGGGACGGCGTTCGCCTGCTGACCACGTATGCTGAAGCGCGGGGCCATTGCCGGGCGGCCGCTGCTCGCGGAGCGCCGTGATGATTCGCGTCCTCGTCGGGTCGGTTGACCCCCTGGCGGCGGCCGGTCTGCGGTCGATGCTGGTCGGCGTTGCCGATATCGAGACTATTGCTCAGGGCAACGGGCTGTTGCAGACCGTTGCCCTGGCCCGGTCGCTACAGCCCGACGTCGTCCTGTTCGATAGCGGGGCGGCGGGCCGCGAGGTTACCGAGTTGCTGACACGTCTCCACGCGACGGGCGCCGAGGCAGCGGTCGTGATGCTCGGTGGCGCCCGCGCCGGTTCGGCCATCGGCCGGGCGTTGCGCGAAGGCGTGCGGGGCTATCTATCGCGCGGCTCCACTGCCGAGGAAATGGCGGCGGCGATTCGCGCCGCGGCCGAAGGACTGATCGTGCTGCACCCGTCACTGATCGACACCCTGGTCCAGCCCTGGGCCGCGGCGTTACCGGGCGATGCCCAGGCGCCGGAGGAGCCACTCACGGCGCGGGAACGCGAGGTGCTCCAATTACTGGCGCAGGGGCTGGCCAACAAGCAGATCGCCCAACGCCTCACCATCAGCGAGCACACCGTCAAGTTTCACGTCGGCGAGGTGATGGCCAAGCTCGGCGCAGCCAGCCGCACCGAGGCCGTGACGCGCGCAGCACGGCGCGGGCTGCTGGTGCTGTAGGTAGGAGGGCGATAGGCAGGGCCGCGATTGCGATCGGCGGCCAAGCGACGAGGGCGACTGCGGTCGCCTTATGCCGGACGCACGGAAGTGATCGGTACCGCAGTGCCCCAGGTCCTTGGCCGGGGGCGCCCACATAGTGGGCCCGCAATCGCGGCCTTCCGATCATGCAGCCCCGTCCAACAATTCCCCGAACCCTCGGTCGTCCTTCACCGGCCCAACGACGGCCATGCGCAGTTGGGCGGGATCGAACACGACCTGAGACACGCGCTGCACGTCTTCTACGGTAACGGCGTCGACCTGGGCGACGATTTCCTCCACGGTCTGGATGCGACTCGTCAGCAACTCCTGAGCGCCGAGCCAGTGTGCCAGGCTGGAATTGTCTTCCAGGCCGAGTAGCATGCGCCCCTTGAGGTATTCCTTGGCCCGCGTCAACTCCTCCGCCGCCACAGGCTGACGGCGCAAACGGCGCAACTCGCTCAAAATGGCGTCGAGGCAGGCAGGGACCTGAGCGGCATCGGTGCCGGCGTAAATCACCGACAGGCCGGTGTCCTCAAAATAGTCCAGGTAGGCTTGCACGTCGTAGGCAAGGGCGCACCGTTCGCGGATTTCCAGGAAGAGGCGGGAACTCATACCACCGCCGAGGATCAAGTTCTGGATGTCCAGCGCGCGGCGATCGGGATGTTGCCTGGGTAGACCGCCAGCGCTGACGCACAGGTGCGCCTGTTCGATGTCCTTCACTTTCAGCGCCTGACGCACCTTCCCCGGCTGACCTGGCGCCGCCAAGTACGAGCGCTGCGGACCCGGCCGCCAGTCGCCGAGCAAGCGTTCAACCTCCTCAACGACGTCCTGGTGGATGATCTTTCCGGCAACGCTGACCACCGCGTTATTCGGCACGTAGCGTTCGGCCAGGTAGGCCAATAGGGCTGGGCGGCGTAGCCCCTTCACCGACGCGTCGGTGCCCGCTATTTCCCGTCCCAAGGGGTGCTCGGGCCAGACGAGTTCGTCGATAAGGGAGTTCACGAGATCCTGCGGCATGTCCTCCGTCATATGGAGTTCTTCGGTGATGACGTGGCGCTCCTTGTCGACCTCCGCTGTCAGAAAGCGAGAGTGACGCAGCATATCTGTCAGCAGCTCCAGCGCCAGCGTGCCGTGCTGTTGCGCCACCTTGACGTAATAGCTGGTGAGCTCTTTCTCCGTGGCGGCGTTGAGGACGCCACCGACTCCCTCAATGGTCTCGGCAATTGCTTTCGGCGTCGGGCGCTTCCTGGTTCCCTTGAAGAGCATGTGCTCCACAAAGTGGGAAATGCCGGCCTGTTCCTGCGTTTCGTACCGTGATCCCGTGCCGATGAGGATGACGGCCGAGACGGAAAAGCTGGTAGGCATCGCATGGGTGACGACGCGCAGGCCGTTGGGGAGCGTTGTCTTTTCATACATAGCCGTAGTATACGGAGCGAGGGCCGGTTACCGCCCCAGGTGCGGGTCCCATTGCACATTCGAAGTCCGGCGGACGAAGCTGCGCGTCGCATCGACCTGCGGCTGATAGTCCCAGGGGGCGTACTTGCCCTGAAAGAGCGCTTCCTTCAGGAGCATGCGCAGGTGCTGGCTCGCCAGGATGCGTTGTTCCGCGAGCGCCGGGTCCCAATGATGCAGCAGGCGAGCCCGTAGCGTTACTGCTACGTCCGCATAGGCGGGATCGGACGCGACGTTGTGCCACTCGTTGGGGTCATTCGCCAGGTCGTAGAGCTGGTCCGGACGCTCGTGGACGTAGATGAACTTGTAGTGGTCCGCGACCAGCGCGCGGATTGGCTTGATCGTTGCTTCGCCGTTGTTCTCGATGAACACCGCGTCCGGCCAGGCGCCCGCAGATGTACCTGTGAGGAACGGCTTCAGACTGTTGCCGTCGAGGCCAAGGGGAACGTCTTCCGGCAGGGAAACCCCGGCCATGTCCAGGATGGTCGGGTAGAGGTCAACCAGGGAAACGTTTGCCTCGACACGCCGGCCGCGGTCCACCGCGGGACCAGCCACGATCAGCGGGACGCGGGTTGACCACTCGCGCACAATCCGTTTGAACCACATCCCGTGCTCGCCGCACTGGTCGCCGTGGTCACTGGTAAAAATGACAATCGTCTGCCGTGTGAGGTCAAGTCGCTCCAGCTCGGCCAGCAACTCGCCCAGCTTATCGTCGATGAAGCTGGCCGAAGCGTAATAGCCGCGGCGGGAGCGGTAGATGTCTTCCGGCGTGGGCGCCACCCGGTCGACACCGTGGTAGCTGTTCACCCAGATGTCGGCGGGATGCGGGTGATGGCCGGGCGGCGGCGCTTCCGGCATTCGGATTGGCACGCCTTCATAGCGGTCCCAGTATTCGTTCGTCGCGACATAAGGGTCGTGTGGGTGCGTATAGGAGACGCAGAGCAGCCAGGGCTGCTCTGCCGCAGCGCCGCGCCGTCGCGCGAGACCTCGCATGCGCTCCAGTGTACGGAAGTGGACTTCCTCATCATATTCGAGCTGGTAGCTCCAGGAGATCGGCCCCGACTCCTTGACCATCTGCGCCATCTGCCGGACGTAGCTCGCACCCGTCTCCTGGTCTCCCGGCAGGCCAACACGCTGGGGCGGGTCGCCCTGCTCGGTCCAGAGCTTGGTCCACATGTAATCGGCGGGATAAATGTCTGTGGTCAGGCGCTCCTCAAAGCCGTGCAGTTGATCGGGGCCCACGAAGTGCATCTTGCCCGAGAGTACCGTGAGGTAGCCGGCGCGCCTCAGGTGATGGACGAACGTCGGCGCCGAGGCCGGCAACTCTTCCGAATTATCGTTCACGGGCAGGCGGCCGGACAAACGACCGGTCATCATCGACGCTCGCGACGGTGCGCAGAGTGGCGCGTTGCAGTAGCTGTGCGCGAACAGGACGCCGCGCTCGGCCAGCGCCTGCATGTTCGGCGTCAAGACATCAGGGTTGCCGTAGGGCGATGTGGCGAGCGCGCTCAGCTGATCCGCCATGATCAGCACGATATTGGGTCGGGTCGGAATGGCCATGGAGATCCTCTCCGGTACGTGCGAACGGTGCAAGCGTTGGGCTTCGGGTGCGAGTGGTAGTATCACATAGGCAAGGCGACCGATACACCATTGCTGTTGTAGATCGCTCAGCCTGCGCTGTCGTGGGAGCCGATGCGCTACGCTGAAGGGAAACACCTGTGCTCGGAATGCCGCTGAACCTTGCCGGCGTCGTCATCATCGGCCTCGCCATGATCCTGTCCGTCCTCGGGCTGCTTGCCACTCGGTCGGTGGTCAAGCTGCACCTTAGCGATGGGCACAACGACATTGCCGGCTTCGTCTTCGCCACGGTCGGCGTCGTGTATGCCGTCGTCCTGGGATTTATCGTCGTCACGGTCTGGCAGCGTTTTGCCGATGCCGAAACGGCCGTGACGAACGAGGCGGCAGCGCTGGTGGCGGTGTTCCGGGACACGCAGACGTTCCCGCAGCCCTTGCGCGACGAGGCCCAGGCCGCACTGCGCCTCTACGCCACGACGGTACCCGCGACCGAGTGGCCGACACACGGCACCCTCACACATCACACGACGCCCGACCCACTCAACGCCGTGTGGACCGTCTTCCGCGAGATAAAGCCAACGACGCCGGAGGCCGAGAGCGACCTCGCGCAGGCGAAAGACCACCTCTACAACCTGGAGTTGCAACGCCACCAGACGCACCTGGCGGCCGAGGGCACCGTGCCTGGCATCTTCTGGGGATTACTCATCATTGGCGGCATTGTGACGACCACGTTCACCTATTTCTTTCACCTGGAGAAGGTGCGCGTCCACGCCATGATGATCGCTATCCTGGCCGGCGCCATCGCTGCCCTGCTCTTTGGCGTGCTGGCCTTAGACCGCCCCTTCACCGGAGCGGTTCACATCAGTTCCTACCCGTTCCAGCACGCCTTGCAGCAGTTCAACGCGCTCAACGCGGGTAGTGCGCCGTAGGGAGAAGCGTGTTCGTCCCGCTAATATCGGATACGCCAGTGGTGTATCCGATGCTCCTTTCCCGCTGCTCGTCGAGCGCGGAGGAGGAACCCCTTCCGGCTCGCACCGCTCGCCAGGTTTCCCCCTGACGGGAGAAACCGATCCTGCAAGGCAGGAGACGGCTGCCGGCCCCTGCCTTGCGTGGCACTGATAGTTCTGCCTTGGCTGGCAACTGGCGGCTTGTGCCGGGCATCGCTGGCAGTGGGATGACGCCTTGGGGCGTTTGGTCCTCACGCTGTTGGTCGAGGGGCATGCGGGCGAGCGCGGCATGCAGCGTTGTCTGGCCGAGCAGGGGCGAGCGGTGAGTCTGGGGACGATCAGCGCCGTGGTGACGGAGGCGGAGCGGCGGGCGCTGCGGGTGTTCGCGCAGACCCTGACGGTGGGGCCGCGGATCCGGGTGCCCTTTGGGCGCTTCGATGAGATCTATGGCAATGACCGGCATGGCGCCTACTTGAGCGTGGTGGGTGCACGGCCGCCCTGCGGGCGTCGGCGCGGCGTCGTCTGGCAGATGGCGGGTCCGGTGGGCGTTGACGCCGACAGTCGGGTACCCTATCTGTCATGCTGAGGGTGTTGCGGGCTGGGGAGAGGACTTCGG
>DAIMXP010000138.1:0-12288 GCA_036734945.1 Chloroflexota bacterium
TCGAGTTGCACCGGATGAGCCCGCGGGAGTTCCCGCTGACGGAGTTCACGTATCGAGACCCAGATGCCGGAGGAGCAGAGAGGGTTAATTTGTCGGAAGGATAGCTCTCGCGCGTCGATCTATACCGCCTTGTCCAACCAACTGAGTATCGATAACTTAGAGAGTGTTTGACTAACATAGTGCGCTGGCGTGCATTAGGCTACTGTAGATCGACGAAACAGCGTAAGATACTTATGGTCCGGCAATTCGCAACGAACGATCTTAATATTTAGCAACCATACGGTGTTGGAAACGGTGCTACTGATGAGAAGTGCTGGCAGGTAGTGGCCACTACACAGGTATTCGATGGGTTATCTTCGGTTAGTGACGGACTCTTGTTAGTCAAACACTCTCTAACTATAGCCACTTGCTCTTCAAGACGACAGTAGCACATGGAGAACCCTCCTGAGCCCGCCAGTGTCACTGCGCACAACCTGCTTAAGATCCCAGACGAACGAGCGAGGCGGTACCAAATGCGTCGTCATGCTTCCGCTCAGGGATGGCATCCGCAACGGGGTGAAATCCTGAGTTACTGCCCTAACCCAGCCGCCCTTGAGTCCACACGTCGTCCGCTTCCTGAAACTGGGCGGGCGTACCAATGTCGAACCAGCGACCCTGGAAGACATAGCCAAAGACGGGAACCCGGCGATGTAACCACGCTGGGAAATAGCCGGGAGAGTCCTGGTTACCACCTTCGGCAAGGTACTGCTCCAGCAGCGGTAGGTGGCTTGCCTGGTAAATGTAGAGTGCAGTAGCCATTAAGGTCGATGTTGCGCGCGGCGGCTTCTCAACCAGGTTGGTAATGCGCTGGCTCTCGTCCAACTGGACCTCGCTGTACTGCGACATCAGGTCAAGGCGACCGACATCGTACAGTCCAACGGTAGATCCGCGCTGAGCAAAAAAGGTGAACATCGGACGCAGGTCGAAATCAAACAAGTTGTCAGCCGCTCCAACGAAGAGATCTTCACGAATTCCGGCCTGGCGCACCGAAAACCCGATGTCGCCGATCGCCCCGAGTTTATTCTGGTCGCTGGTCGTACCGTCGTTGAGAACCGTCACTGGTAATCGCCCCCGACGTTGCCTCGCCCAATGCGTAAACTGCGCCGCGAAGCGGTCATTCGTCACGACGTATGCGGCATCAATCTCCATGACGGCGTCCAGTTGGGCGAAAAGGTGATCGATCATTGGCGTGCCGGCGATCGGCAGCAGAGGCTTGGGTCGGTTCTTCGTCAATTCGCCTAACCGTGTGGCGTAGCCCGCCCCCAAAATGAGCGCCTTCATCGTCCTCCTGCCCTATTGCCTACGCCCGCCAGCGTGCTTTCTTCAGTATAGTCTTCGCCAGCATGAGTCGGGCCCAACCTTACGTTGAAGACGTACTGTGTAGCGTTTTGTGATCAAGTCCGGCAGTAGGAAATCACCATCACCGGAGGGAGGCAAGGCTATAATGTGCTTTTGTCAATGGCCAATTCGAAGTATCCACTGGTGGCCAAGAAAAGTATCCACCCCGAGGGCTGCTTTTTACATAGGAGCACCTCCTGGACGTGGACGCGAGCGCGCCTCGCGCATGCGGAAGGAGTCGCCGTCGGTGACGACCGTGACGGCGTGGTGGAGTAACCGATCGATGAGGGAGACGGCGGTTGCCTGTTCTGGCAGGAAGTGGCCCCACTGGTCGAAGGGCCAGTGGCTGGCGACGCCGAGGCTCTTGCGCTCGTAGGCGGCGGCGACGAAGCGGAAGAAGAGCTGGCTGCCGACGGCGTCGAGCGGAGCGAAGCCCAGTTCATCAATAATGATGAGGTCGCAGCGCAGCAGTTGGTCGATGACCCGGCCGACCGAGTTGTCGGCGAGGCCACGGTAGAGGGTTTCGATCAAGGCCGCTGCCACGAAGTAGCGCACACGGCGACCACTCGCCACCGCCGCCTGGCCGAGGCCCAGGAGGAGATGGGACTTGCCCGTCCCCGAGGGGCCGACCAGGCAGAGATTCTCGGCGGCGCGCAGCCATTCCAGGCTGGCCAGGTAGTCGAACGTCGCTTGGGGGACGGATGATACCGTCACCTTGAACTCGTCCAAGGACTTGGCGACGGGGAAGCCGGCGGCTTTGAGGCGCGCGACCTGGTTGGCGTTGTCCCGAGCGGTGATCTCCGCTTCGATGAGGGTACGCAGGAACTCCTCAGGCGCCCAGCGTTGGGTCTTGGCCGTCTGGAGCAGCTCCGGGGCCATGGCGCGCATGCGGGCGAGCTTGAGGCGCTTGAGGCCCGCCAGCAGATCGGGGGTGAGGGGCGGGAGGGTGGCGGCGGTCATCGCACTACCTCCGCCAGCGCGTAGGCGTCCAGCGAGCGGGTGGGCACCGCCGGCAAGCCCAAAGCCATCGGCAAGGCGTCCCCCGCCGGCACTGGCGTCGCCACACCAGCGCCGGCCATTAAGATAGAGCGCACGTCATCGGCACGGAACCGATGGAACTGGAGAGACCGCTCCAAGGCAGCCAGGAGGGCGGCGCGCCCCCAGGCTGCTTCCAGCGCCACAATCGCCGTAAGCTCGCTTTGCAGCCGACTGGTCCCGGCGGCGGCGGCCGTGCGCAGGAACTGCTCGGCGACGGGACCGAGGGCCAGGAAGGCGACTTCCTGCTCCGCGCGGGGTCGGATGGGCCGCGTGGGCGCGGAGCGCGGCCCGCCGTAGTGGGCATCAATCAGGGCCACCTCGCCGGGGGCGACGATCAGGTGGCGGGCGACTTCGGCGCCAGCCCGCACGACGAGGACCATCCCGCCTTGGACGACCAGTTCCACGCTTTGGCCGACCAGTTCCACTGGGACGGAATAGCGCGCCGAGCCGAAGCGGACGGTGGCCAGTCGATCCACCTTGCGAAGGACACCTGACGGCGGGGAGACGCGCAGCGTTGGCAAGGACCGCAGGACGCTGCCTTCGGTGGCGAGTCGGGCGGTCGGCACGGCGGCGATCTCGCTGTGCAGCCGGCTGTTCACCTCGGCACACCAGGCCGTTGCCGCGGCATTGGCTTCGACCACGCTCGGCCAACTGCCTGCCGGCACCACCAGGTCAGTTTTCGCGTAGCCGACCAACGCTTCGACCACCCCCTTCGATTCTGGATCCCTGGCTTCACAGAAGTCGGGGTGGAAGCCGTAGTGGGTGGCAAACCGTACGTAGTCGGGATGCGGCACCACCACATTGGCCACGATCCCAGCCTTCAGGCACCCCATCCGATCGGCCAGCCGGGTACCCTCTGGGTGCTTCCACAAGCGAGCGCGGGAGCCGTTGCTCCCGCCGCCATCGGCTATGACCAGCAAATTGCTCGCCTCGGGGTAGCGCGAACGGCCCATACGCCACCACCAACTCCGAATGGATTGGACAGCGAAGGCGGACGTGTCGTGGTCGGTGCCTACGCTGACCCAGCCCTGATTGGCGGTGACGTCGAAGACGCCGTAGGGGATACCTTTGCCCAACTCAGGGTCGGGAAAATCGTGGACGTTCACTTGGACCGGGCGCCCGACTGGCTCCCATTCCCGTCCCCCCTGCTTGAAGTCGCCGATGAGTTCCTTCTTCTTCGTGTCCACGGAGATCACTGGCTGCCCGCGCCGCTGGAATCGCTCCGTCTGGGCGTTGATGTAGCGGAACTGGGCGTCGCGATCGGGATGGTCCGCCCCCTCCCGGGTCTTCCGGTTGCTTTGCAGACTGTAGCGCTGCTGCTTGAGGAGCCGAGCGACCGTGCGCGCGTCCACTCGGTGCCCCCGCTGCGCCAACGCCGTCGCCAGGTGGGCCGTGCTCTTGCATGTCCAACGCAGTGGCGACTGCGGATCCCCCCGCGTCGCCGGGTCCACCAGCGCCTCCAAGTCCGCCAGCAGTGTGGCGTCGGTCCGCTCCAGCCGCTTTCGTCCCCCGCCCGGTCGCCGGATACGCACGCGCTCGTCCCGCACCGCCGCCTCGACCGGTTCTTGCAACTCGCGCAGCCCATCAATGGTCCGCTGCCGGCTCATGCCGGTCGCCGCCGCCACCAGGACGGCGCCACCGCGCCCGTGGGCTTGGGCCTCACTCGCCGCCCACAGACGCAGCGCTCGTTCATCCACGCGGCCCCGCAGCGCCGTATAGCGGCGCCGGACCTGCTCACCTTCGTCCAATGCCACGCTCCCCGATCGCGCGAGCAGCTACACTACCCTGTACCATCAGCCAACGCAGTCAGAACTGTCGTCCTGGCCCACCAATTGTAAGGTTTATTGTTCCGAGGATCCTTAGCACCGGGCCGGGTAGCCCGGTCACAGTTCCCGTTCATAGATTACACCAACTGGGGCATCGTCATGGCAGGCGCCGCTCTCGCGGCCGTGCCGACCATCATGGTATTCCTCTCCTTGCAGACGGATGTCACCAAGGGCATCCCGGTCGGCGCGCAGAATGGCTGAGTTCCGTTATTGAGCGAGTGCGGACGGCGAGTGACGCGCAATCGTCGGGTTAGGATTGATGCATGGAAGCGAACCAAGTGAGCGGCACGTCCATTGTGGGCGAAGACCACATCGTAGACGGCTTGAGGCGTCTCGGTTTGACGGCAGGCGACGCTGTGCTGGTCCATAGCTCACTGCGTAGCTTTGGCTACGTCCAGGGTGGTGCCGACGCGGTCATCGACGCATTGCTCGCTTGCGCCGGCACGAGCGGGACCGTCGTTGTCCCCACCCTTTCCTTCCGGAGTTATGATCCGGCGCAGCCCAGCTTCGATGCCCGGACGACGCCATCTGACACCGGCCAAATTACGGAGGTGTTTCGGCAACGCCCGGATGCGATGCGCAGTGCCCACCCGGTGTCCTCCGTCGCGGCCATCGGCCAGGCAGCCGGTTACCTGACCGCAGCGCATTTGGACACCCCGTGCGGCGCGACTTCGCCGTATGCGCGACTCGCCGAGTTGGACGGCTACTGCCTGTTCCTAGGCACAAGCTTCACGAGCAACTCGGTGTTCCACGTGGCCGAAGAGGAGGTAGAGCCGAGCTACCTCGGTTACCACGCCTTGAGCGATGTTCACGTCGTGGACCAATGGGGACAATCGTCCGTCCGTACCTTTCGTCGCTACGACTGTAGCGACCGTGGTGTACGCCGCTATCTTGCCAAGATGGAGCCGATCTTTCGCCGTCAGGGGCTGGTGCGAGAGACGACCATCGGGTCCTGTCAGGCGATGCTCATCCGAGCCCGTGACAACGTCCGCGTCACCAGCGCTCTCCTGCGTGAGACTCCCGAGTACATCCTGGCACCAGATGTAGACCTGCGCACAAGCCAGTAGCTTTCCCACGCTTTTGACGCGACTCTGGCACTTTCGGGCGGCATCCCATGGAGCCTCGACCAGGGGACCGAGGGACAGCGGGCGGAAAGGTGGCCACGGCGAGGTCGTGCGTCGGGGATGGCCGATTGCGGCTGGCCAAGAGCTGCCAACGGACAGCAGAGCTGCCAACGGACAGCAGAGCTGCCAACGGACAGCAGCCAGGGTATCCACGAAAGTCGCTCCGGTCTTGGGATACCAGGCCACGTCGCGGCTGGGGCGGATGTCGGGGCGAGGTGTGACGGCGAGGCCGTCTCCACGGCGTTCGCCGAGCCCACCGTCAACGGCGTCGTCCGTCGACGCACGCTTCCAGGAATGGTAGCCGGATTTCCACGCGCCGGCTGCTTGTGAGCAGCCATCTGCTTCGCACAAGATGCGCACCTTATAGGAGGCCGGCAGCTTGCGCCGCCGCGCCTGGGCAGGCACTTCGAAGTCCGCAGTGGCATGAGTACCGTTGGTATGGGTACCGTTGCGGGATGCCAGCGTCGATGTCGTCACGATGCTATTTCCTTCCCCGCCCTGTTCATTTCTACACTATTTTTCGGGGTCTCCGTGTCTCACCCTATATTGACAGATAGGGATGGTAGGGTACGCTACCATATTCCTCACTATCCGCTGCGGGATTCCGATGGCGTTGGAGGCGCCTGAGAGGACGGCCATGGCAATCCGGTTCGCTTTCACCAGTCGGCGCGCGTTCGTCGTCCAGGCACTGAGCGCCGTCACCACCCTGGCAGCCGTTCCCTTGATCGCTGCTTGCGGCGGCACGGCCGGCACGAGCACGCCCCAGAGCAGCACGGCAGCGCTGGCGGTGACGGCCAGCTCTGCCGCATCCGGCACCGCGAGCAGCAGCCTGGGCACCAATTCGGGGGCGCCGACCACGTCTGCCGCATCGGCCCTCACGAGCACCTCGGCACCTGTGACGACCACCAGTTCAGCTACCGTGAGCGCCAGTGCGACCACGACCGTACAGTCACCAGCCGCCGAATCGCCGGTCGCCAGCGCGAGCGCGGCGGGCGTCGCCATCAAGCTGATCACCGTGGTCGGCGTCGCGGTCACCGCGGTGCCGCAGGTCAAGGGAGACTTTGCGGCCTTTGAGGCGCAACATCCCGGCATCACGGTCGACCAGATCGAAACGGCCGGTACCGCGGGCAACCTGTACGACGAAAAGGTCGACACCCTACTCGCCAGCGGCACGCCGCCGGCCCTCTGGTACCCCGCCGGTGGACGCGGCTATCGCTACTACGCCTACCGGAACGCGCTGACCGTGCTCGACCCCTACATTGCCCGCGACAAGTTCGACCTGAGCGACTTCTTCCCGGTTGCGATCAACTTCTGCAAGTGGAACGGCCAGTACGTTGCCCTACCCGTCGATCTCTACACCCAGGTACTGCTTTACAACCAGACCATGTTCAACAACCTCGGGGTCACGCCGCCGACGCGTGACTTCACCGACGCCTCCTGGACCTGGGACAAGTTCCTGTCGATCAGCCAGCAACTGACGCACAGCTCCGGGCAGCCCACGGCACAGTACGGCACCACCCAGGCCTGGAGCGATTCAAGCACCTTGTCCTGGGTCTACGGCGGCGATTGGTTCGAGCCGGAAGGCTACGTTACCGGCTTGCCGAAGCAGTTTCCCTACCAGGCCGATGCCGTCACCGCCGGTATGCAGTTCAAGGTCGACTGCACGTATAAGTATCACGTCCAGCCAGCCGCCGACGAGGCCAAGGCACTGCGCGGCACGCTGCCGACCGACTTCCACACCGGTCGCTACGGCATGTACGACGTGCATTTCTTCACCCTCAAAAGCTTGGGCACCATCACGTCGTTCGACTGGCGAGTGGCGGCGACGCCCAACCCACCGAGCCTGCCCCGTCGCAATACGGTCTATCCAGGGCAGTGGGCGAGCTTTCAGAAGCAGCAGCATCCGGACGAAGCCTGGAAGCTGCTCTCCTTCATGGTGAGC
Organism: Chloroflexota bacterium; assembly: GCA_036734945.1. Lineage (GTDB taxonomy): Bacteria > Chloroflexota > UBA4733 > UBA4733 > UBA4733 > UBA4733. The sequence continues at coordinate 7,308 of DAIMXP010000138.1, forward strand.
CCGCCCGGCATGCAGGCCTACCCGGTCGAGACCGGTGTGCTTTCCAGTCGGCGCTCGCTGGCGGCGGATTGGAAGAAGGCGGTCCAGAGTCAGTTCAGCAAGCTCACCGACGATGACCTCAATACCATCGTCGCCGCGGCGGATCACGATCAGGTCTCACCGTCCCATGCCATCGTCGACTTTGCCCAGATCAGCAGCCAGGTGATCTCACCGACCCTGACGAAATTGGCGGCTAACCAGATCACTGCCGACAATGCGCTGGCGTCGATGACGCCGGCAGTGCAAAAGCTGCTGACGCAGACGACCTAGCGCCGCACGAAGGAGGTCCGTTCATCCGCATCATCGACTCCCACGTCCATGTCAAGGGCGGCGACCTGTATCGCCGGGAGCTGGACCCGGACCGCACCATCTACCGAATGGACCAGGCGGGGATAGAACGCTCCATCGTCTTCTCCATCTCGCTGCCTTCGCGCGCCTCCAACGAGTTGACGCTGCGGGCGGTGCGCGGTTGGGAGGACCGCCTCATCCCCTATGCCCACGCCCTCCCGCAGGAAGGCAGCATCGCCCTCGAGGAGGTGCGGCGCGCGGCCGGCCTGGGCTGCCGCGGTCTCAAGCTGCACTTCGGCGAACTGGTCGGCCAGGAGCCAACCGACGAGCTCTTCCTGCCGTTGCTCGAACTGGCCGCCGAACTGCAATTGCCGGTACTGCTGGACTGCAACGACAAGCCGCAGTACCCCGAACGCTGGGCCAGCCGCGTCCCGGAGACGAAGATCATCATCCCGCACCTCGGCTCCTCGCGCGACCAGCAGATGAACTGGCGCTTCTTTGACCTGGCCAAGCGGCACACCAACGTCTGGCTCGATACCTCTTATACCTCCGGTCCCTGGATGATCAAGGAGGCGTATGATGCGCTGGGGCCGCGCAAGCTGATCTGGGGCTCCGATGGCGGCGGCGACTATTACCCGCCGCTGATCGAGTTGGCCAAGATCCAGGTCTGGGAGTTTCCGGAGGATGACCTGGCCCAGATGCTCTCCAGCAACATCCTGGAGCTACTGGGCGAGCCCGTCAGCTGAGCGCTGTTGGCCCGGGACGGGGCGGTAAGACATGGTTGTCGGGTAGGAGGGCCGCCTCACGGCGGTCCCTCCCCCCTCAGAACCGGGCGTGCGACTTCCACCGCACCCGGCTCAAGCAAGCCCAAGTCCCGTTGTCGTCTCGTCAGTTGCTGATGGCAGTACAGGTGAACCAGCACGAGATTACGGTAGGCGTCGGTCCCTCCCTGCATCCTGGGTTGGCGGTGGTGCTTGTGGACCTCTTCGCCATTGAAGAGGCTCTCCTTGCACACCGGGCACTGCATATCTTGAGTCAGAGCGATCTTGCGGTCGCTGGGGCGGAGGAGTGCGGCTCCCGCTTTGCTCCTTTGCCGCCAGTATTCCCGAAGATCGGGGTCATCCGGGGAGGACGTGCCCCTGACGAGGATATGCCGTTTGCTGCCGGTCCAACCGAACTTCTGGAGATATCGGCCCGTTTGCTTATTGCCAAACACCCAGGTGTCGCGTCTCTTGACGTTCAGTTTTCCCCAGTAGCGTGCCTTGCGCCAGGCCCAGGACTTGCGTGGGTGTTGCCGGCGCGTATAGCGTTGCTCTCGGCGGAACATCCAGTGATCGAGGTCGTGGAACGTCTTCGCAGCGAGTTGTGGGCGGAAGTAGTTGGCCCAGCCCCGGATGATGGGGTTGAGCCGCCGGAGGACCGTATCCACGTCGTTGCCGCGGAGCGCGCGCCATTCCGCCCGGAGTCGATCCCGGAGCTTCGCCCCCGAAGTCTTGCTCGGCGTGATGCGCAGCTTGTACCCGGACCGGGTGGTCCGGGTCTGGTAGCGTCTGACGGTGAAGCCCAGGAAGTCGAATCCTTCCGTGAGGTGAACGATGCGGGTCTTCTCCCCCGATAGGGCGAGTCCCTGTTCTTTCAACCAGTCGGTGAGGATGCGGATGCACGCTTCGGCATCGTCCCTGGTTTCGCAGAACACCACAAAATCGTCTGCGTAGCGCACGACTCCGCGGCTGGGCAAGGCGCCTTGGCGACGAAGTCGGTTCGCGCCGAGCGCCGTTTCCATGCCGTGGAGCGCAATGTTCGCCAACAGCGGGCTAATCACGCCCCCTTGCGGCGTTCCCGCCGGGGTGTCGTGGACGACGCCATCTTCCGAGTAGCGCGCTTTGAGCCACTGCCGGATCAGTTCCCGTCCGGGAACTGGGCCAATGGTTCGCAGCAAGAACTCGTGGTCGATGTGGTCGAATGCCCCCACGATGTCGGCGTCGACCACCCAGGGCTTGGTCCCCCCGGACTTCGCGATCTGGTGGATGCGACTCATGGCATCGTGGCAACTCCGGCCAGGGCGGAATCCGTAGCTGCCCCCCTCAAACCGGGCCTCCCAGGCTGGTTCAAGCGCTTGCTTGACCATGGCTTGGAGGCACCGGTCGGTCACAACTGGGATGCCGAGCGGCCGGAGTTTACCGTTGGTCTTCGGGATGTACACCCGTCGCGCCGGCTTCGCTCGCCAGGGCTGGTAGGCGGACAAGTCGTCCACCAGCTTTCCCCTGGCTGCCGGCGTCTTCACCACCACCTGATCAACGCCCGGAGTGTACTTCCCCGCGTTGACCTGCGTCACGCGCCGGACCGACAGGAGCCGGTTCGAGGCGCACCGCAGCATGAGCTTCTGGAGGGAATGCACCTTGCGGTGCTTCCCCTCCTGGGACGCCCGGAAGATGCGTTGCCGCAGATTGCGAACGATCCGGTTGGCCTTGCGCCAGTTGACGCAGTCCCAGTCGGTCTGTCGGTTGGGTCCGTTTGCAGGAGTCGCCTCATGCATCTAACTTGTCCCTCCCTTGGCGTTCTTTGCATCGCACTTCCGGTGACTCACCAGGCCCACGTCAGCCGCCTTTCGGCGGGGGCAGTTGCCCCTATCCACCGGGTTATGGTTTCCCCGTGCCTTTCGGCTGGTGGCGTTCGCTTCTTGGGCCTTCCTATTCCCGCTGAGGGGTTGGCCCTTCCTTGCGGTTGGGTTACTGCTGCTTGCGGCAGACCTCATCGAGGTTTCCACGTTCCGCTCCCTGGAGATGCGATCGGGTCAGGCGCCTGCTATACCCCGGAGTCTTGGTGTCCCAGGTATGGACTGTTCCACACCCTTTCCAGCGGAGTGTTTGCTCCCCGCTGTCGGTGACTCATTCTCATCGTCTTTGTCAGCCATCCTCCGATGATGTAAAGTTACGAGGCGTCGTCGCAGGTTCACTCGCGTTCACCTTTCCGGTCTTCCCCTAACCCGGTAGGGATGGATGGCTCATCCTCCCTTGGGCATTACCGCTGGCTTCCCACCCCCTCCTTACGTCCGTCGCAGGCAGCGATTGGGGACTGGCCTGGACACTAGCCAGGGGAGGCCTCCAGTTGCCTCCCACTCCTCGGGAGCGACTTCGTGTCGCACCAAAGTGACTTTACAGTGTTGGGGATTAGGCAGTTTCCTTTCGGGCGTCGGCGGAGGATATTGTGATCTGGGTCTGGCTGTCGTGACATTGGGGGGGGATAGCCCAAGGCAACCATCCAATCGGTGGGTGCATCGTCGAGGTCGCTGCGTTGGAAGGGACTTTGGCCGGCGTGGCCCCCGCGGGAGACGACCTGATGCATGGCCGCCTCGACGTCCCGGGCCTGGAGCTGGCGTCGCCCGACGCCACGCCGCGGGAGTTGGAGCGGCGCTACCTGCGCATTCACATGCTGCACCGGGTGATGGAGATTCACGAACGCTTTGTGCCCCACCCGCGCATGCTCGACGTGCTGGAGGCGCTGATCGGACCGGACGTGATGGCGATGCAGAGCATGCTCTTCCTCAAGTTCCCCGGCGGCGAGGGGCAGGGCTACCACCGGGATAGCTACTACATCCCGACCGTCCCGGACACGCTGTGCGGCGCGTGGCTGGCCGAGGATCGGGCGGATGAAGAGAACGGCGCCATGTGGTTCACGCCCGGCAGCCAGCACGAACCGATCTATCCGACGGCCGGACGCGAACACCAGAACCACGGTGAGAGTCTGGGCGACTTGCCGCTGGTGGACCACGTCAGCAATACCGACGAGGCGGTGAACACCCTCAGCCGGGTGGCGACGAAGTGCGCCTCACTGTGGCCCAGCTCGAGCGCGACCGGCTGCATGTGCTGGGCGGCAGCGTACACCACCCCGGCAACCTGTTGCTCCAGTGCGCTGATGTAGGCTTCGTTGGCCGGTAGGGTGGCGCGGGGATACAGGGCCGGCCCACCATGGGTGTGCGAACAGCAGAGCATGACTCGCCCCCCAGGCACGGCCCCCTGTTCGTCGATGATCCGGCGAATTCGCTGCACCTGCTCATCGCGGAAGGAGATCACGTCTGCACTGACAATCGCCACCCGACGGGCCGGGTCTCCAGCGCCATCGAAGGCCAGAGCGGTGGCCACGAGGTCGTCGTGGATCCCCTCCGCCGGCCGCTCTCTGGCGGCATAGCCACCCTGCCAGGTGCTTTGCACCGGCGGCGTGATCACGGCACGGGCCACGCCAGCCTGGAGCAGCGCCGCCATCACGGCTTATCCGCGATCGCTTGCAGTTGCGGCTTTAGCCCAATACTGCTTACTTAGGTTTACCGGGTGGTTGGTAGCAAGGGAACGGGCGGTAACGTGGCGGGGGGTCGGGCGGCGGTGAGCGGGCGCTGGGGGAGGCAGTTTGGGCGTGGAATAGTGGGATGCGGAGGGCGAGCGACGCGCCGGGGCCAGGTACGGTGAACCGTGACGGCGGGCGGGCAGCGGGGGGCGGTGCTGGACGACAATGAGCACTGCCGGTGGTGGCGACAAGAAGACGTGGCGGGGGCGCGGGGGCGCCTAGCAGAGCAGGACGACCGCCTGAGCGAAGGGCTTGGTTGGTTGTGGCCAGTGGGCGTGGACGGGACGTTTCACTGGGAAGGGGGAGCAGCGCT
>DAIMXP010000139.1:0-11754 GCA_036734945.1 Chloroflexota bacterium
TTCGCCATGCTGGTTTCGTCTCTTGTCACGCAAGACCGGCGAGCCGGTCGGCAATTGGGCCGGCCACCTCTTCCTGTCCATGGCCATGTAAAAGTATCCACTGGTGGCCAAGAAAAGTCCCAGCCTCTCGTATGACGGAAGGGCGGATCAACCGGCTCAAGCTACGTCCGAAGGCTTCGGCGCAAGACCAGCCGGTTGGCGCTAGTCGAGTCCGTGTGGGACATTGCCGGTGATCAGGATGTGCTCGGTCCGGCGGTCATCCCGGCGTAGGAGCGCCATCCGTCGCGCCATCGCTACTCCTCATACACCGTCACGCCAGATTGGTGGCGCTGCACGTAGTCCCAATCAATGGCAACACCCAGACCCGGTCCCGCCGGCACCGGGACGTGGCCGCGGGCGTCGATGGCATCAAGCGCGTCGGAGTAGTCACCGGCGTAGACGGGTCGGCGGATCGAGCGCACCTTGGGGTGGACCAGGCCCAGTTCGTAGTAGTTGGTGTTGCGGATGGCGGCCATGCAGTGGCGGTGAGCGGGACCCGGCGCGTGGATCTCCACGTCGAGACCAAAGCCTTCGGCGGCGTGGGCGATCTTCATCACACCGCTGATACCGCAGTCGTAGTCGGGATCGGCGCGCACGTAGTCGGTGGCGTCGGCCACGATCAGGTCGACGTGCGGCTCCAGGCCGCGGGTGTGCTCGCCGATCAGGATCGGCGTCTTGATCAACTGCCGCAGCTTGCGGTGGGCGAACTGGGAGATGCCGCCGTCCTTGCCGGGGTCCTCGTACCAGAAGAAGTGGGCCTCGTCACAGGCGCGGCCCACCCGCAACGTGTCGGCGAAGGTGTCGTACTCGCAGGCCGGGTCGATCATCAGGTCCATGACGTCGCCTACGCGGCGGCGCGTTTCCAGCACGGTCGCGACTTCGCGCTGGATCGACCCGCGCCCCCAGCCATGAATCTTGAAGGCCGGGTAGCCCATGTCGCGGCACTGCAGGGCGAAGTCGGCGAACGCTTCCGGGCTGTCCAGTCCACCGTTCTCGTCGCCGTGGTAGGTACTGGCGTAGCAAGGCAGGCTCGTCTTCCAGCCGCCGAGCAGTTGCCAGATCGGTGCATCGTGCAACTTGCCGGCAATGTCCCACAGCGCGATGTCGACCGGCCCCATACTCATGCGGTCGTGCTTACGCAGGCCGCGCTTGACATCGTTGTAGATCAACTCGCGCTCCAGCGGGTTGCGACCGAGCAGATAGCGGGCCCACATCCCCAACTGGGCATAGGAGGCGGCATCGCCGCCGGCGTACTCGCCGGTCACCCCGATGTCCGTCTCGATCTTCAGAACGTGACCGCGCCCATCCCGGCGCGCCCCGGCCTGGTACACGGCGTTGAACCCGTTGTAGTCGACGCCGAGGTCTTGCACCTCGGTCCTGTACTGGTAGACGCTCACGCGGCGTATCGTGGGTAGACGGACCATCAAACAAACCTCCTCAGTAGGCAGAGTGTACGAAGGAAACGGCCCTTATGCAAAGGCTACCGTGTCTTGCGCCGTCCGCCGGTCTGGCGACGCCTGGGTACCTGGTAGCGCTCCAGAATCTCGTAGAGCGTCGAACGCGGCACGTCGTAGCGCTGGACGATCATGGCGTAGGGCACCCCGGCGCGGTAGTCGGCGATGATCTGGCGATCGAGGTCGGCAAACTGGCGGGCGGTCCGCTCGCCAGGCGGCAGGGCAGCCTGGCCATAGTGTTGCCGGACGGACGTCACCTGACTTGGCGATAGCCCCACGGCCGCCGCCGTCTCGCCGTCGGTCAGTCCGGTGTTGAGCTTGGCGAGGATCTCCCGCTCCAGCGCCGGCGAGATGCCCGTGCGTGGCCCCCAGCGCCGCGTGCCGGCAGCGGGATCGGCACAGGCGATCATCTCCTGGTATTCAGCAACCGACGCCGCCAACCGTCCGGCCAGCAGCCGAACATGCACGAGACGAACGGGCGTGCGTCCGTGCTCCAACTCGCTGATGAGCGAACGTGGCAGCTTCGTTGCCGTGGCCAGTTCCTGCTGCGTGAGCCGGGTACGCTGCCTGGCCGCGCGCAACAGGTCGGCAAAGGCAGGCGTCGTAGGCGCCGGGTGCTCCGTCATCGTTTCGTATTCCCTACAGCGCGACGGCGACCATACCCCGCGCTCGCCGAACATCGTAGCAGCAGATTCGTGCCCAAAGACCTGGCGGCAATCTTTCATGCTGGTCCGGTACCCTTTGTGGCCAGGGGCCACGGCCGGCCAGGGGGTTATCGCTCGACGGCCAGCTATACTGCGGCAGCCGGAGGGTCCACAGCGCGAACGATTCGGGGGTGCAGCGATGGTGGTCTTGGCGCGACTCGGCGAGTAAACTTCATCACGTTCGGGTAGAGAGCCAACCGCGGGTGTTCGCGTCGGCATGATCCGGCCGATATGGAGAGGGGGAAAGCCTTGTCGAGGGATGAGTCCTTGCTACTGCCCTGCCGGCGCCAGTCGCTGGGTCGGACGAGCAAAGGGTATCGCCGTTGGCAAACGGAGACGCGGGAGACGCCCTGGTCGACCTCGGCTACCGCCCTGCTGTTATGCGACGTGTGGAACCGCCACACCTGCCCGGCGGCGGAGGTGCGGCTGGAGCGGCTGGTGCCGCGGATGGCGCAGGTCGTGACGGCCTTGCGCGCCAGAGGCATGCAAATCGTCCACGCCCCTTCCGACACGATGGCTTTCTACGCCGGTTCCGCCGCGCGGGAACGGGTGCTTGCCGCGCCCAAGGTTGAGCCGCCAGTGGAGAGCGCTCACGACGATCCGCCCCTTCCCGTTGACGCCACCGGCGGCGGGTGCGATGCCGACCGGGAGGAGCCCCACCCACCCTGGCCCTGGACGCGCGAGCACCCGGGCATCAGCATTGATGAGACGGCAGACGTGATCTCCGACAACGGGCGCGACCTCTACGCCTATTACCAGCAGCGCGGCATCCGGCACGTTCTGATCATGGGTGTCCACACCAACATGTGCGTGCTCAACCGCACGTTTGCTATCAAGCAGCTCGTGCGCTGGGGCGTCGAGGTCGCCCTCATCCGCGATCTCACGGATGCAATGTACGACCCGGCGTGCTCCCCGTACGTGAGTCATGCGGAGGGGGTCCGCCTGATCGTGGAGTACATCGAGAAGTTCTGGTGTCCGACGGTGACCAGCGCCGAGGTCCTGAGCGCCGATGGGTAGCGTCCCGCATCTCCCGGCCTTTATCGAAACGGGAGAGGTCGTGCTGATCGACTGGGAAGGCTCCGGGGTCGGTCCGGCGATTATCGACCTGGGCTTCTTGCTGATGTCCTGCGCGAGCCCGTTTGCCGATGGGCTGGGACGACGGCACGGCGACGCTCCCCTGGCAGTCGCCAGCGCACCCGCCCAGGCTACGCTTGCTCGCCGTGTAAGCGGCGCAACTCGTCCCGAAGCCGCTCTACCTCGTCCTCAGCGGCCTCCGCTCGCGCTGCTTCTGCCTCCGCTCGCGTTGCCTCCGCTATGGCCCGGCGCTCGGCGTCCGCTCGCGCTCGCGCTTCCGTTTCCGCCCGGTCCGTCTCGTCGTCCGCCCGGCGGCGCTCGCTGATCGCCACTTCGGCCGGCGTTGGCAGGCGGCGTCCTGCAGCATCCACGGCCCGCAGCCACAGCCCTTGTTCGACGTAGAGGCCCAACCCACCTAGCGCCCGACTCCAGAGCACCCCGCTCACGTCCACCTGCCAGGCGACGAAGGCGCCCACCGCATCTCGTCGCCAACCGAGCAGCTTCGGCCCATCCGTGCGCTCCGGCGCGAACAGGACGTATTCGGTCACGCCCATGGAGCCATAGATGCGCGGTTTATCGCCCAAATCCCGTTTCCAACTCTTTCCGGAAGACACCTCCAGCACGAACTCGGGCGCTTTCCCTTCCGCTGGGACGCTCCAGGAGGTACGCAGCCAGTCCGCCGCTTCGGCCACCAGCAGGTCCGGCGCCGCATCCAGGGTGCGGTCGCCCATCGGGCGGGGCGTCGTGATCAGCAGGTAGGAGGCGACGTACCAGGGCAGGTGGTGCTGTTCGGCATGCAGGAGCAGGATAGGTTTGAGCAGGTCCACGCCCCGGACCTGGAGGTCGGCCATCACCATCCAGGGAGAATCCTCCTCGTCGTTCTCCACGGCCATCAAGAACAAGTCAAGCTCGCTGAGCTGCGACAAGACTGCCATCGCTGTACCCTCCCGATCGCTTGCGCTCTGGACTCGCCGGCTGCCCAAAGTATAGCTGGCCGTCAAACGGAGCGACTCGCCTTATCTGGAGTGATTGCCCACGCTCATTGCTTCTGCTCCAGTCCCGCCTCAATTACATCCCAGCGTTGAAAGCAGCGCGCACTTGCTTCTTCACCAAACGCGGAAAATTGTTCGCCGCCAGGGAGCCGCAACAGCGACTCCGGGAGTTGTTGGGGGCGCCAATGCGTCTCCAGCGAGATGCAGCCGGCATAGCCATCGGCGAGCAGCGCCTGCAACTGGCCGGCGATGGCGAGATCCCCATCGCCCAGCAGCACGCTCGTCGCCCGCCCATCGGGCTGGATTTTGAGGTCTTTGATGTGGACGTGCGGGCAGAGGCCCCGGACATGGGCGTAGCCATCCGGAAAGGCCGGCTCAGCCACGGTATTGCCCGGATCCCAGATGCCCCGCACTTCCGGCACGTCGAGGAGCCGGAGGAAGCCTCCCAACTCGGCGCCGGTGCCCACGTAGCAAGAAGGCTCATTTTCGATGCAGAGCACGACGCCGTTTTGGCGGGCAATGTCGATCGGTTGTTGGTAGGCTTCCAGGATAGGATCCCAGTTTGCCAGCGGCGCCTTGCGCCAGAACGTGAACACGCGCAGCAGCGGCGTCCCCAGCGCGTGCGCGACATTGATGCTGCGGCGGAGGATCGCCAGGTGCTCCTGATACTGGGTGGCATCGCCGAGGTCACACTTGAAGAAGGGAGTGGCCACGGCGGGTACGCTCAGACCTTCTTCATCTAGTCGCCCTTTCAACTGCTGCACCTGGCTCGCGTTGAGGCGGTCCACCGGCGTATTCCAGATCGTACGGATCTCCGCGCCCGTCACCTGAAAGCGCTGCATGAGTCGAATCACGACTTCCAGGTCTTGAGACACTTCGTCGGTAATGACCCCTCGCGTATACATCGCTGTACCCCTCCATCTTCGTCGTTCCACCGGTTACCGAGCCGTGATGTAGTATAGGCATGGTCCGATGGCTCGTTATCGAAGTGGGCAAGGACCGAAGGAGGCATAGTAGTGAGCCAGATTGCAGATGGGGGCGAGCGGCGGTTGCGTATCCTGGCCATCGGCGCCCACCCTGATGACAACGAGTTAAAAGTTGGCGGCACTGCCGCCCTCTGGTCCCAGGCCGGGCACACTGTCCACTTTGTCTCCTTGACCAATGGGGCGACGGGCCATCACGAGATCGGCGGCATCGAACTGGCCCGGCGTCGGGCGGCGGAAGCGCAGGCGGCAGCGGCCGTGATTGGTATCACGGCGCAGGTGCTGGACACCATGAGTGGCCAGCTTGATGCCTCGCTGGATCGCCGCCGCGAGGTGATCCGGCTCATTCGCAACTTTCAGCCCGACCTGATCCTTGGTCCCCGTCCCTGGGACTACCATCCAGATCATCGCTATACTGCCGTCCTGATTCAGGACGCGGCCTACGTGGTGACGGTGCCGAACAACGAACCACTCACCCCGCATTTAGCAAGCAATCCCCACATCATGTACGTCTCCGATAGCTTTCGGAAGCCCTGCCCCTTCACACCGGACATCGTCATCGACATTGACGCCACGGTCGAGCAGAAGATGGAAATGGCGCACCGGCACACCTCGCAGATGTATGAGTGGCTGCCGTTCAATACGGGCGTCCTGGGCGAGGTCCCGCCGGCGAGCGACGAGGCGGGTCGGCGGCATTGGTTGAGCGAACGTCGCCTGCCGGGCTTCGCGGCGGAGGCCGACCGCTATCGCGACCTCCTGGTACGTTGGTATGGGCCGGAGCGCGGCCAACGGGTGCGTTACGCCGAAGCCTTCGAGGCCTGCGAATACGGGGCGCCACTCCCGCAGCAGACGTTGCGTCGGCTTTTTCCGTTCGTGGGAGCCTGACGACCGGAGGGTGGTGAGCGCGTACACCGGCGCAGCGGGCCACTCCCGGTTGAAGCAGAGTTGAGCGCAAGCGCCTGGCAGGGTGCTGTCACCTGGTAGGATACGGCGCGAACGGTATCGCCAAGGAGAGGATCCCATCCCTTGAACACGCCACCGGAGGATGCTACCCGCGTTTCTGCCTCGCGTTTGCAACAGGGTGTCGTCGCGCTGCTGACGGCGGCCGGGCTGGAGGCGAGCAAGGCCGAGCTGCTGGCGGGCCTCCTCGTTGCCAACGACCTGCGCGGCGTCGTGAGTCACGGCAGCCGCCAGGCGGCAACCTATGCCGGCCTGATCGCGGAGGGCACACTCAACGGTCACCCGCAGGTGTACTGCGTTGCTGAGCAGGATGCAACGGCAACCTTTGACGGCGACGGCGGACTCGGCTACTTCCCTGCTTACGAAGCGGCACAGTGGGTGATCGAGCCTGCCCGGCGCTACGGCGTGGCGGTTGCCCTCACCCGCAACCACGGGCACTTCGGCGCTGCCGGCATCTACTCGCGGATGGTCGTGGCGGCGGGCCTCATCGCCTTTGTCACGTCCGGCCACCAGTTGCAGCTCACGGCGGGACAATCAGTTCGGGCGGCGGCCGGTGGATCACCGATGAGCTTCGGCGTGCCTGCCGGCAAAGAACCGCCGCTGCTGCTCGACTTCGGCGCCATGCATGATCTTTACGACGGATCACCCTTTGTGCCGGCGCTCTTCGCGCTGGCGCCTGGGCTGGTGCTACGCAATCTGGGCCTCGGCATGGTCTGCCAGGTGCTCGGCGGTTTCCTGGCCGGCGTACCGGTGGAGGAGGAACGCGCCGTCAAGCGCTACCAGGGCGCCAACCAGGGATCATTGATCATCGCCCTCGACCCCGGCCGGTTCTTACCAGTCGAGCAGTTCACAGCGGAACTGGATCGCTACCACGCTCTGGTCCACCAACTCACGCCCTTTTCACCATCAATGGCGGCGGTGCTGCCCGGGACGCTGGAGGCGCAACGGGAACAGCAGTACGCCATCAACGGCATCCCCATCGGCTCGGCCCACCGGCAAGCCCTGGAAGAAGCTGCCCGCCGCTTCGGCGTCGCCAGCCCGTTCATGGAGGGATGAGCGACCGCCTTCGCCGCCATGGTCCTCACAAGGCCAGCATCGTTCGAGAGTATCGCGCGCCGGGCGATCCAGCCCTGGTCTTCATCGCGTGCTGTTGACATCCTATTCCTATGTTGGCATACTGGAAATATGCGGACGTCAGCATAGACGAGGTGCTCATGTGAAGCCGGTCGTCTGGATCGGCGCGAGTCGTGAGGACTTGCGGGAGTTCCCAGACGATATCCAAGACGCGGTAGGCTATGCCCTCTACGTTGCGCAGTTAGGCGGCAAGCCTTCGGACGCGAAACCGCTCATGGCTACCACGGCGCCGGCGTCCTGGAGCTCATTGAGGACTTCGATGGCGATACCTACCGGGTTGTCTACACGGTGCGCTTCGCCGAAGCAGTCTATGTCTTGCACTGCTTTCAGAAAAAGTCCACTCGTGGCATCGCAACCAGCTGGCACGACATCGACCTGATCGAAGCACGGCTGCGCCGGGCACAAGCGTTTCATCAGCAAGGGAGCAGAGAACATGGAGGATAAGAGGAGATGACGGACCGCCACAAGAGCGAAGCCATTCCCGTAACGGTCGGAAGCGGTAACGTCTTCGCGGACATCGGAGTACCCGACCCAGAGGAAGCGCTGCTCAAAGCACAACTCGCCTATCGGATCAACCAGGTGATCCAGCAGCGCGGACTCACGCAGGTGGCGGCAGCCGAGCGCCTTGGCATCGACCAGCCGAAGGTCTCGGCACTCCGCACGGGACGCTTGCGAGGCTTCTCGGTTGACCGTCTCATCCTGTTTCTGACACGGCTCGGCAATGACGTCGAGATTGTCGTCCGACCGGTGAGCCACGAACATGGGGAGACGCGGGTGAGCGTAGTAGCGTAAGGCGCACCACGCAGCTTGCCGCCAAGGCGCGCAACAACCGACGCAGCGATCGCTGGTCGGTCTGTGTGCGCTCGGCAAGCTCGGCACTTGTGAGCGGTTCTTGCTCCAGCCGATCGTCGGCTGTCCTTCGCCGACTTCCTACCTGGCGGTCGAGGGTCCCCATTCTTGGGCGAGGATGCCGTAGACGGCGGAGTCGCGCCAGCCGCCCCGCAGGCGCGTGGTCTCGCGCAGCCGGCCCTCGTACGTCATCCCGATCTTCTCCAGCACCCGGGCAGAAGCCACATTGCGCGGGTCGCAGGTGGCGAAGATGCGGTGCAGGTCGAGCGTCCCGAAGCCGAAGTTGAGCAGCAGCCGTGCAGCCTCAGTCGCATAGCCTCGGTCCCAGTGATCCGGGTGGAGGAAGTAGCCGAGCTCGCCCTGGCCGTGATCGATACTCCGGACCCAGAGCGCGCCTGTGCCGATGAGGCGGCCGCCATCCGCCAGGGTGATCGCCAGGTGGTACTCCGTCCGCGGCGCGGCCTGCGCGGCGGCAAGCACGTGCTCGACGAAGGCACGCGACTCCGCAGGCGTGTTCGGCTCCCAGGGCTGATAGCGGGCAACCTCCGGCCGGGCGCTGTAGGCATGCACATCCGGCCAATCCTCGACGGTTAGCTCGCGCAACACCAACCGCCGGCCGATGAGTCTGATCACGGCTGCAGCTCGTCTCGCACCACCGCGAAGATGCCGGTCGACCCGGTCATGCGGAAGGCGCCCTTTGCCGCGATCTCCTCGCCGAGGAGTCGCCGGACCGTCTCCAGCGTCTCGCCGACGAGGTACTGGCGGTAGAACGGCCCGGACAGCAGGTAGGCTACCACCGGCTCGACCTCCGGCACGACCGTGGCGCCGGTGAAGCGGTGGACAGTGACGTGGGCGAACCAGCGGGCAAGCTGCTCCTCGCCGTTTTCCAGCGTGAACGTCTTCGGGTGCGTCGTCGGCATGGCCCTGTCCGCCTCTGCCAGTGCTGCGGCATGGATGGCAGGATCGACCCGTCGCAGGAGCGCGCCCAATTCGTCGCCGCCTGCGCCGTTGGTCGCGGCATAGAAGCGGCCACCGGGACGCAGGACGCGCCGCACTTCCGAGAACAACGCGGGCTTGTCGGGGACGTGGTAGACCATGTGATTGGCGATCACGGCATCGAAGCGAGCCGCCGGGAAGGGGAGCGCCTGGGCATCCGCCAGGGTATACCCGAAGCGGCGGCCAACGCCGGCCAGCGTGCGGCGTGCCTCCTGGAGCATGCCGGGAGAGAGGTCGGTCAGCGTGACGGACCAGCCGGGCGGCAGGCGCTCGGCATTCTCCAGCCACAGCTTCCCGGGCCCGCATCCCATCTCCAGGATCTGACAAGCTGACGGCAGCGCGAGATGATCGAATACTCGGCGTTGCCAAGGGTAGTGGTCCTCGTTGTAGCGATAGATCTGGCTACGGGCATCCCGCTGTGGAGCGCAGCGGCGATCACCGCATCAACGTCCAGCGGCACACGCCGGAAGCTCACCTCCAGGCGACCCGCTTCGGCGGCGATGATGGCGTACTCGCTCCACGGCGGCGTTCGCCCGGCCTCGACGGAGAGACCGATACTTGCCCGGGTTGAGCAGCGGGGACCGCCCCACTCGGCGCAGCAGTTGCTCGTGCGTGTGTCCTCCGGCCAGGACTGTCGCGTCCGTGTTGCCGAGCAGGTTGGCCAGTTCCGCTTCCGGCGTGGTCGCCCGCAGTGCATCGCGATTACTCCGGGGCGACCCGTGGAAGCACAGCACCGTCTGACCGTCGCCGAAGGCGATCTCCACAGTGGGTTGGAAGGTCCGCACGAAGGCCAGATCGTCCGCGCTGAGTTGTGCAAGGCACCAGGCGTCAATGGCCAGCCAGCGCCGGGTGGTCTCGTCGTGGCCAACATTGGGTATGAGGTTGTGCAAGGCACCAGGCATCGGCGTTGCCCATGACCACGGGGCAGCCAAGGCGGCGCATGGACGCCAACACCGCTTGCGGCTGCGGGCCCGTGGCAAAAACGTCGCCGAGGCGGATCACCTGATCGATCCGTTGCCGCTCCAGCTCGCGCAGCACCGCCTCCAGCGCCACCGCGTTGCCATGGATGTCCGCCAGCAAGGCAACCCGCGTCACGACATGTATCCTCCCCGGACAAGGGGTATCCTACCGGACAGAGAGGCGCCAAAGCATCTGCGAGGGAGCAGAAAGTATGACCGAGGACGAGGCCGCTGCTACGCTCTGCACACGGAAAGGACGGTTCGACCCATGCCTATCCCGACCTTCTTGACCGAACGGTTGCAGCTTCGGCCCTTTGCGCCAGCAGACGCCGCCCTGGTGCAAGCGCTGGCCGGCGCGCCGGAAGTCGCGGCGACTGCGCTCACCATCCCTCATCCCTATCCCGACGGTGCGGCCGAGACCTGGATCGCGCGCCACATGACTGACGCCGATGACGGAATCCGTCTCACCTGGGCCATCGTGCGTCGCCGCGACGAGACGCTGTTGGGCGCGATCACCTTGGGTCTGGCCGGCCGCCACGGGCGTGGCAGCCTGGGCTACTGGCTGGGCGTTCCCTACTGGAACCAGGGCTACACGACCGAGGCCGCGCGCCGCGTGACCGCCTTCGCGTTCCTTGAATGCGGCTGCTACCGGGTGGAAGCTGGCTGTTTTCCTCGCAACGTCGCCTCCTCGCGCGTGATGGAGAAGTCCGGCCTGCGCTACGAGGGCGTGCTGCGCAGCTACCTGCGCAAAGGCGACCACTTTGAAGACGTTGCCATGTATGCCCTGCTGCGACCGGAGTTCACCGGCTAACTGGCGGCCGCGCTACATCGAACCCTGCTGCGCCGCTGGCCCGAGCCCGTTCCACGGCAGGAGCGGCCCGTCGACGGTGGCTTACAGCCAGGGATCCAAGCGGCGCCCTACATACACAGGAAAGGACCAAGACATGACCGATTCAAGCGATTTCCAGACGCTGACACTCGAAGCGCGCTATACCTCCACGCCGCAGAGCAGGCAGTTCGAGCGGGAACTGGACCAGAGCCAGCAGCCGCGCGGCCTGGACATGCTGTTCGACATGGTGGACGAACTCAACCTTGGTCTGGGCAGCACGATCCTCGATGTCGGCTCCGGCACGGGCTGGGCGGCCTGCCGGCTCGCTCAACGCACGCCGGCCCAGATCCTGGCCATTGATGTCGTGCCGAGCCTCCTCGCCACCACGAGGAAGGCCGTCCAAGAGGCGAGCCTGGAACAACGTATCACCGTTCGGGCGGCTTCGATCCTCGATATCCCGGTGGAGTCCGGCAGCATCGACCTCGTGTGGTGCCGGGACATGCTCGGCGATGGGTTCCCTATCCCACCGGCGCTGCGGGAGTGCTACCGTGTCCTGCGGTCAGGCGGGGCGATGCTGGTGTACAAGACCTTTGCGGGCGAGTTGCTGGAACCGCGCGAGGCGGCGCGGCTGCTGCGGGGACTGGGCGCCGCGCCGGAGGACGTGGCAACGGACATCGAGTAGATGTCGGTAGCATATGCCGAACAGTCCTTCGCCGACGCGGGCTTGGTAGCACCACAGTAAACCGTGGTCATGCTGCTGCGCCCAGAGCAGACAGCTTGC
>DAIMXP010000140.1:0-11676 GCA_036734945.1 Chloroflexota bacterium
CCATGGTCGTTCCCTCTCGTTTGGTCTGAGACCCAGCGACTGCGCCTCCGCGACCGTGCGGCAGCGCTTCGCCCGCGGCGACGTGGCACTTCCCAATTCGAACTGCCCCGACCACTTCTCCAGTATGCGGGACACACGTTGTTCCTCGCGTTGCAGATGGTAAACAACGGGTTGCGGACGCTGTCGCCTGCGGCGGCGCGCTTGCTCGCCGGTGCGAGAGCACTGTGAAGGCGCACCGTCCGGCGAAGCGCCTTCCAACGACCACGGTTCGCCATTTCGCCCGGCAACCGGTGGTGAGGGAACGTTTGCATGGTACAAGTGACACGGGAGATGGCGCTGTGAACGACCTCGGTAGTCGAGACTTGCATGAGCGGGTGCGCGAGTTCATCCGCACCTTTGGCCTGCTCAACCAGGATCGGACGCCCTGTGGGCGGCCACTGCCGACATCGCAGGCACATAGTCTTCAGGTCCTGGGCCTGGAGGGTCCCGTCTGTCAGCGGACACTCGCCGCGCGCTTGCATCTGAACGAAAGCACAGTGAGCAGACTGGCCGAACAGCTTGTCGAACGCGGATGGGCGGAAAAGCACGTCAATGCGGAGAATCGGCGCGAGATGCTCCTCACCCTGACGGAGCGAGGCCAGGCCGTGCTTGCCGACGTCACCGCCGCATCGGATCGGAAATTCTCCGCAATATGGTCGCGCATCCCGGCGCATCAGCAGGCACAGGTCCTGACTGCGCTAGACACCTTGATCGTCGCCGTTTCGGAGCATTAGCGCAGCGTTACGAGCGGTCGCCCCTTGCATAGCAACGAGAGGATTCGGCAATAGGAAACCTGAACCGGGCGAGCGGCAATTTGCCCCAGGGCCCGGCGCCATCTGGAGTTGACGCTTCCTCGATGGCGCTGCCGCAACTCGCCCGGTTGCTGGATCAGACTTCCGATGTCATCTTGGTGCTCGATATGCTGACTGGCGCCATTCGCTCCTGGAACCACGGCGCGGAAGTCCACTATGGCTGGACGGCTGCATTAGCAATTGGCCAGGTCGCACACGAACTGCTGCAGACCCGGTTTCCCTGTCCGATCGAGGAGATCACTGCGACGTTGGAAGCGACCGGGCACTGGCAGGGGGAGCTAATCCAGACAGGACGCGACGGCCGCAAGCGAACGGTGAAGAGCCACTGGACGGTCGGGGGCGACGCGACAGGGCACGCCGCCGCCGTGCTGGTGATCGATTTCGATGTGACCGTGCGGCGCCATACCGAGGAACGGCTGGCAGGGCTGCTGGCGGCGGCGCCGGACAGCATCATCACGGTTGATCGTGCTGGTCGGATCGTGCTCGCCAATACCCAGGCCGAACGCTTGTTTGGGTATGCCACGGGGGAACTTCTGGGAATTGCCGTGGAACGACTCGTTCCCGAAGCGTCCCGTGCCGCGCATCTCAACCTGCGCGCCGGCTACGCGGCGGCGCCTTGGACGCGACCGATGGGCTCCGGCCTGGACCTCGCCGGTCTTCGGAAGGACGGGAGCGCCTTCCCGGTGGAGATCCACCTGAGCCCGTACCCAACGGACGAAGGGCTGCTGGTGACGGCCATCATCCGCGACGTGTCTGACGGCAAGGCGGCGGAGGCGCGCCAACGGCTGCTCGCCGAGGTCGGCGTCGTGCTGGGAATGGCGCTGGACGAAGCGACGACCCTCCAGCGGGTGGCCAGCCTCGCCATCCCTTCCCTGGCCGACTTCGCGGCGGTCGACCTGCTGGACCATTCGGGGCGGATTCATCGCGCGGCGATGGCGCACCGCCAACCGGAACAGGAAGCGATGGTGCAGGAGATGCACCACCGTTTCCCACTGGAACTACAGCGGGAAACCCTGGTCACCCACGCCATACGGTCGGGCACTGCGGCGTTGGCGCCGGAGGTCGGCGACGATTTGCTGCGCTCTATCGCCCAAAATGAGGACCACCTCCGACTCTTGCAGGCGTTGGGACTGCGTTCGCTGTTGGTCGTGCCGCTGATCGCCCGCGGCGCACCGCTGGGCGGTATAGTGCTGGCCTATACCGACTCCGGCCGGCGCTATACCCTGGCAGACCAGGTCTTTGCCGAGGACTTGGCGCGGCGCGCGGCGCTGGCGATCGACAATGCACGGCTCTACCGGCAAGCGCAAGAGGCCGTCCAGGCGCGGGACGCTTTCTTTGCGGCGGGTTCCCACGATTTGCGCAACCCCCTGGCGGCCATCAAGATGATCGCCCAGATCATGGTCTACCAGGCGCGAAAGGGTGAGCCGGTGCGCCTGGACCAATGGGAGCGCGAAGCGAGCCAAATTGATCATGCCGTCAACCGAGCGGACGCCCTGGTGGAACAACTGTTGGATGTGTCGCGGCTTCAGGCAGGACGAACCCTGGAGTTGCGAACGCGACCCACGGACCTGGTGGCGCTGGCGCGCCAGGTGACAGCCGATCAGCAACTGCTGACCGAGCAGCACCAGATTACGGTGTTGGCAACGCTGGAGCGCCTGGTTGGCGAGTGGGATAGCCGCCGCCTGGAGCGGGTCGTGGCCAACCTTGTTGGCAACGCCGTGAAGTACAGCCCAGCGGGCGGGTCCGTCACGGTGCGTATTGCCACGGCTGACGGGTGGGCAATCCTGCAGGTGCAGGATCAGGGCCTGGGCATTCCGGCCCAGGATTTGCCCCGCGTGTTCGAGCGTTTTCATCGCGGGGCGAACGTGGTAGGGAAAATACTTGGGACCGGCGTGGGACTCGCCAGTGCCCTGCAGATCATCGAGCAACACGGCGGGACGATCGTCGTGGAAAGCGAACCGGGCAGCGGAACCTGCTTCACCGTGCGCCTTCCCCTCACTGACTCGGCGGACGAATCATCGACGAACGAGTCTGAGGGCTGAGTGCCGGGCTGCGCGGGACGCTATTTACCATTCATTATCCTCACGCCAGGCGTATGTTTACCTCCGTATCCGATACTGCTCGGTCATGGCACGATGCCATATTCTGGAGGGGAGCAGGGAATGACCAGCACGGCGTCCCTTCCCGTCAAGGTGGACGATCCGATCCTGGTCGTGGATGACGACACGCTGCTACGCGAGGCGTTACGGCGCGCACTCCAGCTGATTGGCAGGACAACGGCCACGGCCGCCGACAGCGGCGAGGCCATCGCCTGGCTGAAGACCGCCAGGCCGTCCCTGGTACTCCTCGACCTCAGCATGCCGGTGGTCGGCGGCGAGGCAGTAGCAACAGCGGTCCGATCCAGCTATGGGGAGCGTGTGCCCATTATCGTCATGAGCGCCGGTGCCGACGCCGCAGTAATCGCCGACCGCCTCGGCGCCTGGGAGTTCCTCCGCAAACCCTTTGACCTCGCTGAGTTGCTCGATATGGTCCAGCATGCGCTGCGCGACACGACGCGAACAGCACGCTGCTGATGACGGTTCAGGCGTTTTTGCCCACGCTGACCCGTTTCCCGAAGGCGCTTCGTCCCCGCTTGCTCGCTACGCCGCGACGCCGGTGATGAGGCGTGCGATGGCGTAGGCGACAGCGGCGGCAAGGCCGCCGACCAGCATTGTCTGGGCGGCACTGCGCAGGGGGCTGAGGCCGGTGAAGGCGCCTTTGGCCCAGCCGAAGACGGCCAGCGCCAGCAACGTCACCACGGCGGAGACGAGCAGGGCTGTGGAGACCGTCAGTGGGAAGAGGTAGGGGGCCAGCGGGACAATGCCGCCGAGAATGTACGCCCCCCCGATAGTCAGGGAGGAACGCAACGCCCGGAGCGGCTGGGGGGCTTCCAGGCCCAGTTCCTCCCGCATCATGAAGCGCACCCACGTCTCCTTGTCGGCGGCGATCGCCTCCACCGCTGCTTCGAGGGGGCGGTCCTTCAAGCCATAGCCGGCGAAGATCGTGCGCACTTCCTCCCGCTCGACGTCCGGCAGGTCGACAATTTCCCGCTGCTCGCGCGCTTGTTCCGCCCGGTAGGAGTCGGCGTCGCTTTTGGCGGCCAGGTAGCCGCCCAGCCCCATGGCGATGGAGCCGGCAGCCATCTCGGCCGACCCGGCGACAACGATCAGCCAGTGGTTTTGCACGGCCCCCGATAGGCCGGCTGCCAGCGCGAAGGGCACGGTCAGGCCGTCCGACATGCCGATGACGACGTCCCGCACCATCTCCGAACCGGTGAAGTGCTGCTCAAAGTGCGGCGCAATCCGTGCCATGGTGCGGAGGCTCCTTTTACTGTCTCAGATCTTTCATCTGGATGAAAGCGCCGTGCCAGGAGTGGTACCAGACCTGGCCGGTATAGCCGTTGACTGAGAGCATGCCGGTCACCTTGCCATCCTTCAAGATATGCAGGGTGTAGTAGCCGTAGAACTGGTCTGGCGTCTCGGTCATCGAGCCCGGTTGATTGCTGGCAAGCCACTGTTGGGCGGTCAGCTTCGCCTGCTCGGCGGACACCGTCATTGGTCCCGTCGAGGGCGAGGCGCCCATGTACTGCGCCATCGGTGCGTTCGTACCTAGCATGCCGTACTTCGTGTTCCAGAGCACGTCCGGCCCGGGTTCCCGCATGACCGCCCCGGTGGACCGGTTGATAAGGATCTCGGCGGCGCCGGTCCCCGTGCTGTGTTCCTTGACGATGGCGTAGAAGTTATCCTGGAACTCCATGATCTCGTCCAGTCGGAGATCGGGATTGTTCAGCCCGGTGAGGTAGGTCTGGGCAGCCTGTTGTGCCTGCGCCAGGCTGATGGCCTGACCGGCCGGCGGGCTGTTGAACCAGCCAGCCATCATGCTGCCGAGTGCGCCCGTGTAGCCGGCAGGGCCGGCGCCGTAGCCACCCATCATCCCAGTTGGGCCGTAGCCGGCAGCGCCCGGGACGGGGACAGCGCCGGGACCGAAGCCCCCGCCCCCCATCATGCCGGGGCCGTAGCCGGAGGAAACGCCGCCAACACCAGACCCCGCCGTCCCGGTGGAGAACGGCATGCCTCCAAATGGCCCGCTGTGCCCCTGCGCCATCACCAGGCCCGCGCCGCCCAGCGTCAGCGTGGCGACCAGGACGCCGCCCGCGATGATCCGCTTTGTTCGTGTCGGTACTGTTTGCATCGTCTGTTGCCCGTTCTTGCTCTCTGTTTCAGCGTGCGACCGGCGTCGGTCCCTGGAGCGTGCGCTTCGCCTGCTCGTAGTCCGCCTGGCTGATCTCGCCAGCCGCGAAGCGACGATTGAGCACGTCGAGCGGGGTAGCGCTGGCGTCCTGCCGCGTCGCGCTACCAGTGAAGGAGCGCACCGCCCAGACGACCAGGGCAATCACCGCAACCCAGAACACCAACATCGCCAGCCACCCCAGGCCGCCCATCCCGCTCCAACCGCCGTAGTACCCCATCATGTCGATTGCTCGCTTTCCCTTGACTGCGCTGCTCGTTCCAGGATTTGCTGAAACACTCGGCTCCAACGCCTTGCTCATACAGCGTAGGCGGAGCGGGTTGCAGAGTACGTCTGCATCGGTGAATAGCAGGTAAACGCCGACACTATTCCGTCGCCCGATCTCTGGTCTTTTCGCGCCATGGCCGCATGGCGACGCCGTGAGTATTGCCACTGCCAGCGTCACCGCCGGTGCGAACTGCCGGACCACTGGCCAATTCTTCACGCCGGTTCAGCCTGCCTTCAGCCGGCCCACAGTACGCCCCCTAATGCTGACAGTGGCAGAAGGCGCATTGACGAATCACTGCGAGAAGAGCGCGCACGATGAACCGGCAGCGGATGACCTTGGACATTAGCGGTTGGGGTCGCGGAGGAGGCGGGTCGCTCATCATTGAGCGGGCGCTGGCGCGCGAAGCCGGCGTGCTGTGCGCCCCCGTCAATCCGGCGACGGAAATGGCCTATGTCGAGTACGACGCCAAGCGAACGCAGCCGGCCTAGCTCGTCGCGGCGGTGCAGCGCAGCGGTTTCCGCGCCATAACGGTAAGGTCCCCTGGTTGAGGAGCAGGCGTGCCCTCCAACCGGGTTCGGGAAGTGGCCGAGACGAGAGGAGCTGAACGAAGGCAACGGTTCGCGACCAGGATGCCACAATGAACCACGCCGAACACAAGGTCGGGACCCAACCATTGGGCGGTCACGGCGGCCACGGCTGGATGATGATCGCCTGCTGCATCCCCATGTTGCTGATTGCCTGCGCGCTGGTGCTCGCCGGCGTCGTGAGCGCCGGGTTTCTCGTCGTGGCGGCGGCATGCACGGAGATGGTGGCGGTCACGGCCAGGATTGATGACGAGGAAGTGCCAGCGGGCAACCAACGGCGCAAGCATTGGCAATATTGGCTGAGCGTCTAGGTATCTCCATGCGGCCCGATGATCGCGACCCCATCGCCGTCAATTCACTGCTGCGCTGACCGTCCAGAATTGCCTGCAGTTACCTCGCCGTCGCCTCGGCATCTGCCACTTTTACCATGATCGTGGCGAAGGCATCGTCGATCAGGTGGATAATGACCGTGCGAGAAGGCTGGTAGACATCCCAGACGATGCGATCGCCGTGCTCGGTGAATGCCCGGACGAGCATCTGGCCAGACGCCGCCGTTCGACCAAATCCGCCTTGGAAGGACAGCAACTCGCGCTGCGTCTCCTCGGGGTTGAAGGCCACGCCCCCGCCCTGGTGGAGCGGCACCTCCAGTTGTCCCCGAAAGGCAAGCATCTGGTCCATGCCACGCACTTCGACAACGAGTGTTTCGGGGATGATTTCTATGGTCGCCATGTACCTTTCCATTCGATGCACGGGGAACAGCACGTGTGAGGCCGCATGGGCTCGGATCGAGCAATAACGCTGACGCTGATCGACTTTGTTCCGTCTACCCGATGCCGATCCGCACATCGGTGCCGGCCCGGCATAGGCCAGGTAGCATTGTGGTTCCAGCGTGCGCCATCGCGCCGGAGGAGAGGCAGGCCCCATCTTCCCCTGGCGTCTTCGGCTCACGCAGCGTATCGTCATCAGCGTCGTGCTGGCGCTGGTCTTCATCCTGGCGGCGCTCGATGCGCTGGCCGTCTGGACGGTGCAGCAGGCGATCGAGGCGGCAGTGGGCGGCCGCCTGCCCCCGACAGGTGTGCTCCCGCCGGACGCTGTCGGGCAACTGCTCGCCGCGCCCCACCGACTGGCCGCGCGACTCGCTCTATTCGGTCTCGGGGCGCTACTCCTTGCTGCATCTGTGGCGTGGGCGGATGTCCACCGGGTGGTACAGCCGTTGCGCATCTTGACCCAGGCTGCCGAGCGCTTCGCCTCCGGCAACCTCAACGTGCCGGTGGCCTTACCGCGCCGGGATGAGCTCGGGCTGCTGGCCGCGACGTTTGAAACAATGCGGCGCCGGCTGCAGACCTCACTGGCGGAGATCGAGCGTGGCCGCCAGGAGTTGGAGCAGCGGGTGGCGGAGCGCACGGCAGAGGTGGCGGAACAAAACAAGCGCCTGGCGGCGCTCAACCGCGAAGCGACCCGGCTCAATGTCGCTCTGGAGCAGCAGACGGCTGAGCGCGCCATTCTGCTCAATCGGGTCTTGAGTGCCCAGGAAGGCGAACGGGAGCGCATCGCCCGCGACCTGCACGACAGCACCGGGCAATCGCTGGCGGCCGTCCTGCTCTCCCTGGAACTGCTGGACGAGCAACTGCCCGCTGACCTGGCGTCGGCGCGGGGGCGCCTGACGCGCAGCCGGGAACTCGCCTCGGCAACCCTTGGCGAGTTGCGCGTGCTCATCGCCGGCCTGCGTCCCGCACTGCTCGATGACCTTGGACTGGTCCCAGCCCTGCGCGCCTTCGCCTCCCAACGGTTGGAAGAGCGGGGTGTTGTCGTCGACGTGGCGGCAAGGCTACCGCAGCGGCTGCCTCCGACCGTGGAGATCGCGCTCTTTCGGATCGTGCAGGAGGCGCTCACCAACGTCGCCAAGCATGCCCAGGCCCGGCAGGTCAGCGTGCGGCTCAGCCAGGAGGAGGGACAGGTAGTGGCCACGATCACCGATGATGGCGCGGGGTTTGACACGGAGCAGGTCCGCACGGATGCCGTGCATGGCGCCCACGTCGGGTTGCTGGGCATGCGCGAACGGGCCGAGCTCCTGGGCGGCCGGCTGCAGATCCGCTCGACGCCGGGCGAGGGGACTGCCATCCAGGTCACAGTTCCCCAATCCGCCTTGGCGGGGATATCCCCATGACGCCACCGATTCGCATCCTCCTCGCCGACGACCACGCCCTTTTCCGGGAAGGCGTCCGGCTAATCCTGGAGACGCAACTCGACCTCCAGGTGGTCGGTGAAGCCGCCTCGGGAGTGGCAGCCGTCCAGCAAGCCCAGCGCCTGCACCCCGACGTGGTCGTGATGGACCTCACGATGCCGGACGGCGGCGGTCTGGAGGCGACGGAGACGATCAAGCAAGAGTTACCGGAAACCCACGTCCTGGTGCTGACGATGCACGACGATCAGGGCTACTTCTTTCGCGTCCTCCAGGCTGGGGCCTCCGGCTACGTCGTGAAGGGAGCGCAGAAGGCCGACCTCCTGGCCGCCATCCGGGCGGTGGCGGCAGGCGGAGTCTACCTCTATCCGACGGTGGCCAAGCAACTGGTCGGTGACTACTTGCGCCAGACCCAGCAGGGTGAGGCGGCCGACCAACTGGCCACGCTGACCGAGCGGGAACGCGAGGTGCTGCAACTGCTGGTCGAGGGCAAGACGGGGCGGGAGAGTGCGGAGGTGCTGGTCCTCAGCCCGGCGACGGTGGAGCGCCACCGCGCCAACCTGATGGCAAAGCTGGGCCTGCACAGCCGCACCGAACTGATCCGCTATGCGCTGCGGCGCGGGCTGATTCAGGTCGAAGGCTAGCACAGCGCACCGCCGACCCCAATCCCCGTACGTGATGACCCCACTGCATCCCACAATTACAGTATTTCCACCACGCCGAAATGGTGCCTTGCCCGGATGCGCTACTGCTACCGGTCTGGGATGCTGTCTATGTGGCGCCGACGCGAGACCGCGCCAGCACATAAGGAATAAGGAGAGCAAGACGATGGCAGCAACACTGAACCAGGCAGCAGGCACGATGGGCAGCCGGATCGGTCGGCGCAGCATCCTGGGTGGACTGCTGGGCGCTTCCGCGCTGACGCTGGCCGCTTGCAGCACGGCCGCCACGACGGGCGCCGCCGCCGCGCCTGCGGATGCGCAGAAGGTGAACACAACGGTGTTGGGGAGCGTGAAGCTGGGACCGGACGGCAAGATGCACGATGCCTTCACCCCGGCCGACTTCACGGTGACCCAGAACCGACCGGTTCAGGTGACCGTCTATAGCTACGATAATGCGCCGCACTCCATGACCGCGCCGGCCCTGAATCTCAACCCGACGATCGCGCCCAGCGCCAAGGACGGCGTGCCGGCGGTAACGACCTTCACCTTCACGCCGACGAAGAGCGGCAAGTTCTTCTGGAGTTGCGACCTGCCCTGCGATGGTGACGCAGAAGGCTGGGCCATGGCCAACCCCGGCTTCATGTCCGGCTACATCACGGTCGTGCCGGCTTAGCTACCTGATCGGCTGACGTCTCTACATAGAGGAGGGTGGCGACGTGTACCAACATATCCTGGTGGCGATTGACGGCAGTAGCACCGGCGATCTGGCCGTGCGCGAGGCGGTCCGGTTGCCGCAAATCCAGCACGCCCAGTTGCGCGGCGTCCACGTGCTGGAGGATATTCCGGCCATGTACTTCGCGTTTTCCAATGGCGTCGACCTGGCGGCGCTGGAAGAATCCGTCCGCGAGGCCGGACAAGAGGCACTTGACCGCGCGGTTGCGGTGGCGCAGCAGGTCGGGGTGCAGATGGAGGCGACCCTGCTTCCCCATGATCGCCATCCCGTCGGCGACGTGCTTGTTGCGGCGGCCAGGGCCTGGCCGGCCGACCTGATCGTCATGTGTACGCACGGTCGTCATGGCCTTGCCCACCTGCTGCTGGGCAGCGTCGCCGAAGCGGTGGTCCGGCAGGCGTCGACACCGGTTCTGCTCGTTCGGGGCAGATGATGGAACCCTTGCTGTTCACGGATAGTCCGCTCGGCGTCGGCATGAGCCCAGAGGCGGGGGCATCCCGGATCACATAACGAAGAGGAACGCAGAGTGGCTGGGCCGATAGTCGTCAGACCACCGGACGAAGCAGGCCCGGCTATCGGCCAGCGACACTCAGGCGTAACCTGGTAGCGTCATGCCGCTCGCGTGTGCACGCCGTCCAGCAGGTGGCCGACGGCATTGAGGTGGTGCTGTTGTCAACGATTCAAGCGATTGCAAGCGAGGCTCATCGACAACCAGGCCCGGTTCAAATTGTGCCAATTCGGCCGCGGACTGCCAGCAGGTGGCGATCTGCGTGCGGGCATCGGCGGTCGTCGCGTACTATTCGGAAGTTGCCGATGGAGCCCGTGGTGGCATGGAAGGCCGGGTCAGCATGGTGGTCATGTGCAACCTCCTACGTGCAGCCTTAGTCTGGATTTCGCACGTTGAACATTCATTCGAATATTGTGTGCTTTTCGACCGATCTGCCGTGCTCTTGCCGGCCCAACCGGGTCGGTGGGAGCGTGGTCACCGCCCGGATGGCGTCCGCGTAGCCGCTGCATAGACGTTCAAGAGGCCGCCTTCGCTGCCGGAAGCGGGTAGCGTTCCTCTGGACGATCACACTGCGAAATCCAGACTTAGTAGCGGCTGCTCCGAATAGAAGCATGCGCGGCCCGGGTGAAAGCGACGGGGTGCCAGAGACAATGCATGGTAAATAGCGGCGTCTTGATTCGATCCTCTGTTCACGGGCCAAGGTCCGCTGGCGGTAGTGGCAGGCCATGCACCGGTAACGATACATGAAGCTCGACAGTCGTCACTCCTGGGGCGAAGCCGAACGCGCTGCATTTCTGGCCACCGTCCGGCTCTTTGCTCCATTACCACCAACAACACTCGCCCAGATCGCCCGTCATTTCCGTCCTCGCCACGTGCAGCGGGGAGAAGTTGTGTTTCTCAAAGGGCTGCCGGCCACCGATCTCAGCCTCCTGGCGACGGGGCGCATCAAGGTCGTTCGGGAAACGGAGGACGGTCGTGAGGTCATTCTGCGCCAGATTGGGCCGGGCGACATCTTCGGCGGCGCCGGTGGCTGGGGCGAAAGCGTCTATCCCGCCAGCGCGCTGGCGCAAGAGGAAGCGCTGGTGCTGCAGTTGCCGGCTGCCGAGTTCCAGCATCTCCTGAGTAGCCACGTCGAGTTCGCCGTAGCCGTCATACATGAGCTGGGGTTACGGCTGCGTGAGGCAGAGGCACGCATCCGCGACCTGCAGGCGG
The DNA here is from genome assembly GCA_036734945.1 of Chloroflexota bacterium. Lineage (GTDB taxonomy): Bacteria > Chloroflexota > UBA4733 > UBA4733 > UBA4733 > UBA4733. The sequence goes on from DAIMXP010000140.1 coordinate 11,285, forward strand.
AAAGTGCCGAATGCCGTTTGGCGCACGCGGTGCTCCGTCTGGCGCAGAAGCAGGAGCGTGGGGGGCCGCCAACCCTGACGCTCACCCGCCAGGATCTTGCCGAACTTTCTGGCACGACGGTGGCAACGGCCAGCCGGACGGTACGCGCCTGGCACAACCAGGGGCTCGTGGATGCCGGCCGCGAACGGCTCACCATCCTGCGTCCAGATGCTCTCCGCGCTATTGCCGAAGGGCGGCTTCGCCAGCCCGCGCCCGGCGACTGAAGTCGCGGGCTACACTTGCGAAGCCGCCCTTCGGCGGCTGGATTAGTCCGCGTAGGCGGACTTCGCCATGGTAGCCGCGACTTCAGTCGCCGGGCGCGGGCTTTCTCCTTTTGGGCGATCTGTGCCCCA
>DAIMXP010000141.1:0-11514 GCA_036734945.1 Chloroflexota bacterium
TCGTCGTCTTGACGTTGAGTCGCCCATAGGGCGCCCGCTACCGAGGCTGCGCCATTCCCGGTGGCATGGCAACACCCACTGCGTGGGTACCCGGCCGGCCAATCAGCCGGAGGCCTGGCGACCGCACCGGCGTGATGAACGCCGCGACACTCACGGCGGCCATCGCCGCAACTGTCGCTGAAGTGAATGGCGACGCTGGACAGTACGTGTCTGGCGGCACTACCGCGAGTGGCGGGGCGACGACCGGGGCCAGCAACAGCAGTGGCACGAGCGCAACAGGCTTTGTGCTGCTCACCAACCTCAACGCCTTGCTGGTGGTGGCTCAGGTGAACGAAGCGGATATGGCGAAAATCGCTCTGGGCGATCCCGTGCAGTTCATCGTTGATGCCTTCCCCGGGCAGAACTTTGCCGGCAAGGTGACGGTGATCGAGCCGGTCGGCGTCATCACGAACAATATCGTGAACTACAATGTGACCAGCTCGATCAATCCAACCCAGACCAACCTGTTGCCCGGCATGACCGCCGATGTCAATATCATTACGGCCAGCGCCGACCATGTGCTCACCGTCCCGGCTGCCGCTGTTTCCTACGCGAGATCGCAGGAGCTGCAACAAACGACCACCAGCGTGGCGACGAGCCAGGACGGCAGGTCCAGCGCCACCAGCGCGCCTACCACTCGCCAGCGCTCCGTCACGAGCGCACGAACCAGGCAAGGCAGCCCAGCCGCCGTACGGCCACCCGCAACCAGGCAGAGCGGCGGGGCGTTGGTGTCGGTACTGGTGATGACAAACGGCAAGCCGGTACGCAAGGCGATCCAGGTTGGGCTGAGTGACGGCCGCAACACGCAAGTACTTTCTGGACTCACCGCCGGGCAGACCGTGGTGATTGGGGTCGGCAGTAGTACGTCGTTTCCAGCTAGCGGCATTCGACAGTTCGGTGGTGGTCCGCCGCTCGGCGGGCGGGGATTCGGAGGGTAAGTCGCGTGGAGCGTTCCAGAGGAAGCGGCCTAACCGTGCCGGCGTCGGCGCCAACGGTGGCTGAACCGTCCCCGCCCCGGCGGCCGCTTCCTCCCTTGTCGATGCCAGGCCGCGCTTCGCCCCTGACGACGATCGGCCAGAGTGTCCTCTCTGCCCTGGAAGCGCTGGTCGGTAACAAATTACGCGCACTCTTGACGATTCTCGGCATCATTATCGGCGTCGGCGCCGTCATTGTCGTCATCGCCATTGGTTAGGGCGCCTCTGCTCAGGTCCAGACCCAACTCTCACGCCTGGGTACCAACCTGGTGTCGATCCAGCCTGGCAGCGCAAACATTGGGGGTGTTGCCACGGGCATTGGCGGGCGACCTACGTTGACCACAGCCGATGTAGCGGTGCTTCAGCAATACGTCCCCGACATCGCGGCGATCACGCCGATTCTCGGTGGCCAGGCGCAAGTGGCGGCTGGCGCCAATAACTGGAATACCCGAGTGCAAGGCCACTACCCCGATTACCAGACCATTGGTAACTATCCGGTGAGCACCGGCGCCTTCTTCACCCAGGCCGATGAAGCCAGCGCGGCGCCGGTGGCGGTACTGGGGCAAACGGTCGTGCAGAATCTCTTTCCAAATGGGGTAAACCCAGTCGGGCAGCAAGTCCGTATCCGCACCGTCATGTTCCAGGTCGTCGGCGTGCTGACCCCCAAAGGGAACAACGGTTTCCAGGACCAGGATGACATTATCCTCATCCCCTACAGCGCAGCCCAGGGCCGCCTCTTTGGCGGCACAACCGTGAACCAGATTCAGATCCAGGTCAATGCTACGGCGAACATCAACCCGGTGATCGCCGACGCCACGCAGGTCTTGCGCCAATCCCACCGGCTGCGTGCGAACCAGGCAAACGACTTCACCATTCGCAACAACCAGCAATTCGTCACGGCGCGGGAGCAATCGACCCAGACGCTGACCCTGCTCCTCACGGCGGTGGCTGCGGTGTCGCTGCTGGTGGGCGGCATCGGCATCATAAACATCATGCTGGTGTCGGTGACCGAGCGAACGCGCGAGATCGGCATCCGTATCGCCATCGGCGCCAAAGCGCACTACGTGCTCTCGCAGTTTCTGGTGGAGGCCGTCACGCTCTCGGCTATTGGCGGTCTCCTGGGCATTCTGGGCGGCACTATCAGCACCTACGTTGTTGGCTACTTCGCTGGCTGGCCGATGGTGATCGCCCCTTCCTCGGTATCCTGGGCATTGCCTACCTTGCCATACTGCTCTCGGTGCAACGTCGACAGACTGCCCGCCGTGCTGATGAAGCGGAACTGGCCCAAGAGGCGTTGCAAGTCTTCCTGGGCATGGTGACACACGACCTCGCCAGCCCGCTCACCGCTATCCTCGGTCACGCGCAGGTTTTGCGGCGTAAGCTACCTGCAGCCGATCCTGCGCAAGGGCAGGCGTTGGTGATTGAACAGAGCGCACGCCAGATGCGCCGACTGGTGAGCGACCTGCACGGGGCGGCGGCGATTGGCGCCGGCCGCTTCACCGTGGCGCCGCGAGAGGCGGATCTGGTGGCGGTACTGGAGCAGGTCGTGGCGCAGCAGCGCGCAAGCGCCCCCGATCGGCATATGCCGATCACTGCTCCAGAGCGGCTGGACGGCGTCTGGGATGCCCAGCGCCTTGGTCCGCTCGCCACTAACCTCCTCAGCAATGCAATCAAGTACTCGCCGCCGGGAAGCGAAGTACGCGTCGTCATCGATGTCGAAGACGAGGTGGTACACCTCTCCGTGATCGACGAAGGTCCGGGCATGCTCCCGGAGCAGCAGCGGGACCTGTTCCGCCCGTTCTCTCGCCTGGCGCGCGATCGCTCCATTCAGGGGACCGGCCTGGGTCTGTACATTGCCGACACTATCGCCCAGGCCCATGGCGGCCAGATTACCTTGGAAAGCGCTCCAGGCCACGGCAGCACGTTTACCGTCACGCTGCCTCGGTATCCGAAGCCAGCACGAGCCATGGACGCGCCGGAGGTCGCTCCACCTACCAGCGAGGGTCGCTCCGACGTGTAACCGTCATACAGCACTACTCGGCTCGGCGCGGCTCGGCGCTATGAAGCGTGCCTTTCGTTGGGGTGCGCCTTGGCGAAAGCGCCGCCGCGGAGCGGCTGGTAGCCCTGTTCCCGCAGGAATGCCTGCCAGGAATCCACTGAGTACGACATCTGCCGCTCCGGGGTGAGGATACGTTCCACCCCGGGCGTACACCTGGTCAGTTCCCGCTCGCAACCCAGCCAGAGGGTGGCTAGCAAGCCGTCCGTCCGGCACTCTGCCGCTCGACACCAGGGGTACAGTGCGCACTCCCAGAGCAGGAGTGTGCGCTCCTGCGTCGCGTACCAGGCCCGAACAACGCCGATCTCCAGGCGACGCTCGGCTTGAATGTCCTCTCCGCCCTCGGTCCATTGTGCTGCTGACAGTGCAGTGGTAGCGACGTAGGGCCGCGCGCGCAGGAACGTGTCCGCCCCGTGCCCGTGGCGGCGCGCCAGGCCAACGGTACGATAACGGTAGGGAGTTGGACCACTCTAGTTTCCGCTAACCGAGGAGGAGGCGGCGTTCCGGCGGAGTGATCCGGTAGAGTCCAGTTTGCGAAGCTGTGACTCGTAGGGAGGAGCCGCCGGATGCCGGAAGCAGTGTACCGAGTGGTGACGTTGCTGTGTGCCGTGGTCAAGACCGTGCCGATTGGGACGAACCTGGGGTTGGTCGAGGTGCTGTGGATGCGCGCCCAGGGGGCACCCGGTGGGCGCTTGCTGGCGACGCGGGGGGGCGCTCATTCCGGGCTTGGCGGAGACGGGCCTGCCCGCGCCGACGCCCGCAGGGCAGCCGTGCGGTGCGGCGGGCCTGGGCTGCGGTGGGACACGGGGCATGGACCAGCGAGCGGTTGCTCACGTCGTGGGCGGCGCAGGTGGCCCGCGAGGGGCGGTGGCAGCCCTCCTGTTATGAAGGCTACCAACCGGTCACCGTGGATGTCACCGCGTTCTGGCGTCCCCGGCTGCACGACCGCCCGACGCGCCACTACAGCGCCGCGCCGACGCCCGCAGGGCGGCCGTGGAAGGCGCTGCCGGCGATCCCGATTGGGATCATCGGCCGGATCGGACGGGTAGGTAGCCAGCGCTTGGGCGTTCTGGTGCGGCTGGTCCGGGCCGACCAGAGCGATCCGAGCCCTGGGGCGCACCGTCGGGCGCTGCTGCGCGCGCCGACGCCCGCAGGGCGGCCGTCCCTGGTCCGGCCGCTCGCTCGGCGCCGAGGCTCGCGGGAGTTCCCCGCCACCCCGGCGGACCAGATCACGTCCTGGGAGGAGGACCGGCAGATCCGCGCCGAGCAGTGGACCGACCTGGTGCTGCCGGACGCCCTGGCCAACGCCCCCAGCTTCTCGGTCATTGCCATCTTCGACCCGAAGTATCACGATCCGCTCTTGCTTGCCACACACGGTCAGCCTGCGGCTGCCGGCGCGCTCTCTCCACGCGCTACGCGAGACCTCTACCGAGATCGCTGGCCGGTGGAACAACTGCACGGCCGCTTCGCGTCGGCGCGGCCAAGCAGATGATCGGGGCAGCCCGCCAGTTCGTCCACGAACCGGAGACCTGTCAGCGGCTGCCCGAACTCTCCTTGCTTGCAGGGAGCGTGTTGAGCTATGCGGCTGCCACTGGCGCTGCGGCGCCGGTCGGGTTCTGGGATCGCCATCCCCGGCCGACCCCAGGCCGCCTCCGACGCTTGCTTGCACGCTCCCTATTTCCCCAAGAGTTCCCCTGGCCGGACCGAATTCGCCAAAAAGCCTCCGTCACCGCCCATCTCCCCAAGGGCGCCTCCGGCCACCACCCAGAATCAGCCCGCGAGGTCGCCTGAGTTAGCGGAAACTAGAGTGGCAGTTGCGCTACCGAAACGACCTTTGCTCCTGCTGCAGGACAGGCGCGCCCAGTTGCGGCCAATCCAACTGGGGTTACGATACTGGACCAATCTGACAACTCTCTGAACATTTGCGGCGTTGTTTGAACGCGATGTTGCGATGCGCCAGGAGCGTCGGTGCGATGCGCTCCCCGCTTAGGCTGCCTGGTAGGATGGGCAAGACCGGACTTGTGGCCGGAATGGCGTCAAGTGAATAGGCAGAGCGTGAGCGCGATACCCATCGCCTTCGTCTTGGAGCAGAGTCTCGGGCACGTGACGTACGCAAAGAATCTGCAGGAAGCGGTATCGCAAGATCCTGACGTGCAGCCAACCTGGCTACCTATTGAACACGGGCGCCCCGGCTCGCTGCAGCGCCTGCCCGTCATTGGTGACAACTGGTCGCTCCAGGCAAGCTATCTGGCCCGCCAGGCGCTGCAGCGAGCCGGGGCGCCCGCCGCCTTTCGCGCTGTGTTTCTGCATACGCAGGTCACCGCCCTGATGTCCGCCCACGTCCTCCGCTGGAGCAACGGCATCGTCTCCCTGGATGCCACACCACGCAACTACGACACGTTTGGCCTTGCCTACGGCCACCAGCGCAGCCCGGAAATCGTTGAGCGGGTGAAGGACATCTTGAACCGGCGTGCCTTTCGGGCCGCCCACCACCTCGTCACCTGGTCCGACTGGGCGCGCGACTCGCTGATTCGGGACTACGGCATCCCCGCCGGCAAGGTGACGGCGATTCCCCCCGGTACCAACCTGGATCTCTGGCAGCAGTACTCCGGGCAGCAGGTGGCCGGTGGCAAGTTGCGCCTGCTCTTTGTCGGCGGTGACTTCCGGCGTAAGGGCGGCGACCTCCTCCTCGACGTCTTCCGGCACCGCCTGGCGGATTGCTGCGAGCTCGATCTGGTCACGAGCGTGCCTTTGCCGCCGCTCCCCCCGGGCGTGCGCGTCCACCGAGGCATCGCTCCGAACAGCGTCCCCTTGCGAAAGCTGTTCGCTGACGCCGACGTGTTTGTGCTGCCGTCCCGCGCCGATTGCCTGGCCGTGGTCCTGATGGAAGCGACGGCTGCGCGCTTACCCATTGTGACAACGGGCGTCGGCGCCCTCGCCGAGGCGGTCCATAACGGCGAGAACGGCATGGTGATTGCCCCGGACGATGGCAACGCCCTTGGTGACGCTATTTTGCGCTTGCAAGCGGAGCCGGCACTCCGCGCCCGGATGGCAGAGGTGAGCTACCAACTGGCGCAAGAACGGTTCGACGCCCGTAAGAGCGCCCGCCGCCTTTTGGCCCTGCTGAAGGAGGTTGCAGAGCAGTAATTTTACGCTGTCGCTGTAGTCCGCTCAAACGCCTCAATCTTGTCGGAGAATGCCGCCCGCCCGTCCGCTATCGGTACGGCGTGGAGCGGGAAGCGGGCGCCATCGTGGCCGTCCACCGGCGGGCTCACCGGCAAGCACAATACAAAGCGGGCGCCACCGCCCGGGCGATTGCCGGCACTCAACTCCCCGCCGTGCGCGTGCGCCAGCGCCCGGGCAATGGCAAGACCTAGACCGTGCCCGTGGCTACGCCCGGCGCGTCGGTCGGTGGCTGCGCTCTGGTAATTGAGATCGAACAAGTGCGGCAGGTCAGTGTCCGCGATGCCCGGCCCTTCGTCGTCCACCATGAGACGCACCGTCAGGGCGCCGGCGCGCTCCAGGCTGACTACGAGGCTCCGACCTGCGGGTGTGAACTTGATAGCATTCTGAACAAGATTACTCAAGATCCGCTCGATGCGGTGGCGATCAGCGCGCACGAACGGGACATCCTCTCCCAGTTCGTAGCGCAACTGCACGCCGACGTCTGTCGCCAGGGGCTGGAGAATCGCGAGGGTTGATCGCAGCAGGGTGACCGCATCAAAGGTGCTGAACTCGAGCCGAAGCGTCTGACGAGACAAAGACAGCATGTCGTGCATATCGCCGCCCAGGTGGACCAGCTGATCCACGGCGATAGAGGCAAGCTGCACATACTCGGTAAGCTGAGCGGGGGGCATGGTCGCCGTCTGCCCGGACAGTAGTTGTAGGAATCCGCGGATAGAGCTGACGGGCGTGCTGATGTCGTGGGCGAGACCTGCGAGATAGGTGCCCCAGGCGGCGCGTTCCGATAAAGCGAGCGCGGCGTCCAGAAGCGGCATTATGTTGGCAAGCGTGTCGAGGGACCGCGCCGAGAAGGCGTCCTCCTTGGCGGACGTCACAGTGATGACGCCGCGTATCCGTCCACGATCTTCAATCGGCGCTGCCAGAATCGACTTGATCGTCCTTCCCCCGAGGCGTCGAAACTGGGGAAAGCGGCTGACATTGTTGACGATGACACTTTGCCGCGTCGCCGCCGCTTCACCAGCGGCGCCATCCCGTAATGCGAAACGCGATTGCCACAACTCCTTTTGGTCTTCAGATGCGGAAGCAACTGTTCGAATGTAGCCCGGTTCCAGATCGGGCACAGCAATGGTCGCATTGTCAGCAAGCATTTCCTGCCGTGCGCGCACCAACGCTGCCCGCAGGACCACCAACTCCGCCGACTCCGTTCCGTTCATAATTGTCATGCGCCCTCACCTTGTTACCGTTACGGGCTACAGTATAGGTGATGGCCGTTCGGGAAGAGAACTACGAATGCGCTTTTTCCTTCTTATATCACATCCGGTTATCGGCTATGAGGACCACTGAGACGCTATTGTAGTCTCCTTTGTGATATTTCATAAGAGATTCCGGAAAGTGAAAGATACTCGACCAGTTTCTTCTTGCTACTGCTACTCACGAGTCGGGTAACTCTGTCTGTCCGATGGCATATTCGCGGATAGCTAAAAAATACTATACGCCGTCCAGAAGCGTAATGTTCCAGTAATGTTCCTCAGGATGTTGAGGCGGGGTAATGTGTCATTCGCCACGAGGACTAGGCCAGGTTAAGGCTGGTGGAGATTGACATAAAGGTATGCTGATCGCGCGAGCGTGTGACGGCCTTGGACTCCCTGAGGGCACGGTGCGCAAGCAGCGTTGTTCTAGTGTTACAATTTAGGTCTGCGAGATCGTCGCGGTTACTGCAGAGCATCTGATCAGACCTGAACGACAGATGAACGCGCCGTCTGGCCGATGGAACTTCGATCAGCGCGGTAGGGAATACTGCTGCATGAGGGAACGTGGCGCTATGCTGATGGCGCTGCGTGAAAGTCGACTTTTGCAGGATCGCGTACTTCTGGTCAGGCCGGATGTAAACCTGGGAGAACATGGAACACGCTAGATCACTCGGGCGGGTACTCTTCGTTGATGATGATTTGCTCCTGCGCAAGGTAGTACGACTTATCCTTGCGGAGTCTGGCTATGACGTGTCAGCCGTTGATGGCGCGGCAGCGGCCATGCACCTGCTCGAACGCGAGGAGGTGCATCTCATCGTCTTGGATGTCGCCATGACCGGAACGAGCGGGCCCGATTTCTGTCGCCAATTGCGCGCACGGGGTGCCATGCAGCCTGTCCTTTTCCTGAGCGGCCACAAGGAGCTGTCCGACAAGGTGGCTGGATTTGAGGCCGGCGGCGACGATTACATGGCGAAGCCTTTTGAACCGCGGGAGTTGCTGGCAAGGGTTCGCGCCTTGCTGAGCCGTCAGTTCTGGGGTACAGCGAATCCTGCTGGCAACGTCGTCCACTCTGGTGAACTCACGCTGGATGTCACGGATCTGTCCGCACGGTTGCCGGGCGGACGCGTTGTCTCGCTCACGCCGACCGAGTTGCGCGTCTTGCAATATCTGATGGTCAATGCCGGCCGCGTGGTGACCCGCGACCTCATTCTCCAGGCGGGTTGGGGCTACAATTACGAGAGCGCCAGCAACCAGGTGGATGTCTACATTCGCCGCATCCGCCGCAAAATTGAGGGCAACGACAGTGTGGCGGCAATCCAAACGGTGCGTGGCTTGGGTTACCGCCTCGTGGTTGGCACCCCCCGGCCAATGTTGCAAGACTTTTCACTTGGGACGCAGTAAGCGTCACACTGTGGGTACATCGTCCCTTTCTTTCCTATCCGCCTGGCTGGTACTATAGTCCTATAGCTTTGTCCTTTCACGACCTGCGAAGATGAAGAGTGCGTTGCGACGCTGTACTTCCCATAGGCAGCACTGCCGAGCAAGGCTACTTCTATGGAATTTTGTCGCCGCCCCCTATCTGTCAATAGAGGGTGAGACACGGAGACGTGGCGATGCTGCCGGAATAGTACTACAGCCTCAGTTGACAGCGTGCGGTTGAGGTGCGAGAGTTCCGCGTGGGGAACGTGACCGGAGGTGCAGGCATGGAAGAGGAAATAGCGGGGTGGCAGGAGGCGTTCCTGGAATTCCACGCCCGGTTCGCGCCGTATTTCTACCGAGCGGAGGTGCGGGAGCGCAGTCGCGCCTACCTGCAAGCGCTCCTGGACCGGCGCCCAGAGGGCACCAGGCGGAAGAACGGCTGGCAGTTGGCGGAAGCAATGGGGGAAGCGGACCCCAATGGCGCCCAGCGCCTGCTCTATGCGGCGGTCTGGGACGCGGACGCCGTGCGGGATGAGTTGCAGCGCTTCGTCCGTGAGGCGTTCGGCCAAGCCGACGGCATCCTGGTGGTGGACGAGTCCGGGGTGGTGAAGAAGGGGGAGAAGTCGGTCGGCGTAGCGAGGCAGTATTGCGGCGCTGTGGGCAAAGTAGAAAACAGCCAGGTTGGCGTCTACCTGACCTACGCCTCGTCGCTGGGGCATGCCTTCCTGGATCGACGATTATTCCTGCCGGAGGAGTGGACCAAGGATGCGGCGCGCTGCCGGGAGGCCAAAGTCCCGGAGGCGGTCACGTTTGCTACCAAGTCCCAGTTGGCTCAGGCCATGCTGGCGCACGCCTTTGCGCTGGGCATCCCCGCTGCCTGGGTCACCGGGGATGAGGGCTACGGCAGTGCGCCTGCTTTGCGCGCCTCCCTGGAGCAGCGCCCCTGTGCCTACGTCCTCGCCGTGCGCAGCAACGAGCCGCTCACCGTGCCGCCCCGAGCGCCGAAGCCCCGGCTGATCGGGCTGTTGGAGACGGCCGCCAGTGCTACCGCCAAGCTCAAGCCGGAAGCCTGGGAGCGGCACAGCGCCGGAGCGGGCAGCAAGGGCGAACGCTGGTACGATTGGGCGTGGCTGCCCTTGGCGGAGACGCCCCCTGCGGGTTGGCGGAAGTGGTTGCTGGTGCGCCGCAGCCTGGACGACGGCGAACTGGCCTACTACCGCGTCTTCGCCCCCGAGCACACGCCGCTGGAAGAATTGGTGCGCGTGGCCGGGTCGCGCTGGACCATCGAGCAGTGCCTGGAGGAAGCGAAAGGGGAAGCCGGGTTGGATCAGTACGAGGTGCGGCATTGGCACAGTTGGCATCGCCAGGGGGCGCCCTCTGGGCCCTTGTCGCTGCTCGCCCATGCCTTCTTGGCCTGGCTGCGCCTGCGGACGCAGACCCACGACTTCCCGCACAGCATCGCCAGCGGGGGGGGAAATCAGCGCCGACACGCCCACCCAGCGCGCCAACGGCTCGGCACTGGTCCCGGTGAGCGTGCCGGAGGCCCGGCGCCTCTTGGCGCTGGCCTTGCCTTGGCCCCCGCGTCCTCGCCAGCGCCGCCTCAACTGGTCGCGCTGGCGGCGGCGCCACCAAGCACGCGCTCGCGATTGCCACTACCGCCGTCGCCAGCGCCGCGCCCTTCCCTCCCCGCTCCCTCCCTAACCTGAGGCTGTAGTACTAACCTGGCTAGGCCGACACAGCGGGTTCACATCGGATGAAGCAGTAGCAGTGAGAACGGTACAGAGATGGTGGCGGATGTAGACCAGTTCTCGCAGGCGGAGAAAATCCTCGTTGTGGACGATGACGCTATGCTCCGACGCATGGTCCGCTTTATTTTGCTCGGTGAAGGCTATTCCGTCGCGGCGGCCGGCGACGGGAAGCAAGCTCTGGACATGCTTGACCGGGAGCACGTTGACCTAGTTGTGCTCGATGTCAGCATGCCGGAAATGGATGGATACCAGTTGTGCCGCACCTTACGCGAAAAACGATTCGTCATGCCCGTGCTATTCCTCAGTGCCCACTTGCAGCTCGATGATATCATCGCCGGCTTTGATGCGGGTGGCGACGACTACCTGGTAAAGCCGTTTGCACCGCGCGAACTTACGGCGCGCATCCGCGCGATCCTACAACGGCAGGCCCGCTCAGTGGCACCGCCGGCGGAGGATGCTCTATCTGTAAATGGCTATACCTTAGAATTGGCGGAACTTTCTGTTCGGTTGCCCTCTGGACCGGTGGTGCAACTGACGCCAACGGAGCAACGCGTTCTGCGGTGCCTAATGGTAAACGCAGGCCAGATTATCACCCGCGACCAACTCTTCCGTTCGGCCTGGCCAGAGGGGCACAACGGCGACAGCAACGAGATCCAGGTGTACATCGGACGGCTCCGCCGCAAGCTGGATTTGGCAGCGGACAGCCAGTGCATCGAAACCGTGCGTGGCCTCGGCTATCGCTTCATGAAGGTCTCGCAACGCCACTCTCGGTCGGCCGCTGTCTAATACGGTAAGGACCCGTCACGAAATAACTTTGACAAATGGGCAAGGTAGCGGTAGGGTTC
>DAIMXP010000142.1:0-11213 GCA_036734945.1 Chloroflexota bacterium
AGGTATCCTACACCCTCAACCAACCCACCGGCGCGAAAACTTGTGGCGCACTTCGAATCTCAACGGCGCCGTCCTCCTGAGCGCGGGCGCGCTACACTGTAGCGTTACCTGGTGATCCGGCAGTTGCGCCGACGTTGCCCGGAGCCCCGGGGCCATTGGCGGCCCAGAGAGGGAGGATCCATGCGCCTGCTGGTCACCGGCGGGGCCGGCTTCATCGGCTCGAACTTCATTCGCTACTGGCTGGATCGCTACCCGGACGACGCCATCGTCAATCTGGATGCGCTGACCTACGCCGGCAACCTGACCAGCCTGGAGGATGTGGTCGCTGCGCACGGCGAGCGCTACCGCTTCGTGCGCGGCGATATCGGCAACGTCGATCTGGTGGAGTACGTGCTGAACGAACAGCGCATCGAGGCGGTCGTGAACTTCGCCGCCGAGAGCCACAACAGCCGGGCGCTGCTGGACCCCGCCGCCTTCCTGCGCACCAACGTCATCGGTACCCAGGGGCTGATGGAGGCGTGCCGGCGGGCCGGTACGCCGCGCATCCACCACGTCAGCACCTGCGAGGTCTTTGGCGACCTGGCCCTGGATAGCCCCGACAGCTTCAGCGAGGAGCATCCCTACCGCCCGCGCACGCCGTACAACGCCGCCAAGGCCGGTGGCGATCTGGTGGTGCGCAGTTACCAGGAGACGTTTGGTTTGCCCGCCACGATCTCCACCTGCGCCAACAACTTTGGTCCCTACCAGTTCCCCGAGAAGGTGATCCCGCTCTTCACGACCAACGCCATCGACGACCGGCCGCTGCCACTGTACCGCAGCAGCGCCAACCGGCGAGAGTGGCTCTACGTCAGCGACCACTGCACAGCCATCGACCTGATTCTGAAGCAGGGGCGGATCGGCGAGCTGTATAACATCGGCAGTGGCGTCGAGCAGAGCGTCGAGCAGATCACGGATTGTGTGCTGGAACTGCTGGGCAAGCCGGCGTCGCTGAAGACCTACGTGCCGGATCGCCCAGGCCACGACCGTCGCTACCTGCTCAACAGCGGCAAGATTCGGCGCGAGCTGGGCTGGCAGCCGGCAGTAGACTTTGCCGAAGGGATGCGGCGCACCATTGATTGGTACGTGGCCAACGAAGCCTGGTGGCGGCCGCTGCAGCGTCGCCTGGCCGTGCAGGAAGGGAGTTGGGGCAACGTCGCGCCTTGAGGTGGTTGATGTCCGTCACCGCCGTGTTGGCTGACGAGCGCTATACTATGGCAAATATGGCAGAGATACTGTGCGAATTGGGCCGCGGTGTCCTATCATGTGCAGAGCATGGTAGACATAGCGCAGTCTACGCGGCTTGTCTGGGGAGGGGAACATAGATTATGGCGATATCGCTGCCGATCTTGCGGGCGCCGCGCTTGAGCGTTGGCCCGGTCTTACTGGTGCAGCCGAAGAATGAATACCTCGTCGGCTTCAACGAAACGGTGATGGTGGAACCGCTCGGCTTGGAGTTCATTGCCGGCGCCGTTGATGATCTCGTTGATGTCAGCATCATTGATATGCGGTTTGACCGCGACCTGGAAGCACGCCTGGCCGAGACACAAGCCGGCATCGTGGGGATTGGCTGCGGCTACACGGCCGACGTGCCGATCGTGCGGGCGGTGGTCCGCCGCGTCAAAGCCTATAGCCGGGACATCGTCGTGGTCGTCGGCGGCCACCATGCCAGCCTCTCCCCCCAGGACTTCTTCCGCCCTGAAGTGGACTATATCGTCTGCGGGGAGGGCGAACAGCCCTTCCGCGCCCTGATCCAGGCCATCGCCGAGCACGACCGCGACAAGATCAAGCAGATCTCGCGCCTGTACTACCAGGAGGACGGCGTACACGTGTTGACCTGGGAAGAAGACCACCACCGCTTCCGCGTCAACAAGGCGCCGACCGCCGAAATGACGGAGCGCCCCCGCCCCCGCCGCGATCTGGTATCACAGTATCGCAAGAACTATTTCTTCCTCTATCACAACAACCCCTGGACCATGGAATCGGCGCGCGGCTGCGCCTTCCGCTGCAACTTCTGCTCGGTCTGGAAGTTCCACCGCGGCGACTACAAGACGGAAACAGCCGCTCGCACCATGGAGGAAATCCGCCAGGTCGACGGCAAGTACGTGCCGTTCATCGACGATCTGGCCTTCCGCCAGCCGGACGTGGCGCAAGACCTGGCGCGGGGGCTGATTGCCGAGGGCATCAACAAGCGCTACTGGGCACAGTGCCGGGCGTCCGATATCGTCGAGCATCCAGAGTCCTTCCACGCGCTCGCCGAGGCTGGCCTGGATATGGTGCTCATGGGCATCGAGGCTATCGACCAGGCCACGCTGAAGAAGCTCAACAAGGGCAGCAAACCGGGCGTGAACCTGGAAGCGATTCAGATTCTGCATCAGGCCGGCGTGAAGATCTGGGGCGCCTTGATCGTCGATCCCAGTTGGGGCGTGGATGATTTCGACCGCCTGGCCGAGTTCGTCAACAAGTACAACATCGAGTGCCCGCAGTTCACCATCCTGACGCCATTGCCGGGGACTGACCTGTACAAGGCCGTGGAGAGCAAGCTGGTCAGCAAGGACCCGCGCCATTTCGACTTCCTGCACACCGTCTTGCCGACGCGCCTGCCGATCGAGAAGTTCTACGAGTGCTACGCGCGCCTCTACCAGCAGACCGGCATGAAGATGAACGGCATGCTGCAGCTCGTGCGCGACAAGATCATCACCGTCGATGACCTGCGCGTCTTCAAGAAGAAGTTCGAAGAGCTGATCAACCCGGAGATCTACATGAAGAGCCTGACGGCGGAGCCTGCGCCCTACTAGCGGGGGCGAGCGGTCAGAGCGCGCCGGTCACTCCTCCTCCGGCCCGCTCTGGCCGTCGGCTACGTCGTCCGCTGGCACGGTTGCTGCCGACGTGACGCTGACCGAGCGCACCCCTGGGATCGCCTGCAGTTGTTCCGCTAGCAGACTCAGACCCCTATTGCTGCTGCCGCGAAACTCCAGCAGAACGCGTCCTTCGCTGCTGTGCTCGCCCGGCTCCAGCGAGAGCCGGCGCAGGTCGATGGCCGCGCTGCGAACCTGCGCTTCGATGGCACTGATCTGGCCGGGCTGGCGGCGCACAATGATCGTCACCTGGCGCGGTCGCTTGTGCTCGAACATCCGCCGCTCTACCGGCTTCAGGCCCACCAGGACGATCAACAGGATCGCGGTACAGGTGACGGCGGCGGCGAACATGCCGGCGCCGCTGGCCAGGCCGATGGCGGCCACCGCCCAGACGCTGGCCGCCGTGGTCAGGCCGCGCACTGCATTGCGGCGCAGGATGATCGTGCCGGCGCCGAGGAAGCCGATACCGCTCACCACTTGCGCGGCGATGCGCGAGGGGTCGAGGGCGATGGTGCGGTCGGCCGTGACGACGCCGACAAAGCCGTAGGACGAGACGAGCATCACCAGGGCGGCGGCAGTGGCGACCAGCGTGTGCGTGCGCAAGCCGGCGCCGCGGTCCAGCCGCTCCCGTTCCAGGCCAATCAGCGCCCCGAGCAGGGCGGCGACGAGCAAGCGGGCTACCTCCTGGGGCAGCGGTAGGGCGTCCATAGGCACTCCCATCCATCGGCGTGAGCAGCCCAGCAGCGCGCACGATGCGACTGCAGCGCCAGAGGCGGCACGAACCCGCTATTGTCGCATCATGAGAGCGAGCCGACGGTCTATGTTACCTTAGCGAGCGCAGACCGGAAGCCGCGCAAATGGGCAGCCAGGAGCGCGTCCACGTCATCTCCCGGTAGGTGCAGCCCGCCCTCCAGCAGCAAGACGCCGGTATAGCGAGTGTGCTCTAAAGCAGCGAGGAGTAGCTGCCAGGTCACCACGCCTTCGCCTGCCGGGCGGTGGGTGTCGCGCAGGCCGTCGTTGCTGTGCATGTGGACCAGTTGCAGGCGCGTCCCCATCGCCGCAATCAGCGCCACGGGGTCGGCGCCGGCGACGGCGGCATGGCCGGAATCGCAACAGAAGCCGACGTGGGGCACGTCGAGTGCTTCGGCGACGAGTCTGAGATGGGCGAAACGATCGCCCCAGCCGTGGCAATGGTTCTCCAGGGCGATGATCACCCCCAGGTCGCCCGCTGCGCGAACGGCAGGGGCCAGCGCCTCGGCGTTGGCCCCTGCCAGTTGGTGATCGGTGGCGCCGGGGAGGTCGTTGCCCAGGTGAAAGGCGATGGCTGGCGCACCTAACTCGGCGGTCAGGTACACGTCCTGCACCGCCGTGTCCTGGAAGCGCTGCCGCGCCTCGGGGCTGCCCAGAAAGTCGAAGCCGAAGCTTCGGTAGTGCAGGGCGGCCGGCAGGAGCCCGAGCGCGCCGGCGAGCTCGCGTAGTTCCCTGGCCTGCGCAGTGCCGGGCGCGATGAGCCGTCCGATGGCGCTGTAGTCGATGGCGTCGTAGCCGGCGGCGGCGATGCGGCGCATGCCGTCGAGCGGGTCCAGGCGACCAAAGAGGTTGATGCCGATGTGCCGGCTGAGGGTCACTGGCTCTGCCCGGCCAGGATCGGGTTGGCCAGCGCGACCGCCTGCTTCATGGCGTCGGCTACCGGCATCGTATTTTTGCCGATATCGGTGAGGAACGGCGTCAGCTTCTCTGAGGCGAGCGTCCAGTTCGGATTGGTGAAGGCCGGCTTGCCCACCTGCATGCCCTCGAGCACCACCTGCTTGTGGGCTGGCGGCGTAGCCTGGAGGTACTCTGGCGCGGTCAGGACACTGCGGGCGACCGGCACGCGGCCGTTCTGGCTGAACACCTGCATGCCGGGCGTGCCGTTGTACCAGCGTTCGAAGGTCCAGCTTTGCTCGGCGTGCTTAGCCTGCTTGTTGATGCACATAGGGTTCAACGGCGCCCAGGTGACGAACGTCTTGCCGTCCTTGCTTGGTGGCAGGGCGACGTCCCAGGAGAGGTCTTTCACGGCTTGGAACTGGGCGATGCCGGTACCGCCCCAATTCAGGTGCATGGCCAGCTTGCCGGCGATGAAGGACTTGATCGCCCCCGGTGCGGTCCCAAGCGGCGGCATCACGTGCTCCTTCCAGATCAGGTCGTGCAGGAATTGGATGGCGTCAATCGCTGCCGGCTGGTCGAGTTGGAGTTGGCGCTGGTCGGCGCTGAGGTAGGCGCCGTCGTTACTCCACACCCAGGGAGCGATCGCGGAGAGGTTGAGGCCGGTATCAGCGCCGTACTGCGCCGACGGTGTGCCGGCCCCTTGCGTCAGTTTCTGCGCGGCGTCGAGGAAGGCGGGCCAGGTCCACTGACCCTTCGCCATGAGGTCGTTGGGCGTGGCCAGTCCGGCTTCCTGAAAGAGGCGTGGGCTCCAGAAGAGGTAATAGGCGGAGCCGCCGGTCGGCAGCCCGTACAACGCTCCCTGGTAGCTCATGCCTTGCAGCGCCGAGGGGAAATAGTCGTCCAACACCGTCTTGTCGTGGCTGACGAGCGGATCAAGGCGCGCAAACACGTCCTTCTGGACCATAAAGGGGAACATATCGTGGTCGATGGCCATATTGTCGGGCGCATCACCGCCGGCCAGGGCGGCTAATAACTTGTCGCGATATACGTTGAAAGGGATTTGCAGCACCTGGGCCTGGATATCGGTATGCGCCTGATTGAACGCCGCGACAGCTTTGTGTTCGGCGCTGAAGGCATCGCCGCCGGCGCCCCAGGTGGAAAACGTCAGTTGCACAGCGCCGGCCACCTGCACCGCCGAGGATGAGGTACTGACGGGAGTGATGACGGAGGTGGACACGGCGGTGCTGGCTGTTGCGGTACCGGCGGACGAAACGGAGGCGCCCTCACTGCTGGCGCTGACGGTTCCTTTGCTGGCGGCCGTCGTGCCGGCCGTTGTTCCCCCGCTGGTCGCGGTGCTCCCGCAGGCCGCCAGCAGACCGGCAGTGACGGCAGCCAGGCCACTCGTGCCCAGGAGTTCCAGCACCCGTCGACGTGTCATCGCCTGCTTTGGTGGCGTCGTCATTGACTTGCGTTCCTTGCCCCAGTGCGGCCCGTTCGTCTCGCTAATAGCCGATACGCCAGTAGTGTATCCGTTGCAAAGGGCGAACAGCCGTCAAGTGCTTTTTGCATAAGGTGTGCCATAGCGGCTTGACGAATTGGCAGTAGCTCGCCGTTTGCGGGTTCCCGAATAAACGCGGTGGCGACATTCCATCCTGCCAGTTGACAACCGCCATGGCGATTCGGTAGGATACTGATAGAACTTGCGTTCTACGCACACCGACGGCTCAACGCCGCCGCCAGAAAGGACTCCGCATGCGGCAAGACCCCAGCGACATGCAGCAGCGCATCCTGCACTGCATCGCCTCCTTCGTCCGCGACAACGAGATGCCTCCGACCAACCGCGAGATCGGCCAGGAGGTGGAGGTGCATTCCACCGGCCATGTGGACTACCATCTGGCCCAGTTGGAACGAAAGGGTTATCTGGAGCGGAACGCCCGCAAGAGCCGCGGCTTGCGCCTGCTGCCGAAGGCGCTCGAACTGCCTGCCATTGCGGCTATCCTCCATATCGAGAGTGAAACCGAAGCCGTGCAGCCGCTGGCGATGATGAGCCATCTCCAGGTACCGGTCCTCGGTCAGATCGCCGCCGGTATCCCCCTGGAAATCAGCACGCAATACGGCGAGTCACTCGACCTATCGGCAGTGTTCGCCCGCGACGACCTCTTTGCCTTGCGCGTGAAGGGCAAGTCGATGATCGGCGACTACATCGACGATGGCGACTACGTGATCGTGCAGCGGAGCGACACTGCCGCCAATGGCGAATGTGTCGTTGCTACCATCAGCGGCGCCGGTCAGGAAGCGGAGGCGACGCTGAAGCGCATGTACCGCGAAGGTCCCCGTGTGCGCTTGCAGCCCTCCAACCCGGAGATGCAACCGATCTATGTGGACGCCTGCGACCTCCTCATCCAGGGGCGTGTTGTCAGCGTTATCCGAACGATCTGATTGCAGCGCTGCCGATGCCAGTTGACGCTGCACCGCCCGGCCCTTTACCATTCTCCGAGTCGGAGTAGGTAGCCGGAGGCGAGGCGATGCAGCGGTTGGGAGTTGTCGTCATTGGTGTGGGCCTCATGGGCCGGCGCCACGCCGAAAACGTCCGGAAGTTTCCTGAGATGGAACTGGTGGCGGTCGTGGACGCCCGGCGTGACGTCGCCCAGGCGGTCGGCGACGCGCTCGACTGTGCGTACTGGGGTACCGATGCAGCGGAGGCGCTGCGCCTGCCCAGGTGCCAGGCCGCGATCATCGCCACTGCGGCGGGTACGCACGCTGACCTCATCGCGCTGGCGGCGCAGCACGGCCGGGATGTGCTCTGCGAGAAGCCCCTGGCGCTGTCCCTTGCCGACGCGCAGCGTGCCGCGACCAGCATGCAACGGGCGGGGCGGCGCTTGCAGATCGGCTTTATGCGTCGTTATGACCCAGGCTACGCCGCTGCCCGCGCCCTCCTCGCGGACGGCAAGATCGGCAGGCCCTTGATTTTCAAGGCGGTGTCGCGCGACCGGGAGTCGGGGCCGTCGCAGGCCGGCGGCGGCATCTTCGTCGACTCGGCAATTCACGATTACGACCTGGCACGCTGGCTGATGGGCGACGAGATCAGCGAAGTGACGGCCCTGGCCACGGCCAGTCAGGTCCCGACCGGCGAGGTTGATACCGGCCTGGTGCATCTACGCTTCGCCGGCGGCGCTCTGGGGGCGGCGGAAGTGTTCGCGCAGGCGCGCTATGGCTACGACATCCGCACGGAGGTCGTCGGCAGTACGGGCACCCTACGCATCGGCAGCGACGCGCAGCGGCCGCTGGAGGTGCTCACAGGCGAGGGTGCGCAGACGGCATTCGTCGGCCACTTCCTCGACCGCTTCGCCACAGCCTACGAACTGGAGGTACGCGACTGGGCCCAGCGGATGCTCAACGACCAGCCGCCGGCGGTGAACGCTGATGATGGCATCCGAGCGTTGCAGATCGCGCTGGCCGCACAGGACGCAGCCACGTCGGGACACGCCGTGCGGTTGCTGCCCTACGCCGTGTAAAACCCCATAATAACGGATACGCCATCTGCTACACTACTGGCACTTGGAAACATTGCGCCTGGCAGGCGCGGAGGACGAACCCCTTCCGGCTCGCACCGCTCGCCAGGTTTCCCCCTGACGGGAGAAACCTTGCTGCAATTCGCGGGGCGGCTGCCTACGGGCGCTACGAGGGCGCGTGTCTCCGATATTAGGAGACAGTCTCTCAACTTGCAGGCTGGGCCTGGGGGCTGGACGATGACCAGGCGCGGATTAGGCCAAGCACTGTGGTGACGGCGTTGACCTGGATGGTGCGGGACTTTCAGGCCGAGGAGGAGTGGCCGGAGATGGAACGGCACGGTCTCGCTGCGCTCGCGCCGACGCCCGCAGGGCGGCCGTGCGTGGGTGCCGCACTCGCTCAGATAGACGCCCTGCACCTGGGGGAAGGCGCTCGTCTCCTGGTCGCTGTGGCGCCGCCCGAAGGCGCGGACATTGGCCGGGGAATCGGGCACATCCTCAACGACGCCATCCAATGCCATCAGCCGCAGTCCAAAGCAAAAGGCTCCTGGCGTCTGGGCGGTGGCCAAAGGCCCACACACGCGGTGGAACAGCGCCACCACCGGGCGTGCCCCCAGGCGATAGCGCGCCTGACAGATCGCGCTCTTGCCCGCCAGGGCGATCTCCGGATCCGGCCAGAACAAACGCAGCCCATGCACCAGCTTGTGCAGCATCACACGGCCGCCTTCGGCGTCGGCGCGCCTCTTGGGTGAACAGGCGCCCAGCGGGCACCCGCGCTACGCACAACAGCAACGTGACGTCAGTCGGCAACTTGCGCCGCCGCTCCGTCGGCACGTCGGTATCCCCCGCCGTGCCGTGCAGCACGGTTGCGGGCAACACGCGCTCCAATGCCTTCAAGGCAATCGCGTCGGTGAATGTCGTCGTCCCCAGACGATGACGTGCTATAAATCCCATGCGATGACTCCTCTGCGGCTCGTGCGACACTTTGCGATCGTCTAAATCCCAGAATGCCACACGCTCCCGCAGAAGTCATCTCACCCGCTTGCTTCCCTGATCTGAACCGTATTGGGGCTAGGCCCGGTCCCCGTAGGCAGCCGCCCCGCGAATTGCAGCAAGGTTTCTCCCGTCAGGGGGAAACCCGGCGAGTAGTGCGAGCCGGAAGGGGTTCGTCCTCCGCGCTCGACGAGCAGCGGGAAAGGAGCATCGGATACACTACTGGCGTCTCCGTTATTATGGGGATGAACACGCCGCAGTTGCCAGGGAATAGGAGCAGAGCCGCCCCTGTGGCTGACTTGAAGCTCGCGCCGGTCCTGGAAGCGACACAACTGGCCGCGGTCGCTCCGGCACTGGCCGTCTGGTTTGACGGTGACCTGACGGGGGTTGCCATTGAAGGGACTCGCCTGCAGGCTCCCTGGCGCTACTGGGTCACCTATCGACGGGACGAACGACGTGTCACACTGCGGGTCAGCTTCGAAGGGGAAGCGTACCTGCACGATTGCGCCCGGCTGGAGCAGGTTTTCGCTGGACGCCGGGATCA
Organism: Chloroflexota bacterium; assembly: GCA_036734945.1. Classification (GTDB taxonomy): domain Bacteria; phylum Chloroflexota; class UBA4733; order UBA4733; family UBA4733; genus UBA4733. Next base: position 9,588 of record DAIMXP010000142.1, read on the forward strand.
ATTTGATCATATACGTGGCGGCTTCACGCTGCTACCCGAGCTCAACGCCGTGCTCTGGAGCTTTCCTTTTGACCCTGCCATGCCGTCCCTCGCGCGCTGCTTTGACGGCGCCTGGATCGGCGGGCTACTCGCCGGTCCCTTAGAGCGCGAGCCTGCCGTGCCCTTGGCGGTGTCAGTCGCCTCCTACGCGCCGGAGGTCGGCACTGTGTTCCGCTATCGGGAGCCGAAAACTGGAGAAACGCTGGCCTTCGGCAAATGCGCGCCACAAGACACGAGTGCGCTCATCTACGCCGCCATGCGCGAGTTCTGGAATTCGTCAGCCTGCCGGACGGGGCGGCTACGGTTAGCTCGCCCGCTGGCCTACTGGCCGGAGGCGGCGTTGCTGCTGCAGGCGCCGGTCAGCGGCAAGTCTCTGTCGTCGGATCGTAATCGTCGCATCTTCCTTGATCTCGTGCAACACGCCGGTGGCGCGCTGGCGGCTATGCACACGAGCGCCGTCACCTTCGGCCCGGAGCGATCCCTGGAGGACTTGACAGACCGGCTGCGCCGGGCTCTGCCCGATGTCGAGCACACGCTGCCGCCGATCCTCGCCGATTTCCGCCGCCTCGTGCGGCGCCTGGAGGCAAGAACCGTCCGCGCCGTACCACGGCGCCTGGTGGCCAGTCACGGCGACTTCAAGTGGGATCAGTTCCTGGAAGAGCACGGACGCTATTCATTAATCGACTTCGAGTACTTCTGTCAGGCGGAGCCGGAGCTCGATCTGGGCCACTTTTGCGCCTATCTGTACCCGTCCCAGTCGGCCGACTGGCGTGATGGCGCCGTTGTGGGGATGCTGCGCTCGGCCTTCCTGGAGCAGTACCGGCAAGCTTCCGGTTTTGCGATTGACCTGCAGCGATTGGGTAGTTACGAAGCTGCGGCATTCGGACTGCGCGTGTTGTCGTTCATCTGGCAGCACCAACATGGTTGGCAATGGCAGGCTGCACAGTTACTGGAGACGGGGCTAGACCGTCTGGTAGACCCGGCTGCTGCCGGCTAATTGCGCGGACGTGTCGGCTTTTGCTGATAACGCTCCTGGAACCAGTCCTTGCTGCCCTTAGGCGGGCGGCGCCGCTGCGTCTCACCGCCTCGGTGATCCGCCTACCGGGCCGGCTGTGTACTTCGGGAGCATACGCGCGATTAGGGAGGTCGAAACCTCTCTACGGCCACGCTCCTGCTTGCCGTAGCAGTGCTGTGGTGCATTCGTCACCGAGCCCGGCAATGCTGGCACGCCGTTTGCTGTACAGGCACGTCAGGCAAGGGCCAGGTGGCATGCCCGCTGATACCCGTCATTTACATGGGTTGGCGGTCCTGATTATGGAGGGGTAACGACGTGGCAAGCAAACAACGTCGTCGTAAGTCATCCGGCAGTGCTGCGGCGCGGAGCCGGCGCCGCACCGGCGTCGAGCAGCGCCTCGATTACCGAGACGCACCACTCATCCCTGATTCGGTATTGAATGGTACGTGGTCGAGGGACGCTTCGGCGCTGCGCTGGCAGCGCGGTGCGGCGGTGGCCGGTGCAGCATTGCTTGCCCTTGTCAAATTACGGCCGTAAGGGCGCCACGGCGTTCACGGCCGGAGGGCGCCATT
>DAIMXP010000143.1:0-10832 GCA_036734945.1 Chloroflexota bacterium
CCCGTCGTGGCGGCGGCGCCCGTCGTGGCGGCCGTGCCGCAAGCGGCCAGCGCCAGGGCGGAAGCGCCCAGCAGTCCACTCAGGATGGTGCGCCGACCGATCCTGCTGCCGATCGTGCCTGCTACCTGGTTCAATGTCTCTGCCATCATCTTGTTCTCCTTGTTCCTACTGCGCTGGCGCGGTCTGGCGTCGGCACTACAGGGACAGCATCCCAGACCGATGGCCGTCGCGCATCCGGGCAAGGCACCATTTCGGTGTGGTGGAAACACTGTAATTGTGGGATGGTGTGGGGCCATCACGCACCCGGCTTGGGGCTGGCGGTGCGCCGTGCTAGCCTTCGACCTGAATCAGCCCGCGACGCAGCGCGCTCAGCCGTCTGCTGCTCCAGGGCAACGTTGAGCCGGGTCGCTTCGCGGCTGAGCGCCGCCAGGCGCTGGTTCTGTTCCGCCGCCATGGCTCACGCCAGAGACCCCAAGCTTCCTGGCCTACGCCGTCCCGGCACCGACATGACGAGCGGCATCGGGTACACTGAGATAGTCGATCAGCGTCATTGCTCGACCCGAGCCATTGCGGCCTCACGCGTGCTGCCTTCCGTGCAGCGAATGGAGAGGTATATGGCGACCATCAAGATCACCCCTGAAACACTCGTTGTCGATGTGCGTGGCATGGACCAGATGCTCGCCTTTCGTGGGCAACTGGAGGTTCCGCTCCACCATGTGGGGAGCGTGGCCTTCAACCCCGAAGAGACGCAGCGCGAGTTGATGTCGTTCCAAGGCGGCGGATGTGATGCGAAGGCAGCGGCGCCTGGTGCGATGCTCGTCGGAGCGTTCACCGAACACGGCGATCGTATCTTCTGGGACGTACACCAGCCTTCCCGCACCGTCATTATCCACCTCATCGACGATGCCTTCGCCAAGATTATGGTGGAAGTGGCCGATGCGGAAGCCACTGCGAGGCAACTGCAGGCGATACTCGACTGGCAGCGCAGCGCCGCCGTCAACTGAGGGTACGCCGCCGGGCCACCCGCCCCTAAACCGAGGCGCTGAAGTCGTATCATGAATGTGCTATGAATGGTCGGTGACAAGAGCCCACGGGCTCTGCCGGGCGGGAACGCCCGGCTAGCCGGCCGAACGCATCTTTCGGGCACCCTCTCAGTAGTATAGCGCCGCACTCCGGCTGAACGTCTCATACTCCGATACGATCTTGTCGCGAATCAGCGCATGCGAGCGCGGATCAGCGCTCTCCCACTTTCGCTGCATCGCCCAACAGCAGTAATCAGCAACTTGAAGGCAGGGATCCCTGGCAGCAGGCCAAAATTGCGTGCGAAATGGGAAATGTCCGGTCGCGACCTGTGCTACCACATCCTGAACGGCCCGGTGAAAGGTTGCCCGCTGCTTGCGCGTTCCCAGCGCGGCGGCAACGACAAACAGTTCTTCGCCTTGTCAAAGCAGGTAGAGCCATGTGTTGTACTGCTGGGCCAGCTGTACCGTATCCATGTGTCGCTGAGTGCGGCGGACCAACTCGCCGATTGGCTTCATCTTCTTGGTGGCGTTGATGTGCCTACCGGCGACGCCCCCACAACCGTTGTAGTTCTTCCGCGATGACATCCACTGAACGCACCTCGCCCGCAGAGATGCGCAGGCAAAGCGCCACGACTTCCACCTCCGGCAGGTTCGGCGGCAGTGGATGACCGACCTGGTCGAGGTAGTACATGGCGACCAGGAAGCCTGTCCGCTTGTTCCCGTCGTTGAAGGGGTGCCCTTGCGTGATACCACGCAGCAGCATCGCGGCTTTGTCGAACGGGCCTGGGTGAGGGTCTTTATCGCCAAAGGTTTGGAACGCGGCGCCGACGACTTGCTCAACCAACCCCTGCGCTCGCACCGCGCCGGCTCGGCCACCGAACTCGCCAATGGCGATGATATTCAGGTAGGTAGCCGCCGCTGCCAGCACTCGCACCTTGGCCATCGTGGCATCCGTGTCGGTTCGCCTGAAGTCGATAGGTTCCTGGAGCGTGATGCGCAGCATGTTGAGGAGGTCAGAAAGGGGTGAGTCGTGATCGTCGGTCATTGGAGCGACGGGTACCCCTTGCTCAGCGGTACGGCTACAGCTTAGCGAGGCGCTCTAGAATGGCGCGCACGTCTGGACGCCTGACGATCTCACGATAAAACGCATCGGCAGATTTCCAGGCGACCTTTGCGTTGCCGTCCGCTGGGACGAGGTGACCAGAAGTCTCCATCAACTTTGTCTCCTCACCAACGCCTTTGCGGGGCTGATTCCGTTGGATGTTTGCTATTTTTGCCATAATAGCCCCCATTATGGCACGCCTGGAGACGAATTGCCAGTGGCGTTTAATCGCGAACGTCGGTTAGCGCTTTAGTTCCGAGCCATCTGCGCAGCGAAGGCGCTGGCCTGCTCCAGGTCGTTGATCTCCTCTGGCGTCAGCATCAGCTCGGCGGCGCCGAGGTTATCCTCCACCTGCTCCAGCGTGCGCGGGCCGATGATCGTCGCGCTGAGCCAGGGGCGGGTGAGCACCCAGGCGACCGCCACCTGACCGGCGCTGGCCTGGTGGTTAGCGGCGACGGCTTTCACGCGGTCCAGCAACTGCCAGTGCGCTGCGGAGCGACTGGTCAGCATGCCGGCCTGGCGGGCTGCCCGCGTGCCGGCTTCCGGCTGCGCGTCCTGGGCATACTTGCCGGTGAGGAAGCCGCCGGCCAGCGGGCTGTGCGGCACCAGGCCGTAGCTGGTGTAGCGACAGAAAGGGACGACGTCCTGCTCGATGGCGCGGTCCAGCAGCGAGTAGCGCGGCTGGTCCACGATCCAGGGATGGCCGCCGATGCGGTCGGCGAAGGATTGGCCCAGAGCGATCTGCCAGGATGCATAGTGGCTGGTGCCGTAGAAGCGCACCTTGCCCTGGCGCACCAGATCGTCCATGGCGCGCACCTCTTCCTCGATGCGGGTGTCCGGGTCCGGGCGGTGCAGGTAGTAGAGGTCGATGTAGTCGGTTTGCAGCCGGCGCAGGCTGGCTTCGACCTGCTGAAAGAGGTGAATACGGTGGTTGCCCTGCTCGTTCGGCCCGTCGCCCATCTTGCCGTGGACTTTCGTGGCTAGCACGATCTGCTGCCGCCGCCCGCCGGCCAGCGCCTTGCCGGTGATCTCTTCGCTGCGCCCCTGGTTATAGACGTTGGCAGTGTCGATGAAGTTCACGCCGGCATCCATGGAGTGCTGAATGATGCGGGCGCCTTCGGCTTCGTCCGTAGCCCCGCCAAAGTTCATGGTCCCCAGGCAGAGGTAGGAGACCTTGGCGCCGCTCGATCCCAGTTTGCGGTATTGCATGGCTGAATCATCCTCTCGTTGGCGGGCGTAGCCGCGCTTTTTCAATATGACTCTGGTGATTGTAGCGAACAGGTACACCCGCCCGTGAACGAGCGGGATACGTTAACAAAGCACCGTAAACGGCGCTACGAGGCCGGCTCGGCGGCGCGTTGTCGTACGGGGATAATCCTCGGGTGCGGTCCCAGGGCGCTTCAGCGTCCTTTGTTAACGTAGCCCTACGATTCATCGTAGGGTGAACCTCTAGGCGCAGGTGGTTGGGTAGGTACAGGGCTTACCTTGCCTGTCGATAGCGTCATCACTGCACCGTCATCCTAGCAGACGGTGTTCCCCGCCAGCACCGGGAACTCCGCCACGCGCAGATTCGTGCAGCCGTAGGGCAGCAGGGTCAGGGTTTGCAGCGGCGCGTCGGAAGCGACGGGGCTTGGCGGGGGCGGGGCAGCAGCGTTATGTTCCAGGCCCCATTGCGTTACCTGGCGACCGCTGATCGTCGCCGTGACGGGAGCGCCTGCCGGTGAGAATGGTTGCTCACCGAGCGGCCGCTCGCTAAAACGAATTGCCGTTTCCAGGTGGGCCGAATCGACAGCCAGGGCGTAGTTCCAGGGGGAGGTTGGGTAAACCTCGAAGTCGCCGGACGGCGGTTCCCCATCCAGCCGGCGCCACTCTTCACTGATCTGAAGGCCGTAGAGCAGCGGCCCGCGTAGGATGGCGATTGCGCCGTTGTCGCGCCCCTCCAGGCGGGGAGCCATGGGCAGGCGCAACTGGATGGTGGTGTCGCCAGCCCACGCCTGTTCCAGTCGGAAGAACGTTCCCGGCGTCGCTTCCAGCGCAGGCTGATCGTTCACCCGAAACTCCGTGCCGTTCGCCCAGCCGGGGATGCGCAGGTGCAGCGGGAAGGAGACGGGCTGGGACGTTCGCAGGCGGATGGTGATGCGGTCACGGAAAGGGTAGTCGGTGTCGACAGTCAGCTCGACGGGAACGCCGGCGATCTCCGCGCTGACGGTGCAGGGAGCGTAGGCGACGGTGGCCAGGCCGCCGTCGGGCGAGCGCATCCAGAGGTGGGTCGCGAACTTGGGCCAGCCCTGGTGCATGTTGGCGGTGCAGCAGCCGAAGTTGGGTTCCAGACCGAAGAGGTTGGCGCGGGGACCGTTGCTGGTCCAGGGGCGATCGGGCATCACGATGCACTGCACCTGGTTGACCTGCTGGTCGTACTGGTGGGTCCACATGTCGGGGCTGATCGTGGCCGGCAGGGCGTTGAAGGCGAGGCGCTCCAGCCGGTCGGCCAGCGCCGGCTCGCCCAGCGCCGCCAGCAGCACCTCCAGCGAATACATGGACTCGACCACCGCACAGAGTTCGCTGCCCTGGGAGGGGCTGCGGCCGGCCAGGTGCTCGTCGCCGGAGAACATGCCGTTCGCCTGGCCGTGGTAGCGGTCCAGCGTGGCGAGGATTTGTGTTACGGCGGTGCGGTCGGCGGGATCGCCCGATTGCCGGTACCAGACGCCGGGCGCCTTGATCGCCATGGCGTTGTTGACGACGTGGGTGGAGAGGTCGATCTCCGGCCGCTGCACCTTGTTCCAGATGGAGAAGTGGGCGAAGTGTTGCCGCCAGGCGAAGCCCTGCTCCTGCACGCCGGCCGCCAGTTCCAGCAGCCAGGCTTCATTGGTGCGGTCGTGCAGCCAGTGGATGCTCAACACAAGGTCGGCCCAGCGGTAGCGTCCCCAGGAACGCAAAGGCTGCGTGGCCAGGATCTCCTGCAGCCGGCGCAGGAAGCGCTGCATCGCCGGGATCACGCGCGGCTCGCCGGTGGCGCCGTAATACTGGGTCAACGCCTTCAACAGGATGAAGACCGGCCAGGGGTCATAGGCGTAGCCCTGGCCGACGCGGTCATCGAGCAGCGGGCCCAGCCAGCCGTCCGGGTGCTGGTGGTCAAGGATGTATTCCACCCAATGTCGTGCCTTGGCGATCAGCCGCTCGTCCTCCAATAGGAAGGCCAGCGGCACGACGCCATCCAGCCAGTAGGGGCCGCGTTCCCAGCCTTCGGCATCGCCGCCGATCCAGGCGCTGCGCGCCACGTCCGGCCAGAACTCGTCCAGATGCCCGCTCAGCCCATTGGCCTGGATGCGGAGTTGCTGTTGCAGCCAGCCGGTGGGGCGGATGGCGCCGAGCGGCAGCGGTTGGAAGGCGAGGGGGAGGAGATGGTTAGGGGAGGTGGGTGGGGCCATGGTTGGGTCCTTTCGGTGAGATACATGATGGGGGGATGGTAGCAGGGCGGCCTGTGACCCTATTTTGGCGCGTACTCAACGGAGAAAGCGTGGCGGGTACGGACCGAACGAAGATTGCTGCCAGAACTAGGACTTGTGGCGGCGTGCTGGTCAAGCTTAAGCGACACCGATGCTATAGTACCGATTGGTCGGTGACTATCAGGCATAGTTCGGCTACTGGAGAATCAGAGGCACCCCAACCTGATTTCGTAGCCCAGTGTGCATCAATGAGGTCCATGGGGATGGACTATCAAGTTGGGAAGCTGTTCGATGCCGTGGATTGAGGCAGTCATCAAAGCCCGTTGGCTCGTCGCTGGGCTGGGCGAAGATAGTCCCGATGCCTGGTGGCAAAGTCACGCCATGTCCGCTACGGGACAACGTTTTCTTGCGCGCCTGTTCCCCCGTACTCCACTGACGGCGGCCCTTCGGGTCGCTGCCCATGCCGCACAACTGGAGCACGACGCGCGTATCGGTCAGCATGGCGTTTTCCATCTATTTCGCCTTCCCATCCAGGACGAGACCGCTGTCCAGCAGTTTCTAGGGCAGGCAAGTGCCGGTGCCATGTTGGGTCAGTTGGCTACCCACTCATCTTGGCCGGAACGTTTGAGCGCACTGACAGAACTGTCCGGCGAGCCGGATCGGCGGCATGTGGCGGGACCCGTGCGTTGTGGGCGGCCCACGGCGTTTCGAAGTCAAGCCGGGCTGTCTCAGGTATGTGCAGTGTACTTGCAGGCATTCACCATCGGTAGTCAGGCCTACCCATTCGTGGAGCCATCGACTTGATAGGCGTTGAAACGGAAGAAGCGGTAACACAGTACACCCTTGGCTTGGCCAAGGGCGGGGCCCTGCTTCCAGAAACGCGCATTCTTCTGGAAGCCTGGCAAACGGGGGAAGATCTGACTGCTTTCGGAGAGCGTGTTTTGCGCGACGATCTACTGGGACGGTCCACAGCACGACGCATTGATGACATTGTTAGGCGCTGCTTCGCGGCTCGTTTTCTGACGCCAGACGATGCAGCAGCGCGACACATGCAGTGCCTGATTCAAGGCGCGATACCTCGTCAGCTCTATACGGATTTGGTCTTCTTCTACACGGCGCAGCATGAGCATCTTCTGCGTGACGCCGCGGTGACGCGCTACTGGCCGTCCGTCCGTTCCGGTAGCCTCACCATAGGCAACAGCGAGGTGTATCAGTTGCTCGTGGAAGCGGAGCGCGACGGTCGCATCTTGCGTGGTTGGTCGGATGAGATCAAGCGCGATATGGCCGGGCGCGTGCTAATAGCGCTCACGGAGTTTGGGCTACTCGCGCCGCTCAAACCGGGGCGGCGCGAGGTATTGCCCTACCGCCCAATAGACGGTACCGTCGTCTATCTGACACACCTGTTGCACTTTGCCGGAGTCACGGATGCCTCCCTGGCCGTCCAGCCGCAGTGGGCACTGTTTGGACTGGAGCCACGGGACGTCTGGAACCGACTCGACATGCTCGCCGGAGAGGGTTGGTTCATCCTGCAACGGGCCGGCTCCGTCGTTCGTATCGCATGGAAGCACGTTCGAATGGAGGAGGTGGTGGATGTCCTCGCTGGAAGATGACTTTGAACAACTCCTCCCGCACTTGCGCGGAACGCAACACAGTACTCGCGATCCCTTTTACTATTTCGTCTATGCGCCCGATCAAGCCTTGACCGTCAAGGCGCAGTTGCCGGTCTGGATCGCCCGCTTGCATAACGACGGCATCACCGCCGAACGCGTCTCCTTTTCCGATCTCCTTTGGGAGATTGTCGACGCCTCTGGGCACTGGCAAACCTGGTTGGACTACGAGGACGGCGCCGACCAACATGACGTTAACGAGTCGGTGCGCGACGTTCTACGCCTGCAGGATGCGCTGGTTGGCCGAGTTGCGGCACTTGTGGCCGAGCGGCGGGAGAAAACGGTAGTCTTCCTTACAGATACCGAGATGCTCCATCCCTACTTCCGCGTACGTACCCTTGAGAGCGTCCTGCACGACCGCATTCGTATTCCCCTGGTCGTCCTCTATCCCGGTCGTCGCGTCGGCCAGTTCGGGTTGCACTTTCTCGGCTTCTATCCCGAAGACCCGAACTATCGCGCCACCCTTATCGGAGGACTGGCATGATGGCCGGCGCGACGATCCGTTCGCTGTTCGCCTCGAACCGGCGTATCGAGCGCCCCATCGAAAAAGTCATCGACTACGCTGCCACCGATGAGCAGCGGTTGCTTGCCGAGATCAGTGAGTACGAAGTTACCGCGAGCGTTGAACGCAACTTTCAGCGATTCCTGGATGCATTCGATACGGGTGTGCGCACCGGGCAAGTGACGGAAACCGGCATCTGGGTATCCGGCTTCTATGGTTCCGGCAAGAGCTCCTTCACCAAATACCTGGGCTTTGCCCTCGATCCGAATCGGCGGGTGGGTGGCCGAGCCTTCCTCGACCTACTGGCCGAACGCATCGGGGCTGTGCCCGCGGCTCAACATCTGCGCACGTTGGCTAGCCAAGAGCCGGTGGCCGTCGTCATGCTGGACCTCGGCGCCGAGCAACTCGTCTCCTCCACTGTCACAGCAATCACGACCGTGCTCTACTGGAAGGTGCTGCAACAGGCAGGCTATTCCAAAGAGGAAAAGCTGGCCCAGTTGGAGTTCCGCCTGGACAAGGATGGACGCCTGGACGAATTTCGCCGCGCCTACAGTGAACAGTTTGGTCGCGCCTGGGAGGACGTCCATAACAACCCGCTCGTCGGAGTGGCGCACGCCGACCAACTCGTCCCGCGCTTCTATCCTCAGGAGTATGCCAAGGCGGGCGATTTCCGCAGCCTCCGCTTCTCCATGGTGGAAAGCGTCCGCGATCTCGCCGCGACTATGCTTGACCTGATCCGGCGCAAGACCGGCTACCAGAACGTGCTTTTCCTTGTTGACGAGGCCGGGCAATATGTGGCGCCGCGTGGCGAGCTGATTCTCAATCTGGATGGCTTGGCACGCAACCTGAAGGAGTTAGGACAGGGCCGCGCCTGGTTGGTCGCCACCGGACAGCAAACGCTGAGCGAGATTGTGGAACGGGCTGCCTACGTTCCGCCATCCGCGTCATTCAAGACTTGCTCGTTGACACGACTAAGGCCATGCCGGTGGGCGCGACCCTGTTGGCCGATCAGCCAGTCGGCTGCCTTGCCAGCATCGACGGTATTTACGACACACTGCGCGCCGACATCGCCAAAGAGTTTCCCCATGCGGTGAGCGGTGTACAGCGCGTCACGGTGGTGCTACCTGGTGACAGCCTTGCCTTACGCGTCGCCAAGGCAATTGGGGCGCTCCAGCCCATTGAGAACTTCCCACGCAGCGCCGAGAACGTCGCGGCGCTGCTCTATCGGCAAGTGGGCAGCTCGCCGGAGATCGAGGAAGTGCGGGCGTCGCAACGCCTATCAACCGACCGTTGGCGAAGTGAGCCAGTTACGCAGCCGGATTCTGCAATCCATCTTCGATCCGTTGCCGTCCGCAGTGCTCGACGGCGCGAAGACCGTGCGTGCTGGCGTCAGGCTTGGCTCCGTCTCGATCGTTGGCGAGAATGAGGAGGTTCAGTTTCGGTTGGAGCCGACAGATGGCGCCGGTTGGGAGAGTCGGCGTACCACGCTGCTGGAAGAGACAACAGGACGTGGCGACTGGCGAACCGTCGTCGCCTGGCTGCTCCGCCCGGATGACACGATCGAGGACCAACTTGCGGACGTGATTCGCTCCCAACGGATCGTCCGCGCTATAGCAGAGAGCGAAGCGGATAAAGACGTTGCCCAGTTTATCCGCGCCGAGCAGCGCGCCGCCCAACGGGGACAGGAGCAAGCGGCGGTGCTCTACCGCACCGCATTGCAGCGAGGAACGCTCATCTTCCGCGGCAGGCCGATTCCTGCGCAGTCGGCTGGGGCGGATGTGGCCGCAATCGCACGCGTAGTGCTGCAGGGAGCAGCGGCCGATGTCTATCCCGAGTTCCATCTGGTGAACATCCGACCGACGACCGATCTGGCTGCGCGCTTCCTGGCCGTCGAGCGCCTCGATCGCATGCCCAGAGAACACGATCCGCTCGGTTTTGTCGTTCTTAGCCGCAGTCGCTCCCGCGTGAACCCCGACCACCCTGCCCTGTCAAAGGCCCTGCAAGCGCTCCACATGAAATTGGATCAGGCCGGTACTGACCGCCTGCAAGGCAATGCCCTCCAGGATATGTTCGCTACTGCTCCCTATGGTTGGTCGAAGGATGCGACTCGCTACGTCTTTGCCGCACTGCTTCTGGCAGGCGAAGTCGCCTTTCATACTGCCGACAGCAGTACCCCGGTAACAGTGCCCGGTCCGTCCGCCATTGAGGCGGTGCGTACGACCCAGGCCTTCGGACGCATCGGCGTATCGCTGCGGGACAGCAAGCCGACTATTGAAATGCTCGATCGATCGAGCGAGCGACTGGAGCAGATGCTGGGGCTGACCGTGCTGCCGCAGGAAGAGTCGATCAGCCGCGCCGCCCGCGACCATCTACCGGCGCGGCTTGATGTGATCGTGGCCTTGCCCAAACAACTGCAAGCCCTGGGCCTGCCGGGCGATGAGCGCGCGCAGGCGGTGGTCGATGTTGGTCGTAGCATCCTGCAAGGCGACGGCGCCGGCGCGCTGTCCATCCTTGGAGCAACGGCTTGTAGCTTTCCAGCGGACATGGACTGGGCGAGCACGGCCACGGCAGAACTGGCGCGCGGCGCTGGGCGTACTATCGCCGCGTCGCGCGATCTCGTGGCGGCGGTCGATGAGCTGGCCGCAGACTTTGGCGGCTCGATGCTCATCGAGGAGGCCGACCGCGGCGTTCTGCAGGACGTACTCACCTCCGACACCTTCTTTACCCGGCTGGCCGACCTGCGTGGCATGCAACGTCGTGTCTGCGAAGCTGCTGCCGCTCTATATGCTGACCAACTGCTCGTCTATACGGCGGCGCTTGCCGACGTGCGGCGGGAAGTCGAGGCGCTGCCGGAGTGGCTCCGTTTGAGCGACGATGATCGACAGGACGTTGGTCTGCGCCTGACTGTGGATGTGCCAGGCAGTCCGCAGCCTGGACAAGAGATCGCGTTGCTGCGCCGCGTCCTGGTTCGGGGCGCCGGTATTGACCGACTGCGACGTGATCTCAAACAGGAAATTCGTCGCCGGCTACCCGCCGATGTTGCCGTTCACGACGGCATCGGTCCGGGAATGCCTGTGGACTTCAATTTGTCGC
>DAIMXP010000144.1:0-10704 GCA_036734945.1 Chloroflexota bacterium
CATCAGCCGCTCCCCTGGGGTACCTTCAACCCAGACCCCTGGCCACCTACTCCCGACCCTATCCAACTCCCCCTCCCAGGCCTCGATGATGACGCCTAATCCAAAAACCTACCCCTTAAAGCCCCATGGGCGGTACCGGAGCCCCGTCGCCAGTGGCAGGTTCCTCGCTGAGCACTGTCTCCCGGCAGCGGTGCTTTGCCACCTCGTCGAGGGCGGCCGTCACGTTGCAGACCAAGTGGAACCGGTCGGCAATTTGCCTGGCGTCCGGCGCGCCCTGACGGGCTCCCTCCGCGTAGGCGCCGCCGCGATCTCGGACGATGATCTCTACCCCCGGATGGGCTCGCAGCCACGTCGCCAGTACCTCCGTCTCCCGGCCTTCTAACAAGTCGATCGGTTCGTGCGTCTCCATATTGACAAGGAGCGTCGCGTAGTGCCGTCCACGCCGTAGGGCCAGATCATCCACGCCCAAAACGCGGGGCGTCGGCATCTCCGGTTCCGGCTCGTCGCGCAATAAGAGCAGGAGCGTGAACCGGCTGGCCGGAGCGCCCTGCCGCTGGGCCAGCCGCGCTCCGGCGCGTCCCCCGACCGCCTCGGCCAACTCGCGCAAGTACCCCCGCACGTCGGCGGTGAACCGCGCCCGACGCGCCAGCACCGCGCCAAAGTCCTCCGCAAAGGTCTGCCGGGCACACGCCAGATTGTCGCAGCAAAACCGGCGGACGGTCACGGCCAGCCGAACGACAAAGCCGCGCCAAGGGATGTCCAGCGGCCAGCGCTGATAATGATCGTGAATCCGGTGGCAAACCACCCCACACGATGGACAGGGCGCCGTTCCCCCGTCGCCGCTGGCATCCAACAGGATGGTCATTCCTTCGAGCCGGATGCGCGCGATACTCAGTACCGATAGCGGTGTCCCAACCACGGCAGTGTCTCCCAGTCACCACCATTCTCGCTCACGCCGACGCTCCGCGCCAGGCTCCCCACTTCCTGCACCAGAGCCGATAAAGAGGCTCCGGCAGACAATATTCGCGGGAAAAGTGTCAATCGCCACCAGCATTAGGCCAGGTTAAGGCAGGGTCGCCATGAAACATTAGGCCAGGTCGCCAAGAGCGATTAGCACCCAAAGGGTACCCGCCGGCGGCGTGGAGACGCCACCATCAGCGCTCGAAAGGAGCGTGTGATGGGTTACCGGGAGATGAGTCGCATGGAGATGGTGGAACTGGTCCGGCGCTGGCAAGCAGGCGAGAGCGTGCGGGCGATAGCGCGCCAGACGCGAGTAGCGCGGGCCACGGTGAGTAAGTACCTCGTGGCGGCACAAGCGCTGGGGCTGGCTCGCGGGAGCGGGCAGCCCAGCGAAGAACAACTGAGCGCGCTGAGCAAACTGGGGCAGGGCCCAAAGGGCGTCGTTGGCGTGATACGGCCCCGAGTGGCGCCGGAACGGCAGCGGCTCGGCCCGCACCAAGCACAGATTGCCCAGTGGCTGCGCGAGGACGATTTGCAGTTCACGCGCGTGCAGGAGCTCTTACTGCAGCAGGGTCTTGCGGTGAGCTACCGGGTGCCCACTGGGCGACTGCGCCGCTTTGTGCAGCAGGTCGGGTTGGGCACCGCTGTCGCAAGTACCGTGCGGCTGCCGGAGACGGCGGCGGGCGAGGTGGCGGAGTTCGATTTCGGACGCTTGGGAAGATTGACGGCGGCCGGTGGACAGCGGGGCGACGTGGTTTGGGCGCTCGTGCTCGTGCTGGGGTACAGCCGGCATAGCTTCGTCTGGCCGCTGGTGCGCCAGACCTTCGATGAGGTGGTCACGGGGATGGAGGCGAGCTGGCGCTTCTTCGGCGGCATCCCACAGCGGATCGTGCTGGACAACTTCCCTGCCGCCATCGCCGGTCCCGACGCCCTTGACCCACGGCCGACGCGGCTCTTCCTGGAATACAGCCAGGCGCGCGGCTTCCTGATCGACGCGGCGCGACCGCGCCATCCTCGGGACAAACCCAAGGTGGAAAGAGCAATGCAATACGTGCAACAGCGCTTCTGGAAAGGCGGCAGTTTCCGCGACCTGGCCGATGTGCGCGTGCAAGCTGAACATTGGTGCCGGGAGGTGGCGGGGCAACGCCTGCACGGGACCACCCGCCGGGTGCCGATGGTGGTCTTCGAGGACGAGGAGCGGGCACTGCTGCTGTCGGCGCCAACCGAGCCGTATGACGTTCCCGTCTGGAAAGCGGTGACGGTTGGGCGGGATCACCACGTCAGTGTCGGCCAGGCTCTCTACTCCCTGCCGGCGGAGCGCTGCCCGCCAGGGACCAGCCTGGAGGCGCGGGCGGACCGCTGCCTGGTCCGTTTGTATCACCACGGCGAAGTGGTCAAGGGCCCAGAGAGTTTGTGAAGGAATTGGCGCCAGCAGCCGGTGGGGCAGCTGGTCCGTTCGTGCGGCGAAGGGGAACGCTGCACGGCGCCTGTGGGGCCATACCTTGCAGCCGGGCGTAGTCCGCCCGGCAGGGCGATTACGGTGCTTGACCGGTCACGGTGGCCCGACAGCCCCATGCGTATGGGCTCGGATCGGCATCCTTTCCTCCCTTGGTTGTTTTCGGCAGGTGTTGCCGCTGCCGGTCATGGCGCAAGTGATTGGACGACCTTCTGGCAGTCCAAGAGCTTCACCAGCCCGTCGAGCACATTATGGGCGAGCGCAAAGAGGGTCAGGAACGTCTTGACCTTGGCGAGACCCCTAACTGGAAGCTGCAGCAACCCGAAGTCTTTGCGTGCCCGGGCGTTGCAGAGTTCGATGGTCGCGCCTCGTTGCTTGTACAGGGCCTTCGCTTCGGGCGTGGCCATCTGTTCGCGCCACACCTTGGCCGGGGGATCGTTGTGCATCATCACGTCGCTTGGCTTCGTCGGTTGGGGGCCAATCAGCCGGACCTTGCGGCTCTCCAGTTCCCGCACGATGCGGGGCGAGACGAAGCCGCCATCCACCAGCCAGGTCGCCGGGGGAGCGGTCTCCACTTCCTCTCCCGTGGTCGTGACCTGCTCGACCATCGGGGGAGCCTGCTGCATGTCGCTGCCATTCGGGGACGCTTCCACACCGACGATGATCCGGTGGGCGGGTTCTGCCGCCAATTGGGCGTTGAATGCGGGACGGAAGCCGCCGTCAGAGCACCGCATCACCCGCGCCTCTGGATCGGTCGTCGACACCCGCAGCTTCCCCCGATCGGCGGGGTCGGCTTTGGCTTGCAGGTCGGTCATCACCTGGCGCGCCTGTTCCAGGCGTGCAACCTGCTCCTGCGCCGCACGCAACCGGGCCGCTTGCTGGCGTGCGGTGGGCGGGTTCGACCCGTCGGCGTCGTCCTGCTGCCTGTTGGCAGTTGCTTGGAGTCGGGCCAAGTGTTCGCGCGCTACGCCGAGCGCCCGATCGAGCGTCGCTGCCCGATGGAACGAGCTCGTTCCTGCAGAGGCGCGAAGGCGCAGCCCGTCCTGGGCGACGGTAGCGAGATCGACGAGGCCCGCGTGGACCAGCCGCCCGATGATCTGGACGAACAGGGCGTCGATGGCCTCCTGATTGTGCGTCCGAAAATCGCTCAGGGTGTGGTAGTTGACGGCCATGCCCCCGCACAACCAGATATAGGCCAGATGTTCGGTGCAGAGCCGATCCAACTCCCGCGCAAAGATCACGCCATTGCTCAGGGCGAACACCCACAAGGCGAGCAACACCTGCGGGTCGGCTGCTGGATGGCCCGGATGACCGGCCACCGACTTGATCGGGGCGTACAGCTTGGTCAGGTCCAGCGTCTCGATGGCCGTCCACACCAGACGTGCTGGATGGTCCGGGGCAATTAAGGCATCCAGATGGGCGGGAATGGACACGATCCCTGCCCGGTCGGCGGTGCGGACCCGATAGGCGCTGGAGGATGGGCTTGGTTGAACGAGTGTGGTCTTCATACCTTCAGTATAGGGGCCGTGGTCGCTCCTCCACGATGAATCCTTCACAAACTCAGAGGGCACCCCTCCCCGCCAGCAGAAAGGCTGCCGTAGTACCGACGTGGCCGACTACCCGCCGGAGCGCGCCGTCTACGCGCAGCGGGCCCCCGAGCAGATCCTGGCGCAGGCGCGCGCCTTGGGCGACCGGGTCGGCCAGTTCGCGGAGCGGCTGCTTTCGGGGAGCTTCGTCTGGTCGAAGCTGCGGCAAGGGCAGCGGCTGCTGCACCTGGCCGAACGCTACACCCCGCAGCGTCTGGACGCCGCCTGTGCGCGGGCGCTTGGCTTTGATCTCATTGATGTGCGCCGGTTGGAGCGCATCCTGGTGCTGGCGCTGGAACGGGAAGGCGTACCGGCGCCACCCCTGGATGAGCGGCTGCGGACAGCCCCCACCGGCCGCTTCGCCCGCCCGGGCAGCGCCTTTGTGCAACCCGACGCCGAGGCGGTGGCCAGGACGGAGGATCCGCGATGAGTCTCGACCCGGATCTGGTCCGTCTGCTCAAGCGTCTCAAGCTGGGCGCGCTCGCTCCCACCTTGCCCGCCGACGCCGAAGGCGGCCGTCCTCGTCCTCGCCCGCGCCCAGCACCTCGATTACGCCGCCTTCCTCACCTTGATTCTCGCCGACGAAGTGCAGCGCCGCGATCAGCAGTCGCTTGATCGTCATCTCGACCAGGCGGGCTTCGAGGAACGCGCCAGCCTCGACCGTTTCGACTGGTCGGGACCGCTCCAACTCGATCGCCGCCACCTGCAAGAACTGTTTGGCCTGCACTTCCTGGTCGCCAAGGAGCACGTGATTCTGGTGGGGCCGGTCGGCGTGGGCAAGACGTTCCTGGCGCAGGCGCTCGGCGCGGCGGCGGTGCGCGCCGGCCACAGTGTGCTGTTCATAAGAGCAGACTCCCTCTTCAAAGAACTGGCGCAAGCGCGCGCCGACCACACCTTCGAGCGAGTCTTCCGTCGTTTCCTCGTCCCGCAACTGCTGGTGGTCGATGATTTCGGGTTGCATCGTCTCTCCGCCCAACAGAGCAGCGATCTGTATGAGCTCGTCATCGAGCGGCACCGTCACTCCAGCTTCGTCTTCACGTCCAACCGCAGCGTCGATGAATGGCTGGCCCTGTTCGATGACCCCATCCTGGGCAATTCGGCGCTAGATCGCCTGGCGAACGGGGCCCATCAACTCGTCATCGAGGGACCGAGCTACCGCGCCAAGCTTGCTCCCAAACGAAGCGAGCAGCCGCAATGAGACTCGTTCGACCCAGCGCTGCATGGCTGGTTTGCGCAGCAACCGCTCCACGCCGGCCATGCAGCGGACGTGCCGTTTGGTGGCGACCAGTGTCTCGCCACGATCATGCGTCAGACGCTTCGCCGGCCCCTGCGCCGCACACGCCCGGAGGAGGCCCGCCGACCACATTGGTGCAAATTGCCGCTCCGCAACACGCGAAAATGCTTGATAGAATACGCAACAATCAAGAACTGCCGGGCCACGACCTGGAGCAACGAGTCCCAGGCAGTGTCTTGCCCTGGTCACGTCCCGACGGACGCAGCGGGTGTCGACCGTCCGCAGGCCCATGCACCTCCCGAAACCCAGAGCAAACGCTGCAGAGCATTGGCAGGGAGCACGACGCCCGCGCGCCAATCCAGAAAGAGGAGCTCTCGTCATGCCAATAC
Organism: Chloroflexota bacterium; assembly: GCA_036734945.1. Classification (GTDB taxonomy): domain Bacteria; phylum Chloroflexota; class UBA4733; order UBA4733; family UBA4733; genus UBA4733. The sequence goes on from DAIMXP010000144.1 coordinate 5,626, forward strand.
GTGGTCACGACGCTCCCACGGCTGCTGGCGGCGTGTGGGCGGGTCGCGCAGCCCCAGCAGACTCCAGCCGCCAGCACACAAATGCACCCTCAGCATCCGCAGAAAACACTTGATAGAATTGGCAACAATCAAGATGGACCGCGCCACAGCGCGGAGAAAGGCACTTTCCCCATGGCAACAGCTGGTCACGGCGGCCGGCGACCCGGCGCCGGCCGCCCTCGCGCCTACACCGAACCAACGGTCCGCAAGACCATCTTGCTCCCCGTTTCCTACCTGCCCCTCCTGAAGCGAACTGGCGAGGGCAACCTTTCCGAAGGCATCCGCTTCCTGATCGAGCAAGCCTGTACGCCCGGCGGTTACTACTGGTTCCCTATGGGACGCACCGGCCCCAGACGACCGGCACCCCCGCATGACGCCAGCGAAAAGACCGCAACAACCGACCAACGCTCGGTTCCGTCAGAGTAAATGATCCTCCCTCCCGGCACGCCTGAGCACATGACGGTCTGCGCCACACCACCACCGCCGTCCTGAGGCCATTCTGCACTGCCGCAATGGGACCGCCGCTCAGGCCAGATGCACCGCATACCACATGCATTCAACACGAGCAGGAGGCGCCGATGCATCGGCCTTGCCAACCGACCAGTGATCGGCAATTGGCGTTGTCGTCACCGGCAGTTCCCGATACCTTTCATCAAAACGGCCGCTAGCGTCGTCGCCGAGGGCGCGGCCTTCATCGCCGCAGGTCCGTCACAGACCGCACTCGCTCACCAGAAAGGAAGACACTTCGGTATCATATGGGGACCGCTGGGTGGCCTAATCCTTCGTGGCGACCTGGCCTAATCCTCGTGGCGAATGACATAATGCATTGAGACACGGAGATAGCAGATGCTCTACTGGAACGCAGCCCTTGCAGTAGCTACCGCAACGCCTGCTCCAAGCAGCCCTGGCGGTGGGATGCTCGACTGGAATGCAGCCCTCGTAATAGCGACTATCGGACTCCTCATTGCGAACGGCATTCTCGTAAAGGTTACTGCTTCCTATGCAGATTATACTCGGGATATGGTTCGGGAAATGAAGTCTGCTAGAGAATTGACCAACGACACGCTAAAGGAGATGAGACTTGCGAGAGAACTTGACCCGAAACCAGTTATAACTATCTCGATGAAAAAGGAAATATACCTAGATGAAAGCTACAATCCTCCGCAAAAGAGATCGAGGGCACAGCTTGTGTTTAGGAACGTTGGTAATGCTGCGGCGTTATCCCTCTCATACTACTTCTCGCCTATTCCATTCGAATCTGTTGTCAGTACGCTAAAGACTGGCAATCTTGAAGATGTCCGTCGCATCGCGCAAGGGGTCCATACACATTTGATCGGCTCACTTGGAGTTGAGCAAATACTATCCATCGAAGTAAATGCGATTGTTGGACAGATTATTGAGCTCCAGTCTACTCCTGTCGTGGCTGCCCGTTACGATAACATCTATGATAAAGAGTTTGCCGTAGTAGCATTTATTCAGTTACGATATCCGGTTAATATGACGGAAGAGGACGCAATAGGTATTTATAGTTGGGAGAGAGTAAGTGAAAGGGTACTGATTCCTAAAGCATAGGGGGTATAATGTAGCCGCGCACCGAAAACATCGCCCTGCGGTGCTGCTCATAGGACCGACTTACCGACCACGACATTACCGGCTGCTCGCGTAACACCTGTTTTGCCAATATTACTTACGGTGGTTTACGCGCGAAGTCTGCCGAAAAACGCATAAGAGACTACCATATGCACCTTAGGTCACGATAGACCACCCTTTGCCTCTGCCGGTTGCATCGCGTTCATCTCACGCGCGCCGCGCCGCATACAGCCACGCCTGAAGATTCAAAAGTGGCAGTCCGGTTTGCCCGTAGAGTTTCGTTTCAGGAACCAGATAGACCGGCTTGGAAGCAAGGGAACGGCGTTCGATCAACTGTGCCGTGATATGCAATCGCACCGACTGGTGATCGTTGACACGCTCGGCAAGGTGCTACCGCCCGGTATCCGCACCGATGATTATGTGTCAATGGTTGACCTGTTAGGACCGCTGCAAGAGGCGGCATTGGAATATCATTGCTGTCTGCTATTGATCGGGCACAACAGGAAAAACGTCTCAGATGATGCTATAGACAATCCAGTAAGCAGCATCGGCATAGTGAGCACTATGGACACGATATGGCAGCTATCCAAGCGTCCGCAAACCAAGGAAACGGTATTACAGATGGGCGGCAGAGATATTGAGGCAAGGGAACTGTTCGTTTCCTGGGATGCATCGGTTTGTAGTTGGAACCTTGCCGGTAGTGACGCGGGCAAGATCAGGCCGGATAGCGAACTAGAACGTGTGGCTATGTCTGTCAAGGTGCTAGGGTATGCAAACAGCGGCACTATTGCTACACACGCTGGCGTCAAACCTGGCAATGCGTCAAGAGCGCTCGGACAGCTTGAAGTGATGGGAACCGTCAAGCTCGAACCTCGCGGCAAAGAACATTGGTACCGTTATACCAGCGTCTAACGTTGATAACCTTGATAAATGATAAACGTTCTGTCTGTCTCTCATTTATCATTTATCACACTTATCAGACTTTGATAGAGGTATCGTTTAGAACATTAGAGGTTCTATACCGTCTCTACCAAACACAATACTCAATACCGATGATACGTCTTGCATCGGAATGTGAAGACACACTGAGGTAGCCGCCGCCTGCATATATAGTGCTCTCGCACTGACAATAAACACTGCAAAATGCTGTCAATTTACAGTCAAAACACTATAAATCTCAACGCTATGCCCTTATTAGAACGTGCTAGTACTATTGTGTTTGCTACAATAACAGGCTTTGAGTACAAAATGTTGTCAAAGTCTCGGAGTGTTTGCTATACTGAAGCATTCTGAACCAATGCAGTGCCCTATTGCCAGCGTAGGCATTAGCTCCAGTCGTTGATTGCGTATGAAACATTCAGTACGCTGGTGTTGACCCCCGTACCCGCTGCTTACCCTTGATATAAGGTGCGTAAGAATGGATGCGCACGAATTTCTCTAGACGCGAGAGATCATCACGTGCGGTTGGCATCGAATGGGCGGTAAACTATGGCCCTACTGTCCAAGTATAGGGTACAAACGTAAGGCTATAGTCGCTCAAGTTTGCGCCGTCTAACACGATACGCAATGGCTGCGAGACATCCAAGGCGTCAAAAATGACGACAGCAGATGCTTCGACACCAGCCAGTAGTGTACTGGGTATTGTCGGGTAGCCGCTGTCGTAAACCGACTTTTCCTCTAACTGCCGGGAACCTTGCACTATTTTGATGCTGCTAGCATAAACTGTCGCGTTCTGCGTTGATCCATTCTTGGCTGTGATATAGATGCGGGTCTCCTGTTTTGCAAGCTGAACCTGTGTAAGTGTCAAGACCAAGCCGTGCTGGTCAATGGCCTTATTTGGCTTATACGTCTGAATTGCCGGCGCAACAACAGCTTCACGTGTAACAACGGCGACATCGGTTGCGAGAACAACCGGAGCGCTCACCTTACCACCGAAAGCGTTTGTACCGTCGTATGCCTTCAACAGCTTTCCGGTTACGCGCACATAGTCACCATTTTTGAGGGAGATGCTTGGGTTGGTAGCAACGATGGTATTTCCGTTGCTACCAACTGGGTCGGTATACATCTGGAAATCGACCTCGGTTGAACTTACCTGGGGTGGTTGAAAGATTCGCCCTGTCAGTACGACCGGAGCGTTTTTATACTTATTCGCATCCGTTAGCGCAAGGTCCCAGTTGGCGTTTGTGAAAGTGATGCTGGCCGTTGGTGCAGGCTTGGCCGTCGGTGTTGAGGCTGGCGTCGGTGTTGAGGCTGGCGTCGGTGTTGAGGCTGCCTTTATTGCTTGCACGGTCGCTGCGACCTCAGCTTGGACTGTGGCGGCAGTGTTTGGCGTCGCGGCTGCTGTCGCTGGCGCGGCGGCCTGAAGCGTGCCTGTCGAACTAGCATTTGCTGCTGAAGGAGTCGTAACGACTGCTGCCGTGCTGCCGCAGCCCACCAGCAGAACGCAACTAGCAAGGAGAAATGCTTTGATGGTTCGGGGCATCGTTCGCTCCTGATCTATATTGAACGCTACGTAATCCGCTGTTGCCATATTACCGTCTAGTATGGCAGGCGAGTGGGCGTACAGGCAAACCAGTAGCCAGAATGGTGCTACCTTGGTGCGGTTGCTGTGCGGATTCCGCACAATAGCCCGGTGATCGAACCTCGAAGGGTGATGCATCCGATGGAACCTGGACACAGGCGATAGCCGGGCAGTGGATGTGGCGGCTACGTTCTGAAAAAAATAATAGGTCGGTAGTCAAAGGCTGGAACCTGTCAAAAAACTTGGGGTGCTTGACCGGCCCCGTTTCAGGCGATTCTCACAACGTCCCTGGATACGCCCCATAGCAGCAAGCACGCCGCACAGACATAGAGGTAGGAACACCGACCGCTGCCAGTGTGCCTACCTTGAACCTTGACCTATCGAAGCTTTAGCCGTGCCATTGGTGACGATGCTTCACGCTGGGTGACAAAATCCTGTTCCGTGTAGCCATCGAAGTAAGCCTGTGTCGTCTTGATCGAACTGTGGTTTGCAAGACGCCGGGCAAACTCTACCGAGCCACCAAAGGCAACACTCGCTGTCAACGATGCGTGTCGGATACTGTGAGGTGATAATCGGCGACGTTCGGTAATGCCTGCCTGTTCGGCAAGTCGTTGAATAACGTGATATAAACCTAGTGGGTCACGCCGCATTTGATTGAGATTCCGCTTCGACAGCGGCGGAGCCGCCGATGCGCCGAGCGCGAGCGACGGCCGCGCTGCGCGCGTCGGCGCGGCGCTCCTGGCGTTTGCCGCCCCACTCGAAGCAGGTGGGTGCGGCATTCCAGCCGACGACAGCGTCGTCCAGCCAGGTGAGCAGGTCCTCCTGGCTCTGGGGATGCTGGCCGGCGAGGGCGCGACCGCACACGATGCGCTGGAGCGACTCCGCCATGTTGAGCCAGGAGCCGCTGAGCGGGGTGTAGAGCGGCATGA
>DAIMXP010000145.1:0-10312 GCA_036734945.1 Chloroflexota bacterium
GCCCGCCCGGCTCCACAAGCAATGGCACCTATATGATTTCTGAAAGCCCTCTCAACAGGCGGGTTGGCCTGGGGTAGCGGACCGTGGGTTGGCGCGTGAGCGGCCTGGAGCCCCGGGCGTCTATGTGTAGCACTTCGAAAGGATGACGCTCCCGTCCGACCGAACCGTGCCGAAGGCGACTGTCCATTGAATTGCAGCCAAGGTTTCTCTCGTCAGGGGGAAACCTGGCGAGCGGTGCGAGCCGGAAGGGGTTCCCCCGCTCCCGACGCCGCCCATCTGCTGAGCGAGTATCCTCACCAAAGGGTATACCCCCCATCAATGACCAGAACAGCGCCGGTCATGAAGCTCGAGGCGTCGGAGGCGAGGTAGACGAGCGTCGGTCCGAGCTCGTCGGGGAGCGCGTAGCGGACCATGGGGGCGTCTTCGATCCAGTGGCGGCGAAATTCCGGCCGGTCCACCGGCGCCATTGCCGTTTTGACGTAGCCGGGCGCCATGGCGTTGACGCGGACGTTGAACGGCGCCCACTCGGCGGCTAACGATTTGGTCAGTTGATGCACCGCCGCCTTGGAGGCGTTGTAGGCTGGTTGCATCTGGGGTCGGTTCACGATCAGGCCGGAAATGGAACCGATGTTGACGATCACGCCCCGCTGCCGCTCCACCATCTGGCGTCCCACCGTCTGGGCGCAGTACCACAGCCCGTTGACATTCACATTGAAGACCTCCAGCCACTCGGCCTGTGGAACGTCCAGGGCAGGGTGGTGATAACAGAGGCCGGCGTTGTTCACCAGCACGTCGATCGGGCCCAGGCGCTCCGTCACTTCCGTCACCATGCGTTCCACCTGGTCGGGTTGGGTGACATCCACGGCGACGACGGCAACCGTTCCCCCGGTGCGCTGGAGTTCGTGCGCCACCGCCTCGCTGCGTTCCCGCGTGCGCGCGGCGATCGCCACGTGGGCGCCAGCTTCGACGAGGGCTTTGGCAAACGCCTCACCGAGTCCCATATTGCCACCGGTGACGACGGCGACCTTGCCATCCAACCGGAAGGCGTCCAAAACGGTCATCTCATCCTCCTCCGCGGTGCGCCGCGCTCTCCTGAATCTGGCGCAGCATGTCCTGGCCGATGGCTTCAGCGCGCGTCCGCCAGGCGGGCTCGTATCGCTCGCAGGTGGCTGCCAGGGTTTTGGCAACCAGGTAGTTGCGGTACCACTTGTGATCGGCCGGCACCACGTACCAGGGCGCCGCCGCGGTGCTGCAGCGCTGCAGGGCCTCCTCGTAGGCATTGATATAGGCATCCCAGGCGCGGCGCTCGACCCAGTCGGTGGGTGAGAGCTTCCAGGCTTTGTCCTTGTCGGCCTGGCGCTCCTGGAGCCGCTGGCGCTGCTCGCCTTTGCTGACGTGCAGGAAGAACTTCACGATGATCGTGCCGTTGGCGGCAAGGAGCGACTCGAAGGCGTTGATCTGCTCGTAGCAGGGCCTCCAGACCGCCTCGGGGACCAACTCGTGGACACGGGCGACGAGCACATCCTCGTAGTGCGAGCGGTTGAAGATCGTGATCATGCCGCGCGCCGGTGTGACCTGATGGACGCGCCAGAGGAAATCGTGGGCCAGTTCGTCGGGCGTGGGCTGCTTGAAGCTCTCCACCCGGCAGCCCTGCGGACTGACCGAGGCCATGACGTGCCGAACCGTGCCATCTTTGCCTGCAGTGTCCAGGCCCTGCAACACGACCAGCACGGCGTTGACTTTGGCGGCGTAGAGGACTTCCTGTAAGGCATCCAGGCGCTGGCCCAATGCAGCAAACTCAGCCTCGGCCTGCTGACGATTCACGCCCCCTGTATCGCTCGGGTCGATGGCAGTCAGATCCAGCGGCGCACCGGGCGGCACGGCGAAGGCGACGGGCCCTTGTGCATGCGGCATCGATTCTCCCCTTTTCAGCGAAGAGCATAGCACTCCCGACGGGCGAGCTTCGATGGTACGATGGCGCTTCAATCAACCACGGGGGCCAGTACAATCACGGAAAAGGAGATGCCGATGCGCGCTGTCCAGTTCTTTGGTAATCGTGAGGCCGTCGTGATCGACGTCCCGACTCCGTCGCCGGGGCCGGGCGAGGTGCTGATCCAACTGCGGGCCGCCGCCGTCTGCGGCAGCGACCTGCATCGCTACCGCCATCCGCCGTCCGACCCGCCCAACACGTTCATCCCCGGCCACGAGCCGGTGGGTGAGGTGCGGGCTATCGGGGCGGGGGTGACGGGTGTCACGCCTGGCGACCGCGTCGTCGTCTACCACCGCCGCGGCTGCGGCCGTTGCGCCTACTGCGTCAGCGGCGACGTGATGCTCTGCCCGAATGGGCAGCGTGCCCATGGCTTCGCCTGTGACGGCTCAGACGCCGACTACATGCTGACCGACGCGCGCTGCCTCCTGCCCTTGCCGGAGCGCTTCTCCGATCAAGAAGGGGTAGTACTGGCCTGCAACGCCGGCACCGCCTATGCGCCACTGCGCCGGCTGGATGTAAGCGGGCGCGACACGCTCGCCGTGTCCGGCCTCGGCCCCGTTGGCCTCTGCGCGGTCATGTTTGGACGCGCCATGGGCGCACGGGTGGTCGGGGTTGATCCGTCTCCCGGCAGGCGCGCGCTGGCCGAACAACTCGGCGCGGTGGCGACGCTGGACCCGCTGGCCGGCCCGCTCGGCGCTGCGATGCGCCAGGTCGCGCCGCGCGGCGCAGATGCGCTGGTCGAGACGTCGGGAAATCCAACCGCTCACGCCGCCATCGTCGACCTGTTGGGCATCGGCGGGCGGGCGGCCATCGTCGGGATGGGCGCCGACCGTGCCGGCCTCAACGCCTGCGACCTGATCTGGAAGCAGATCAGCCTGATTGGTTCCAATCTCTTCCCCTATGCGCAATGGGATGAACTGCTGACTTTCGTGACAGAACGAGCGGTGCCATTGAAAGAGGTCATCGGGGAAGTGCTGCCTCTCGAAGCCGCCTCGCGCGCCTTCACGCTGGCCGACACCGCGGCTGCCGGCAAGGTCGTCTTCCGCTGGTGATGAAGAGCCACCCGTCACTCGTGGCGGAGCGCCTCGATCGGATCGAGCAGGGAGGCGCGGCGGGCGGGGTAGAAGCCGAAGAAGACGCCGATCAGGGCGGCGAAGCCGAAGGCCAGGCCCACCGAGGCGGGAGCGATTACCGTCGGCCAACCGGCGAAGTGGCCCACAACGAGGGTGCTGCCGAAGCCGCACAGGATGCCCAGCAGGCCGCCCACCAGCGAGAGCGTCACCGCCTCCACTAGGAACTGCAGCAGCACGTCGCGCGCCCTGGCCCCGATGGCGATGCGGATGCCGATCTCGCGGGTGCGTTCCGTGACGCTGACTAACATGATGTTCATGATGCCGATGCCGCCCACCAGCAACGACACCCCCGCCACCGCCGTCAAGAGCACCGTCAGCGTCTGCGCCGACTGCTCCTGGGTGGTGATGAACTGCTGGGCGTTGCGGATCTGAAAGTCGCTCGCCTTGGTCACGCCCAGGTTGTGCGTCTGGCGCAGCACGGCAGTGGCGTCGGCAAGCACGCCGTTGATGTTAGCGGTTTGATCCACCTGGATCTGGATCTGGTTCACGGTCGTCCCGCCGAAGAGCCGCCGTTGCGCCGCGCTGAAGGGGATGAGGATGATGTCATCCTGGTTCTGGAAGCCGTTGCTGCCTTTGACGGCCAGCACCCCCACCACCTGGAAGTCCACATTGCGCAGGCGAATTGTCTGCCCGATGGGGTTGCCGCCGTTGGGGAAGAGGTTGTCGGCCACCGTCTGCCCGATCACGGCAACGGGATTGCCGGCTGTTTCGTCCGCTTGCGTGAAGAAGGCGCCGGTGGCCACCGGATAATTGCCGATCGTCTGGTAGGCCGGGAAAACGCCCTGGGCTCGCGTGTTCCAGTTCAGCCCGCCCGCTGCGACCTGCACTTGACCGTTGATCACCGGGGAGATGGCGGCGACGTGCGCCACCCCCTGCAGCGCCGTGACATCCGCCGTCGTGAGGGTTGGCCGGCCACCCTGGCCGGTGTTCACGCCGCCGACGTTGGCGCTGCCCGGCTGGACGGTGAGCATGTTGGTGCCCAGGCGGGAGAGTTGGGCCGCCACCTGGGCCGATGCGCCCTGCCCGATGGCGATGACGACGATGACGGCGCCTACGCCGATGATGATGCCCAGCATCGTCAGGAGGGCCCGCAGCTTGTTGCCGGCCAGCGCCTCCAGGGCTGAGAGCACGCTCTGGCCGATGGTCGATAGCGGCGAGGAACGACCCGGCGCGGCGAGCGGCGGCAAGGGCCGCTGCGGCGACGTGACCGGCGGCGTGCCGACGTCCGGTACTGGCGGGGATGGCAGCAGGATGCTCATGCGACTTCCTCTTCTCCGATCAACGGTAGGGTCGGCAACACGTCGCGGGCTTGCCGCGCTGCCGGCAGGGCGAGGTCGCGCACCACCAGGCCGTCGCGGAAAATGACGTTGCGCGAGCAGTAGGCGGCGATATCCGGTTCGTGCGTCACCAGCACGATGGTGATGCCGGCGGCGTTGAGGTCCTGCAGGATCGCCATCACCTCCACGCTGGTGCGGCTGTCCAGGTTGCCGGTGGGCTCGTCGGCCAGGATCAGCGCAGGGTCGTTGACCAGGCTGCGGGCGATGGCCACCCGCTGTTGCTGACCGCCGGAGAGTTCGCTGGGGGTGTGACCCGCCCGGTTGGCGAGGTCCACCAGTTCCAGGGCATGCATGCCGCGCTGGCGGCGTTCGGCTGCGGGGATGCCGGCGTAGAGCATGGGCAGCATCACGTTGCCCAGGGCTGACTGGCGAGGCAGCAGGTTGAAGCCCTGGAAGATGAAGCCGATCTTGCGGTTGCGGATGGCGGCCAGTTGGTCGCGGGCGAGGTCGCTCACGGCGACGCCATCCAGGTGGTACTGACCGCTGGTAGGGCGGTCCAGGCAGCCGACCAGGTTCATGAAGGTGGACTTGCCGGAGCCGGAGGGACCCATCACCGCCACGAACTCGCCCGGCTGTACGGTGAGGTCCACCCCGCGCAAGGCACGTACGACGTTCGTACCCATATGATAGGTCTTGGTCAGCCCGGCCACTTCGATGATCGGTGGGCGAGCGCCGACCGGCCCGCTGCCGGGAAGCATCCCAGCAGCGGCCCCCTGTTCGTTGCGGTGCAGGCGGAGTTCTTCCGGCTGCACCGTCCCATTCGTGTGCATGTGCATCATCATCAGCCGCCAAAGCCTCGCCCACCGAGGGGGCCGCCGCCACCGGGGCCACCGCCGCCGGGGCCGCCCGGCGCGCCGGTCGCGCTGGAGCGCGTGGTCCCGCTACCCGTGCCGATGACGACCTTGTCACCCGGCGTGAGGCCGGCGACCACCTGGACGTTCTGGCCATCATTCAGACCGATCTCGATGGCTTTGCTGACGAGCTTGCCGTTCTGCAAGGTCAGAACGGTCGCCGGCGTAGCGGCGGGCTGCGTACCGGCCGCCCCCGCCTGGCCACTCGTCCCCCTGCCGGCCGGCGCACCGGCTGGCCGCGCCGCCTGGCCCTGTGTGCCGTTACCGCTGCCGGAGCCGCCGCTGCGCTGCCCGTTCGCCTGGCCGCGCGCGGCGCTGGTCGCCGTGCCGGTCGTGGCGGCCGTCGTCTGCGGGGTGCTTGCCGCCTGGCTGCGGGCAAAGCTGATGGCGGCGCTGGGTGCCGTCAGCACGTTGCTGGCGCCGGCCGTGATGATCTTGGCGCTGGCCGTCATACCGGGCAACAGCTTGATGGTGGTCGGGTCGATCTCGCTGGTGACGTTGTAGTTGACGATGTTGTTCGTCGTCGTACCGAGCGGCTGGATCACCGTCACTTTGCCGGTGAAGTTCTGACCGGGGAAGGCATCGACGGTGAACTGGACCGGATCGTTCAGGGCGATCTTGGCCATGTCGGCCTCGTTGACCTGGGCCACTACCTGCAAAGCGCTGAGGTTCGTGAGCAGGATGAAGCCGCTGCCGGTGCTGCCGCTGCTGTTGGCCGTACCGGTGGTGGTGCTGCTGGAGGTACCACCCGCGGTGTACTGGCCGACGCTGCCGCTGATCTGAGCGACCGTGGCGGCGATCGGTGCGGTGAGGGTGGTCGCCGCCAGGTTGGACTGCGCCTGCTGGACGCTGACCTGGGCGTTCTGCACCGATGCCTGCGCCGAAGCGAGGTCGGCCGCGGTGGTCGGAGCCGTGGTGACGGCCAGGTTCGCTTGTGCGCTCTTGACTGCTTGCGTGTCGTTGTCAACGGTGACCTGTGCCTGCTGCAAGGCCTGTGCTGCCGAGCCGGTGGCCGTGTCCAGCCCCGCCTGGGCCGTCTTGACCCCATCAGCCGCTGTGGTACTGGCTTGTTGGGCACTCTGCAGTTGGGCCTGGTTCTTCGCCGTATCTGACGCCAGCGCGGTCTGCTGCGTCTTCAGGCCCCCCGCCGCCTGGTCGATGCTGGCCTGGGCGGAGACGACGTTGCCCTGGAACTTGGCGGTGTCGTTGTTCAGCGCCGATTGCGCGGTCTTCAGGGCGTTGGTCGCCTGCGTCACGGCTTGCTGGGCGGAGAGGCTGGATGCCTGCTGCTTGACCTTGTCCGAGTTGGCGGCGTCCTGCGCCGTCTTGACGGCGGCCCGGGCCTGGGAGAGCGTCTGCTGCGCCTGGGCCTGGCTCTGGGCAATCTGGGCGTTGACGCTGTCGAGCGCCGTCAACTGGCTGTTGAGTGAGGCGTTGGCGGTGTTACAGCCCGTCTGGGAGTTATTGTGATTGTCCAGGTTGCAGGCGGCGTCGCGCTGCAGTTGCGCCGTGTAAAGGGCGTTCTTGGCCTGGGCCACTTGCTGCTGCTGCACCGGCGTGCCGGTCGCCGCCACCGTCTGGGCGTTTTGCAGGCTCTGCTGGGCGTTGGCCAGCGTGGTGCTATCCGTCTGCAGCGCGACGGTAATCTGCTGCTGCACCGAGGCCAGCATCTGCTGGGCGTTGGTGACGGACTGCTGGGCGTTCTGCACTGCCAGCTGGTCGGACTGGGTGGAAGCGGCGATCTGGGCCTGCACCACGTTGTAGTTCTTCTGGGCGTTGGTCAGCGTCAGTTGGGCATTTTGCAGCGCTACCTGATCGGACGCCGTGGCCTTGCTCACTTCATTCTGGGCGGTACCGGCGTTGGCCTGCGCATCCGCCACTGCTTGCTGGGCGTTGGCCAGGCTGACCTGGCTCTGCTGCAGGCTCTTGGCGTTCTGCGAGGCGACCAGGGTCACGTTCTTTTGGGCGTTGACAAGGTTTGCCTGGGCGCTATCGACTGCCTGCTGCGCCACTGCTACGGTCTGGCTCGTGGGCCCTGCCTGGAGTTTCGCCAGGGCGGCCTGCTGCTGGGCGAGTTGACTCTTCGCTTGATCCAGCGTGTTCTGGAGATCGGTCGGGTCCTGCCTGGCGAGTACCTGCCCCACCTGCACGGCCTGGCCCGGCTGTACGAGAATCTGCGTCACTTTGCCGGTCTGTTTAAAGGAGAGCGGCATCGAGGTCGTCACGCTGATCGGCCCGGTGGCCGCGACGCCGAGTTGGACGTTGCCGGTGGCGACCGATGCCGTCTGGTAGGTCGGCGCTGCCGTCGTCTGCGCCGAGCGCCGGTAGTAGAGGAAGCCGCCACCCACCACCAGCAGGGTGATGACGGCGAGCGACAGCACCCGCCAGGGCACGGCCAGTCCTCCCCGCGGCGCTACCTGTTGTCCGAGCATGTCGAAACCTCACTTCCTTCTTGGCATCTGCCTCGCCACGCCGCTCGTGGCCAGGTGCGCGTTGCCATTCCGCCGCCACTTCAGGCGTCTGTAAGCACCATAGGAGGAGCGGTTAAGAAATCGGGGGGCGGTTTATGAGAAACGATGAGAGTCGGGGTTGGGTGATCAGCGACTCCGGTCACGGTCTCATCCTCGGCATGCTGCATCAGGTATCCTGCCTTCATCCTTTGACAGCGAGCGTGATCGCGCCGATGTAGCCCTTGCCGCTCGGGGTCAGTTTGAGCAACGATTGCGCTCCGCCATTCGCGTAGACGCTGTCTGTGGCGTTGGTGGTATCCGGCTTATGGTCTGGAGCGTCGCGGCGCTGGCCTTGTCGGTCGGCTGGTTGCCGCGCAGGAACGTCTCTTTGTTCGTCGGCGTCACGTGACCGCCACCGCCGCCGGGGCCGCCCGGGCCACCGAGGGGCGGCGTACCAGCGCCCGGGGGTGGGCCACCAGGACCGCCCGGCGAGGGAGTCCCTGTACCACCCGGCGGGCCTCACGGGCCTCCCGGCCCGGCCTGAGCGCTGTAGCTGGAATAGCCGCCCAGCGCATCGCAGTGTCATATATCCACTGTCGCGTTGGTTAGCGGTTGGCACGAGGTAGCCTGCTGGACGGTGAACTGCAACTGCAGCGGCAAACCGACCTTGCTTGCGCCGCAGGTGGCGAGCGAGGCTGCCGTGGGCACGTCCGTCACGCTCCTCACCCGACGCGTCACGATGGCGACGGAACAGCCTTCGGCGGCGCCGACCGTGAACAGCGTGCCAGCCGGTATCCCGGTGCTGGTCGCAGACTATGTATAGTGTGTACTGTTCATCGAATTTCGCGACCGCCGGTTGTCTACATTTACGTCTCAAGCATGTTCCGACCGGCGGTGGCGAGTACCGAGACCTGATCCCAAAGGCGAGGCGACGCGAAGACGCCAGGAAGGTATGGAAATGCCCGCTGTCACGCCGACGTTAGACAAGAGGGCGATTACAGCCCTACAGGGCGCCTACGCCCGCTTGCCCTGTACCGATCAGGCGCGCGCCGCTTTCAGTTTCGGCTGGGCGTTGGAAGAGTTGGTCATCCGTTACCGCTTTCCCGCTGCCAGCGCCGCGGCGTCGCCTGGCCTTGATCCTGTCTTCCCGCCCGACCTAACCCATACGCGCAGTCCAGAGGCACAACTGCAAAACATCCGGCGTCGGCTCTTCACCCTTGCACCCAAGGTTTTAGCCGGCGCGGCCGCTAGCGCCGACGCCCTGCAAGCAACCACTCCGCCCCTGCCCGACGAAATCGCCCAGCAGATCACCACGCTTGCCGCAGCGTTCCGCGCTAATCCTACCCGGCAGCCAGACTGCACATCACTCGACGCGCTGGTCGCCCAATGGGATGCTGCCATTGTTGACGCAATCATCGACCTCGATCCAGCGATCTTGACGGCCTACGAGGTAGGTAAAGCGCTGAACCTGACCTATTGCCGCCTGTGGCTGGCAACTGCCCAGAGCAAAGCCGCTAGCGACCCCAGCGTTCTCCTGGCTGCCTGGCAGCAGTGGTTCGGTACGGAGCGCCTGACGAAGATCAACCAGCACCTTTTGACACTGGATGGCGTTTTTGATTCACGCTCGGTTGTCATCGTAGCGAAGAGCCTCGGTTACTGGTCAGGAGCGGTAGCGCAGCCCGACGCCATCCTCTCCGCCCCGCCGGGTGGGGCTGCCGCAGGCGTCCCAGCGGCGCGGCTGGGGGCGCTCCTAGCCGCCCTGGATGAACAGCGCACCTATTGGTACGACATCCTGACCGAACGCCGAAGTCTGGAAAGTTTCCCTGTCGCCGCGATCATCGCCTCCACAACCATGGATCTCGGTCTGAGTTGGAGTGCTGGGGCACGCCGGCTAGCCCCGGTCATCGCTGGAGTCGCCGTCACGATCACGGTCGTTGGTCTCATCATCGGCATCCTCACCGTCTTTGTCGCGCACTCCACGGACAACAATGCCGCCGCCACCGGCTTAACCGGTCTCGGCGCGCTCATCAGCGGCGCAATAAGCGTGGCGATTGCGCGCGGGACAGTACTGTTCACTGCTGGCGCTCACGCCATCACCCAGATCCAGGGGCGCCTGACCGACCTGGAGTCGGAGGCGAATGGCACAGCTGCGGTCGGCGCCTCCGCATCCGGTACCGGCAGCCCCATCTCTTGGACGGCGATCTCTCAGGAAACCCTCGCCAACGTCGTTGCTCAGATACAGCTTGAGGAATTTGCACTGGCGGTCAGTGAGCCGCTGGTGACGTTTGTGCTCGGTGCAAGCAGCACCATAACGGTCGCGGAAGATCCGTGGCGCCGACTGAAACGGTTCCTTCAACTCATCGGCGCCACCGGCAACCTCGGTCGCCTGAACGGCGCCCTGCGGCGCCTGTACAACGCACCTGGGACGCTGTAAGCTGGGAATTTCGGCCTCACTGGCTCCTCACATAGGAGCGATGGGCAGGGGTGGCCGGCCCCATTGCCGACCGGCTCGCCGGTCTTGCGTGACAAGAGACGAAACCAGCATGGCGAA
>DAIMXP010000146.1:0-10296 GCA_036734945.1 Chloroflexota bacterium
GCCCGCCCGGCTCCACAAGCAATGGCACCTATATGATTTCTGAAAGCCCTCTCAAGGACGAGTTCCGTCTATACCTGAATGGTGAGCCAATCACGAGCTCCAAGGAGGACATCGACGTAGTCGTCCGATTCCAGATGAACGAGCTGCCGGAGAGGCGGCTTGAGTCGCTCAGGAAAGCGACGGGCGAGCCGTGGAGCGTGCAGGGCGACGGTCTGGTCGCGGACTCGTTCCCGAGCGCTGTCACAGGTGAGGTACGGGTGGCGAAACAGTCGCTCCATGCAGGCAAAAGCGCCGACCTGGGTCGCAGCCATGGTTTCTTCATCCGAGTCCGGGACCGCCTGGTCAACGAAAGGGATCCGCTGTTCGGGATGAATCCCCTGTCGTACCGGACTTTCAACCACTTCCGTGCCGACCTGGAAGTCAACGATCTCGACGTCGCTGTCACCGCCGGACGCGAGGGAGTGGTGGCATCCGAGCGCCAGGAGAAGCTGCAGGCGCTGCTGACCGAACTGTTCTACGAGGCGCGCGATCGCTATGAGGATATGCTCAAGCCAGCGCAGGACAGCGAGGATCGCAAGCGGGACGGGGAGCGTAACTACGTCAACCCCCGCCTGGTCGAGCATCCCCTCGCGGACATGTTGACAATGGGAGGCGGCACAGGAGGCGGGGCGGAGGCCGACGAGCGCCCTTTCTACCTGGCGATAACGCCCGGTACTGACGTACGCGCGCTGACCCGCGCGCTCTACGACCCGCCTCACCAGAGCTACATATACAAATACACTCACGCCGGTCGTAACGACCGCCTCGTGCAGTTTGATCCGGCAGCATCGACCTTCTACATCAACGCCGATCATGACCTCGTCGTAGCGCACGCCTCTGACGACGGGACCACCAAGTTGCTGCTTGAGGACGTAGTGACCGCGGAGGCACTCCTTGAGGTGTATCTGCGCGAGCACGAGGTACCTGCACACACCATCGGCGAGGTACTGGAGCGGCGCGACGTCCTCCTGCGCAGCCTCGCGCGCGACCACCTCTTTTCCCTGGCGGCCATCGCGCGCACGCTCCGTGAAGCGGCGGCAAACGAGCATGATCTCGAAGTGGCATTGGTGACCGCCGCACGGGCGCTCGGTTTTGTCGCAACGCACATCTCGGGGGCCGGTGAGCCGGACGGGCTTGCCCGTCTCACCGATTACCCGGCTGGCGAGACGAAAATAACCCTTGAGGCCAAAGCCTCGAGCGGCACCCCACAGCTGGGGCCAATAGACTTCGCCGGACTTGAGGAGCATGTGCGCGACCAGAGGTACAAGGCACAGGGATGCCTCCTTATCGCGCCGCGCTATCCAGGCGAGACCCGAGGCGACGTGAGCGCCGCTGCCGATCGCGCCCGCAGCGGCCTCATCTCCTGCTGGACCATTGAACAGCTTGCCCAGGTGGTGGAGGCGGCTGAATCGCGTCACCTGACGGCGCGGCATGTGCTGGATATCGTTCTCAACAAATATGCGCCTGAGGATGTGACGGAGGCGGTCAACCGTCTCCTGTCCCAGCCGGCGGTGGCGACGCGTGACCTGTATCGCGCTGTCCTCGCGGCACTTCGGAATCTTGAGGGTCGACTTCCCGACCGACCTCGCACTACCGACATGATCGCGGGTGAGGTAACGCATGAAGATGCGTTCAAGGATGTAAGAGGCGAGGAGATCGAGGCGGCGATCTCGGCGCTTGCGCAGGCAAGCCAGGGACTCATGCACTTTCGGGACGGGCGCGTCGTCGTCTACGGCGCGTACGAGGAGATTGAACGGCGGCTCAATGGCCTCATCGGCCAGGCAGGCACACCACGAGGGCGCGGTAGCTTCCGAGCGGGCACCGCATCCGGCGTCTGAGTTCAGACACCGCCGGGACATGCCGGACACGTCAACCCGGTGGCGCGTTTGTCCGGCGGAAAACCAGTACGTATTCCTTTTCGATGCTGGCTCCGTTATGTCGACTATAGGACATATATCGGTTCTTGATCGGATACCACAACTGCTCCTCGATCACGAACGCCGAGCCAGCCAATTCTATGAATAGCGCCGCCGTTGGGATCTCGCTGTTATTCCAGCTGCTGTGACCGACGACGAAGAGAGCGCATCCCCGCGGCCGGATGACGCGCGCCAATTGCTCGAAGGTCCGGTGCATGGCCACAATATAGTGCCTGAAATCGTTGGCACGCCCGGTCGACACCTGACGTATCCGCGCCTCCCACGAGCGCGCAAGCGGGGAGAGTTCCCGCTCGTCCTGCACATATGGATGACTTGCCGGCACATTAGGCCGTCCGATGTAGCGCGGTAGGAGCGCGAGACGTTCACTCTGCGTTCGCGTCAGGCCGAGCCAAAACATCTCCAGTTGGTGTCGCCGGTAATAGTCCACCGCGTTGTGATAAGGCGGAGACGTGATCACCGCGTCGGCTGGCGCTAGTTGGTGAGACGCCAGTGTCGTCGCATCTGCCGCGAAGGCGGCTATCTCGACCCCACTATGAGCCTTCGCCGTGAATTCGGACACGGCTGCGAGTGCGCGATGTGTCGCCAGAGCGTAAAGAGCGAACGGATCAACCACCCTTCCGGCCTCGTCACGTTGCTTCATATATGCCGTTACCTCCAATCCAGAGACCGGGACCGGGTCAGCGTTCGACGCAGCGCGGATGATCGAGGCAAAGCACAGGAGTAGGAAGTCACGATGATCCTCTGGGGCTTCGAGCGCGAGGATTTGCTTGCGAAGGCGTGCCAGGTCAAGGATCACATATCGCCTGAACCAGTGGGCGAGGTTCGGGATTGCAGGTACCCATAGCTCTTCTCCCGCGATGGCGGCATCGACGTCTGGTTGCGGGAGATCGATGAATTGGCGCTCCTCGTATACGGCCGCCGGATGGGTAGACGTGCGTAGGGCGTTGGTGAGGCGGTCGAGCGTGTTAGCCAGTCCCGGAATGTCGAATCGGCGCGTTTTCACTCGGCTCACGAAGACGGCGACTGGGTCAATGTCCGTGCCTACAGCGTGCCGGCCGCTTACTGCCGCCTCGACGAGGAGGGACCCGCTGCCGCAGAAAGGGTCGAGGATCCTGTCACCCGGCCGCGTGTAGGTGTCAAGGAGCGCGCGGATCACCGGCGGGTGGAACTTAGCGGGGAATCGGAAGATGTAGTGGGTGAGCCGCGCGAAGCCTTTTCCGTCGTATGTGAGGCGCTCGGGCAGAGGGCAGCGCCCAAGTCCCTCTGCCTCTAACAGCGCTTCAGTCCCGCTATCTATCTTCCCTTCGGATGTCACGTTCGGCATAGCCATCCCTGGTCGCCCGCAGCTCAGTCGTCCACACGGCTCCTGCGCCTGGGGAGGGACTCCGAGAACGTACAGCGTACCCCATTATAGTCGGCGGGGGGTCGCTGATGAAAGTCACCTAAAATTGTAGGTGACGATAACTACAATTGCCGATCACCGGCCCGGTTTGCCCGCGTTTACGGAGATGCACCGAGCGGGCACGCCAGGCTGCCTATCCCCTCTCACACCAACCTCAGCGCATCCGGCCCCTCCGCCAGCTCCAGGATGGAACGGTTGACGTCCCGCAGAGCGGGATACAGTTGCCGGTACACGGCGCGCGCTCGGGCATATTGCGCCACTGCCATCGGGTTCGGCTCAATACGCAGGGTTGGCCACTGCACGGCGGCGACGGCCGCGGTGGTGTCTGCATAGATGCCCGCTCCGACGCCGGCCAGGAGGGCAGCGCCGAGCGCTACTGCTTCCGGGACCTGGGGGACGGCGAGGGGTAGGTTGGTGCAGTCGGCTTTGATCTGCAGCCAGAGGGGCGAACGCGTGGCGCCGCCGATCACGACGAGTTGCGCGACCTCGATACCGGCCGCGGCGCAGAGCACGTCGAGACTGCCCTTCAGCCAGTAGCCCAGGCTCTCCAGGGCGGCGCGCATGAGGTGGCCACGATCGTGACCGTCGACCAGTCCGACGAAGGCGGCGCGCGAGCGCAGGTCGCGTTCGGGGACACGACTGCCGCGCAGGTGTGGTAAGCAGAAGAGGCCGCCGGCGCCAACCGGGACTGAGGCAGCGTCGGCGAAGGCCTGGGCGTAGGGGCGTTCACCAGCGTCACCGGCATAGAGGCGGTCGATAAGCCAGTTGATCAGTCCGCCCGCGCCGTGCTGGCCGGCAACGACCACAAAGTGATCCGGCACGACATGGCGATAGGTGGAGAAACCGGCCTCGAGCAGCGCGGGGCGGGGCGTGTAGCGGGGCAGCGTGAGCAAGATGCCTTCGGCGGTTCCTGCTGAGTCGAGGACGATACCGGGTCGCGCCGCGCCGGCAGCGAGGGCGCCCACCAGATGATCGTGGCCGCCGGCGATGACTGGCGTGCCCTCCCGCAGCCCGGTTGCCGCTGCCGCTGCCGCTGTCACCGCGCCGACCACCGTCCCGCTGGGCACCGCTTCCGGCATCAACTGCCGGGACAGGCCGGTGGCGGCCAGCAACTCCTCCGACCATTGGGCGCTGGCCTGGTCGAACAGCAGCGTGCGGCCGGCGATGGAGTAGTCGGTCACCGCCACCCGCGCCAGTTGCCAGGTGATGTAGTCTTCCACGGAGAGCCAGCGCCGGACGCGCGACCACATCGCCGGCTCGTGGCGGCGCAGCCATTGCATCTTCAGCGCGCCGTACATGTGGTGCAGCACCTGACCGGTGATCTGGTAGGTGCGTTCGACGCCGATCTGCTCTTCCCACCAGGGCAAAAACTCCACGCTGCGGCGGTCGAACCAGGTGATGGCCGGATAGCAGGGTTCGCCTTGACTGTCCAGCGGCACGCCAACTTCGCCCATCGTCGCCACGGCGATACCCGCCACCGCCGCCGCGTCGTGGCCGGCCAGCGCCTGGCGGATGGCGGCAGCGACACCGGACCACAGGCTTGCCGGGTCGAACTCGCTGCGGCCCTCACCAGGATACTGGATGACCGTCGCCACCTGCCCGAGGGCAACACTGTGCCCTAGCTCGGCATCGAACAGCAGCGCCTTGATCGCCGTGGTGCCGACGTCGAGCCCCAGCAGCAGCGTCACGTCAGTGTGGACGCATGCCGAGCGGCGTCCGGGAGAGTGGTTCGGCGGCAGCCAGCGTATCGGTG
Organism: Chloroflexota bacterium; assembly: GCA_036734945.1. GTDB lineage: Bacteria > Chloroflexota > UBA4733 > UBA4733 > UBA4733 > UBA4733. The sequence continues at coordinate 5,132 of DAIMXP010000146.1, forward strand.
AAGGGCGTTGTCACGATGTGGCCGGCGCTGTCGAGCACTCCCGACGCGCCGATCTCCGCCAGCCAGCCCTCAAGGCGCGCGCGGAGCCGTTGCTGCAGCGGTTGCGTGGTCGCATCTGATCCGAGGTTCCGGCACTCGTCGGGGTCGGCGTGCAGGTCGTACAACTCCGTGAAGCCGCCGTTCTCGTGGACGATGTAGGTCCAATCATCCGTGCGGATGGCGTGCAGGGCCGAGCCGGCGCGGCCGTAGGTGCCAAAGGCGGCATCGCGCTGTGGTCCGCCACCTAACAGGTCGTGACCTTGCACGGCCGCCGGGGTGTCGATGCCGCAGTAGCCGAGGATGGTGGGCAGCAGGTCTTCCAGCCCGGCGTAGCGTGGCGTCACGCCCTGGGGCGGCACTCGCCCCGGCGCGCGCACTAAAAAGGGGATGTGCCAGGAGGCTTGCCAGAAGATGCCCTTGAAGAAGAAACCGTGGTCGCCCAGCAAGTCACCGTGATCGGCGGTGTAGAGGACGATGGTGTCCTCCTCGACCTGCAACTCGCGCAACGTCTCCAGCAAACGGCCGACGGAGTGGTCGATCAAGGCCACGTTGCCGTAGTAGAAGGCGATCGAGCGCTTCACCGCCAGGTCGGAATAGGTGTCCCAGCCGTAGCGCTGGCGGGTGCGGGTGTACCAGGGGGAGCGGCCGAGGAGGTCGTCCGGGCCGCCGCGCGGGTCGGGCACCGTGAAGGGACTGTAGAGGCGGTCGAACGGCTCCGGCGGGTCGTATGGGGCATGCGGCTTGGTGTAGGAAGTCCAGAGGAAGAAGGGCTGCTCCGGCTGCTCCTGCCGGTGGCGGCGTAGCCAGGCGATGGATTCGTCAGTACACCAGGTCGTGTGGTAGTGCTCCAGCGGCAAGGGTGAGGTCCCGCTGCGCGCGTCGTTGTTGCCGATGCCGTGCCCGCGCTCCAGCCCCTCCCAGCCGGCCTCGCGCAGATACGCCTGGTAGTCGTCGCCGCCCTTCCGCCATTGCCGCCCTTCCTCCGACACCAGCACATGCTCGAAGCCGCGCAGCGCGCGAAAGTCAGGCTCAAAGTGCATCTTGCCGACGGCCTGTGTCCGGTAGCCGTTGGACCCCAGGATGCCCGGTAACGTCGGCATGCCCTCGGGGAGCGCCCCGCCGTTGGCCCGCACCCCCCAGGAAGCCGGAATATTGCCGGTCATGATGCTGACGCGCGCCGGCACGCAGACCGGCATGGTGGAGTAGGCGTTGCCAAAAGAGACACCCTCCGCACCAAGCCGGTCCAGGTTGGGCGTGCGCAGCACGCTCGCTCGGTGCGGCGTCACTGCCGCGGCCGCGCTCATGGCGTCGCCTCGGTGCTGGTCGGACGTGATCAGCAGAACATTCGGTCGCTTTGCCACTCGTCATTTCCCTTTGCCGGTGCTGACGCGAGTTGGTTGGAAGGTGGTTTGTATGATAGCAGGGGGGAGGCCCGCGGCAGGGGCTTGAGCGGTGGCGCGTGCGTCGCGCAGTCGTAGGGGCAGGCCCCTGTGCCTGCCCTGCTCGCCTTGCGACAACCGATCGTTGTTTGCGACCGGAGACTGGGCGGGCACGGGCATCGAGGCGGGACGAGGACTTGAGGCAAACCCGGGCATCAGGGCAGGCACGGGGGCCTGCCCCTACGGGGGGATACGTTGCTCACGCTCCCTCCATCCCCGCGCTCAACAACCCCTCCCAATACCCATCATCCTCACTGACATCCCCACCCTGCGTGGCTGGCCTCGTCGCCGGCCAGGTGAAGCGCAGGGTGCCGGCGACTAACCCGGCGAGAGCTGTGTGGCGGGGTGTCGTGCGCCAGTCGCGCACTGCCAGATGCAGCGCCTTCGCTTGCCCGACCAGCACCACCAGGCGGCGGGCGCGCGTGAGGGCGGTGTAGAGCAGCGTGCGGCCCAGCAGCGCCGCGTGGCTGGTGAGCAGCGGGATCACGACTGCCGGGAATTCCGCGCCTTGCGCCTTGTGGACGGAGATGGCGTAGGCGTGCGTCAGGGCGAAGAGGCTGGCGCTCGGGTAATGTACTTCCCGGCCGTCGTCCAGCAGTAGCACCAGCTCTTGCTCCTCCTGGTCGATGGCCCGGACCATGCCGAGGTCGCCGTTGAAGACGCCGAGGTCGTAGTCGTTCTTCAGTTGCAGCACGCGATCGCCCGGCCGGTAGGCGCGACCGCCGCCGCGCAGTTCCGGCTTCCCTTCCGCTGGCGGGTTGAGGCGCTCCTGCAGCAGGAGGTTGAGCGCGCCGACGCCGGCTTCACCGCGATGCAACGGGCTCAAGACCTGGACCTCCCCGGGCCGGAAGCCGTAGCGCGCCGGCAGCCGGCGTGCCACCAGATCGACGACCAGTTGGGCCGCCATCGCCGGGTCCTCCGCCGGCAGGAAGAAGCAATCCGCAATCGCGCCGCCAAACTGCGGCAGGTGGCCGGCGTTGATGCGCCGGGCATTGTGGGCGATGCCGGAGCCTTCGCCCTGCCGGAAGATGCGCTCCAGCCGCGTCACGGGGAAGCGGTCAGCGCCGAGCAGGTCGGCCAGCACGTTGCCGGCGCCGACGCTGGGCAACTGGTCGGGGTCGCCCACCAGCAGCAGGTGGCTGCCCGGCGCGACCGCCTTGACCAACTGGTTGGCGAGCAGGACGTCGAGCATGCTCACCTCGTCCACCACCACCAGGTCGGCCTCCAGGGGGTGCTCGGGGTCCTTGCCGGCTTTGCCGCCGGGGCGCAGTTCCAGCAGGCGGTGCAGGGTCGCGGCGGGGAGGCCCGTCGCTTCCTCCATGCGCTTGGCGGCCCGCCCCGTCGGCGCCGCCAGCAAGCAACGCAGGCCCTTGGCGCGGGCCAGGGTGAGGATGGCGCGCAGGGTGTGCGTCTTGCCGGTGCCGGGACCGCCGGTGAGGATGGAGAGCGGGGATGTCAGCGCCATCTTGACGCCGGCCTCCTGCTCCGGCGCCAGCGTCAGGCCGTGCCGGTCGCGCAGCCAGCCCAACGCGGCGTCCCAGTCCACGCTGGCAAAGAGGGCGCAGGCCCGGCTGTTACCGGCGCGACCGGCGAGTTCGCTCAGGCGAGTGGCGAGACCGGACTCGGCGCGGGCAAAGGGCGCCAGGGCCAGCAGCGGTTCGACCTCGCCCGTTTGGACGCCGGCCACCAGGTCTCCCGACTCCAGGAGCGCGGCAATAGCGTCGCTGATAGCGCCCTCTGGCGCCGCGAGCAGCGCAACGGCTTCCTGCAGCAGGTCGGCCTGCGGCAGGATAGTGTGCCCCTGGTCGCCGGCCGCGCCGAGCGCGTGGAGCGCACCGGCTTGCAGCCTAGCGGGCGCGTCGGCGGCAATGCCGACGGCCTGGGCGATCTTATCCGCCGTCTTGAAGCCGATGCCCCAGACCTCGCGGGCCAGACGGTAGGGTTCCTGGGCGATCACGCGGGCGCTGTCGTCGGCGAAGCGTTTGTAGATGCGCACAGCCAGCGAGGTGGAGAGGCCATACGACTGGAGGGCTGCCATGACCTCCCGGATATGACGCTGCTCCATCCAGGTGCTGGCGATCTTGGCAGCGCGGATCGGGCCGATGCCCGCTACCTCCGTCAAGCGCTCCGGCGTCTCGTCGATGGTTTCGATGGTGTACTCGGCGAAGCGCTCCACGATGCGCCCCGCCATCACCGGCCCGATGCCTTTTATAAGGCCGCTGCCGAGGTAGCGTTTCAGGCCCTGGGTGGTGGCGGGCAGGGTGGTGCGGTAGTCCACGACCTTGAACTGCCAGCCGTGTTTGGCGTCGTTGACCCACCAGCCCTGCAGCACGACGGCCTCGCCCGGCGCGAGGTCGGCCATGTTGCCGATGATCGTGACCAGGCGTTGCTCGTCGCGCGCTGCCTCGGCTTCCGGCCCGCCGCGCTCCGGCACCAGGCGGGCGACGACATAGCCGTTCTCCGGGTTCTGATAGGTGATCCGCTCCACCACACCGCGCAGTTCCTTGAGGGCAGGAACGGCGGCGGCGTGGCCGGAGGGATTGGGAAGGGACACGGCATTCCTCGCTGGACGAGCCTTCAGGTAGGATAGCGTGTAGGCTGTGCCTCATGGAATCAGGATATGTCAGGCAGGGCAGCAACTGCGGAGGGTGCCCCTTGGCCCGCAGTCGCCGCCCTACTTATTCCCTCTATAACCCGCCGTCACTTCCCGAAGGGGCGGCCGCCGCCGCGTCGGAGGGCGGCTGGCCGAAGGCCCAACCGCTCGCCGCGAAGGGCGATTGCCCAAAGCCGCCCGTGGATGATGCCGCCGTCCGGCTGACCGTGAAGCCGGCGCCATCGCTCGCCAGTGCCGACGGCTGGGCCAACGGCTGGCCGCTGTTGTCGCTCAACGTGATCGCTCGTGCTCCCGTTTGCGCGATGGTCACGGACTTGCCATTCTCAACTGCGCTGCCGTTCGTGAACTGCACGGCGCCGAACTGGTCCAGGGGGACGATCCGCCGTCCGCCGACCGGCGCTTCCTCGATCCACTCCGCCGACGAGCGCGAGGAGCTGTAAGCGATGTCCGTCTGATACGCTTGCCCCGTTGTGTGATCCTGCATGGCGACCTGCCAGTTGTTACCGGTCTGCTGGCTGATGGAGACGCTGACCGAGTCACCCGGACTGCGCCAGGTCCTGCTCCGTCTGCACCATCTGGTCGTAGTAGGCGGGCGTCGCCGTGTCGGCCATCACTGTCGGGTCCTGCAGGGCGAAGGCCTGTTGCTGTTCAGCGTTGGCGCGCTGGATCGCCGCCTGGATGGCAGCCGCCGTGGTTGTGGGAACGGTCTGGGCCAGCGCGGCGGGCGCCGCCCAGGCCCCGGCGAGCAGGCCACCCAGCAGGATGGCGCCGAACCGGTGAGAAAGAGTCGTGCCGTACCTCCAAGAGTCAAATACTTCGATCTTTATAGTCCGTGATGAAGCTTGGAAGTGGCTGAAAATGGCAGTCACCTGGAAACGATGCGTTGGTTGGGAGCGAGGGAACCCCTTCCGGCTCGCACCGCTCGCCAGGTTTCCCCCTGAAGGGAGAAACCTTCCCTGCAACGCGTGGGACGCTTGCGGACCCGTGGCTTGGGCGTGTCTGAACGCCACAGTATTGGCTCTCAGAGGGCTTTCAGATAATCCCTTGTGGGGGTAAAATGGGAGGAGGTTTGG
>DAIMXP010000147.1:0-10192 GCA_036734945.1 Chloroflexota bacterium
CGGCCCTGTAACCACGCCAATAAATACCCTTCGCTTCCTATGCAAAACTTTGCGGCGCACTCACCGCACAGGCATGGCATGCGCCAGCGCATGCCGTGGTCGTATACTAACAGGCGACGGATCTCCAGGTCTCTGCTCCCCAAGCGAGAGCAGGTTCGGCAACGATTGCCGGTCTGGCGGGCCATACGGCAAACCGGCGGCACGAAAATGTGGTGGCGCCAGTAAGGCAGGAGAGGAATTGACATGCCCAGTCCTTCTATGACCTCGCGGCGAACTCTGCTGCGGCAGGCTATCGGCGCGGCGCTGGCACTGCCGGCGGTCGGCGTCTTGGCGGCCTGTGGCGCCGCCGCGACGACGACCGTCACGTCATCGGCAGTCACCAGTTCTGCCGCAGTCGCCACCTCAGTCGCCGCGCCGCCAGCGGCGACGAGCACGACCAGTGCGGCGACCCAGGCCGCCAGCGTCGTCAGCACGGCCGCCGCTTCCACGACGAGCGCCGCCAAGTCGACGGCGGTGGCGCAGGCAGCGTCAACATCGACGCAGGTCATCTCGATCAAGCCCGGCACCGCTGGAACGCTGACATGGACCGTCGACTTCAACGGGCCGATCAACCAACCGCAGTACGACCAGTTCGTGGCCCCTTGGAATCAGGCCAATCCCCAGGCAAAAATCGAGCCGATCAACCTCGGCGGTGGCGACGCCTTCAAGTACCAGAAGATCCTGACGTTCGCTGCCGCCGGTACGCCGATCGACGTCGTAGGCAAAGTGACGTTCATCCAGGCGATCGCCAAGCCCGGCGCGATTCAGCCGCTGGAGCCATTCATTGCGCGGGATAAATACGACCTCAGCGGTTACAACCCGAACGCCCTGAAGACCTTTGGGTCCTGGGGCGGGAAGCAGTACTCAATCCCCTGGGGACTCGGTGGCAATGCCGTCGCTTTCATCTATAACCCGAACATGATCGCTGCCGCGGGGCTGACGCCGCCCTCCCAGGACTGGAAGAACCCATTTACCTGGGATCTGTACCGCCAGTACGCCCAAAAACTGACCAAGAAGCAGGGCACGACATACACCGTGGCGGGGGCGGAGGAACTTGGTGATTGGGACTACACCATTCCGATGCAGTGGGGCGGGCACTGGGTCTCGGCCGATGGCGCCAAAGCGATATGCAACTCGCCGGAGATGACCCAGGCGTTCACCAGCTACCTGGATATTATCTTGAAGGATCAGACGGATACGGCCTCGCCCGGCGTGAAACTGTCCGCCAGTGGGAACGATAAGCGCTGGGCGGCGGGACAGACGGCCATGTCGTTCATTGGTGGTTGGCAGATGAATACCTTCGTCGACCCCACTGCCTACAAGACCGACTACGTCATCGCCACCTTCCCAAAGGGGACGGCAGCGAGCCCGGATCAAGACACGATCCAACTGGCGATCGGGGCCAACATCAAAGATTCCACCAGCGCCTGGAACTTCATGAAGTGGCTGCTGCAGGGCGGGCGTTATGCAAATCTCGTGTTCCGCATGCCGCTGCAGAGCGCCGATGCGGCAGCCTGGGCCAAGATGGCGTTCGCCAAGGTGCCGGCGTCGGCGGGGGTCGACGTCCTTGTGCAGTCACTGGCGATTGCACAAGGGCCGGATCCGGTGCGCGCCATCCCGGGGAATGCCCAGTTCGAGGACACCATCGCCACCCCCTTGTGGAAAAACCTGCTGGCCCAGAAGGTGACGGTTGCCGACGGTCTGGCGCAGGCGCAAACCCAGTTGCAAACGCTGCTGGACCAGAGCAAGTCGTAACATTGTGGCATGGACCGGCTCAGTCACTGTAGTTATGACGACGACGAACTCGAGAAAGGCAGGACAATATAGGTAGTACCCTTGGGGTTTGTCGCGCAAGACCCCGATAAAGGTCTTGACACTGCCTTTTGCATGCCTTACTGTAGTGACATCACGGAACGGGGTTCCGCAATCGCTTCCCGGACCTGCAGGGCCGGGGGGATCGCCCCGCTTCGAGAAGACGGCGACGCTGGATGGGAAGAGTCGGCAAGGTTCCGTCCAGCATCCGAGCCACAAGGCGTGCTTACGGTTCGCGTCGGAGCCTCCTTCGGGAGTCCCGGCTCCCCGGCAAGTACAGCAGCACCCGGCTCACCGCCCCGTGGCGGTGGGTGCTGGGAAGGCGACCGGCGTTGGGGTAATGCCCGACATGCCGCCATCGGTACGGGTTCCGGTAACGGAAACTGGTGGTGGTGCCGTAACGCGACAGCGTTACGTCCGGTGCGGAGGATGATGTTCGCCCCCGTCTTGCGCGGACGGTGGTGCGAACAGGGTGGCTGTTGCGAGGCAGCCTCGGTCGTCGGTTCCGGCACGGATCCCGGAGGGCAACCTCCGGGATCCGTCGTCGTTAAGCGGGCCCTGCTTCGATGCGCATCGTTGCCGTCCAACTGCCGCCACGCTCCAACACGAGTCGTCCCGCATCAACGCCGCGCTCGTTCAAGTTGAAGGCGTCCGTGGCACAGGTATACGGCTCAAAACAGATAACGTCCTGGCCCGGTGGCGCATAGACCACGATTTCCCGGAAGCTCGCGTCCGCCTGGAGCGCGACCTCCAGAGGCAGCGCCGGATCAGCCAACCGGCACGTCGACCAACCCTCGGCCAGGGCCACATTGCCGTACACGTCATCAAAAGTCCGGTCGCCGATTGGCGTCAGCTCGGGTCCTGGGTCGGTCGGGGATAGCGGCAGGCGTTGTCCCGTAGGGACCAGGGTTGCATCGAGTTGCCAACGGTCGCCCACGGGGACCGCGACCCGACAGTTCTGTCGCCGGCCGCCGCTAGCCAGGGGCATGCGGAAGTAGGGATGGATGCCGAAACCGAACGGCATGGCTCCTTCGCCCTCGTTGACTGCGCTGACGGTCAGGGTGAGGGCAGAACCTTGAAGGAAGTAGTCCGCCACAAAGCGGAAGGGGAACGGATACCCATCGGTCCTTGCTAAGTCGGCGTGGGCGATGACACAGCGCAAGTGTGCTCCCTGGGCCGTGGCTTCCGCTGCTTCGACGCGAAAGCGGGCGGCGATCACCAGGCCGTGGATCGCGTTGCCGCTATTGGTCACCGGCAGTTGGTACGTCTTGTCTTGAAACGCATACCGCCCCTGGGGTATCCGGTTAGGGAAAGGAAAGAGCAACGGCAGGCCGTAGCGCGACGGTGTGGCGCGCAGCTCGTCGGCCGATGCCGGTTGGCGCAGCAGATCAACGGTGTGACCAGCCGGCCCACGCACGCTGAACTGCACGCAGTTGGCGCCGACCTCGGGCAGCACGCGCGCGACTGAGCCGGCGTCGGCGTCACGAAGCAGGTAGCCACCCAATGGGCCGGGGTCGGCCGTTACCGAATAGTGCTCTGTGTTCACGTTCATTCTCCTCTCTGAGAGTCCTACCTCGCAGCCCCCATCTCCGCCGTCTCCGGCCCAGCCGCGGACACCACGATGCGGTCCAGGTCCAGGTGGCGGCGCACGGCCTCCAGGGCCTCCTCTGCCGTCACTGCATTGACGGCCGTGATGAAATGCTCGACCTGGTCAAGCGTCAGGCCGAAACGCTGAATCGTGACGAGGAGCGATACGATGCCATCCGTCGTCTCCAGCCGCAACGGCATGCTGCCGGTCAGGTATTGCTTGGCGTCGGCCAGCTCGGCCTCGGTTGGTCCGCTCTCGCGATAGCGTTGAAACTCGGCGATGGTGGCGTCGATTGCGACGTCGACATCCTTCGGCGCGACGCCGATGCGCGCCGCCCAGGGACCAGGGCCGAAGCCGGCATCGAAACTGGTAGAGGCATAGTAGGCGAGACCGCGCCGCTCGCGCACCTCCTCGCCCACTCGGCCGCCCATACCTAAGCGGCCAAGGATCGTGTCGGCCGCCAGAAGACGGAAATAGTCGGGATTGTTGCGGGCGATACCCGGCAGGCCAATCACCAGGTCCGTCTGGGTCTTGCCCGGCACCGCTCGAAAATCGCGGCGAAGTTCGGGTACCTGCTCAGCCGCCGGGATGGCGATCACCGGCGCCGCCTGGTGGGCTTGCCAGGAGCCGAAGAGTCGCTCCAGCAGCTCCAGGGCACGGTTTCCCTCCAGACCGCCCGCCAGGGCGATCACGACGCCTGCTGAGCCGGTGAAGCGTTCGGCAAAGCGCGCGACGTCCTCTCGGCTGATGGCGGTAATCATCTCCGTGCTGCCGGTTGGCCAGCGTTGGTAGGGGTGTCCAGCTGGATAGGCGAGTTCGCGGAAGCGCCGTTCCGCTACTGCCCGCGTGTTGTTCGCTTCCTCGCGTGCGCTCGCCAGCATAGGGCCGCGCACCACCTCCAGTTGCGCCTCGGGATACAGCGGATGCAAAAGCACATCGCTGAGGAGGTCCAGGCCGACGTTGAGGTTGTTGAGCAGGCTCTTCAGCGAGTAGCTGCTGTAGTAGTCGCCGGCGCCGCCGTGCAGTTCGATACCGTGGCGGTCGCTCTCGTCCGAGATCTGTTCGTAGGTGCGTCGCTCGGTGCCGCGCAGCCGCAGCGCACCCTGGGCTGCCGCTACGCCGCGAAGAGCATCGGCGTCGTAGGCTGTACCGCCGGGCACGGACACCTGAATAAGTTCCCAAGGTGTCCCACGCGCTTCGTGGAGCAGCACAACGATCCCATTGGAAAGGACTTCCCGGCGAATCGTGAAGCGCGATGCGGCCGGTCGCACGATGGTCGCAGCCGGTGGCTTGGCTGCCTGAGGCGTTGCCTCGGTTCGTTCGACCAGGGGGGGCGCCACCACCGGCGCGACGGCCTCCGTAGGCCGGAACCAGCCGACGGTGCGGTTCTCGGGCATGAAGTAGCGAGCGCAGACGCGCCGGATGTCCTCGGGCGTTACTGAGCGCAACCGTTCCAGCAGTTCGCGATCGTTCGTGGACAGACCGGTGAGCGCACTTTGACCCAGCGCCGACGCCTGGCGGCTCACGCCTTCGGCGGCATACTGGAACTGAGCCGCCGCCTGTTCGCTGGCGCTGAGCAGTTCCTCTTCCCCCGCGTGCTCGCTCGTTAGCCGCTGCATCTCGTCGAAGAGGATGCGTTCGACCTCCTGTGCCTCCGTTCCCGGACGCAGCGACGCGCTGACATGGAACAGCCCGGGATCGACACTGGTGCCGGTGCTCGCGGAAACCGAACTGGCCTTGCCGGTGTCCACTAATGCCCGGCGAAGGCGCGAGCTGCGGCCCATGCCGCCGCCCCCACGACCCAACGCCGTGCCCCCGGTGAGCAGGGCATCAGCGACGGAAAGCACGGGAATATCCGGGTGGCCGGCCGCTGGGATGTGGTAGACCGCCATGAGGTGTGCAGTGCCGCCAGGACGGCGCACTTCCAGCCGCCGTTCACCCTCCTGCGGGGGCTCGACGGAGCGGACAGGCGCCGCAGGCAGCCCCGCGGCGATGCCGCCGAAATAGCGCTCGATCTGCTCCAGCATGTCAGGAGCCGCAAAGTCGCCCACGGCGACCGCGACCGCATTGGTGGGGTGGTAGTAGCGCTGGTAGTGCTCCCAGAGCTCGGCGCGCGTGATGTTCTGGAGGTCGCTCTTCCAGCCGATGACCGGCTGGCCGTAGGGGTGGACCTTGTAGGCGGCCGCCATGACCTCCTCGTAGAGGTGCCGAGTCGGGTAGTTCTCACCGCCCTGCCGCTCTGAAATGATGACCGTTCGCTCTCGCTCGACCTCCGCCGGGTCCAGTAGCGCGTTGACCATGCGGTCGGATTCCAGCTTCAGGGCGAGTTCGATGCGATCAGCAGGCAAGGCTTCGTAGAAGGCAGTACCGTCGTTCCAGGTGAAGCCGTTGCGGTAGCCGCCGTTCGCGCCGACGATGCGGTGCAAAGCGCCTTTCGGGTAGGTAGGAGTGCCGTCGAAGAGCAGGTGCTCGACCCAATGCGACAGCCCGGTGCGCCCAATCACCTCGTTGCGCGAGCCGACCTTGTAGAACACATAGAAGGCGGCGACCGGTGCGGCATGATCCTCGCGCAGCAGGATGGTCAAGCCGTTCGGCAGCACCGTGGAGTCAATGGGGAGGCTCGCCTGGGCAGTGGGGGCCATCAACGCACCGTTCTGTAGGTGGCGGGCTGACAATGCCGCGCCGGACTGCGTTGTAGCATAGCGCAATTGGGCTACGTCGGTGCGCGATAGCCGGTGAGTTCGACGTAACCCTGACCGCTGATCGCCGTGCCGGCCCGTATGCCGCTGATACGCACGGCGCCTTCCCAGTAATCAAGGAAATCGAGGCTTGTTGTGCCGCCGAAGGCCAGTTCCTGGTTCTTCACGGTTGGCTCCAGTATCAGGCTGAGCTGTTGCGTGGGGACCTGCACTTTCCAGCCGGATGGGTATACGATACCGGTAGCGGGACTGGTCCAGGAGCCTGTCGCCTGGTGGCTAAACGTGCCGTTGGTGAGGTTGGTTGCCTCGCCGGATTGGCTGACATAGGAGCCGTAAGAAAAGTATTGCCGGTTCGTGGCGTCACGGTTAAAGGACAGCATGATGTCGCTGCCGTCGGCCAGTTGCAGGGCGTACCAATCCCAGCCGCCGACACTGCCCACGATGAAGTTGCCCCACTGGTGATCCATCCAGGCGATGCCAGTGAGGGTCAGGGGCTGGCCGTGATCCTGGATCGTGCCGGAGACCGTCATGCGCGTGTACGAGTAGTAGTACGACTTGCCGAACTGACCAAAGTCGATCAGACCCGTGCCGCCATGCAGCACCGCTGGCTTGTCGGCCTGCAACTGCAGATTGATACCGTAATTGGCCATCTGGGCCTGAAGGGAGTCGTGTCCTTGCGACCCTTGCACGCGCCAGGTACCAAGCGCCAGGTCGAAGCCAGGTCCACGTCCGCCCTGTTCGCCGCTGCCGCTGCGCTGATCGAATTGGAAGGTGTTGCGGTGCTCGTCGGTGACGGCAAAATGCGCTTCGTAGCCGGGCGGCGCGTCGCCGCGGCGAATCTGGAAGAAGACCAGCTCAAAGCCATAGTGCCGTCCGTCCTGCGCCGCCAGGTGCCCAGTGTAGTACCACCACTCGGTGAGGTCACCGTGGGGGGACTCGTCCAGTGGCAGGGTGGCGTGCTGCGGGTTGGATATCGCCAGTGCCGGCGTCGGCGCCGGGGGCAGCGTCGGCAAGGGTGGCGGCACGGCTACAGAGGCGCCGCAGCCGGCGAGCAACAGCATAGGCAGTACAAGGGCGGTTCGGCGGGTGGTGCGCATGGTCGAACCGGTGCATCCGACAAGTTCGTCGTACATTGGCGCGAGGGTTCCCGGCGACTGAAGTCGCGGGCTACCCTTGCCAAGTGGGCGCCCTCTGGGCCCTTCGCGGGCTGCGACGAGTCGCTGCGGGGGAGCGTCCAGTCCGCGCAGGCGGACTTCGCCCGCCGTAGCCCGCGACTTCAGTCGCCGGGCGCGCGCTGCAACCTGATCGGGACTTGTGGCACGCACCACTAACTCTCCAGACTCGCCGCTTCAGTAGTCCGCGTCGCCGGCAGCAGCGTGCGCAGCGTCGCTGGCATCCACCAGTTCCAATGCCCCAACAGGCGCATGGTGGCCGGCACGAGCAGAGCGCGCACGACAGTCGCGTCCAGCAACACCGCCAGGGCGACCCCAAGGCCCAGTGCCTTGATCAGCACAATGGACGCCGCCATAAAGGAGGCGCTCACCAGCACGACAATCAAGGCGGCGCTGGTGATGATGCGGCCGCTGCGCAGCATGCCTTCGGCCACGCTCTGCGTGTTGTCGCCCGTGCGGTCGTAGGCTTCCTTGATCCGCGAGAGCAGAAAGACTTCGTAGTCCATGCTGAGGCCGAAGAGGGTGCAGAACATGAGGATCGGCAGTTCCGCCTCCACGTAACCCAGCTTGCTGAAGCCGAGCAAGCCGGTCAGGTGGCCGTCCTGGAAGACGAAGACCAGGGCGCCATAACTGGCGACGATGCTCAGGCTGTTCATTACAATGGCCTTGAGCGGTAGGAAGGCGCTGCGGAACAGCAGGAAGAGCACGCTGTAGGTGCTGATCACGATAAAGAGCAGCGCGTGCGGGAACTCGCTGTAGAGTGTCTGCACCACGTCGTGGATCTCCGCCGACTCGCCATCGACCAGCATCGTCGCGCCGGGTCCCGGCGACATGCGGCGAATGGCCAGCACCAGCGCTTGCGAACGTGGGTCAATCGAGGCGTACTTGCTGAAGACCTGCGCCAGCACGATGTTCCCCTTCACGGTGGCGGCGGCGGTGGCGGCGGCGAAGTAGTCGGGCACACGCTTTGGGTCAGCATACATGAGCTGGTATTGCGCCAGCGTCAGGCGCGGGTCAATGGTCGTAACGCTCTCCACGCGCGCCACGCGCGGGTCGGCGGCGATGGCGTGGGTGAAGGCGAAAAGTGTAGTGAGGTTGGCGGGTGTCAAGGCGTCGCCGCTCATCGTCAGCGCCAGCAGGATCGGCGTGCTCTCGCCGGTCGGAAACTCGGCGTTGAGCACGTCGAACGCCTGCCGGGACGCGACCGACTGCGGCAGGATGGAGGCGTCCGGCGAACTCAGTCGCACGTGCAAAAACGGCAGGCCCAGGAAGAGCAGCAAGGCCAGGGCGGGCAGGCCCAACGCCAGCGGGCGGCGCATCACGGCCCGCGCCAGGTGCTCCCAGAAGCGCGTGACGCCGCGCGAGCGCGGCAACACCTGAAAGGCATCAAGGCGTCGCCCCAGCAGTGCCAGCACCGCCGGCAACAGGGTAAGCGCAGCCAGCACCGTACAGAGCACCACGATACAGCCCCCCAGGCCGACGGAGCGCAGCAGCATGAAGCGAAAACTGAGCAGGGCCAGCAGACCCAGGCAGACGGTCAGGCCGGAAAAGAAGACGGCACGGCCGGCGGTTGCGCTGGTCGCCGCCGCCGCCGCCAGCACCTGTTCCCGATCACACTCCCGCGAGCACGCTGGGCGTGTCTCCAACTCCTCGCGGAAGCGGCTGGTCATGAAGAGCGAGTAATCGACGCCGAGACCCAGCCCGATCATGGTGGCGACGTTGAGCACGAAGATGGACATATCGGTGACCTGCGCGACCAGGAAGATGATGCCTGCGGCGACGCTGACCCCCAGCCCGCCGATGATCACCGGCACCAGCGCAGCGACCAGGGAGCGAAACACCAGCACCAGGGCGATGGCGGCGAACGGAAAGGCGATGAGCTCCGCCCGATGTAGGTCAGACGAGCTGGCTGCCTCAATATCCGAGAAAAAGGCCGGCGCGCCGCCCACCAGCACGCGCAGACTGGACGGCTGCAGCCGGGACTTGACACCGTCCACGACCGCGGTACCCGGATCGGTATTCGGGTCCAGCACCAGCACCTCATAAGCGGTGTGCCCATCGCGCCCGACCTGCCGGTAGTTGTCCGTGTGCCAGATGATTTGCTTCACGCCCGGATCACTGGCGACTCGGGCGAGCACCTGGTGAGCCTGCGTCACGAATGCTGGATCGTTGGGGCTAAGCGTCGGGCTGGTGAGCACCACCAGCAGCGCGTTGGCGCTGTAGCCGAGCCGCTGCTGCAAGAGATCGCGCGCCTGTGCTGCCTCGGACTGATTATCGGAGAATCCGCCGACCTTGAGGGCATGTTCCAGGTTGAGCAGCGCCGGGACGCTCACCAGGAAGAGCAACGCCCAGACGGCAACCACGGGCCAGGGATGCCGGGCGCACCAACTGCCAAGCTTCTCAAACAACCGAATAACGCCTCGGCAACAACTTGCATCCCCTGGAGTCAGTATACGGGGCGGCGGAAGCAGGTCTGCCGGCGCGCCTGCCCGTAAATGAGCAGGCGCGCCGTGTAAAGGGCAGTAATAGCAGACACGCTAACGGACACGGTACGGCCACTTGGAAACAGTGCGCCCGTCGAGCGCGGAGGAGGCCCCCTCCGGCTCGCACCGCTCGCCAGGTTCCCCCACTGCCCTGGAGGAACCGATACTGCACTGCAAGGGACGGCAGCGGACCGCCGGCTCAGGCGTGTCTGATATTACCGCGTTGGCTCTCAACTTGCGGCTCCGTCCGGCGCACTGGACAATGGATTGCCGCGCTTGCGGCCCAGGGCAAGTGCCGTTGTGACCGCGCTGACCTGGATGGTGCGGGACTTCCAGGCAGAGGAGGAGTTGCCGGAGATGGAACGGCACGGTCTCGCTGCGCTCGCCAGCGGCGGGGGG
>DAIMXP010000148.1:0-10165 GCA_036734945.1 Chloroflexota bacterium
CCTCCCAGGCCTCGACGATGACGCCTAATCCAAAAACCTACCCCTTAAAGCCTCCCGAAGGCCGCTTACTCTTCCAACCGCGTTCTCTCTCTCCCGTGAGGGGGAGAGAGTCAGAGAGAGGGGTCCCGTCCGTGCCGGCGCTGATTACCGGGGCCAGTGGCTTCGTTGGTCCGCATCTTGCCCGCCATCTCCATGCCCTTGGGCAAGAAGTACATGGCCTGGGGCGTGGTGAGCCGGTTGCCGGGTACGACGCCTTTTATCGCGCCGACCTTATGGACGCGGCGGCGATGCAGCGCGTGATTGGCGAATCACGGCCTGAGATTATCTACCATCTGGCTGCCCAATCGGCGGTGCCGCAGTCCTGGGAAGACCCGGCTGGAACGATCATCAACAACCTCGTGGGCGAGATCAATCTGCTGGAAGCGGTGCGGCACGCCGGGATCGAGCCGGTGATCGTCGTGGCAGTGTCGTCGGAAGTTTATGGACTTGTGTCGGCGGAGGCGAATCCGGTGAATGAGGACGTACCGTTCCGCCCCCTCAGCCCCTATGCCGTCAGCAAGGCAGCCCAGGACCTCCTTTCCTATCAGTATGCCGCCGGTCGCGGCATGCGTGTCATTCGCATGCGCACGTTCAACCACCTGGGGCCGGGGCAGTCCGACCGCTTCGCCATCCCGAGCTTCGCCCGGCAGGTAGCGGAGATCGAAGCGGGGCAGCGTCCGCCGCTGCTGGAGACAGGCGACCTTTCGGCGGAGCGCGATTTCACCGATGTGCGTGACATCGTTCGCGCCTATGCCCTGGCCGCCGACCGTTGCCGGCCGGGCGAAGCCTATAACGTGGGATCTGGCGTGGGTAGGCGCATCGGTGACCTGCTGCGGATGCTGATCGCTCAGAGCCGCGTTCCAGTCGAGGTACGGCAGGATCCGGCGCGTCTACGTCCGGCCGATGTGCCGCGGATGGTGTGCGATGCTACACGCTTTCGCAATGCCACGGGTTGGGCGCCCACCATTTCCCTGGAGCAGAG
The DNA here is from genome assembly GCA_036734945.1 of Chloroflexota bacterium. Classification (GTDB taxonomy): domain Bacteria; phylum Chloroflexota; class UBA4733; order UBA4733; family UBA4733; genus UBA4733. The sequence goes on from DAIMXP010000148.1 coordinate 1,022, forward strand.
CCTGCACGATGTGTTGCAGGATTGGCGGACACGGGTAGTAGCGCTCTGAGGGAGCAGTACGGCGGCTGAGGTGCGCCGCCAAATCCAATGGGCGACGGCAGTCGCCACCTCGCTCCCTTACAGTGCCGCCGCTCTCGCCTTGTTCAAGATGCCGCGTCCAGCAGCGCGTCCAGCCCTGGATCGTCCGGTTCGATGATCGGCGCAACCGGGGCGGGGGCGAGTTCCTGGTACTTGAGGCCGGAGCCAGTGTTGAAGAGCACAATGCGATCCTGGGGGGTAAGCAGGCCGGTCGTCGTGAGGTGGTGCAAGGCGGCTACGGTCGCTGCCCCCTCCGGCGCGGCGTAGATGCCTTCCAGGCGCGCCAGCAGGCCGGTGGCGGCGAGAAGCTCTTCGTCTGTGACCGTGAGCGCGGCGCCGCCGCTCTGCCGGATGGCATCGAGAATAAGGTAGTCGCCGATGGCGGCAGGCACTCTTAAGCCGCTGGCGACGGTCGCGGCCTGCTCCCAGCGCGGCGCTGAGCGCGTGCCGGCGTCGAAGGCGCGGACGATCGGGGCGCAACCGGCTGCCTGAATACTGATCATCTTGGGTCGTTTGGGGCCGATCCAGCCCATCTGCTCTAACTCATCGAACGCTTTCCACATGCCGACGATGCCCGTGCCGCCGCCGGTTGGGTAGAGGAGGGCGTCGGGCAGCGTCCAGGCGAACTGCTCCGCCAGCTCCAGGCCCATCGTCTTTTTGCCCTCGGCGCGGTACGGCTCTTTTAGCGTGGAGACGTCAAACCAGCCGCGCTTTTCGGCTTGCGCGCGTACCATGCGGCCACAGTCATCAATCAGCCCGCGCACCAGAACCAGGTGCGCGCCGTACTGCAGTACTTCCACCTTGTTCGTCGCTGGCGTGTCCTCCGGCATAAAGACCCAGCAGGGCAGCCCGGCGCGGGCAGCGTAGGCGGCGGCGGCGGCGGCGGCGTTGCCGGCGGAGGGGAGGGCAATGGCGCGTGCCCCCAGCTCCCGCGCGCGCGAGATCGCCGCCGAGAGGCCACGTGCTTTGAAGCTGGCGGTCGGGTTTAACCCCTCCTCTTTGATCCAGAGGTCCGGCAGGCCAGTTGCCGCCGCCAGGCGTGGCGCCGGGAGCAAGGGCATGCTGCCCTCGCCCAGTGTCGTGATGTTGGCGGGGTCGCGTACCGGCATCAGTTCCTGCCAGCGCCACATGCCCCCGCTGCGTTGTGCCAATGCCGCCTTGGTGAGCGTTTGCGCGGCCTTCGCCAGGTCGTAGCGAGCAAAGAGCACCTTGCCGCAAGATGAACAGACGGTTTGCAGCACGTCGGCGTCGGCCTGCCGGCCACAGTTCGAACACTCCAGATGCGTCAGTGCCGACGTTACCACGCGCTCTTCCTTCCACTGCCGCCCGCACGGGAGCGGCTATACTCAGCGGCTTGATGATAGCTTGTGCCCGAGGCGATGAGGGGATGGGGTGATGAGGAGTAACGGGGAAGCGTGAACGTGAGTAATGCGGGCGACACCATGCGCATTGGATATGAGCCGCGCAACGATGAACTGCCTCTGCCGGCGCATCGTCTCGCCTCATCGCCTCATCCCCTCATTGCCTCCTCCCCGTCGCTCCTCATCCTCCACGGCGTCTTGCACTCTCCGGCGGCACGGCTGGCGCTGGAACTGTTGACACAGGACGCCGAACCGGCGGCGGCGGCGCAGACCTACGTGCAATTGTTCAGGGCGCTGGCGGCGGAGGCTGCGCTCCAGGAGCATTCTTCCCCGGGCGACGCCTGGCAGCAACACCTGCTGACGCGGCTGCTCAGCGACGACAACGTTTTCGCCGCAGCAGTTCGGCACGTCGGCCTTGATCGCATCGGCGCCGGCCTGCGCACGGCGGTCGCGCATGACTTGCAGGCGCTCAGCGACCTCTATCACCGCGGTGACGCCACGTTGCACCGGCTGGCGACGGATGCCACCGATTTGCCCTGGCTCGACGCACTGCAGCCATCCGACCTCCCGCCGATCCCCGATCTCGCGCTGCGCCGGCAGTTCCACGAACAGAGCGACTGGGCGGCACTACTCGGCGCGCTGGCGAGTCACTATCGTGCAGCAGGTACGGGACTCTTCGCCGGCTACCAGGCGTTTCACTGGTTGGGGGCGGAGCTGACGCCGCCCCTGCGCGGCGTGCGCCATCCTGACCCGATTCGGCTCGACGACCTGATCGGCGACCGGCGCCAGCGCGAGCTCATTGTGCGCAATACCGAACAGTTCCTGGCCGGGTTGCCTGCTAATAACGTCCTCCTGTACGGCGACCGCGGCACCGGCAAATCGTCCACGGTGAAGGCGTTGCTCAATGCCTATAGCGAGCGTGGTCTGCGCCTGCTGGAAGTCGGTCGCAGCAAACTCACCGACTTCCCGGCGATAGTCGAACTGCTGAGCGAGCAGCCGGAGCACTTCATCCTCTTCGTCGACGACCTCAGCTTCGACGAGCAGGAGACCGGCTATAAAGACCTCAAGGCAGTGCTGGAAGGCGGACTGGAGGTACGCCCGGCCAACGTGCTGGTCTATGCCACCTCCAACCGCCGCCACCTGGTGATGGAGCGACAGTCCGACCGTACTCAGCCGGGCGACGATGAACTGCACGGCTTTGACACCGTGCAGGAGAAGCTGTCGCTGGCCGACCGCTTCGGCATCACGCTCACCTTCGTCACCCCCGATCAAGAGCACTACCTGGAGATCGTGCGCGGTCTGGCGCAACGGCAGCAACTTGCCATAACGGATGACGACCTACGTCGCCGTGCCCTGCAGTGGGCCTCCCGGCACAACGGCCGCAGCGGCCGCAGCGCGCGGCAGTTTATCGATGATCTGACCGGGGAACTGGCGCGCGGCGGGCGTTAAGGGGCGTCAATTGGGCGTTCAAGTTCCCGGCGACTGAAGTCGCGGGCTAACCCTACGAAGCCGCCCTTCGGCGGCTGAATCAGTCCGCGCAGGCGGACTTTGCAATACATAGCCCGCGACTTCAGTCGCCGGGAACCGATAAGCCACCCACCTTTGCTCGCAACACCCACCGGACCATCGGCGTACCGCGGCTGCCCACCGACCTATACTCCAGCCCAGAGGCAATCACGCAGGGGAGGTGGCGGTGGCGGGGACGTTGCTCTGGTTGGATCCGAAGGCGCTGCGGGCTGACGGCGAGAATGTGCGGCGGGATACCGGCGACGTGAATGGCATGGCGCAGACGATGCAGCGCTTCGGCGTGTTGCAGCCGCTTGGCGTGCGCCGTGATGGCAAGGGTTTCACCGTCATCTACGGCAACCGCCGGCGCGAGGCCGCGCTGCTGGCAGGGTTGCAGGAGGTGCCCTGCCTGCTCGTGGAAGACAGCGGCGATGGTGACGGCGCGGTGCGTCAACTGCTGGAGAACGTGCAGCGCCAGCAGCTCAACGACCTCGACCAGGCACGCGCCTTCCGACGGCTGCTGGATGACGCCCGCCGACAGCAACCGGATGCCGGCGACGGTACCTTGTACGATCATGTCGGTCGTCTGGTTGGACTCTCGCAATCCACGGTGCAACGGTACCTGTCGCTGCTGGAACTGGCGCCCGGCGTCCAGTCGGCCCTGGCCGATGGCTCGCTGAGTGTGACCCACGCCCAACACCTCCGGGCGGTCAAGGACGCGCGCAAGCAGGAGGAGGTGGCAGCCTACGCCATTCGGGAGCACCTCTCGGCGGCACAACTCAGCCGCCTCTGTTCGGTGCTGGCTCGGCAGCCCCAACTGACGCCGGAAGCAGCGGCCGAGGCCGCGCAGTCCAAGACAGCGCTCGGCTCTTTGCCGGTAGCGACCCCACCAGCGCCTGCCCGGCTGCCGACGCGACCTTCCCGCGAGGAGGACAGCGCCGGCGTGGACGATTACTTCACGCCCAGCGAGCAGGCGACCGATGGCGAAGCCGAGGCGGCGCCGAGCGGCAAGTCGTCCGCCGTATCCCAAAACACCGCCGACGGCAATCGCGTCTTTCGCATTCGCTCCGTGGCCTCCTTCTGTGACGAAGTGGACCGGCTCGCGCGGTGCCTTCAGGACGGCGACTTGATGCGAGTAGCCAAGGGCGACGACGAGGCGCCCGTCCGCCTGAGTCTAGCCCTCAAGCAACTGCAGTTCGCCGGCCGCGCCTTGCAGGAACTGGCCCAACAGCAGGGCTGGGTCGAGTGACGTTCCGCGCGAGCCTGACCGAGCACAGCTGCGTCCCGGCAACTAATGAAGTTTGACGAATAGAACGGGGATGGTAGGCGCCTCCGTAGGGGCAGGCCCCCGTGCCTGCCCTGCTCGCCTGGCTACAAGCGATCGTTGTTTGCAACCGGGCCAGGGCAGGCACGGGGGCCTGCCCCTACAGCTCTATCCGAATCCCGGATCTGTTTGTCAAACTTCATTAGTCGCCGGGACGCCCTGTAGTGTATGCTGCCCCGCAGACTGCGCGGAGGGTAGGGCGCGAGTAGGTGCTGAGAGCGGCTAAGCGACTTGCCTCTCGGGCGTTCGGAGAGGCGGGGAGTGGTCGCGGTGGCAAAGCAGGTGTCGGCCCAGCGCTCCATGTTGCTGCCCGTCTACGTGCCGACCCTGCTGCTGGCGTTCGGGCAGGGGCTGACGGTCTATACACTGCCGCTCTATGCCCGTTCGCTCGGTGGCAACCTGACCGTGATCGGTCTGGCCGTGGCGGCTGCCGGTATCGGCACCTTTCTGACCGACCTGCCGGCCGGTATGTTGTTGGGGCGATTCGGTGGGGCTCGGCTCATGCTGATCGGCACCGCCGCCGCCGGTCTTGCCGCCCTACTGATCGGCCTCATGCACTCCATGCCGGCGCTGGTGGTGCTGCGGGTGCTTTCGGGCGCCGGTAGCTCGCTCTGGTCGCTGTCGCGCATGGCCTATGTGGTCAATGTCACCCTGCCGGCCCAACGCGGTCGCATCCTCTCCACCTTTGGCGGGGTCAACCGCGCCGGCTCTTTTGCCGGGCCGGCTATCGGCGGCCTTGTCGCCGCCCGTTTTGGCCTGGCCTCGCCCTTTCTCATAGCAGGCGTGGCGGCCCTGGCGGCGGCGCTGATGTCGCTGCGCGTAGCCGTCGCAAAGCCGGCCACGGGCGCGCCGAAGGGCCGCCAGATGCGCTGGAACCGCGTTGGCGCCGTGCTTCGCACGCAGTCGCGCGACCTCGCCAGCGCCGGGTCGGCGCAATTTTTCGGGCAGATCATCCGCGCCGGTCGCCAGTTGATCGTACCGCTCTACGCTTCCACGACGCTGGGCCTCGGCGTGGCGATCATCGGCGTCATCGGCACCATCTCCGCCGGCATCGACATGGTGATGTTCTTCCCGGCGGGCGTGCTGATGGACCGCTTCGGACGCAAGTTCGCCTCAGTCCCCTCCTTCATCCTGCTCGCCCTGGGCATGCTCGCCATACCGTTCGTCCACAACGCGCCGGAGCTAATCGCTGCCACGACCTTGATGGGCTTCGGCAACGGCCTCGGCTCGGGCTCGATGATGACGCTCGGCACTGACCTGGCGCCGAAAGAACTGCTCGGCGAGTTTCTGGGCCTCTGGCGATTGATCGGCGATGCAGGCACCTCCGCCGGACCGATCATCGTCGGCTCGGTGGCGCACGCTGTCGGCCTCAGCAGCGCCGCCGTGACCCTGGCCGCCATCGGCGCGCTGTCGGCTGGGACGATCGTGGTGTTCGTGCGGGAGACACTGCGGGATAGTTAGGCATGGGGCTGCCCTGCCGCGACTACTGCCCACTTGCGCCCTGTTCGATCCAGACTCGCAATGTCGTGATCTCGTCTACGGTGAGTGGTTGACCGTCCTTCGGCATTCGGACGCCGACCATCGGCCGGGGTTGTGTCACTTTCTGGTAGAGGTAACTGTTGGCCGGATCGCCCGGTTTGACGCGCATGAGGCTGGGCACTTCGTGGCTCTTGACGTTGACGATGTTGGCGTAGACCTGGCCGCTGGTGAGGTTCATGCCCTGGTTCGGCGGGTGGCAGCCGGCGCAGTTGCCGGTGAGGAGTTGCTGCACGGCAGCGAAGCTCACCCTGGCGCCGACGGGTGTCACCGTCGGCACGACGGTTGCCGTCGGCGTCGGGTGCGGCGTGAGTGCAAACTGCGCCTCGACCGTCCTGGCAGCAGACGGCGGCACGTAGGCCACCTGAGCGGCCGTCGGTGTCGCTGCCGGTACATCGGCTGCGCTCTGGCTGGTGGCGGGGCCATTGCCGGTCACGGTGACGGCGGCGCCGCACCCAGCCAGCACAAAGGCAACGGCGGCGATGGCCGGTAGCGCCAGGCGGGCTGCATGGCGGGGGAAAGTCACGTGCATTGCTTCGTATTCCTCGTTTGCGCAACCATCGGGTACCGAGGTTAGCATCCGGTTGCAGTGGAGGGCAGGAGCGGGTAAATGGGGGGTGCTGGACCACCAACTGCATGTACGGGCAGGCGCGGAGGGGGCCCCCTCCGGCTCGCAGCGCTCGCCAGGTTCCCCCGTGCGCGTGACCGCTGGCGAACCTCCAGGCACGCGCACCCGCCCCTGAACGGGCGGGCTACGATCGACAAGCCTGCTGAAGCAGGCTGGACACGACTTTGGACGCCGCTTAGCCTGCTTCAGCAGGCTTGTCGATCGTAGCCCTACGCTTTAGCGTAGGGTGACCGGCGGACGAGAGGAGGTTCGCCGGCAGTCACATGCGCGGGGGCACCGATACTGGGGGGCAGGGGACGGTTGCGTTCCCCTGGATTGGGCCTGCCTCCTCACCCGACTGGTGAACGGCACGGACTGCCAGAGCAAACGACCTATGATGCACGATGCTGCGATACCCTGACTTTGGCTCCCCCTTGCTCGCGTCGGGCACGACAGCGTACAATCCCGGCAGACTCGCTTGCTGGCCCGACCCGTGCGGTGTTGCAAGCAGGTGAGGAGAGGAGTCACCGCAGCGATGGCTGCACTCGACCGCCCGGGGCAGACGCTCCTGATCGCCGGCGTCACCTACCAGCTCGCCGCGCATCCCGTGATACCGGGGATGATCTAAGGGCAAGAGGGACGGCAGGCCACCGTCTACCGGCTCCTGACCGAGGCGCCGATCGAACGCGACGGCGCTGCCGGCCAGCCGGTCACCACCTCCCGCGCCCTCAAGGTGTTCAAGCCGCGCTACCGCGATCCGGGACTGGTCCTGCTCAGCGACCGGTTGGCTGCCCTGGCCGATCTCCCCGCCCTCACCGTTTGCCGGCGGCTGGTGCTGACGCCGCAGTGCCACGGCGCGCTGCTGCAAACGCAACCCGACCTCATCTACGCCGTGCTGATGCCCTGGATTACGGGAGCCACCTGGTTCGACGTGCTGGCGGGGCGGCGGCCGCTCGCGCCAGCGCAGAGCCTGCATCTGGCGCGCCATCTGGCCGGCGCGCTGGCGAAGCTGGAGCAACAGGGCGTCGCCCACGGCGACCTCTCCGGCCCCAACCTGCTGCTGCCCGGCCTCACGTTACCAGCGGCCCCGCACAACGCCGTGACCGTCACGATGGCCGGCGAGCAGCACGGGCTAAGTAGCCCCGAAATAACTACCGATGCATTCTTTGGGCTGTCTACCAGGGGCATTCACATCGACAATTGCATCAGTTATTTATTCGCGGGTCCTAAGCGGCCCCAACACGGAGGCGGAACCGTCCGCCTCGCCCATCGAGCTGGTCGACGTGGAGCAGCTCTGTGCGCCGGGAGTGGCGCGACCGCTGGCGCTGCCGGCGGGATCACCGGGCTACGCCCACCGGACGGCGGCGGCGGGCCTTTGGCAGCCGGAAGGGGATCGCTTCGCCGGGGCGGTGCTGCTGGCCGAACTGCTGGGCTGGTGCGACGAACCAGTGCGAGAAGCCGCCTGGGGCGAGAGCTACTTCGCGCCGGACGAGCTGCAAGGCAACGGGGAGCACCGCCGGACGCTGGCAGCGGCACTGGACCGGCGCTGGGGTAGCGCCGTTGCCGCGCTGTTCCAGCGAGCCTGGGACAGCGAGACGCTGGCCGACTGTCCCACCTTCGGCGAGTGGCTGGTCTCCTTGCCGGAGTCGGTTGCGCCCGCCGGATCAGCGTCGCCTCAACCGCCGAGTGCTGTGCAGAATCTGCTGGCCGCCGGGGAGGAACTGGAGCGCGCCGGCGACCTTTCGGCGGCGTTGGCGTGTTACCAGCGGGCAGTTTCCCTAGCGCCGGCAGGCTCGGTGCTGGCGGAGGAGGCGGCGCGGCGCGTCCGGGCATTGCAGCCGGGTGACGTGACGCAACCCGTAGACCCGGAGGAACTGGCAGTATCCCGCTGGTTCGCGGCGGGGCAAGCCGCAATAGCAAGGGCCGACTGGCCGGCGGCGCGCGAGTTGCTACAGGCGGTGGTTGCCCGGCGGCCGGGCTACGCGGCCGGTGGTGTGGCCGCTGCCACGCTGCTGGCGCAAGTCGAGCGGCATCTGGCGCCGGTGCGTCCCGGCTGGCGGCAGCGCGCGGCACGCTGGCGTGACGAACGGCCGCTCAGCGCGCTGGCCGTCGCAGCCCTGGCCGCGCTGCTGATCCTGGGTGGCGGCGCGACCCTCCGGCGTGTGACGCAGGCCGCAGCGGCTGTGCCTCCTGCTAAGCATGTGACCACATGTGTGGCACGGATTTTGCCGGTTGAGGGAATGGGAGGTAACCGGCGTGTTGATGGTAGAACTGACGGAGGAGCAACGGGCGGAGTTGGAGCGTGTGAGCCGGCAGGCGGTGGGGCGCGTGGCCTTGCGGGCGCACATGGTGCTGCTGAATGACCGGCGGTATCGGGTGCCGGTGATCGCGGCGATCCACGACTGCGGCGAGGATGTGGTGCGGCTCTGGCTGCATCGCTACGAGCAGGCGGGGGTGGCGGGTTTGGCGGACGAGGCGCGCAGCGGGCGGCCGCCCAACGATCCGCTGGCGCGGGAGATCGTGGACACCCAGGCGAGCGGGTCGCCGCGGGCCTCGGGCCACGTCCAGTCGTGCTGGACGGTTGGCCTCCTCGCCGCGTTCTTGGCCGTCCGGTTCGGGGTAGTGCTCTCCTGCTCGACGGTGCGCCGCTACCTGCATCAGATGGACTGGCGCTGGCGGCGGCCCCGGCGGGATGACCGGGTGCTGTTGGACGGGCTGATCTGGCTGCTGCG
>DAIMXP010000149.1:0-10124 GCA_036734945.1 Chloroflexota bacterium
TGGCCACGAGTGTGTACATGCTGCCGTGGCGCCCTGCCAGTTGATACAACGCATCAACCCAGGCGCGCCGGCTGGCAGGCCAGCCCCCGCGTGGCAGTTTCCGCCATAGCGATGGTAGCCATAGCGTTCCTTAATCCGTTCGCGCGTGCGGCGCCAATCCCCGTCCTGGCGCTTCCAGGAACGAACGTCGTCAATCAGGGTGGCGATCGCTCCGCTGCGGGGAGCAGGAATACCGCGCTTGAGGCGGAGATAGGCCGTGTGTTCCGTGGAATTGCCGAGGCCGCCCCACCAGAGCACCGTCTTCTGATCGATCAGGTAGTTCAGCCAGGTCTGGCCGATCTGCTCCGGCGTCAGGTTAGGGTCGTCGCCCTTACCGCCGGACGTGCAGTGCCTCGCCGCGACGATGTCCCGTGCCGGCTATACGACCCAGTTCTACTGCGACACGCCCAATCAGGTGCCGAATGGTCTGCACCGCGGCTTCAGCGGCCTGGCGTGGCTACAGCAGCACAATGAGTTGGCGTTCCGCTACGGACATTGGCCCGCCGGTGCCTTCAGCCCCCAGGGCAAGCGCCAGACGGAGCAGCGAAAGTTCCGTGTCGTCCTCGAAGAGGCGTACCGTGAGACCGTGAGCCGCCATCAGAAACCATTCCTCGGTGGATGCCAGGCAGAGTCACCAGCCGTGCCTACCCGCCCTCTGCAAAGCATACCGACCGAACCCACTCCGCCTACCAGCTCCCCTCGTCCCGCCACTGTGCCTGCAAGGCGCGAATGCGTTCGTACTCCTCGCCCGTCATTTCTGCGTCGACGGCAGAAACGTTGGCTTGCAACTGTTCCAGCGTGCGGGCGCCGGGGATGGCACAATGGACGGCCGGGTGCCGCAGGACGTAGCGGATCGCTGCTTGCCCCAGCGTCTGGCCGGGGCGCTCCAGGAAGCGAAGTTGCTCGACGCGTTGCAAGCGCATCTGCAATGCGTCGCCGCGTGGACGCCGCCACTGCTGGTCGTCCGGCAACGGCTGGCCGACGGGAAACTTGCCGGTCAGCAGCCCTCTGGCCAGCGGCATGCGCACCATGATGCCGGTATTACGCTGCTGCGCCAGCGGTAACAGTTCGTCCTCGGCAGTTGGATCGAGGATGCTGTACTCGATCTGCAGGAACTCCGCGCCGTGCTGGATTGCCCACAGGCCGGAGGCGTGGTCGCTGGTGGAGATGCCGAAATGGCGCAGCTTGCCGGCCGCCCGCAGGCTATTAATGGCGCTCTGCCAGTCCTGCGTCTCTAACTGCTGTACCGTCGGGCTGTGCAGCATGTAGAGATCGAAGGCGTCGCGCTGCATGCGCTGGAGGCTGCCCTCTGCATCGCGCAAGATGGTTGCCGACGTGAACGCTCGGTTGGGATAGTCGTCGGACAGCACCGGCACGTCGACCTTCGTGGCGATGTAGGTGCGTTCGGGCCACCGGGCCGTCACCTCGCCGAGGATGGCCTCGCTGCGTCCCTGGTTGTAGCTGGAACTCGTGTCGAACAGGCGCACGCCGAGCTCCAGCGCGCGCTGCACAATCGGCGGCCACACTGCTGGGTCGACACCCTCATCACCGAGTCGGTTGCAACCCAGCGAAACGGCCGACACGGGGATGCGTGTCGCGCCAAAGTTCACGTAATACATCATAGAACAGCTCCTCCTCGTTTTCTCCGGCGCTCCGTCTTCCTGGCAAAGCGCGGGACCGACGAGGAGGGTAGCAAATGGCAGCAACCACGTCTACGCGCACACTGGCCCTGGCGCTCACCAGCTACAATCAGGACGGTGAAGGGCCGATCCGCAGCATGAAGGTTGCGGCGTTCCAGATGGATCGCCGTGCCGTGACGAACGCGCAGTTCGCAGAATTCGTGGGCGCCACCCACTATAAGACGGAACGGTATTGGGGGCAGGACAAAAATCGGTATTCGGGAGGAACGCCAATGTCTTCAGCAGATCACGCATGGACGAGCAGCGTGGTCGGTAGTGCCGCGCTGCGCAACTACGTTGATGGCGCCTGGGTGACGCCCGAAAGCCGTGAGCGGCTGGAGGTGACCAATCCCGCGACGGGCGCCGTATTGGCCATGGTGCCGCTTTCCAATGCGACGGATATCGACTGCGCTGTGCAGCGGGCGCACGCCGCCTTCCCAGCCTGGCGGCGCACCCCGCCGATGGAACGGGCTCGCGTCATGTTCGCCGTCAAAACACGTCTGGAAGAGCACTTCGAGGAACTGGCGAGCATCGTCACCCGAGAGCACGGCAAGACGCTGGACGACGCCCGTGGCTCCGTGCGCCGGGCGATCGAGAACGTGGAAGTGGCCGCCGGCATCCCTTCGCTGATGATGGGCTACGGACTCGAGGACGGCGCTGCCCGCAACATTGACGAGGAGGTCATCCGCCAGCCGCTCGGTGTGTTCGCCGCCGTCTGCCCTTTCAACTTTCCGCTCATGGTGCCGTTCTGGTTCTGGCCCTACGCCATCGCCACGGGCAATACCTTCATCCTGAAGCCGTCGGAGCAAGTGCTGATGGCGATGACCCGGGTCTTCGAGTTAATTGAGGCCTGGTCATAAATCCCCAGGAGGCACACAGGCAGGCGGGGCGACCATCGTCGCATCTGCCGCTGTTCGGTTGCTCGTTCCACCAGATCACCAGAGGCAAATGATTTATGACCAGGCCTCAGTTAATTGCCGACGTTGGCTTTCCACCGGGCGTCATCAACCTGGTCCACGGCAGCCGGGACGCCGTCGAGGCGCTGATCGATCATCCCTTGCTGTGCGGCATTTCCTTGGTCGGTTCGACACCGGTCGCGCGAGCGATCTACGCTCGTGCAGCCGCCAACGGCAAGCGTGTGCAGGCGCAGGGCGGCGCCAAGAACGTGCTGGTGGTGATGCCGGATGCCGTGTTGGAGCCAACGGTCGCCAATGTGATCGGATCCTGCTTCGGTTCCGCCGGGCAGCGCTGCCTGGCCGGCTCCCTCATCATCACGGTTGGCGACATGCACGATCGCTTCCTGGCTGCCTTACGGGAGGCGGCAACGAAGATGCGAGTTGGCAACGGGGCCGACCCGGGCGTGGACATGGGACCCGTCATTTCGGAGCGGGCTCGCGATCGCGTTGTCGGCTATATTGAGCGCGGTGTGCAATCCGGTGCGACGCTGGTACTCGACGGACGCGATACCGCGCTCTCGGTTGGTACCGGCTGCTTTCTCGGTCCGACCATCTTCGATAACGTGACGCCGGACATGGCGATTGCCCGCGACGAGATCTTCGGTCCCCTCGTCGGCATCGTGCAGGCGAAGAACTTGGACGAGGCAATCACCATCATCGAGCGCAGTCCGTACGGTAATGCCGCCTCGATCTTTACGCAGAGCGGCGCTGCCGCCCGGGAATTCCGCTACCGTGCTCGCCGAGGCACTCCTCCCGTGCCAGGTGATCGCCCAGTTGACACAGTGCCGGGTGATCGTGCGCTACGGCATCGGTGTCGACACGGTCGATCTCCAGGCTGCCACCGAGCACGGCATTGTCGTCTGCAACACCGCGCGCTACTGTCTCGACGAGGTGAGTACCCACGCCCTAGCCTTGCTGCTGCTCAACCGGGGCATCCTTGCCGGCACCGTTCGCGTCCGCTCCGGCGGGTGGTCCGACGCTGCCGTGCCGCCGCGCCTGCTGGCCGGCCAGCAATTGGTCACGTCCTGACCGTCTTGCGCGGCGAGACGCCCCCAGACGTCGTCAATCCGGCCGTCCTCCAAAGCAGCCGCCGCGGCGCCGGTGCCACGGCTGGTACTGTTACGGAAAGCTAAAGGGAAGGAGGTCCGATCCATGCCGGAAGCGGTCGGGACGGCAGGGGGCTTGGTGCTGGCGGCAGACGGGCGAGCGCAGGCCCGCATCGTGCTGCCGGCAGGGGCGAGTCCGGTGGAGCGGTTTGCGGCCAAGGAGTTGGCCGAGCACTTCCAGGCGATGAGCGGGGCGTCATTTGCGAGCCAGGAAGATGAGGCTGAGGGCGACGGTGTGCGCGTCCTGCTCGGCATCGGCAAGGACGCGCTCCGGCGCGGCGGCCATCCGGCGCCGGAGCAGGCGGGAGGAGAGGAATACGTCCTCGCCACGATGGGACGCGACCTCGTGCTCGCCGGCAGCGACGCACCGGGCCTCCTGGCGGCGGTCTTCGTCCTCCTTGAGGACGTGCTTGGCTGCCGCTGGTATACGCAGACCGTCCAGTACATCCCGCAGCGACCGGTGCTCACGGTCCCACCATTGCGCCGCTATGGCCGCCCATCCCTGGAGTACCGGGCCGTCTTCTACGCCTGCGCCTTTGCGCAACGCTTCGCCCTGCGCAACCACCTCAACGGCGAGGGACACGCCCTGCCGGTGGACCTGGGTGGGTCACGCGTCATCTTCCCGTTCGTGCATAGCTTTGACGCCCTCGTCCCTGCAGCGGAGCACTTCGCGTCTCACCCCGAGTACTACGCGCTGGTCGACGGGCGCCGGCAGCCGAGCCAGTTGTGCTTGAGTCAGCCCGCTGTCTTCAGCATCGCCCTGGACCGGGTGTTCCACTGGATCGCGAAACATCTGGAGGCGGACATCTTCTCGGTTTCCCAGAACGATAACCAACGCTACTGCACCTGTCCCACCTGCGCTGCCGTCGATGCGCGGGAAGGCAGCCCGGCGGGCAGCGTCCTTTCGTTCGTCAACCGCGTCGCCGAAGCGGTGGAGCAGCGCTACCCCGGCAAGCGCATCGAGACGCTCGCCTACCAGTACACCATCACCCCGCCCCGCTACCTGCGTCCCCGCGCCAACGTGGTCATCCGCTGCGCTTTCATCGAGGCCTGCTACTGCCACAGCCTCGAGGAGACGGAGCGCGCGGCCTCCATCCGCGCGGCGCTCCAGGGCTGGAGCGCGGTCGCTCCGTACCTCTACGTCTGGCACTATGCCGGCGTCTTCAGTCACTACCTGCTGCCGCTCGGCAACCTGCGCCGGACGGCGCGCGACCTGCAGTACTTTGCCCGCCACGGGGTGACCGGCATCTTTGTCCAAGGCCAGGAAGGCGAGCCGGATGCCTCCCCGCTGGCGGAGTTGCACGCCTGGGTCTACGCCAAGCTCCTCTGGGAAACCGAGCGGGACGTGGATGCACTCATCCGCGAGTTCGTGGAGGCCGTCTACGGTGGGGCCGCGCCTGCCGTCCTTGCCTATATCGACCTCCTGGAGCGGCTGACCAGCGCAGCGCCGGAGCACATCCCTTGCTTTCCCGTGCCCCAGGCGTTGAGCCATCTCACACCCGCCGCCTTGGAGTGCCTTGCCGCAGCGCTGGCGCCGGCGCGTGAGGCTGCCGACAGCGCGGTCAGCCGGGAGCACGTCGCCTGGCTCCTGGATAGCCTGGAGTACGCCCGGCTGGTCCAGAGCCCCCCTTACGTGGTGCGCGCCAACCGTCTGGAACCGGCAGTACCGGAGGACCGATCAGTCGCAGCGGCGCAACTGGTCAGCCGGCTGCGCTGCCGCGGCGTGACCGGCATCCGCATCGCGCGCAAGGTCGAGGAGTTGTGGCCCGCGATCGAGCATCTGTCGTGTATCCATCCTCTGGTGACCCTGGAGAACGAGTTCCTCCAGGTCCGTATCGTGCCCGGCGTCCTGGGCAAGGTGCTCAGCGTAACCGACCGCCGCTCCGGCCACGCCTACGCCTACGCCGACGACGATGTGGTCGAGCAGAATCCCGACCGCATCATGGCCTGGGCCTGGGAAAGCGGCGCCGGGGCCGAATACTACGATGGTATGGCCTGGTGGGGCCAAAGCTATGCCGCCAAGCTCCTGCCGGAGACCACCGGGACGCGGCTCATCCTCACGGGCGAACTCGTGATGGCGGAGTATGGCCGCTTGGTGCTGCGCAAGGGGTACTTCTTGCCGCACGCTGCGCGGACGCTGGAGCTGCGCTCGAGCTTGATCAAC
The DNA here is from genome assembly GCA_036734945.1 of Chloroflexota bacterium. GTDB lineage: Bacteria > Chloroflexota > UBA4733 > UBA4733 > UBA4733 > UBA4733. The sequence continues at coordinate 5,945 of DAIMXP010000149.1, forward strand.
CAGGGAGGCACGACCCTCCTGCCGACTGGCGACAGCCGCTCCCATGCACTGGGCGTACGTCTGGCGACGACCAGTCGCAGCGTCTTCTGCTGGCCGGCACAACGGGCATGTTCGGTGCAGGCTGATACCGCTTATGCGCTGGAAGACGACGTGCCGTTGCGGCTTGCTGGGCCGGCGCTGGCGTCTGGTAATCTCATGATCCGTGGCTCGGACGCCGGGGAGACACTCGCCATCGACGGATTGGAGCACGTTGCCGCCATCCGCCTGCACTGGCAGCGGACACGCGGTTGGCTGCGCGTGCTGGTGCATCCTCACCCTGCGCGCGATCTCACCCCCGGTGGCACATACCAGTGGGGTTACCAACTACACTTTGCTGCATAGCCTGGGCTGTTCACGCGGTGGTAAAGACGGGGCGAACCGACCTTCGCCCGCCGCGCAGGGGTCTCGCCAGCGTGGGACGGCTCGTCCGCTATTTCTTGCCCTACTGGCCGTACTGTCTGCTCGTGGTGCTCATGGCCGTCATCGCCATCGGCGGGCTGGGTCAGATCGTGCCGCACCTGCAGCGCATGACTATCGACCAGGCGATACCGCAGCAGAATCGCTCGCGGTTGCTGCCCGTCGACGGCCGGCCTCCCCGGGCAACGCCTGGCGCATCAATCGGTAGCGCCCTCGCCGGTGGGATCGGCGGCGCGCGGCAGCGTGACGCGGAAGGTGGACCCCGCGTCCGGGGCGCTGGTGACCGTGATCGTGCCACCATGGCGCTCCACCAAAGTCCGGGTGATGGCGAGCCCGAGGCCTGTCCCGCCCGACTCCTGGGTGATGTGGTGCTTGGCGCGGAAGAACTTGGTAAAGAGCTTGGTTTGCTCCTCCGGCGAGAGCCCGATCCCGCTGTCTCGGACATCGACGTGTACATGGGCATCGTCTGCCGTGGCGATGACGGCGATCTGGCCGCCTGAGGGCGTGTACTTATGGGCGTTGGAGAGCAGATTCGTGAAGACCTGCGTGAGCCGCGTAGCATCGCCCATGACGGCGGGTAGCGGCGCGCCTCGGTCGAGCGTCACCTGCTGCTTTTTGGCCGTGCATTGCAGTTGGAGCGACGTCACAACGTGCTCCAGGATCGGGCCAAGGTTCAGCCGCGTGAGGGCGAGTTCGACCTGTCCCGCTTCGATGCGAGCGAGGTCCAGAAGGTCGTTGACGAGGGTGACCTCGCGATCGGCGTTGCGTTGGATGATTTCCAGGAACTCCCGCTGGTCGGCTGGGATGGGGCCCACCGCGCCATCCAGCAGCAGGTCCACGTAGCCTTTAATGGAGGTGAGTGGCGTGCGCAACTCGTGGGAAACGAGCGACACAAACTCGTCCTTCATGCGGTCGGCAGCCCGCTCCGCGGTCACATCGCGGAAGGCGAAGAGCCGACCCACCAACTCCGCATCTAGTCGGTAGACTGGGAACGATTCAAGAGCCAGCTCCCGCTGCTCCGGCCAGTGTTGCCGCACATCAAGCGCCCGGCGTCCCGTCGGATCCGTGAGTTGCTCGACCAGTAACTGGTAGACCGCAGGGCCGGCGAAGATGTGCATGAATGCCTCCTGGAACTCAGCGATGGTTCGTCCCCGTAGCGCCGTTTCCCGCAGTTCAAATACCGCTTCGAAGCGCTGGTTGACGCTGAGGAGGCGCCCATCGGGGGCGAAAAGCGCCATGGCCTCAGTCGTCGCGTCAAAGATAGCCCGCGTTTCTTGCACAGATCGCGCCAGAGCTGCTGTCAGTTGCACCCGTTCGATGGCAGCGGCGGCATGGTCCGCAAGGAGTTGTAAGGGCAGCAGTTGGGCCGGCACAAAGGCATGCGGAACCGGCGCGTTGGCGTGCAAGGTACCGAGCAGCTTGCCCTGCGCCCGCAGCGGCACGATGAGACTGCTCTGGACGTGGTGTTCGGCCACCGCGATCGCTGCGTAGCGGTGGCCGCTTGCCGCCGTCACCAGGTGGTTGGGGGTGTACACCCCCTGACCGCTGCTCAGCACCTCGGCCATGTAGCTCCCGGCGCCAACGGTCCCGTCCTCCCAGAGAGAGCGCGTCCCACCCAGCCAGCGGTAGATCCGATAGGGCTGGCCGACCACCGCGACACCGGGCGTGGCGAGGAGGCGCACGCCGCCGGCAGGCGCACCGGTCAGTTGGTGAACACCGACGAGCAGTGCCTGGAGCGTCTCCTCGACGCCCATCGTCGCTGCCATGCGCGCACTCGTCTCCGCCGAGATGGCGAGGACCGCTGTCGAGGTCACCTGGCGCTCCGGCCGCCAGCGTGGGACCTGCCCCTGGAGGTTCCGTACGGTTTGCTGTAGCCGGACAACCGCACGGGATAGCCCGCTTGCTGCCTGAGGCCACGCCACCGGCTATCTCCCAGAGGACGCTGCGTGGGCCTGCCCGGCTCCGCAATCGCCCATAACCGCCCTCGCCGCGTGCCGCCACGGATGGCGACGTAAGACGGGACGGGAATCTCCTCATATTAGCAGAAGATGGTAGCAGGAGCCATAGCCCTTTCGGCTTGCGCTATACTCCGATATACTTGCGGTACAAGCGGTTGCATCCTATGATCTCAATGATCATAGGTCTGAAGAGTAAGAGCGACCTTTCCCGGCAGGCGGTTGTGGTGAAGGAGCAGCGCATGGCGCGTACCGGCCGCGACAATGTGGTACTGATTCTGACTGACCAGCACCGCGCCGACGCCATCGGCGCGGTCGAGCCGGCGCTGGCAACGCCGCACCTCGACCGGCTGGCCGCCGAGGGAATCCGTTTCCAGCACACGTATTGCCAGAGTCCCGTCTGCATGCCGTCGCGCACCTCGCTGTTCACCGGCCGCTATCCCCATCAGCACCACGTCCTGAACAATGGGGCAACCGTCTGGCCGGACGGTCCCTGCTTTGTGCGCGCGCTGCGGGAGGCCGGCTGGCAGACCGCCGTCATTGGCAAGCTCCACTTCACCTGGCGGCACGACCTCGACATGCTGGCGAGTCACCCGCTGCTCTGGCAGTTGGGCTTTGACGACGCGCACGAGACCACCGGCAAGATGAGCATGGCCAATCTGCGTGCCAGCGAGTACAGCGAGTACTTGCGCCGCCGCGACCTGCTCTACCCATTTCTTGCCGATCTGCGGCGGCGCATCGCGGCGGGTCCCACCGCTGAGCACGGGGCATCGATCCTGCCCGAGGAGGCCCACATCGACGCCTGGGTTGGCGACCAGGCGGCAGCCTGGCTCTCCGCTCACGATGGGAGCCCGTTCTTCCTCTGGGTCGGCCCGCCCGGACCGCACAACCCCTTCGATCCGCCCGAACCGTACGCCTCCATGTACCGACCCGAAGCGCTGCGCGGCGGCATCACCGCGCCGGCGACCGATCCCACCGCTGCCCAGCAGCTCGCGCGATTCGGGCTGAGCGGCGCCGACCGTTCGCTGGTGCAAGCGATGCGGGCGCAGTACTATGGCAATGTCAGCCTGATTGACGATCGCGTCGGCCGCATCCTGGCGGTGTTGGCGCAGCGTGGCCGGCTGGAAGATACCTGGGTGATCTACACGTCAGACCACGGCGAGATGCTTGGCGACCACGGGCTGCTCTGGAAAGGGCAGTTCTACGAGAGCTCCGTGACCGTCCCGCTGCTCATCCGCCCACCAGACCGGCTGCGCGCCGCGCCGCGTGGCGTCGTCAGCAATGCCCTGGTCGAGCTGCTGGACGTGCCGGCCACCCTCCTGGACCTGGCGGGCGCACCGATGGAGGGCGGCCAGGGGCGCAGTCTCCTGCCCTTGATCCGGGACGAGGTGCTACCCGAGCGCCATCGCTCGGCCGTCTTCAGTGAGATCGACCGCCGCCTGATGGTGCGGAATGGGCAATACAAGCTGGTGCTCCAGGCAGCGACGCTGGCCCCGTTGGCCTTGTGGGACCTTGAGGCGGACCCCGACGAGGTGACCAATCTGGTCGGCACGACGCGGGCCAGCCACGTCGTCGACATGCTTCTGGCAGAGGAAGTACGGCCCTTCCTGGAGCGCACACCGGCTGACATCGGGGAACCATGGCCGATAGTCGTGCCGTGGCAGCACTGGTCGCGCAACCCGCTGCGGCTTGCCCCGCTGACCGGCACGTCGCACTGAGAGGGCTTTCAGAAATCATATAGGTGCCATTGCTTGTGGAGCCGGGCGGGC
>DAIMXP010000150.1:0-10034 GCA_036734945.1 Chloroflexota bacterium
ACCCTACCGCTACCTTGCCCATTTGTCAAAGTTATTTCGTGACGGGTCCTAAGGTTGCAAGAGGATAGTCGTCACGCTCTGCGACGGAAGCATTGCCGTAAGGGTGCCATTGGCAGTAAAGGCCGGCAGCGCAACCGGTGCCAGGTCATGGGCGACACTCGTCGCGTAGGCGCCCGTGATGCGGAGCCGGGCAGCACCGATGGGGAACCGGAGACGCAGCGCCTTGGGATCGCTGCCGGTTGAGGCATTGTTGATAGCGATGAGCGTCCAGGCGCCGTTCTGGGTAAAGGCCAGCAGGCGCACGTGCTCGGGGGCGTTGTCAACAGCATAGCGGACGGCGCCGGGGCGCACGTAGCGGCTGAAGTTGCCGAACACCCAGTAGCGGTTGGTGAAGTAGATCGTCTGGTTGCCATTGCGTCGGAAGTCCGGGTCGTAGTAGAGGAGACCGTCGTTCCAGCCGCTGCCGTTTGTCATCGCAGCACAGCCAGGATGCGTGGCCGGGGAGCAACCGATTGCGGAGGAGAGGGCGACCCACCAGTGAAAGGCGGCATCGTTGGCCTGGGTGAGATCCTGCCAGATGGCGTTGGCGAGCCAGAGCCCGCTGGTCATCGTCGGATCGTAGTTAGCGCCAAAGCTGCTGCCGTTGTAACAGCAGATTTCGGTCATCCAGAGCGGCTTACCGAAGCGGACGCCGACCTGGGCTGCAGCGCGAAGGGTGGTGTCGTCCGGATAGTCATAGGTGTGATGGGCGATGGCAGCGATGTGCTGCGCGGCGTCGTTGCTGCCAAGCCACTGGGGACCGTTGGCTGAGATGTCGCTGGTCTTGTTGGATTCGTCGGCGATGCCGCGGGCGAAGGGTGTGCGCCGGTCCAGCGCGACAGCGAGCGCATTGATTAGCGTGGCGCGCTGGTCAACCGGCACCTGCATGCCTTCCTGGCCGCAACTGGCGAAGGTGCTGTCCGGCTCGTTCATTGGACTGACATAGGAGAGGGTGATCCCCTCGCTCACGCGCAGATGCGCGACGATGTCGGCAAGGTAGGTGGCGTAGGCGACTTCGGCGCCCGGCGTGAGCTTACCACCGCAACTCTGGCCGTTGGTCGTCCAAGGTGGCGGCGCGCTGTTGGCGAAGCCCAGCAAGATCGGCACCTTGCGGTCACGGGCCGCGCGCAGGAAGAGCATGCCGCCGGGATCACGAGACCAGTCGTAGTGGCCAGGCCGCACCAGGAAGGTGGCCGGCGCCCGCGTGGGGTTATTCACGCCGACGCCACCGCCGCCGATGTTGTAGCGGTAGACGCTGAGACCGATGCCACCCGAAGTGAAGAGCAAGTCAGCGACCCGCTGCTGGACGGCGGGGGCAAAGTCGACCAGGTCATTTGGCCACCAGGCGCCGGACGCGCCAAAGCCCTCCATCGTCTGCGCCGCTGCGCCGACGAGCGCGGTGTTGGGAGGCGGGGAAGCAGTGGGTTCCGTCGTCACCGGATGGCCGCGGCAGGCCGCCACGAGGAGGAGCACGAAGACGGCAAAGAACAGACGCCCGACGCAATGAGTCCCCCGACCGCAGACGGCATGCGCATCGCTCCGCACCCTTACCCCTTGAGTGCCGTATTGATGTTGGTCGTCATCTGCTTGCCTGCCGTGGAGGCGTCGGTCTTGCCGGCGATCAGGTCGTTGATAATGTTGCCGGTGACCTTGCCGCTCAGCATCTGATTCCATTGCGGCGTGATTGGCATGTCGATGATCATGTCCTCAGAGGTGATGAACGCCTGCGTGTGGTCGGCCGGCTCGTCACCCGTGAAGACAGCCGATGTGGCGACGGATTTGCGGGTCGGCATATCCTGCCGGGTCTTGGCGATGATCTCCTGTGACGGCTTGCTGGTGAGTGCCGTCACCAGGTCGAAGGCAGCGGCTTGCTGCTTCCCCTCGCTGGTCAGACACCAGGCATTGGAGAACAGCACGGTTGCAGCCACCTTTCCTTTAGGCAGCGGCGCCGCCGCCCAGTTGAATCCGGCGGCCTTGTCGTTGGACGACACTGCCCAGAAGCCGGTCTCGTCCATGCCCGTCTTCCCCTGGACGATCCATTGGTCGCCACCGCCCTTGGGTAATGTCTTCGATTCGGTGGCGTTCGGCGCGATCTTGTATTTGTTGAACCAGTCGGAGAACCATTGCAGGCCGCCGATCGCCGCGTCGGTATCCAGCGTGGCCTGCGTCTTGTCGTGGTTGAGAACGCTGCCGCCGTTCTGATAGACGGCGCTCATCCACCAGGGCCACCAGTTGCCCGAGCCGATACCGTAGGTCTTCGTGTCGCCGACGCCGACGGAGAGCTTGGTGGTGGCGGTCATGAAATCATCCCAGGTCCAGCCGGCTGTCGGCATCGTTGCGCCTACTTTGTTGAACAGGTCCTTGTTGTAAAACAGCACCATGGGGCCGCCGCGCGGCGGGATGCCTTCGACCTTGCCCTGGTAGGTGTAGGCGCGCAAAATGTTGGGGTAGAAGTCACCCAGGTCGAAGTTCGTTTGCTTGATGAACTGGCTGAGATCGAGTGTGACGCCCTTGGCGGCGTAGCCGACGAAGGCTTCCGCCATCTCGAACACATCCGGCGGCGTGCCGCCGGCAACCATCGCCTGGAGTTTGTCGTCGAAGCTGCCGGTCACCAGGGTCGCCGTGACGTGGACTTGCGGATGCGCGCTGGTGTACTGATCGATAATCTTGGAGTTCGTTTCCTTATCCTGCTGGCCGCCCCAGTAGATCACGGTCAGGTCAGCCTTGCCGGTGGCCAAGGAGGAGCCGGTGCTGGCGGCGGGCGCCGTTGTCGTGGTCACGGCGTTCGACGCGGCGCTCGACGTAGCGGTCTGGCTGGCGGTCGAAGCGGCGGCGCTCGTGCTGGCCGCTGCCCTACTCGAGGCAGTCGTTACCGCGGAAGGGGTAACGCCGCCAATACTCTTCGTTTCCGCCGAGGTACTTCCTGACGTGGCAGCGCTGCCGCCGGCGCCGCAGGCCGCCAGGAGAGTCAGTGCGCCGGCGCCGGCAGTCAGCAGACTCAGGAATTGCCGCCGGGAGGCGGTGGGGAGTTCGTGATCCGACATGGAGCGCATTCCTTTCTGCCGGCGCAGAGCGCCGATCATGTTTGCCGGGAACCTAAGCACGTATCCAGAACAAAGGCGTGCTTTTGCAGCCTATCCCCTCTGGAGCGACCCATGCCAAAGTTATGGCCATATGCTTAGCAGCACTGCCAAAGGCCCGCATACGCCGTGCCGCCTACGGCGTATGCGGCACGCGCACAGTGTTTGGTGTCTATCAGGAGGATGGAGATCGTCGGTAAGAGGAATTGGTGGCGCGTGGCGAAGGCATGCAACTCCCGGTCGTCAATGGCGGTCGTCGCCTGCTCACTGCCTGGAGCTGCTGAGACCGGGCGGCCACCCCGGCTGCTCATGGGAAAACCCCGGGCTCGTCGCCGGCTCCAGGCCGGGAGCGGAGGATCCGGGGACTGCTCTCGGGGATGGCGCGAGCGACGAACGGTGTCAATCTGCGCACGAGGCCCTTGTAAAGGACGGCGGGCCGCCGTCCCTCATTTCGGCAACGGTGTCCGGTACTGCTCGGCCCCGGATACCGGCATTTCAGGTTGGAGTGCCGGCATTAAAGGTCCTTCGGCCGTGCTTCTGGTTGGGGCTGCCACGACCACTCCCCCTGTTCCTCCGCGTCGATGAGCGCGAGCAACTGGAGCAACCGCGCGTTGGACGGGAAGAAGGCGTTAATGAACGAGAAGAGTTCCTGCGACTGCCGGTGGTACTGATGGATCACCTGGTCGAGGGCAAAGGCGTCGATGGCGCCAGCGTAGCACTGCTGGAAGGCCGCATAGACTGCTGCTTGCAGCGCCGCAAGTTTCCGCTCGTGATACTGCTCGATCCGCGCCCGTGCGGCCGCACGTTCCCCTTTGGTCAAGGGCCGTGCTGCTGGTAACACAGATCGTCCTCCTTTGGCTTCCTGAGGCACGCGCCCTGCGGCGTCACCGCAGCGATATGCTTATGCTACGGCACACAGCACACCCCGGGAATGGACGCCCAATCCGTCATCGGGAAGGGACAATGGTGGACCGGCGACCCTCGGATGGCCGTGATCGAGAAAGGGGTGCAGTGCGATGAGCCTGATAGACGACTACCTCGCCTACCGAGCAGTGGCCAAGGAGATCAATACCAAGGTCATGCAGGCGTGCCTCGACCGAGCGCTCCTCGATCGGGCCGGAAGCTTGCTCGGGATCTTACGTGGCGGCCCGTTGGTCTTCGAGAATGAGGGGGAAATGAGCGTCCTCATGGACTTCGCGCTCCACGACCTTCGGGTGGAGGGCAAAAATGCCTTCGAACGCTACCGCGGGCAGATCGGCGGGGAGAACCCAGCCGAGCACCAGATGCTCGAGGCGCTGATCACGTCGTCCACCTCGCTGTTCAAGGTCAGTGCCGTCGCGCCAAGCGAGGGGACGCTCCTCCTCGCAGACGTGCTGCACGGTGGGCTGCCGCTGCCGCTCATCGACCTGAACTTCAGCAGGAGTGTCGTACCGGGCGTCCGCCTGTTCTTCCGCCCGGTGCAACTCGGGGCGATCACGATGACTTCCGGCATCTGCTTGGCGTTCCCGGGGCCCATCGAGCATGCCTTGCGGAAGCAGGAGCAGCAGCTGAGCCGGCCGTTGCGGAACAAGAGCGCGGCGGTGCGCCGCTTTGTCGCCTGTTTTCGCCTGAGCCGCAAGCAGGGGCTGGACGTTCGCTACGCCGAGGTCGCCGGGTGACGCCGGACCGGCACCGCCCTGCTCGCGGCCCTGCGCCTTGCCCACCAGGTCGGCATGGTCAGCAATGCTTTGACGTGGCAGCAGGTCCTCGCCGGGCTCGGCGAGCCGCCGAGCGCCGATGACGACGAGCCGGTGCCGAGACTGTTGCGCGAGTTTCTCGCCGCCGAACGGAACCCGCCCGGCTGGTGAGGGATGGACAGTGGGGCACGCGCAAGATGAGGTAGGAGCGATGGAAGTGCACAAACTCGGAGCAATGAGGCCCGATCACTGGGAGGTGACGGTCGATGTGCCCGATAACGTGGCGTACCGCGTGCTGGCGCAGGACCGGGTCTGGAACTGTTTCGCCATCGCCGATCTGGCGCCGCCCTTCCGCACAGACAGTCAGTATGCCGTCGCCCACCGGGGCGATGCGCCGCCGTCGGCAGTCTGCCTGGTGCTCCGCCATCCGGCCTTCACGATGCTCATCCCCTCTGGCGACACGTCCGGCGTGGCGGCGATCTTCGCAGCGCTGGACTTGCCGGAAGCGACCGAGTTCCAGGTGCAGGAGTCGCATCTGTCCGCGCTGGAGGCGCCTGGTCAAGCGCGCCGAGCGGGTCGAGCGCACGGCGCGGGTGGGGGAAGCGGAAGTTATCCGAAGCCTGATGGAACTGCGCCAGCGCCTGGCCGACGTCGTGGTACAACTGCACGGAAGGCGTCTGCGGCTTGGCGCCGTCCGCGAACGGGAAGAGCATGACGGCTCGTGCCTCGCACGACCAGCGCCCACACATTGCGCCACACCTTTGCGTGGTTCTACCTGCGGGAACAGCCCGGCGACCTGATCGGGCTGGCGCCACTATTAGGGCGCCGTTCACTCGACACCACGCGCATCGACGGCCAGCCCGCCGCCGAGCAGTTGGCGGCGCGGGTGGAAGCATTGGCGCTCAACGCCTACCCGTAGCGCCCGCCACGACGCCAGCCGCTGGTGCGCCTATCCCCTCAGGTCGGAATGGCTTAGCGTGGAATTTCCCGGAAAAATGTCGGGACCCCGTGTCCAACAGACGCCGGCTAAGCGCACGGTGAATACTGAGCGCGATCTGGGGATTCTCCCAGAGAAGCGCCTCGAAGTCCGACCGGGCAAGAACAATGAGGCAGCTATCGACGCGGGCCTGCACCGTGGCCGAGCGGGGCTCGCCGAGCAAGAGCGCTACCTCGCCAAAGAACTCCCCCGGTCCGAAGGTCGCGACGATCCGCGTGGACTGCCCTGCTTCGTTGATGAGCGCCTCCATGAGACCGGACTTGACGACGTAAAGCGCGTCGCCCTGGTCGCCTCGGCGGAAGAGGCAGTCGCCGGCGGCGATCGTGGCTTGCGAACTGGTGTGTCCAAGCGCCACGAGCCGGCTCGCTTCCAGCGCACTAAAAAGGGGTACACGTGCCAGGAAGCCGGCAAGCTGATCGGTGGGTCGAGCGCTATCGTGCATGACAGAGTTCGGCCGCCCGGCGGTCACCGACGGCTAAAGCTTGAGCGACACGGATCTGCAATTCCTCGACGCTGGGGACCTTCCCGGATGCAGGCCGTGTGTCAATGATTGACCCAAAGTGCGCAACCGTCTGGCAGAACGGGAAGGGCACAATGTGGTTGTCCCAGCGCCATTTCAGCCGCACTGCTCGTGAACTGGCGGTAGCGCAAGGAACCAGGCCCGCGCCGGCCCGCTGGGCGAGCACGAGCGGGCCCAGTTTCACGCTGTGCGCTGGTCCGCGAGGTCCATCCACAGCGAGCATCGTGTCGTAGCCCTGGCGAATCAGTCGTATCATTTCCACGACCCCTCGCCGCCACTGCGGCGACTGCGGATCTGGCCCTAAGAGCTCGACACGCAGTCCCAGGCCTCGTCCAACGTGGCGAACGATGTGCCCCCCCGGCGTATCCACGACCATGATCGCCCCACGTGCATGCTGGCCGAAGGTGAGACGATAGGCTGCCAGATTTACGGCATCGTTCCCGTGCCAGCCTAGGAACACCAGGGGCCGACCACGTTGCTTCCAGGTCAGGACGGCGTCGTCTCCTTCGCTTCGAAAGTCGGTCGTGGCCGAGAACAGGCGGATAGCCTGATAGAGCAACTCCCCCGCCACCGCCGTGCGCAACGTACTCGGCGGTGAGCGCCAACGTCGTGCTTGGGCCATGTCATCCTCACTTGCCGCCGCCAGGCGAGCGCAATCCAGCCTCGGGCAATTGCGCCGTCAAGTCGCAGCACCTGCGGCTGAGCGATCTTGCTGTGCAAAGTCCTGTGGCATGTGCAACAACCATCGATCAACTTCCCATAATCGACCAGTCGCCTGATGGGGTGGCCGTAGCGGAAGTTCATGACGACGTGGCCGCTTTCGTGATAGGCCACTTCGAGCGGTCCCTGCTCGCCTTCCGGTCTGGTGATCAACCGCATCTCCTGGTCCTGTTTTGCCGATAAGTGACCTTATCAGAAGCATCGTACCAGCACCTTCAGCGGGTCTTTTCACCCCTGACGGGACACCCTTACGGCTCGCTGGGATCGGGACTCCAGAACTCCACGAGGTTGCCATCGGGATCGTAGAAGTAGGGGGTGAGGTCGACGATCTCGCTGTAGAACCTGGCGGAGACACGCACGTCCTATACTCAAGCCATGATGAAACCCACATGCCCACACACCGGCGGACCATGTAGATGCCAGCCGTGGCGTGGCGCCCCCTTACGGAGCCGGAGAGAGGAGTAGCAGATGCCGATCTATGAGTACTACTGCGCCAACTGCCGCAAGGAGTTCGAGGTGCTGCGGTCGTTCCGGGAGTCCGCTGCGCTGGGGACGTGCCCCACCTGCGGGGCGGAGGTAACGAAAGTGCCGTCGGTCTTCGCCTCCAACGAGGGCTACAGCGTCAAGGTGCCGCACGGCCCGGCCTTCCGGGGGAACCATCCCGCGCCCCCTGCCCTGGAAAGGAAGGGGGATACGGAGTAGTACCGCAACGAGACTTCAAGCAGAGGTTGCGACGGCAGCGGTTGGCGTGCTGCACTGGTTCTTGCGCCTTGGCGGGAGCCCCGTAGTCTCGTAGCAGGTGCGTTCGCCACCTCTGGCCGGCAAAGTCTCGTTGCACTACTAACCGGCCGGTACCTCTACGTAAGAGCCGGCCAGCATCGCTCAGCACAGCCCGATGTACTCCCCATCCAAGGTCAACCAGAAGTCGCTGTCATCAAAGTGCTCCGGTGAGAGCGCACCATACGTCGCGAACCAGTAGTTTCGCCATTCGGTAGGGGGCACCTCCTGACGGCCAGCCTTCCAGAGGTTTTTCAGCCGTTTCCACGACGTGGTCAGGATAAGAAAGCAACACTGGTCCCGCTGCCAGTCTTGCTGGAAGAAGCCGCCGGTGACGTAGGTCTCGAAGGCGCGCAGCTTCCGGCGGAACTGGCCGAGGGTGAGCGTGGCCATGTCGATCTCCACCATCGCACTCCAGACGCTGCCGTCGAGACGTTCCAGTTCGACATAGCCGTCGGGCAGCACGGCAATGGGCCGGTTCGTCAGCGGATCCATTACCTTGATGCTCTGCGCGTGCAAGTCGCGCTCCGGTACCCAATGGCAGGCGCGAAACTGTTCCTGCCGGACCAGCGCCTGCATATGCGCCCAGAGGGTTCCGATGCGCAGATCGTGCTCGAGAAAGCGATCATCCAGGCGATCCAGCCGGCGCGGGTCGGGCAGCGTCGCCGTCGATGCCAGTTGCCCGGCGAGATACGTCTGGCCGCGTTCAGCGAGGGTGTAGAGGAAGGCTCGGCGGCCACCGAGTGCCCGAGCCACGCGTAGTTCGATCCGCTCGACGAAGCGCCACAGCCAGAGCTCCCGCAGCCGCTGGTAGGCGCGGGAGCAGGGAGCGCCACGCTGGGCGTGGACTTCCGGCGGTGTCGGGAAGAAGGCCAGCTCGATCGGCTCAGTCGTCAGGATCCCGTGGGTAGCGATGGCTTCCAGGATAGCGTCATCCCGAGCAGTGAGGACGAGAGGCTTGCGAGCGGCCAACTCCTTGGCGCTGGGAAGCCGGCGAACCATGTGGTCGCGCAGTGGTTGAATCGTCGTCAAGTCCCTGGACACCACTACGACCTCCTCTCGGAATGACCGGTCCATACTGGTGCTCGTCTCGACACAAGAACACCTGGGATTGCAAGGATCGGAGAGAGGAAGTTAAAGATAAGAGTGGGGCCGGCGTTCCCGCCAGCTGGAGTACTGCCCGCTTGTCGCTCCCGCCTCTGAAGAGCAAGCGCGGCGCAGCCATACTGGGCGCACCGTTGGACCGAGGAACTCTGAATTCCCCGCCTTTCTCCCCGCGTTGTTCCCAGGGCGCCGCTGCCGCCGAATGGACGTGGCGTTGGCCAATCGAACCTGTGGCTGGTTCTGGTAACGGCAATCATTGCGCCTGTTCCTTTTCCGATAGTGCTGATTCCGTACTGGCTGCCGTCACGTGCGGGGAGTCAGCGTCACTCGGGATCTCGAGCAAGCTTGGCTGGGCGCCCTTGGCTACATGGTGCGCGTTGCGCGGCTGGCGTTTTGTGGTCTTGTTGTCATCACGCGTCGGTGGCTCCGGTGGCTCCGCAGGGACGTCCGCCTTGACCCGTCCGACCTGCCCAAAGACCTGCCGGTGGCTCTCCCCAATCCGCGTCAGCGCTGAGGCCTGCTCGGCTTCAACTGCCGCGCGCGGTCGGCCGTAGCGCTGCGCGGACTGCTGGGTGAGACGCGCAGCCAGGGCCGCATCAGTCGCTGGCGGCGGGTCAAGCTGGATCGAGCAGACCGGCAAGCGTTCCCGGTTGACGGTGAGCCGGGCATAACAGCGGTACTCGCCCAGGGCGACGAGGTCGGTCACCTCCAGTTCGTCGCCTAACTCAGGGACGAGATACTTCGCGTCGTCGGCGCTGCAGTGGAAGGCGAAGAGGCCGTCCAGGTTGGCGAACAGGGTCGCGCGCAGGGCCCGCGCCTGTCCCTCGTCGAGGGCGTCGAGGCGCGCCAGCGTCTGCGTCGCCAGGATCAGGTTGGCGCCGACCTTACTGAGCTCGGCCAGATAGCTCTCGTAGTCGGCGCCCGGCATGGTGTGGAATTCATCGACCATGACGCAGATGCGCCGGCGGCGCCCCGGTGGCATCTTGGCTTGCGCGGCCACGTGCAGGCCCACCAGATTCAGCAGGGTCGCGCCGATGATGGCGGCGGTGCTTTCGCCCACCGCGCCCTTAGTCTGGATTTCGCAGTGTGATGGATGGTGCTACGCTGGGTAATTCGCTGAG
>DAIMXP010000151.1:0-9829 GCA_036734945.1 Chloroflexota bacterium
GAACCCTACCGCTACCTTGCCCATTTGTCAAAGTTATTTCGTGACGGGTCCATAGTGCCCAGACGCGCATTAGGCTACTATAGGTCGACGAAACAGAATGAGATACATATGGTCCGGCAATTCGCAACGAACGATCTTAATAGATAGCAACCATACGGTGTTAGAAACAGTGCTACTGATGAGAAGTGCTGGCGGGTAGTGGCCGCTACACAGGTAGTTGATGGGTTATCTTCGGTTAATGATGGACTCTTGTTAGACAAACACTCTCTTAGCGAACGATGCGGCGTATCCATTGCGCTTCGTCGGGCGGTAGTGACTCGGACAGGCCTTCCTGTAAGGTCTCCGACATCGGCTGATTGGGTAGGGGGAGGAGGGCATGCGGCCGGACGCCTAATACCTCGGCGATGGCGTACAAGGTATCCACCTGTATCTTCTGACGCCCGCGCTCAATATTCGTGATGGACGTTCGGCTAAGTTGCACCGCTTCGGCCAATTTCTCTTGTCGAAGATTGGCGCGCTTGCGGGTCGCCAGGATGCGTGCGCCGATCTCGGCATACAAGGGATCAATTAGCGGCAGCGATGGCCGACTCGTTTCTTGCACCTGAACAGTATGCGTCATGTCGGTTCCCCGTCAACGGCATAAACAATACTGGGGAGAAAAGTTAGCACTGAAAACCTGGCGCGTCACTGTTGTTGACTAGTACTTGTTTACCGTGTTTCACAAGGGGTCCGGCGGACGAAGCTGCGATGGATGGTGTAGAATAGACGCACCATGAGAAGAGACGCCGCGCAGCCGAGCTACGAAGAAGTGGTCGCGGAGAATGCGGCCCTGTACCAGCGCATTGCTGAGTTGGAGGCGGCGCTGGAGCAGTTGGAAGCCGCCCGGCGGGCCGGGAAGCGGCAGGCGGTGCCGTTCTCGAAGGAGCCACCCCGGGAGCATCCGAAGCGGCCGGGCCGCCCAGTCGGCCATGCGCCAGCGCAGCGGGAGCAGCCTCGCCAGCACCCGCAAGCGGGTACCCGTCGGGTCCTGGAGGTCACGCTTGCGCACGCGAGCTGCCTGCGGTGCGGGGGTGAGTTGATCGACCAGACCATCCAGGTCCAGTACCAGCACCCAGAGGGTACCCGGGTTCCGCCGGTCAGGCCGATTGTCACCCAGTTCAACATTGAGTCGGCCCGGTGCGGGCAGTGCGGGCAGCGCGTGCAGGCCCGGCATCCCGAGCAGACCTCGGACGCGCGGGGAGCGGCGGCGGTGCAGATCGGGCCCCGGGCGTTGGGCTTGGCGGCGGAGCTCAAGCACGGGTTGGGGGCGCCCTACCGCAAACACCGAGAGGTACCCGGCACGTGCTGGAGGAGGCGCTGGGCCTGCGGGTGGCGCCGGGGACGCTGGCCCGCGCGGGCCAGCGGCTAGCGGCCAAGCGCCCAGAGGGCACCCGACCGACCTATCAGGTGCTGCTTTCGACGCTGCGGCAACAGCCGATCGTCAACGCTGACGAGACGGGCTGGAAGATCGGCGGGCGCAACGCTTGGCTCTGGGTCTTCACCAGCGATGCGGTGACGGTGTACACGATTGACCGGCGGCGCTCCCACGCCATCGCCGCGCGGGTGCTGGGCCAGGACTTTGCGGGGGTGCTGACCTGTGACTGCTTCCTGGCCTACGACGCGCTGCCCTACCGCCAGCACAAGTGTACGGGGCATCTCCTGCGGCGGTGCGGCGAGTTGCAGGCGGACAAGACCGGATCGGCGGCGGTGCTGAGTCGGCGGGTGGCGCGGTTGCTGCGGGGGGCGATGACGCTGCGGGAGCGGCGCTGGAGCGGGTGCTGGCCGGGGAGCAGCGCGACCCGGACAATGCCCGGCTGGTGAAGCTGCTGCGCAAGCATCGGCAGCAACTGCTGACCTTTCTGTACGTCGAGGGATTGCAGCCGACGAATAATGCCGCCGAGCGAGCGATTCGGCCGGCGGTGCTCGTGCGGAAGATCTCGGCAGGCAATCGCAGTGACCGGGGAGCGAGCACGCACGCGGTCCTGACCAGCATCATCCGGACGTGTCAGCAACAGGGGCGCGACTTCTTGGGAACGGCGGTCGAGTTGCTGCGCCAGCGGACGCTGGTCGCGCTTCGGCGCCGACGCCCACAGGGCGGCCGTGGTCCCGTGCCCGCTCGGCCGCCCGCCGTCGCTCGCGGGCCGTAGCGCGGAAGGACCGTGGGCAGCAAGGGGGCCACGCCTCAGGCCGAAGCAGACAAAAGGTGGCGGCCAGCTATTGACACGCCCCCCCCCCGCGCTATAATGAACGCGGTAAACACGTACCTTCAAGTACTGCAGTTCCGGGAAAACAGAGGCTGACGCGAAGGGTGAGAGTGCCGATGAGCGAGCAATTGAACCAAGTTGGACAGCGGGTACCGGCGGCACCCGTACCTGCCACCTCGCCCGTGGCCGGACTGCGGATACGGTTCCTTGACAAACTGTCGCTGGCGCAGCAGGTGCATATCGTTGACCTCAGTGTCCGCGCTTCACGGCCACTCCATCTCTGGGCGGCCAAATACCCACTTATCCGCCGCGAGCGCGTCTGGCCGCTCGCGCTCTCAGTGGCGGCGGCAGCCCCTTTTGCCAGCGTAGAGGCACTCATCGCCACGGCTCGTCTCAACCTCTGGGTGTTCACGCTGGACGATCTCTTCGACGAGGAGCGGGTACCGCTGGTGGAACTGCTGCGCCGAGCCGAGCGCTACCGTGCTATTGCGCAGCGCCGAGACGCAGATGTGGTGGACGATAGCCTAGCAATGGCGCTACACGACGTGTGCGACGACTTTGCCCGTTACTCTCTGTTCAAGGCTCTGGGCAGCGGCTGGGCCGAGGCGCTCTGCGGCACCATCGACGGAATGCTGTGCGAGTACCGTTGGCGCGATGTATTTCGCGACCAGGCCACTGCGACGCTCCCCTTGTACGCCGAGTACGTCGCCAATGGACTGTACAGCATCGGCGGCCTCCTCCACGTCTGGGCGACGCTCATCACCGTCGACGACGCTTCCACACCGCACCACCTTGAGCACCTTCTCCTGATGGGGCGG
Source organism: Chloroflexota bacterium (assembly GCA_036734945.1). Lineage (GTDB taxonomy): Bacteria > Chloroflexota > UBA4733 > UBA4733 > UBA4733 > UBA4733. The sequence goes on from DAIMXP010000151.1 coordinate 3,062, forward strand.
CTGGCATGCACCTGTATCCGGCTCGCGAACGACCTGCAGAGCTTCCACAAGGAACTCGCTGAGGGCAAGATCAACGCGCTGGTTCTGCTGAGCCAGGGCTACATGCGCGAGGGGTTGACGGCGGACGAGGCGCACGCGCGGGCCCGACGCCGGGTCCAGGCGGACATCACCGACGCGCTGGGGCAACTGGGTGTCCTCCAGGCAGCGGCCCAGACGGATACGGGGCGACCGGAAACTGCCATGGCTGACATTGCCCGGTTTGTCTGCGACTTCTACGTCGAGCACGACTACCATACCGTGAGCGCATCTTTGTCGCAGCGTCGCCCCACACAGCGTTGGGCGCCGTGACAATCCAGGGCGGCGGGGTGGCTGGTGAGAAAGGCGACCGGCCGGTCGCCTCCGGTGCCCCTGCGGAGCGTCGTGCCGCCGATGCCGCACTGTCGCTGTCGCAGCTGTCCAGCCGGCCAGGCAAGGTCGGGGTCAACCAGGCTGCGCACTCCTTGTTGGGCGACCCGGCCGCTCGGCCCGGCATCGCTGGCACCGCCTACGACACCGCCTGGTTGGCGAGCGTGGTGGAGGACGGCTCCGGAGGGGTAGCCCGTTTCCCCGCTGCACTGCAGTGGCTGGTGGAACACCAGCGCGCCGACGGGAGCTGGGGTGGCGCACTGCGCTATGAGCACGACCGCTTGCTCTCCACGCTGGCAGCGCTGCCGCCGCTCGCTATCCGCGCTGGCCAGGCGACCTACTGTGCCAGCGTCCAGCACGGCACGCGCTACCTCTGGCAGCACGGCCACCTGTTGGCCGGGGAGCCAGTCGAACTGGTTGGCTTCGAACTGCTGCTGCCCGCGCTGGTCCGGCGGGCTCGGCAGGCCGGGGTAGCGGTGCCTCCGCATCTCGACATCTACGGCGAGGAGCGGGCGCGCAAGCTCAGCATGCTTTCCCCAGCAGCCCTCTATTCTGCCCAGAGCACCGTGGCGCACTCCCTGGAATTCCTGGGCGACCAGGCCGATCTTATCGGGCTGCGCGCCGCGCAGGGGGAGAATGGCGCGCTCGGCAACTCGCCCGCCGCGACCGCCTTCTTTTACGCCGCCAATGCAGAGCCGCGCGCCCTTTCCTATTTACAGGAGTGTTTGACCCAGACCGGCGGCGCAATGGCGCCTGCCCTGCACCCCTGTGAGACGTTCGAGATGCTCTGGGCCGCCTACCACTTGTTCCTCGCCGGCGTCCCTGCACGCTTCCTGCTCGGCGGCGCGGAGCGGGCCGCACTGCGGCGTGCCCTAGCCGACGGGGGCGTCAGTCTTTCGGCAACTTTTCCCATCCCCGATGCCGACGAAACTGCCGTCGCGCTCCTATTGCTCGCCGACCTCGGCGAGGTGGTGGACCCGGGCGTGCTGGAGCGTTTTGCCACGCTGGACGGGCACTTCGCCGCGTTCCCCGACGAGCGTCACGGCTCGGTGGGCGTCAACTTCCACGTCTTGCATGTACTGGCCCGTCTCCCCGGCTATCCCGACGCCGATCGCGTGATCCTGCGCCTGTTGGAGTATTTGGCGTCGCAGCAAGTAGGCGGCCTCTATTGGCTGGACAAGTGGCATATCTCGCCCTACTATGCCACAGCACACGCCGTACGGGTGCTGGGTGACCTCTCCGCTGGATACGCGAACCACACTCGGCCGTTGCTCGCGTCGGCCAGAGAATGGCTCCGTCAGACTCAGAACCCGGATGGCTCCTGGGGGTTCTATGGCCAAGCGACGGTGGAGGAGACCGCCTACGCCGTGCTGGCGCTGGCTAGGAGTGCTCAGGACGGCCAGGCCGTCCGCGACCGCCAGCGCTGCACGGACGGCGTGCGCTACCTCGATGCGGCCATGGCGGATGTCAGTCTTGATCCGGAGGAAGTCTTCCCCCCACTGTGGATCGACAAGGCGCTCTACCACCCGACGCTGGTCGTGCGGGCCGTCATCGCGGCAGCCCACGTGGCGCACTAAACTCAAGCCACGATGAAACCCGCGGGCCCCGAGCGCGCACCATGGAGATACCATCGTGGCTTCAGTTTGGGTCCTGGAATCGGCGACGGGCAGCGTGAATGCCGGCGCTCGCGCGTCGCGGTAGTCCCGTAGGAGAATGTCAAGATGCTATCGTCGCTGGCGATGCTGCGGCCGATCCTGGTGATTGACGACGAGCCCTACATTTTGCGTTCGCTCAGTTACCTGCTTACCCGCGAGGGTTACCGGGTCGAGACCGCGACGAACGGGGTGGATGGGCTGGCGTGCGTGCGAGCGCTCCGACCTCCTATCGTCTTCCTGGACATTATGATGCCGCAGATGGATGGGTACGAGGTCTGCGAGCAGATTCGGCTGGACCCATCCATCGTGGAGACCCATGTAATTATGCTGAGTGCCAAGGGGCAGCAGATCGACCGGGAACGTGCGCTCCTTGTCCGGGCGGATGAGTACATGACCAAGCCGTTCAGTCCGCGGGAGGTGGCTCAGCACGTCCGGGCGTTGCTTGCCGGCCGGGAGGTAGGCGGGCGCGCCGACGCCTCGTCCTGATGCTCGCCCTCGCGGTCGCTCGCGGCTGGCTGGCCAATCTCTGGGGCGGACCACAGGACCTCACGCGTCCGCTCAAATTGGAGTGGCGGCTGGTGGCGCTGCGCTGGCTGGGTATTGTCTTCATCGCAGCGGGGTTGCAGTTCCTGCCGCTCAACGACTCGCGGCGGCTCGTCGCCTATGGTACGCTACTGTTCGGCCTTGGCTACAACCTGGTCTTGCGCCGAATGATCCGGCGCAAGGTGGCGTTCGTCGCGATCGGCGTCGTCTCAACGGCGGCCGACAGCCTGGTGGGCCTCACGCTGCTCGTTGGCATCGGCGATAGCGTCAACTCCCCGTTGAGCTACTTCCTGTTCGCAGTGACGGTGGCAGTGGCAATGCGGTACGGCTACGGCCCGGGCCTGGGGATGGCGTTAATCTACGTCGGTGCGGACGCGGTCAATGAGGTGCTGCTGCACCGGTCGCTAGACGCAACCTTCGTCTTCTTCTCGGGTTTCCTGTGTATCACCGCCCTCCTCGCGAGCTATCTCCGGGAGGAGGCGCAGCGGGCCGATGGGGCCTTGCAGGAGCGGCTGCGTCAGGCGAACCTGCTCAACGCGACGACGGCGACGCTGGGGGCGAGCCTCGAGTTCGAGCCCCTCCTGCAATCAGTCGTCGCCGCCGCTTGCTATCTGTTCGGCAGTGAGGACGCTGTCCTACGCCCGTCCTCCTCCCTGGCCGCCGCCGGGTTTGGCCTGCCGGCGGCGGTATTCCATCCCCCGCAGCGGGGGGAAATTCACGGGGCCCTCACGCGACTGCCCAGTTACTCCAGTGACTTGGCATCAGGCCGGGCTGACGAGGGACTGCGGTGCTTCCACGCCAGGTTGCCGTCCGGCCAGGGAGCAGTGGTCCTGACCCTCACCCTACCCAACCAGGAGGCTCACCTCGGCAGCCTAGCGGTGGCGCTGCCGCCTGGCCGGTATACCCCCGCCGTCGACCCCGATATCCTGGCGTCGTTCGCGGACCGCATCGCATTGGCGATCGAGAACGCCTCGCTCTACCGTACGCTTGCGCGCAGTGGCGATGACCTCCAGCGGGCCTATGCGGACCTCGCCAGTGCCCATCAGGAACTACTGAGCGTCGATGAGATGAAGACCGACTTCCTGGCCAACGTCTCTCACGAACTGCGTACGCCGCTCACTTCGATACGCTCCTTCTCCGAACTGTTGCTCATCTACGACGACCCGGCAGTGCGCCAGGAGTTTTTGCAGATCATCAAGGTTGAGAGTGAGCGGCTCACCCGGCTGGTGAATGACGTACTGGACATCACGAAGATCGAGTCGGGCTTTATGGAGTGGCGCATGGTCCCGGTGGACCTGGCTGCGCTCTTGCGGGAAAGCGCACGGTTGTTCGAGCCGACGATGATCGAGGGCGAGTTGACGTTCAAACAAGAGATCAGCTCGGACCTGCCGCTGGTGCAGGCGGACCCCGACCGGTTGCAGCAGGTGATCACCAACTTGCTCCACAACGCGATGAAGTTCACGGCTCGCGGGGTGATTAGCCTGCGCGCCTGGTGGACAGGCGAGGAGGTGCGCATCGCCGTGGCCGATACGGGGAGGGGGGTGGCCCAGGAGGACCAGGAGCGCATCTTCGAGAAGTTCCAACAGGTGGGAGCGCTGCTCACCGATAAGCCGCCAGGAACTGGGTTGGGACTGGCAATCTGCCGGGACATTATCATCCACCATCAAGGGCGCCTCTGGCTGCAATCGCAACCCGGCAAGGGCAGCACCTTCACCATCGCGCTACCGGCGGCTGCGGACGGCGCCGGCGGTGAAGTCGCCGCATTGGTGGTGGCGTGATGAGGCGACGACGCGACGATGGAGGGACCGGGCGATGACGTCATCCACTGTTGGATCCGATCCCGGCCCGTGGCACTGCCCGATCCTAGCGACGCAATTGCGGCAGATCCTGGAGGCGGCCTGCTCCCTCGGGGCGGAGGGGGCAAATCTGGCGGATGGCGACGGACACCCCCGAGCATGGGCGGGGCGCTCCGACGCCATGGACCAGGCGGAGCCAGGTGATCGCTGGGCGGAGGCGCGGGCCCCTGTTCGTGTCGGCGGCGCAGTTGTCGCATCGGTACACTTGGTCGGGCCCGCTCACCGCCGCCAGGCGCTCGCGCTTGTGGCTGAGGTGACGGCCACACGGCTCGCTGAGGCGTGGATAGCGTCCCAGGATGTGGAGAGCCTCTCCATTGAGCTCCTGCGCACCTATGAGGAACTGCACCTGCTGTATGAGTTCGGCGAAGCGCTGACCGGGCAGTTCAGCGCCCTCGCCGCCGGCAAGTTTCTCTTGGAGAAGCTCCTCAGCGGGCTGCGCGCGGCGCGTGCGGAACTGTTTTTGGGCGAGCCGCAGGTGGCCCTCCTTCAGGTCGTTGATCCGCGCCTGACACTCGAGGATGCGGGGCAGGCCTGCGACGGCCATATCTTGCGCACCGTCCTGCGAAGTGCTGGCGAGGTTGTGGGCAGCATCGTCCTCGGCCGCTTGGCCCGCGACGCGCCGTTCTCCTCAGCCGATGGCAAGCTGCTGGATGCGGTAGGCGCGCTCGCAGCGAATGCCTTGCGCGCATCGGGGGAGCGCGAAGCATACCTCCGTGCCATCCTGGAGAACGTTGCGGACGGTATTGTGACGCTGGACGAGCGCGGCGTCCTCGAGTCGTTCAACGGGGCAGCGGAGCGCATCTTTGGCTACGCCGCCGCCGAGGTCGTCGGGCGGCCCTTCCGCCTCCTCCTGGTTACTCCAGCGGATGCGGCAGGTGGTGACGACATCGATTGGGTGCGGCTTGGGGGCGCCCAGGTCGTTCCGAACGAGGTGGTCGGGCGGCGCAAGGACGGCGCGACGGTCCCGCTCGAGGTGTCGGTGGGCGAAACCCGCCTAGACGTGCGGCGGCTGTTCATCGTGAGCATCCGGAACATGACCGAGCGCAAGCGAACGGAAGCGATCGTCGAGCGCCAGTACCAGGCCGCCGAGACCGCAAGGAGCGAGATGCGCGCCGTGCTGGATGCCACGGGCGAGGGGATTGCGCTGGTCGCTCCCGATCGGCGGTTTCTCACCGTCAACCGCCGATTCGCCGAACTGTTCGGTATCGAGCCGGGAGAGGTCATCGGCCGCCGTTACGGCGAGCTGCAGGAGTTCGTGGGGCGGATTTTCGCCGACCCGGCGACCATTGGCGCGCTGGTGGGCGGCACCGCGGCCGACCGAACCCAGCGCTTCACGGAGACCGTCGTTCAGCGCTGGCCGGCACAGCGGGAGTTAGAGCTGTCCTCGACACCGGTGGAGAACACGGCTGGCCAGCCGCTTGGACGGTTGTATGCCTTCCGCGACGTAACCCATGAGCGCGAGGTCGATCGCATGAAGTCGGAGTTCGTCGCGCTGGTGTCGCACGAATTGCGCACCCCGCTTACCTCGATCAAAGGGTATGCCGAACTGTTGCTCGCGGATGAGGCGGACGAACTGACAGAGGAACAGCGCGGGTTTCTCCACGTAGTCGTACGCAACGCTGATCGTCTCGCCAGGCTCATCCAAGATCTCCTGGATGTTGCTCATATCGAGTCGGGCCAAATCGAACTCAAGTATGCAGCTGTGGACCTTGACCGGGTGATTCGCGAGGTTGCTGCCACCTTCCGGCCGCAAGTCAAGCAAAAAGGGCAGCGACTGGTGGTGCGCGTGGCAATGGGCCTACCGGCGGTTTGGGGGGATCAGGACCGCCTGGCCCAGATCCTCATCAATCTGGTCTCCAACGCCCATAAGTACACGCCGGCGGGCGGCCAGATCACGGTCGAGGCGCGGCCGGAAGGAGAGGAGGTGCGCATCGACATCGAGGATACCGGGATCGGGATGTCCGAGGAGGAGCAAGCGCAGCTGTTCACCCGGTTCTTCCGCGCCAAGAATCCCACGACGCAGGAGGCAGGCGGTACTGGATTGGGCTTAGCAATTACGCGCTCGCTCGTGGAGATGCACGGTGGTCAGCTCACGGTCGTCAGTGCGCCCGGACAAGGCTCCACCTTCAGCGTCACCTTGGCGACGACCCCAGTCGCGGTGCTACCCACGAAAGTGCTTCCTCACGCCGGGGTGATGGGGGATGACCCGCACCCGTGAGGAAGCCACTGCCGGCGCGCCGCTGAATGGCCAAACCTAGTGGGTCACGCTGCAATTGATTGAAATTGTGCTGCGACGGTGCCGGAGCCGC
>DAIMXP010000152.1:0-9790 GCA_036734945.1 Chloroflexota bacterium
TGGCGCCCTCCGGCCGTGAACGCCGTGGCGCCCTTACGGCCGTAATTTGACATGGGGAGCAGGAGATTCTCCTGCGCACGGTGATCGAGCGTGGCCGGCCACTTCTGCTGATTACCGGAGGATCGCCGGTCGCAGTGCAATGGGCAGTCTACGCTTTCCTCGAGCACCTCGGCTTCGGGTTCTTTCTTGGTGGAGACGCCGTCCCTGCCCATCGGCCGGATGCGGTCATCCCACAACTGGACGTACGTGAGCATCCCGCTTTCGAGATTCGTGGGACATTACCCTGGTACAATTTCTTGAACAGCCCAACCGTCTGGAACCTGGAGGATCACTGCCGCTTCTACGATCAACTGGCGAAACAGCGGGCAAATTTCGTCGGCTTTCACAGTTACGACTACGAGCCGTGGGCAGGATATCTCAATGCCCAGGGGGGGATACGGTCTGGTTTGCCCCTCTGCACGAGTGGCTCGCACGCCCATATCTGGGGAGTGGTGCCGACGCCGACGAGCGAGTACGCTTTCGGCACCGATCAACTCTACACCCGCGACCTCTTCGGGGCGGCCTGTGCGCTCGACTACCCAACTCCCCAAGCCGGCATCGAGCAGCAGCAAGCGATGCTCGCCGAGGCGCTCGCCTACGCCCGCTCGCGGGGGATTCATCCGTGTGTGGGGTTCGAGGTCCAAGGGGATCCTGAGGCACCGGACAATGTGATGGCGCTGCGCCTGCGGATTCAGCATTTGGTCCGGCGGTACCCACTCGATTACCTGTCGGTCTGGCAGGCCGAGGGGCGTGGCGGCGCGGGGATTCTCCAGCCGCCGCGCGACCTGGCCAGCGCGGTCGACGCCAACCTGGCCCCCCAGTTTGGCTACCTCGAGGACCCGGGGCGCATCGCGGAAGGCGTTCGGATCAGCAGGTACGCCAGCCTGGCCCGATCGATCCTCCAGGAGGTGGCTCCCGGGGTGCGCCTGATCCTGAGCGGCTGGGGTGGTGATCAGTGGATGCGCTTCACCGACTTCTACGAGGGGCTGGATCGGACCCTACCCTCCGACGTGATCTTCGCTGCTCTCGACAACATCGATCCCACGTTTGAGCCGAACGTTAGCGCAGTCTACGGGAAGCTGCGGCCGGAGCGGCAACGCTGGACCATCCCCTGGTTCGAGAGCGACGGTGGCGGGTCCCGTCGGGATCAGTGGGGGCCGCAGCCGAACGTGACGGCGTTCGCGCCGTTGCTGTCGGATGCGCGTGCCAAGGGCTGCCAGGGAGTGCTCGGCATCCACTGGCGAACCCGCGCCGTGGAGGAGGTCGCGGCCTACACTTTCCAGTGGCCGTGGCAGCCTGACCTGACCGCGGAGGCGTTCTTCGCACGGTTCAGCGCCGCCTGCTATGGTCCGGAGCGGGCGGCGCGTATGGCGCACATCCACGGCCAACTTGAGCGACTCGGTCCGCGCTGGACCGGCGCGATGGGACAGGTGGAATGCGCAGCCTTTACCTGGTTTAGCATGAACGGTCACCAACTGCCACCGGAGGATGCGGTCCCGCCCTTCCGGGCCGGGCGGTACCCGCGCTCGGAGAATCTGGCGACGCTGGCGACGATTGAGCGAGCGATCGAGGCCATGCTCGTCGGACTTGCCACCGACGAGCGGCAACACCAAGAACGTCTTCAGTATCTCCTCCAGACGCTGCGCTGGGTCGTACGCTACGACGCGGCTGCGGAAGTCCTCTATCCTGGGGGACCGGTCGAAGCGGAGTTGCGCCGCGCCGAAGAGTTGATTGTCGCCAGGCATCTCGTCGAAGCACGCGAGGCCGGCCGACAAGCGCTCGCGCTGATGCGCGAGTCCGGGCTGCGCGAGGCGATCCAGATCCTCGCCGGCAACATTACCAATCAGGGAGAACTCGGAATTATGGCGACCGTCAATGGCAAGGCGGTGGCCGCCTACAAAACGCTCGTTCATCGCCTGGAGAGCGTTCTCGGCGAGCCCGTCGCGGCATCGCTCCTACCTGGAAACGGCTGGTCAGGGCAGCTCCGCGTGATGGTCCTGGTCACCCGTGACTTGGTCCGACCGGAGGAACCGCTGATGTTGGAAGTGCGCGCTGTGGGGCCGGTGCCGATCACACGTGTGGTCGTCCGGCATCGCCGCCTGGATTCCCCGTCCGAGGGGATGTGGGACGAGCAGCCGTTCGCGCACGTGCGACGAGCAGTCTATCGCGGCAAATTGTCCGTCCCTACACCTGGGCTTGCGTACGCCGTCACGGCGGTCGACGCAGAGGGGCGTGTCGCTCATGCACCTGCCGTCTGGCCCGACCTGAGTTATACGACCACGGTCTGGCAGTAGTCGGCTGCGGCGCAGATCACATCCGGAGGATGCACTGGAAGAGATGGTCCCAACCATACGCCGTTGAGTTCGAGGAGGTGTTGATTTCGCGGGAATAGGACCCAGTTTACGCGGGAAATGGGGTTCTCCGGCACTCTTGATGCTGGGGATGCACACCCCTGAGTCGCTCGCTGCGTTTGACGTGCTCGCCAACTACCATACGTGACCCGGTCTAACGGGGGAGCAGATCGGGGAGGTGTTGCGGGAACAAGGGGAGTCGGTAGACCGCAGGGCGGTCGGGATAAGGGGGAGCCATTGGATAGCGTTCGGTTTGGCATCATCGGCGCGGGCCGGATTGCTCACCTTGTCTCCTGGGTGTTCCAGGAGGATCCGTTGCTGCGTGCTGTTGCCGTGGCGGACGTCCAGCGCGAAGCAGCGGCACAGCTCGCTGCGGAGTTGGCGGTTGCCGACGTCTACACGGACTACCGCACGATGCTGGAGCGGCAGGACATCGACGCCGTCTACATCGCCACGCCGCCCTTCCTGCACCGCTCAATGGTGCTCGCTGCCCTGGCGGCGGACAAACACGTCCTCTGCGAGAAGCCCTTCGTGCTCCGCCAGGAGGAAGTGCAGGAGATCGAGACGGCGGCGGCCGCCAAACCCTCCCTCAAGGTCGGCTGCTGCTCCTGCCGCTTCCATGCGGCGCCGACGGCGCGGAGGGCCCGCCAGATGGTGACCGGCGGCGAGCTCGGTGTCGTCTACCGGCTCTGGTTCGAGGCAATTTCCCGCGCCTGGCCTGTCGGCGCCCAACTGCCTCCCTGGCGCAACGATCCAGCCAGGAACGGCGGGGGCATCGCCTTTGACTGGGGCGTCTACGACCTGGACTGGATCGCCGAAGTCCTGGGCGATGGCTTCCGGCCACGGACCGTGTTCGGCACCCTGGGGAACTACTTTCCCTTGTCGGAGCAGCGGCGCCCGCCCACGCCGGACGTCGACGGACGTCTGGCCGCCGAAATCGTGTGTGACGGCGGACTGACCGTTCATTGGGAGCGGCGCGCCGCCGAGCACGGCCCGCCACGCCACCGCGTCGAGATTCGCGGGACGCGCGGGGGCCTCGACTTGTCGATGACCCCAGAGGGGAAGGAGACCCGCCTCCTCCGCCACGCCTACCGCGTTGACGAGGAACTTTCGAGTGAGACCCTGCCGGAGGAGCCGGCCGACTGGCGGCAGACCCTCGTCTATCCGCTCCGCGATATGGCGGCGGCGATCCGCGACGACCGGCCCCCGGCTTCCCCGCTGCGCCGGCAGCGTGTCATCCACGCCGTCCTCGACGCGCTCTATGCCTCGGCTGCGACCCGCAGCGCCATCACCGTCGAGTTACCTCCCGTCTCCGCTGAGCAGACAACGGCGTGAGCATTCCGAACCCCGTCCTGCTCTTCGACAACCACTTCACCGGCCACCGGCGCCACTATCCCCACGCCACACGGCTGGCCATCGCCGCCGACCTCGGCTACGACGGCTACGAGTTCCATCCGATCGAGCCCGAGGACGCCGCGACGTGGGAGGAGGCGGGAGCGGCGCTCGCTGGCAGCGGCCCCCGGCACAGCGGGATGTACGTCGTCGTCAAGGAGGTGGCAGACGACGAGGTCGGACGGCTGGGCGCCGAGATCGAGCGCCTCGGTCAAGATGAGAGGAAGATGGTGTGGGCAAGGCGGCCATTGGCATGATGTTGCGGGAAGTGGCTGCCGACCTGCTCAAAGCGTTGCAAACGACACCACCGACGACCAGGAAGCAGCGCTCGCGTCCAAGGGTGATGCTGAGTACTATACCGGGAGAAGGCTGGCGTGCCGCCACATGATGAAGGAGGCTACCCGTGCGCTCGGGCGTAGTGTGGATGATGCCGGCGGCGGTGGGAGACATCACCGCTGCCATGGCCGGCAGGCTCAGAGACCTGGGCTTCAGCGGCGTCACGGTGGCTGCTGCCCCGAGGGCTTCATGCTGATCGAGCACCTGCCGGATGAGCAGATCCCGGCCGCCAAGCAGCAACTGGATCGGGTTATGGAGCGTGTCGGCTTGACATGGCAGGTGTAGCCGACCATCATGGTGACGGGAGGACGGGGCGTGCGTTTGCAGGGCAAAGTGGTGCTGATCACCGGTGCGGCCAGCGGCATCGGCCTGGCGGCGGCACAGGTCTGCGCCGAAGAAGGGGCGGACCTGGTGCTGGCTGACCTACCATCTGCTCCCGGTCTGGCTGCGCTTTCGGCCTGGACAGGGACCAGCAGTGCGCCGCTCATCGTGCCGACCGACGTGGCAACGCTGACCGAAGTCCCCACCGCGCCAATCGAGCGCCACGGGCTGTCCGACCAGGAGTTGCTGCAGCTCTACGCGACGATGCTGCGCATCCGGCGCTTTGAGGAGCGGGTGAAAGCGCTGTTCCTGGAGGCGCGGCTCTACGGCAGCGTCCACCTCTACATCGGCGAGGAAGCCGTCGCCACCGGCGCCTGTGCCGCCTTGCGCGAGGGCGACGTGATCTCCAGCACCCATCGCGGCCACGGTCACTGCATCGCCAAGGGCTTAGAACTGGCGCCCATGATGGCGGAGTTGATGGGTAAAGTCACCGGCTACAACCTGGGTAAGGGCGGCAGTATGCACATCGCCTCGCTCGACCACGGCATGCTGGGCGCCAACGGCATCGTGGCGGCCGGCATCCCCATCTCCACCGGGGCGGCGCTCGGCTTCTGGGTGCGTGGCTCCCCGGAAGTGGCGCTCTGCTTCTTCGGAGACGGCGGCGCCAACCACGGCGCCTTCCACGAGGGCATCAACTTCGCCGCCACCCTCAAGCTGCCGGTGGTGTTCGTCTGCAAGAACAACCAGTATGCCCAGTTCTAGTCCGTCGCCCAGGATATGGCGATCGCTAACGTCGCCGACCGCGCCGCCGCCTACGGCATCCCCGGCGTCATCGTCGACGGCTCGGACGTGCTGGCCGTCCATGCCGTCGTGGCGGCAGCGGTGGAGCGGGCGCGCGGCGGCGAAGGACCTTCCCTGATCGAGGCCAAGACCTATCGTTTCGAGGGCCACTTCCTGGGCGACCCCGAGCCCTACCGCACGAAAGAGGAGGTCGCGCAGGCCCGCGCCTCGCGCGACCCGCTGATCCGTTTCGGGGCCGTGCTGCAACAGCTCGGTGTGGCCGATGTGGACAGCCTGCAGCGCCTGGATGCCCGCGTGAAGGACGAGGTGGAGCGTGCCGTCACCTTTGGCGAGGCCAGCCCGGAGCCGGGCGAAGCGTTGTTGCTGACCGACATCTACACCGGCGCCGACGCGGCGGGGAGGGAAGTCTGATGGCCGACGTGACCTACTCCCAGGCTTTGAACATGGCCCTGCGCGAGGAGATGCGCCGTGACCCGCGCGTCTTCTGGCTGGGCGAGGATATCAAAGAATCCACCTACGGCGTGACGCGCGGCCTGTACGACGAGTTCGGCGCCAGGCGGGTGGTGGGCACGCCCATCTCGGAGACGGCCATCGCCGGCGCGGCATTGGGGGCGGCACTTGTCGGTCTGCGCCCGGTGGCGGAGTTCATGTACATGACCTTCATGATGTGCGCCATGGACCAGCTGGTCAACCAGGCCGCCAAGTCCAAGTACATGTTCGGCGGCAAAGCCACCCTGCCCATCGTCTACCGCACCATGACCGGCGCCGGGCGGGCCAACGCCGCCCAGCACACGCAGTCGCTGGAAGCCTGGTTCGCCCACGTCCCCGGTCTGAAAGTGGTGATGCCTGCCACCGCCTACGACGCCAAGGGGTTACTCAAGACCGCCATCCGCGACGAGAACCCGGTGGTGTTCATCGAGAACAAGGTGCTCTACGCCACGGCGAAAGGGAACGTGCCGCATGGGGCCTGTTGCCGAACTCTTCCGACGACCGTAGTCGAGTGGAATCGTAAAGAAAATGCCACGGAAACGCCTGCCGAAGGGCCGTGGCGGCTTTGCGCGGGGCGATTCGAGAGCCAGAACGACGGCAAGTTGCGCTATACCGCATTGTCAGCGCATCCCTTGGAGTTCGGCAACAGGCCCCATGGAAGGATTTAGAGGAGGGATTTCCGTGATGACGACAGAACTTCTTGTACCTGGAACGACGCCGGAAGATATGATGCAAAGCCGATCATGGGTGGGACAGTTCATTTCTGCTCCAGAGAATCTGCCCAGCTCTTTTCTCTATGATGGAAAAAAGATCACCGGGATTCCATCCGAATGGACTCCCACTGTTCAAAAACGCCGCATTGATGCAAATATCGTGGAAACGGTCTTTGAGGGGAACGACGTCGAGACCGGCCTGAATGTACGGGTTGAGTGTCTGGAATACCTCGATTATCCGGTCGTAGAGTGGACCGCGTGGTTGACCAACAAAGGCCGCCAACCAACGCCGCTGATCCAGGACATCCAGGCCCTGGATGGGACGTTTGCGGGTGCATCCCCCAGCCTGTACCACTGTAATGGCGACTTCGGCAGCGCGGAGGGCTATACGCCCGAGGAAACCCCACTCCGTGAGGGAGAAGTTTTCGCCTTCGCGCCCAACGGAGGACGTCCCTGCGATGGAGCGTTCCCGTACGTCCGCATCCAGTTCGCCGGGAGCGGGCTGACCCTGGCCATCGGCTGGCCCGGCCAGTGGGCGGCCTCGTTCACGGGGACAGCCCAGGGCGTCGCGATTCAGGCTGGCCAAGAACAGACCCACCTCCGGCTCCTGCCGGGGGAGAGTATCCGCACCCCTCGGATGACCATAATGTCCTGGATGGGCGACGAAGCGCGGGCGGTCAACCTGTGGCGCCGCTGGTATCTGGACCATGTGCTCCCGCGGCCGGACGGCAGGCCGCTGCGGCCGCTGCTGTCGGCCGCCGCTACCGATGACGGCGAGGAATTCACGGCGGCCACCGAGGACAACCAGATCCGGTACATGGACAAATGGAAAGCGGCCGGCTTTGCCTATGATGTGTGGTGGATCGACGCGGGGTGGTACCCGTGCTACGACGAGAACCACGAGCGACGATGGCCGCTGACGGGGACGTGGGAACCGGATCCAGAGCGCTTTCCCCGTGGTCTGCGGCCCATAGCCGATAACGCGGCAAAAAACGGTGCCGATCTGTTGATCTGGTTCGAGCCCGAACGGGTCGCGCGCGATAGCTGGCTCTCTCGCAATCATCCAGAGTGGCTGCAGCGCGTCGACGGCACGGATGATTGGCCCGCGCGAAACGCGTTGCTGAACCTGGGCAACCCGGAATGTCGCCGCTGGATCACCGATCATCTCTGTACGCTGATCCAGGACAATGGCATCAAGATCTACCGGCAGGACTTCAATTTCCCGCCGCTGCGTCACTGGCGAGAGAATGATGCGGAGGACCGCCAGGGCATCAACGAGAACCTGCACGTGCAGGGCTATCTGCAGTTCTGGGATGACCTGCTGGCCCGTAATCCCGGCCTGTGGATCGATTCGTGTGCATCCGGAGGACGCCGCAACGACCTGGAGACCATGCGCCGCTCGGTCCCCCTGCACTACACTGACTACGGGTACGGCATGCACCCGGTCAAACTGGCGTTCCACCACACGCTCTACGCCTGGATCCCCTATTTTAAGGACACGACCTGTCCTGGGACCTGAACAAACCCGAGGGCGCCACCAGCCCTGGCAAACCGAACGACAGTTTTGCCTTCCACTGCGGGATGGCCCCGATGCTTGCCCCCAGCATCGATATCCGCAGAGATGATCATGACGTTGCCCTGGCCCTCAAGATGATCGGTATCTGGCGCCGAGCAGCGAGCCTACTGGTAAGCGGCGACTATTATCCGCTCACGCCGTTCAGCCGCAGCGCCGAACGGTGGGTCGTCTGGCAGTTCGATAGTCCAGAGACAGGCGAGGGGCTGATCCAGGGGATTCGCCATCAGGAGTGTGCCGAGGAGCGCTTTGCCATGTCCCTGAAGGCCCTGCGCCCGGATAGCGACTATGTCCTGGAAAACCCTGAGACGGGCGAGACCCGTGAGCTTTCCGGATCCGCCCTCATGAGCGACGGCTTTACCTTTGCGCTGCCGCGGCGCAGCGGCGCAATCTGGTTCTACCGTAGAAAGGGGGGTTGAGCCGGTAGCACCCCCATGAACCGTGGTCGGCGGTTGGTTGTTGGCGGAGGCGGGGTCCATCGGGCATCTGTGGAGGTGATCACAAGTGCCGCGACAGGGAAACGCCAATGGACCTCGACCAGCAATTCTGCCACAACCCCGAATGCCGACTGCGCGGCCAGGGGGGGCAAGGGAACATCCACGTCCAGAGTCAAAAGGAGCAGCGCTACCGCTGTATAGTGTGCGGCCACACGTTTGCAGCGACCACGGGCACACCATATTACCGACTGCACCACACTGCCGAGTTGCTGACGGTGGTGCTCGTTTTACTCTGCCACGGCTGTCCGGTCCAAGCGATCGTGGCGGCATTCGGCCTGGACGAGCGCACCGTCGCGCGTTGGCAACTCCGCGCGGGAGAGCACTGCCAGCAGGTTCACGTCCATCTGGTGCAGGCGGGACGAGTGGAGCTGGGCCATGTCCAAGCGGATGAGCTCTGGATCAAGTTGGTGGGGAGGCGGGTCTGGCAGGCCATGGCTCTGGCGGTCCCCAGCCGATTGTGGCTGGGCGGGGTGGTGAGCGCCCACCGTGATGGCGTCCTCATCCGCCGTCTGGTCGATTGCGTACATGCTTGCGCCGTGCCGGGGCCGGTGCTCGTCTGTGTGGACGGCCTGGCCAGCTAACGGCCGCCCTGCGGGCGTCGGCGGGCGTTCGTTCGCGCCTTCCGCCATCCCGTGCGCACTGGCCGGCGCGGACGGCCGCGCCTCGTGCTCGATGCCGGCTTCCAGTTGGGGCAACGCCCAAGGGGCACCCGGAAACAGTACGCCAAGCGACGGCTCACTGCGGTGTCTCAGCGGATCGTCCGGGGCACGCCGGAGACGATCGCTGCCGCGTTGGCGGCAACCGGCGGCGGTCAGCAGATCAACACCGCTTTCATCGAGCGGCTCAATGCGACGTTCCGGGCCTGCCTGGCGCCGCTGATCCGGCGCGCCGACGCCCGTAGGGCGGCCGTGGCCCTCGCCCGGACCGAAGTCAGCCTCGTCGCCGGCATGTTCTTGGTGGGTTGCGCCTACAACTTCTGCTGGCTGCACGACAGCCTCCGCCTCCTAGCTCCACCCGGCGCTGCACGGCAGTGGCAGGAGCGCACGCCAGCGATGGCCGCCGGCCTCACCGACCACCCCTGGACGATGCAGGACCTGCTGCGCTACCAAGTGCCGCTGCCGGCTTGGGTGTCGGCCAAGCGTCGCGGTCGCCCGCCCAAGCCCAAACCGCAGCCCCTGAGGGAGCTGGCGGCGTGACCACGGTTCCGTGTGGTGCTACCCGTGGAGGAACGCGTGATCAATATCCTCGGGTGCGAGATCGTCCCGGACACCGAAGTTG
>DAIMXP010000153.1:0-9746 GCA_036734945.1 Chloroflexota bacterium
TCGCGCCCGCCCTGACGCCCTCAATTGTAAAAGTTATTCCGTGACGGCTCCTAACATCGTGACCGTCACCCAACGATCGCCTGGCGACTCTGGCGCGATCGGACGACGCTGATCTAGCCTGGATTAGTGCGCCGTTTCATCCAGTCGTTGATCCCTCTCGGAGAGAGGAGAAGTTCGGAGGAAGATGGCTTCTGGGTCACCCAACCCACCTTGCGGCGAAAGCCAAGGGGGAAAGTAACATGTTGGGAAAGCGGGAGCGGCCAGAAGACGCTTATGGCTGCGTCCCGCAAGACCCGCGCGATATGGTGAAGACCGCATTGTCTGAAACTCAGCCTCCAGTGATGCAAGGCTACATCCCTCGCTATAGCGTCTGTTGCGGGGCCACCCTGAGCGGGCGTCTAATAATCCGGCGCTCGCACCCTCCGCAGGGTGGGCGGTGGGGAATGACCCCACTCAAGGGGGCGGACGAGGCGCCTACGTCGTGCTAGCACGTCAGCGACTGAGAGAAAGCGGGATGGCCTACGGGGCGCGAGCTCTAGGGTCACGGAGCCGCCGTAGTAGTCGCCGGAGTCACGACCGGCCAGGGGGCGCGGGAAAGCCGCGCACAGGGCGAAGGGTGGCAGGTGTCTGCGGCGAGAGGAACGGGAGGTAGGCGAGATGCCGAGCGCCACAACGTTCCGAACGCCAGCCCAGGTGGTACGCAGGCACTGGAGAGCTGGGTGCAAGGAAAGCCTGCACGCCCAGTTCGGGGAGGGGCCGACGGAAAAGGGCCGTGTAAACGGTACCTCGCCGGCGGTCTACTCTACTTCACGGGGTGAAGTGGCGCTGGGGAGGCTCTTCGGTTATGGTCAAGTTGTTCAACGACGAGACCAGCCAAGGAGCCTCCCATGCCAAGAGATTGTGCCATGCCGACGTACCGTTTTGCCACCGAGACGGCGTTGCCCTTGGTGGCGGCGTTTGACGGCGGCCGCCTGACCTCGGATGGCGGGTTGCCCTGGGTGGAGCAGGCAGAGGCGGAGGTGGGGATTTGCCGGGCCTTGGCGGCGTGTGTGCCGGAGTGGCGGCGGGGCCACATCACCCATGCCTTGGAGACGCTGGTGCGCCAGCGGGTGTTCCAGATCGCCTGTGGGTATGAGGATCAGGATGACGCCGACACCTTGCGGGTCGATCCCTTGCTCAAGCTGGTCTGTGGCCGTTTGCCGGAGACTGGGATTGACCTGGCCAGTCAGCCAACCATGTCGCGGCTGGAGAACGCCGTGGATCGGCACGCCTGCGCCGCCATGGCCTACGCGTATCCTCTCAATAAAGGGTGGAGGGGTGTCGGCGGGGTCGGGGAGAGGGGGTTTGAGTTGGCGAGTCGCGGTGGTGTAGAGTGTGGGCATGCTGCCTGATATTGACCTTGCGCGCATAGAGGACCTGTCGGCCCGAGCCGTGATCGTTGCGTCGCTCAACGTGGTGGAGGAGTTGCGAGCGGAGGTGCGGACGCTGCGGGAGGAGAACCAGCGGCTGAAGGGGGAGCAGGGGAAGCCGGAGATTCTGGCGAAGGTGCGGACGGCGGAGCGGCCGAGGAACCACTCGTCGGAACAGGAGCGACGGGAGGCGCGACCACCCGGGGAACGTCGCAAAGGCGTCAAGCAGGCGCGATTGACGGTAACCCGGGAGCAGGTGGTGCGGGTAGACCGCGCGCTGTTGCCAACGGATGCGGTCTACAAGGGCGACGCGGACGTGCTGGTGCAGGACGTGGTGGTGCAGACGGACGTGATCTGTTTTCGCAAAGAGCAGTGGTGGTCACGGTCGAGCGGGCAGACGTATCTGGCGCCCATGCCGGCTGGGTATAGCGGGCAGTTCGGCCCCGGGCTCAAGAGTCTGGCGCTCAGCTTGTACTACGGTGGGCAGATGAGCGAGGCGAAGATCGGGGAACTGTTGGCCGATGTCGGCATCGTCATCTCGGCGGGGCAGATCTCCAACCTGCTGATCAAGGGGCAGGAGCAGTGGCACGCCGAGGCGGAGGCGATCTACCGAGCGGGCCTGGCCTCTGGTCCCTGGCAGCACTTCGACGCCACGCCCACGCGGGTCAATGGGCGGAACGAGCATTGCCACGTGATCGGCAACCCGCTGTACACGGTCTACCAGACCACGCCCGGCAAGGATCGGCTCAGTGTGTTGGACGTCTTACGCAACCGGCAGGTGCGCACCTTCCGCCTCAACGGCGAAGCGCTGGGCTACCTGGACCAGGTGGGCATCGCCAAATGGATCCGGCAAGGGCTGGCCGTGGCGTTGCAAGCAGAGGCGCTGGCGGAGCGGGATGTGGACGAGGCGGAACTGGACGTGGCGCTCGCGGCGCACCTGCCGGGGCTCGGGCCGCAGCAGCGCAAGTGGATCCTGGATGCGACAGCGGTGGCAGCCTACCACGCCCAACTGGAGTTCCCGGTGGTCCGGGTGCTGGTCTGTGACGATGCGCCCCAGTTCACCTGGCTGACCCAACAGTTGTCGCTCTGCTGGGTCCACGATGGCCGCCACTACAAGAAGCTGGAACCCTCCGTGCCCGCCTTCCGCACGCTCCTGGAGGACTTCCGCCGCGACTACTGGGACTACTACCGGCAGTTGCTCGCCTACCGCCAGCACCCCACGCCAGCCGAACGGGAGCGCTTGGGCGCCCGCTTCGACGAACTGTTCAGCACCACCACCGGCTACGCCGCGCTGGATGATCGCATCGCCAAGACCCGCGCCAAGCGGGATTGCCTGCTGCTGGTGCTGGAGCATCCCGAACTTCCCCTGCACAACAACCCGGCTGAACTTGTGCTTTGAAGACGTTCTTTGCGGCGAATTGCAATCGAGTCTTGCAGCAAGGAATCGTCGTCACCAGAGGGAGGCTCGCCGCTGGCCAGTGGGAGGCAGGGCCAAAATTGCAGCTTAGGATTGCGGTCGGGAACGAAATGGGCGGTTGCCGTTGCGGTGAGGAATCTCGTGCTGCAGAGAAGCGTCTCCCGGAGGGACACTGGCATTCCGGTCGTCATCCGTTGTCCCGTCCCGAACGGACCAACGCGACCTCTGGGAAACCCAGCGCCCCCGAGTTTGAAGGTCAAGTTTGCAGTCGGGAATTTGAAGCTCAATCCTGCAGTCTCTGCAAACCCTAACTTCAAAGCACAGAACTGGCTGTCAGTTTATGGCTGATAATGGGTTCTCCGGCACTTTTGATGCTACCCATTTCTCCGAGATGTCCAGAGGCAGACGAAGTGCCGTTTGCCATGTCCGCAAACACCAGGTTGACCAGGGCTTTTCGCTCACCGGTCATCCCCCTGGGACCGCTTGCCACGGCGGCCACTCAGCGGCTCACCATCCCCGCATCAACAGTGCCGGAGCACCCGTCAGGGCGCCACGGCGTTCACGGCCCTAATGTGACAGCATTCGCGTGAGACTCACCATCACCGGCGCTTATCGTTCACATTCTTCCCCCGGTTGTCGCGGCACCTGTTCCGTGCGAGCCCCGGCCGCGCGGTTGCCTCGACGTAAATGCCATCCCCGCCATTTCCCGAACACTCGTTCCGCTCAGCGCGGCCTGCTGCCGTCCCCTGGTACACGATGCCTGCGCCCTGGTTCTCGCGGCAGGTGTTGTTCTCGAGTGTCGGCTGCGCCTGTTCTCCCACGTAGATGCCGTGCTGCACGTTCGCCACGCAGGCGTTCGCCCGCGCCGTGCCAGTGGCGGCACCGGCGTAGGCGATGCCAGTTTCCTGGTTCTCGCGGCAGGTGTTGTTCTCGAGCGTCGGCTGCGCCTGTTCTATCAGGAAGATGCCGAACCCCACGTTCGCCTCGCAGGTGTTCGCCCGCGCCGTGCCGGCGGCGGCGCCGGAGTAGACGATGCCTGAGGCCTGGTTCTCGCGGCAGGTGTTGTTCTCGAGCGTCGGCTGCGCCTGTTGTCCCACGGCGATGCCGTGCTGCACGTTCGCCACGCAGGTGTTCGCCCGCGCCGTGCCGGCGGCGGCGCCGGAGTAGGCGATGCCAGTGTTCTGGTTCTCGCGGCAGGTGTTGTTCTCGAGCGTCGGCTGCGCCTGGTCTGCCAGGAAGATGCCGAACTCCACGTTCGCCTCGCAGGTGTTCGCCCGTGCCGTGCCGGCGGCGGCGCCGAAGTAGGCGATACCTGCGCCCTGGTTCTCGCGGCAGGTGTTGTTCTCGAGCGTCGGCTGCGCCTGTTCTCCCAGGAAGATGCCGTACCCCACGTTCGCCTCGCAGGTGTTCGCCCGTGCCGTGCCGGCGGCGGCGCCGGAGTAGGCGATGCCAGTGTTCTGGTTCTCGCGGCAGGTGTTGTTCTCGAGCGTCGGCTGCGCCTGGTCTGCCAGGAAGATGCCGAACTCCACGTTCGCCACGCAGGTGTTCGCCCGCGCCGTGCCGGCAGCGGTGCCAGCGTAGGCGATGCCGGTGTTCTGGTTCTCGCGGCAGGTGTTGTTCTCGAGCGTCGGCTGCGCTTGTTCTGCTACGTAGATGCCGTACTGCACGTTCGCCACGCAGGTGTTCGCCCGCGCCGTGCCGGCGGCGGCGCCGGAGTAGACGATACCGCAGACCTTGTTCTCGCGGCAGGTGTTGCTGTCGAGCGTCGGCTGCGCCTGGTCTTCAACGGCAATGCCGAAGCCGTTCCCCGTCGCCAGGCAGTCGCGCACGGTTGCACGCGCTGTACCGCTGATGGCCAGCCCTGATCCGAAGCCGTGCTCACTCGACGTGGCGCCGGTGACCCGGCAGCGCTCTACCAGCGCCTCGCCAGTCGTCACCTGCACCACGTTGACCAGCACGCCCGCTGGGCCCGTCCAGCGCAGGGTGAGGTCGCGCAGCGTCAGCAGGCCGCTCCCCTGGTAGCGCAGCACCCCTTCCCCTTCCCCGGTCACGATGCTGGTCGTTTCCTGCCCCGTCCCCTCCAGCGTCAGCTCGTGCGCCAGCGTCACCCCCAGCCCCAGCCGGTGCTCCCCCGCCGCCAGCCGCAACGTCGCCCCCGCCGCTGCTCCTGCCAGCGCCTGCGCCAGTTCACCCACCCCCACCGCGATGGGGCCACGCAGCGCAGCACTGCGGGGCGTCTCGACGCCTGTCCGTCCCGCTGCCGCCACTGCCGGCGGCCTGGAGTCACGCCAGGCCGGCGTGCCGGCGCTCTCCTCCTCCGCCCATACCGCCACCACCGGGAGTGCCAGCGCCGGACCGTGATCCGCCACCAGACGCAGTTCGGCGAAGAGCGCCCCGCCCGCCGCCGGCAGCAACTCCAGTCGCAGCGTCGTCGCGCCGGGGCCGAAGCGCACCGGCTGCACCCGCAGGTGGTCACTGCCCAGCTCCACCCGTCCCGGTCCGCCGCTCACCTCCACCGTCAGCACCCCGCCCGTCCCCGGCGCCAGCGTGCCAAAGCTCAGCGACTCCACCGCCGCGACTGGTGGCGCCGCGCCGGCCGTTCCCACGCCCGGCTGGCTGAACGGTGGCTGGGAGGTCGCCGGGCGCGGCAGGCTGGCCGCAGCATCGACCACCACGCTGGTCGCCAGCAGCGCCGCCGCTTCCGGCACGCCGCGCAGGCGCAGGGCCTCGACGGTGCCCAGACGCAGCCCCTCGTCTGGAGCCTGGTGCAGGTTGCTGAGCAGGCGCACCCAGCGCTGGACCTCCGCCAGCGCGTCTGGGGTGGTCTCCAGGTCTGCCCCCAGCAGCAGCAGCGCCACCTGCGCTGGACTTACCGTACCGAGTTGGGCCACCAGTCGCGCCACGCTGCCCAGCACCGGCGTCAGCCGGGCTCGCTCCCCTTCACTCAGACTCGCCACGATGCGCATGCTCCCTTTAGCCGCAAAGCGATGGTCGGACCGTGCCACCGTGCCCAGCTATGCCGGGCCGCGAGGCCACCGCTCTCTTTCGCACGCGACGCCGCTCCGTCTCGCAGCCCCGCTACGCCATCGTACCGCAGCACCCGCACCAGAACCGCCACCAACGTTCTCCCCCCTTCCGTGATCTGGCAGTGCATGCTGCATGGGGACGCCTGCCACGCGGCCTGCCCTCGGATCCAAAGAGACCACGCGCGCTGTGCTGTCACTCCACGACGCGTATGAGCCGGGCTCCTGATCCGAAGTGGATTTGCAGGCCGGGTTGGAGCGGGACGCGCTGGTCACGCCGCACCGTCACCAGGCCCCGGTTTCCGGGAGCGATCGCTGTCCAGACAGCGGTATCTTCGTTCCGCAGCGCCAGGATGCCAAGTTCAGCGATCCACTCGACCCGGCCCACGGGCGTCTGCCCCTCACGGGAAATCGCCGGCGCCCGCGTCGGCTCCAGGAAGTCGGAGAAGACCTGAAAGCCTGGTCCAAGGATCGCTTTGCGGGATGGCGTGTAGAGCCCCTTCGCACCAGGGTCCAGCAGTTCGACGACCGCGGGGAACGGCGGACGGGCCGGCGTGCCGCAGAAGGGGCAGCCGCGTGCTGATTTGGGCTGCACCCAGAACGCATAGGGATAGACTTGCTTGCAGTAGTGGCAATGCGTCAACTGCTCGTGCGTCGTGGCCAGGGCCGTCTCCCACTCCCACACCTGTGGCCGGCGTTCCGGCGCTTGCAAGCCATCGACGAGCGCCCGCTCCGTGAGGCGCTGCAGCGCGGGCGGCAACATCCGGAAACTGAGCGCCCCTCGACGATAGAGCGGTTGCGCGAGATTTGGCGGTCGGTTCCGCGTATCGGAAGAGTGCTCGCTGAACATCGCCTGCTCGCCCCAGCCAATTACGTCGTCACGCTGAGCGTCTGCGTCGTAGCAGGGCAGCGACATCAGCGGATTACGGAAGAGCAACGTGTAGAGAATGAGCACGGCGGTGCTATGGCGATCCGTGCTCTCGCTCGGCCGCGAGCGCCCGGCAACCACCTCCGGCGCCATGAAGCCGGGCAAGCCGGCCACCTGTGGCGCCAGGAACCCTTCCACGACGATACCGTCGAGGTCCAGCAGGACGGTACGGCCCGTGGTCGGATCCGCCTTGAAATTGCGATACTGAATGTCCGCGTGGGCACAGCCCTTCCCATGGAGGATGCGCACCGCCACGGCCAGTTCGCGCGCGATGGTCAGGTAGTGACCCCAGTGGCGCCCCTGTTTGAAGTGGGCAATGGCCACCTGGGGCGAGAACATGAGGTCCAGGATCTCGACGTAGCGGGACGGAATGAGGTGCGTCACACAGCCGATGCGGGCCTGTCCGTCGAACGTACCGATGATCCCCAGTGGCCAGGCGAGGAAGCGCGCCTGGTTCCCCAGACCCTTCCCCAGTTCCATCACCTGCTGGAGGATCTTGCCCTTCTGGGGATCCGTTTGATGATACACCTTGGCGGCGTATCGACCGTCGGCGGAGAAGTAGATCGTCCCTTCGCCACCGGTGTAAATCGGACCGATGAGGTCCAGTTCCTCCGGCACGTTGGTGAGCCGGGCCGAGATGGTGGCCCGCACGGCTCGACCTCCCGAGGCGATGGCGGTCATCGGTACAGCATGACCAGCGTGCGGTCGTCGAAGCTATCGGGTCGACGATACGACGCCAGCCAGCGTAGCAGACGCGAGGAACCGCCCGGGCCTTCGCTCGCGCGCACCTGCTCGATGAGCCGGTCGACCCAGGTGGCCAGCGCGGCTGCGGGAACGCCGGCGACGCAGTCGTTGGCTACGCCGTCCGTCATCACCAGGATGCCTCCCGCGATGGCGGAGGCAGCGGTCCGCTCGACGCGGAAGTACCGCTGCCACTGCGGATGGGTCAAGGGATAGACCGACGCGGCGTCGCCGGTATCCGGCACGTCGAGAATCGGGCCGGTCCGGCCATCCGCGGCGCGGCCCAGGATCGTGCCATCCCCGATCTGCCCAACGGCGCACGCTCCAGAGTCAGTGTCCAGGAGCACGCCGAGGAGCGTGCAGCCAAGGTCGCGGAGCGGTAAGCCGACTTGCCCGGCGCGGTTCGCCAAGGCGCCACGCGTCGCCTCGAAAGCGTGGCGTACGATGTTCTCCAGATCAAGCCAGGGCAGAGGCTCTTGGCCGGAATCGCGGTCTGCCACCGGCTGCGCCGCCGGTGCAGCGGAAGATGAGCTGGCGGTAGGCGTTCCGGTAACTGGCTGGCGATCGAGGGGCGCCGTCGAAGGGTCGGGTGAACCGGGATCGGAGGCGGGTGCGGCTTCCGCCGCTGCACGCTCCGCGGCGGAAGGCTCGCCTCGTTCGCCGGAGGCATCTGGCGCCGTGGCCCCGTTGCCACCGGCAAGCGGCTGCTCGACCTGGTTTGGGTCAGCCGGAGGCTGGGCGTCACCCGGCTCCCCCTGCTGGCCAGGCATGGCAACGGCGGACGGATTGGCGCCGCCCGCGCTGAGGCTGGTCGCGTGCCAGGTCAGTGTTCCGACGCTGCCGGCGAAGGCCACGCTGAGTTCCGGCGCCTGTGGCCAGGGCGGTGGAACGGCGTCCAGCGGCACGCTGCTCGCGATGCCATGAGGAAAGACCTGGTCGGGCAGGCCGCTCAGTAACTGGCTCGCCAGCCAGTCCGCGGCCAGTGTCGCGCCGAAACGGGAGAGGTGATGGGAGCCGAGTCCGTCGGCGACAGCAATGGCCAGCCAGCTCCCGCAGGAGCGAATGACGAAGGCATCGTCGCGCGGCAACTGGTCGCGCAAGTGGAGTTGGCCGGCGGCGCTGGTGCCAAGGATCTGGAAGCCACCCAGCACGCCGTAGGCGCTGCACCACAGCGGGTGCGTATCCCCAGCGCCGGTGAGGGCGCGATCGCCCAGGACGAAACCGGGTACAACTCGCAGAGCGATGGTCGTTCCTCCTTTCCGGAGGTCAGTCGGGAATGTAGACGAGGCCATAGTCGGCCGGGTTCGGCAATGCCTGCCCTGCCGGCGCCCCGCCCGGCTTTTCCAGGCTCTTGGAGACTGATGCCACGGAATGTGTCACCCACTGAAAGAACTTCCGGAACGAGGCCTGGTCGTCATCCATCTTGAACGTCGATTGCGGATTGACGGCGATGGCCTTAATCACGTCCTCATCGATGGCGGGGCCACAGCCCACGGTGATCACCGTGAAAGCCCTCGCCTGGGAACGCTGGCGACTGAGCAGGTCCTGGCGCGGCCCCTGCCAGCTATCGGTTGGACGACCGTCCGTCAGGACAAAGATCAGTGGTTTGTAATCACCCTTCTCGCCACCCGGTTGAGAGGGCTTGACGTCGGCATCCAGCGAGCGTAGGAGCACCTGGAAGGCTTTGCCGAGCGCGGTCGTGCCTCCCGCCGTGAGTTGCGGTACCTGCACGTCGGCCGCCTTGATCAACCCACCCGAGACGAGCTGAGCGTCGTCGTCAAAGGTGATGATGCCAAAGTAGATCGTGTCGCGCGAGTACGTGTCGGACATCACCTCCCGGACGCACTGCTCGAGTCCGCGCTGCACGGACGAGATCGCAGCCCCCTGCATACTGCCGGACGTGTCGAGGAGCAGGTAAATAGGGAGGCGACGCAGCCCGGCGAGCGGCGCCGCCTCGATCTCATCGAAATTGAAGCCTGCCAACCGTTTTTCTCCTTGCCTTCACCTGGATGGTCTTGGCCCGGCACGCGGCGGGGATCCGACACAAAGACGCGTGGCCAGCAAGTTCCCCGCCGTTACCAAGCCAGCGCTAGCATACAAGGTGCGCGTCCGTTCCGCCAGCGTGCGGATACGGCTCCCAGGGCAGGGCCATTTGATCACATTCGATGATCAAGGTGTCATTTTACGCCCGATACTGCTCATAGGGTTCACGGCCAAAGGGCGCCAGG
>DAIMXP010000154.1:0-9650 GCA_036734945.1 Chloroflexota bacterium
AGGACTACCGGGCCGACATGGTCGCTGCCGGTGACTCGTCCAAGAAGATCTGGGAGACGGAGTTCGGCTACGACTCCTGCCAGGGCGCTACGATCCTGGCGCCCGTCGGCTACGAGTACTGCAAGTGGGTCAGCGAGCAGCAACAGGCCGCCTACGAGGTGGGGGCGTTCACCTATGCCCGCGCCAACTACCCCTGGCTCGGCGCCATCTTCATCTGGAACCTGAACTTCCAGGCCAACGTCCCGTCATCCGACGAGAAGTGGGGCTTCGGCGTGCTGCGCAGCGACTTCTCGCCGCGCCCGGCGTACAGCGCGCTGGCGGCCATGCCGAAGAACTGATGATGCGCTCCTGAGCGGCGGCCGCGTGTGGAACCAGGGCGGCGACTGCGGGCCAAGGGGACACCCCCGTCCTTGGCGGCAGACCGCAGTCGCCGCCCCGTTCCTTCCCGCAGTCGGCGCTCTGTCACCTTCCCCCTCACCGCCCCGTCCCGAACACACCGGGATTCCCCTCCCACCACCGCCGGCCAGCTTTCCGGCCCTTGCACGTCGCGCAGTGCGAGCAGGAAGGGCAAGGCCTGATGGCGGTCCAGGGACTGCTGGTAGCGCTGGTTGCTATAGCTCAGGAGGTAGTCGTAGCAGGTCGCCTCGCAGTCTTCCAGCGCACGCTCGGCCCTCCTTTGGTCGTCGCCAGTCTCCGGGTCAAAGTGGCAGAGCGCCAGAACTGCCCGCGCTACTGCCGCCAATGGCCCCCGGCTCGGTCGCCATGCGCACGAGCACGGCTGCGCCTCCCTTGCCCGCCATGGTAGCGCTGGCGCCGATGCACCGCATGCGGGGGGGGGGCCGCAGCGCTCGCGCACCCGCCGAACCAGCATAGCGACGCCGTCTCCTTGGCGACCGCGGTAGGTGTGCAGTTCATCCAGCACCAGAAATTACAGACCCCGGCGCGCTTCTACCAACTGCGCTTCGTCGGCCCGGGTCAGGATCAACTCCAGCATGACAAAGTTGGTGAGCAGCAGGTCGGGCGGGTTGGCGATGATCGCCTTGATGCCCTTGCGCTTCGGCGCGCGAAGGCGGTTTGAACCATGTCTAAGCGATAGAATGCATCACTCGAAATTCCTGCGTATGAGGGGCCAAGCAAATGGACATCGCGTATGGAGCATACCGTCGCCACCCCGCCCTGCACTGGGGCCTGCTCGCCCTCACGCTGGTAGTGCTGGCGCTGCTCGCCGCGCGTCTACTCTCCAGCATGGCAGCCACGCGGGAGGGGCATCTGGTGAGCGCTTCCATGCTGCCAACGATCCCAGTAGGGGCAACCATCATCTACGATCCGGCGCCCACCACGTTCACCCGCGGCGAAGTGGTCGTCCTGGGGCTGGAACACGGCGCAGACCGCCTGCTGGCTAGCCGTATCGTCGGACTGCCGGGGGAGACTGTCGAGATCCGGGATGGACGCCTGTTCATCAATGGGCAGGCGAACGATCCCGCCCCGGGAGTACCGATGCCGTCGCGTGTGTCTCCGCTCCACCTGGGGCCAGACAAGTACTACCTCCTCGGTGACAACCGCGCCGCAGCACTGGACTCTCGGGTCATTGGCCCGGTCGCGCGCACCCAAATCCTCGGTGTGCTGCTCTCTTAAGCACGTAGCCAGAACAAAGGCATGCTTTTGCAGCCGATCTCCTCTGGAGGGAGCCATGCCAAAGTTATGGCCACATGCTTAGCAGTCGCAGCAGGCTGTACCATGACGAGCGGACAAGCACTGACGCTGAACGGTGCATGAGTGGATAGTGTCGACCCCTGCCACCATCGGGGACCCGTCCATCGGCAGTCGATGACGTACAGTGTCCCTCGACTGGCAGGACTACAGGCGAGCGGGCTGCGCAGGAGAAGATGGCGATGATTGCGAAAACTGACGGAGATGGCGCCCTCCTCGCCTGGGCTCAGGCGACGATCGAAAGCGTGTATGCGAGCGGACTCGCGCTGGGGCTGATGTTCTGGGCCAGACAGTCGCTTCAGATTCGCACGCTGCCCGAACGCGTCATGGAAGCGGTCCTGCGCCTGGTGCCACCGGCGCAGTTTGAGGCCAGCATTGATCGGTTCGGTCCCGCTGGTAAGGATTACGCCCTGTATGTCACTACGGCAGGAGTGTTCGTTACGCTCGTCCTCATCGGTGTATTGGCGCTGAGGTTCACGACTCGCCCAGCCAGCCTGCTTGCCCTGGGCCTGGCACTCTATCTCCTCGCCATGGCGGTGATCGCCCCGCTGACGGGCGCCGGGGCCTTCGCCACCGGCCTGTTCGTGAATCCGCTGTTGAGCAATGCCATTTCCCTCGGCATTGGGATGGCCTACGTCGCGGTGCTCCTCTGCGCGCAACTGATCAGCCCGGTGTGGCCGTCGGTGAAGCACGTACCCTCCGCTGTAGCGGGCGCCAACACGGCTCGACGCGCGCTGTTCACCAGCCTGGCGGTGAGCGCGGTGAGCTTTGTCGTGACGCTCGTCACCGGACGGTCCAGCGGGCGCATAGCGAGCAACTTACCGATAGCTTCGGCGCCGACTGCTTCCGTGCCTACCCCCTCAGCCACTGAACCCGTGGCGCCTGGGCCGGCCAGCGCTCCGCTCGCGACCCAGGCGCCAACGGTGACTCCAGCAGGCCTCCCAACCGTGGCTGCTCCAGAAGTGCCTCCTCCGGCAGTATCGCCAACATCCACCCCCGGCTACCCGGAGGCGCCGCCGGAGCGGCCGCTCCGGCGGGACAAGGATGGTGCGCTCCTGGCCGTCAGAAAGGAGAAGGGGCAGCTTCAGACGCTCATCCAACGCAACAGCGACTTCTATGTGGTAACCAAAAATGCCGGCGGCGACCCGGTGCTTTCCGCCCGCGATTGGCGGCTGATCGTCGACGGGGCGGTCAATCGACCGGTGCAATTGGACTACCAGACCTTACGGCAACTCC
Source organism: Chloroflexota bacterium (assembly GCA_036734945.1). Classification (GTDB taxonomy): domain Bacteria; phylum Chloroflexota; class UBA4733; order UBA4733; family UBA4733; genus UBA4733. The sequence goes on from DAIMXP010000154.1 coordinate 2,947, forward strand.
CGGCGGTGAGCGTCGCCAAGACCCTGGAGTGCATCTCCAACCTCACGGCCAAGTGCGAGTTGACCAGTTTTGGCTGTGATTTGATTAGCACTGCCCAGTGGACCGGAGCGCGACTTACCGACGTGCTGGCTCTGGCAGGCGGCATGAAGCCGGGGGTTGTGACCATCGCTGCCATCAGCGCTGATGAGTACAGTAGCGCGTTGCCGTCCGATGCAGCGACCGATCCCGAGGTGCTCCTCGTGTATGCTATGAACGGTCAGGTGCTCCCTCGGGAGCACGGCTTCCCAGTACGCCTGCTCGCGCCCGGCCGCTACGGGCTGAAGAACGCCAAATGGCTGGTGAATCTCCGGCCCATGACGCAGCAGTACGTGGACTGGTGGGGGCAGCGCAACTGGAGTCAAACCGCTGTCGTGAAGACGATGTCGCGCATCGATGTCCCGGTGGCAGGCGCCCGACTACAGGCGGGCTCCCAGCAGATGAGTGGCATTGCCTATGCCGGCACGCGCGGCATCGCCAAAGTCGAGTTCAGCAGTGACGGGGGCAAGACCTGGCAGGTGGCCACGCTCACGCCGGGACCGGGGAGAGACACATTCCTGCAATGGGAGGGCACGTTTCGCATTGACGCCGGCGTACCGGCGACACTGGTGTCACGGGCCACAGACGGGAGCGGCCAACTCCAGGCCGAGCAGTTCAGCCTGCCGCAGCCCAATGGTGGGATGGGTTGGGATAGCATCGCCGTGGAGGCAGTCTGAAAAGACGGAGATGATCGACTTACCGCCCACTTAAGCCTTCTCTTGTGGGCCGGCGAGCGACAGCAGGTGTCGTTTTTGACAGTGTCGGCAGCAGCGCGTATACTCTTGTTCGTTGCCCTGGGCCGATCTCGATGGCGACTTCAGCACGTTTATCCGCCTCTACAGGTTGGCACACTGGCCCCATTGCTTCACCGAGGGTGTTTCGTTCAAGGATGTATCGTGGCTAATCGGGAGGTGGGCGTCGGCTTCACTACTCCCGTGCCATCGTCGCGTCAGCAGCCAGCCGCCGCTGAGCCCGTAATCTTAGTCATCCGATGAGCGATGATCGTCCAGCGCAGGACCCACGGGAACGTCTGGCGGAGCTGTGGGCCCAGCGCCAGAAGCTTCCGCCAGGCGCACGGGGCGACCGGTCCGATAGTGCGAACCAGCAGGCAGCCGCGGCGGAGAACGGCGAGGCGCCGCTGCCGCCGAGCCCGGCCGAGGCTGCTCCGGCGCCACAGCCTCCCCCAGCCGTGCCCGCTGTGCCTTCGCAGGCCGACTTGGAGCGCCGCCTCGCCGTGATGGCTGCCCAGGAACGCCGGCTGGCTCGTCTCGAGCAGCGGTTATCTCAACAGCTTGCCAGCCTCGAGCAGCCGTTGTCTCAACGGCCGCAAGACGTGACAGCAGCGGTTCACCGTCCCTCGCCGCCGCTGTCGGAATCACCATCGCCGCCGCAGCCGGCGTCACCACCGCTGCGAGAGGGAACGGACTCGCAGCGGCCGATCCTGATGCAGGAAGCAAGTCCGTCGGGGCCGGATGATCGGCGTCTGCGGGTTCTGCTCTGGTTGGCCCTCCCGCTTGTCGTGTTGGTGTTGGCATTGCTTGTCGTCGTGGCGCTGGCGAGGCATGGTGTAGGGCGGACGTCGGGGCCAGCGTTGGCGACGGCTGCACCGTCGTCGGTCACAGCCGGCGCAGCGGCGGCTGCCACCAGCGCGCCCGTCGCGACCTCGACCGCAAGCGCGGTGCTGGCAGCGAAGAGCGGTGTACCCACGGTCGCACCACTCGTAGTCGCGACTGCTACCGTCACGGCGGCTACTGCCAGCGCCACACCTGTGTCTGGGAGCGCAGTGGGTGGCGGCAGTACAACGACAACTGCCGGTGCGGCCGCGCCGTTGACCATAGCGGCAACCATGACGGTGGGGCAGTCGCTCTGTGACCTGGCGGTGGACGACACAGGGCAGCGCCTGTATGCCACTGACGGCGGACCGAACCAGTTACTGGTGCTGGACCCGGCGACGAAGCAGCAGGTGGGACGTTTCGATCTGGGCGACTCCCTGTGTAGCATCGCCCTCGATCAGCAAAGCCAGACGGTCTATGCACCGACGTGGCGCCGTACCGGACCGAACACATACGACAGCAGCCGGGTGCAGGTAGTCAACCTGACCACGGGCGCCATCCGGACTATCGCCGACAACCAGTTTCCGACCGGTCCGTTCTTCGACGAGCAGAAGCGAGTGCTCTACGTCGGCAATACGGCGACGGCAAGCCTGTTCACGGTCGATGTGGCGACGGGGACGACGCATACCGTCGCCTTGCCCGTCAAGGTGAATCGCGTAGCGGTATCCTCGCAGAACGGCGATCTGTATCTGGCCAGCCCCGAGGGCGATGCGGTGCTCGTGCTCGATCCGACCGGCGGCAGCGTGGTGGCGACGTTGCGTGTTGGGCAACGCCCCTGGGCGGTGGCGGCTGATCCGAAGACGGGGAGAATCCTCGTATCCTCCGAGCTCTCCGGCGGCGTGTCACTCATCGATCCTGCCACCAATCAGATCATTCGGACGACGCCGACGGGGAGCCATCCGCGCAATCTAGCCGTCGACGGCGTACACGACCGCTTCTATGTGCTCAACACAGCCGATCGTACAGTGAGCGTGCTGGACGCCGACGGAAGGCTACTGAGCACGTCGGCGCCGTTGCCGGGTGCCGAGGATCTGTCCGGTATCGCCGTGGCCGGCCAGACGGGGCAAGTGTTTGTCGTGAGCAAAACGCACATCTATACCCTGAAATAGGGCCGCCCAGGCAACAGCATACCGGCCTCGCGACCCCTGCAGCCCGCCGCGCAAGCGTGAGACGCGCTTAATGGTCGCCCAGGACCATGACTTTGCCCTTGCGGGTGGCGACGACCAGGGTGCCGTTGGGCAAGAGGCCGGGAGCGGTCCAGACCGTACCACCCGCGTCGTAGTCGAAGATCTGGCGACCGGAATCAGCTTCCAGGGCGAACACGTGACCGATGGTACTCCCACTGTAGAGCGTGCCGTTCTTGTCGATAGTCGGTGACGGATCAATTGAGCCATAGACGTTGAACTGCCAGCGGCGCTTGCCGTCGGCGGCGCCGAGGGCATAGAGACCGCCCTTGTTGGCGCCGAAGTAGAGCGTGTTGCCGTCGGCGCTCAGCGCGGCGGTGGAGGCGATGCCCGCCAGTTCACGCTCCGCCTCATAGAGCCACTTCATCTGGCCGTCCGGCGTGATGGCGTACATATTGCTGTTGTCCGCACCGACATAGATGGTGCCATCGGGGCCAATGGTCGGCGAGGCGAGCGTGCCGATACCGTTGGCGCCAAATGGCTGCTTGCTTGGGTAGGGTCCCTCGGCAGTGGGGAACGGCAGCGCGCCGAGATGTTGGCCGAAGTCAAACGTCCAGCGGACCGAGCCGGCGCCGGCGCCGGCCGACGGCGGGCGAACGGCGTACAGCTTTCCGTCAACGCTGGCTAGGTAGACGGTACCGTCGGAGCCGAGCGCAGGAGCGGCCTCAATATTGGGGCCGGTAGGCGTGCTCCACTGTAGCTTACCGTCGGGGGTGAGGGCATACAGCTTTCCGGCGCCGCTGACCGCGTAGATGGCGCCGTCGGGACCGATGGTTGGTGAGGAGGTCTGGCGGCCGGAGCCTGCCCCAAAGTCGTAGGACCAGGCTACCTGTGGTTCGGCGGCACCGGCAGCGGGGGCACGCAAGGCGTAGAAGGCGCCGCGGGCGGCGGGGGTAAGGGCGCCGGTACTGAAGCCGGCGTAAACGGTGCCGTCCTGCGCGATGGCAGGGGTGGTGTGCCACGAGGATGCGCCGGCGGGGTGGAACTGCCAGACGAGCGAGAGTTGGGTACCGCTGCCAGGATCACGCAGGGCGACCATGACGCCTGTATAGCTGCCGATGTAGATGGTTCCGTCGGGACCGATCGCGGCTTCACTCTCGACGTCCATGGGGGGATGGGTTGCCTCGGTCGGCGCGGGAAGCTGATACGTGCGCAGGAGGACGGGCGCGCGAGGGCCGGCGTAGGGGCTGAGGCCAGTATGTTGGGCGTTCATTTGGAACATGGGCCGGCCGCCGTGGGCGGCGGAGGCGTTGACAGCCGCCGCAGACTGCGCCGTCGAACTGGACGTGGTCGCTGTCGCGGACGACGTTGTCGAACTGCTGGTCGACGCACCGGTGGTAGAGGATCCGGACACGGTGGAAGCGCTGCCGCTGGTGCTGGACGTGACGGCGGAGGCGCTGGACGTAGCGGCGGAGGTGCTGGAGGTGACGGCGGAAGCGCTCGACGTTGTCGCCTGGGATGTAGTTGGAGCGGAAGCGCTTGATACTGCCGCGGCGGAGTTGCTCGCCGTGGCAGCGCTACTGATGGTCGTGGACGTCTGGGTCAATGCCGGCACGGGTGTCACCGTGGGGGAAGTAGCCGTCCCGGTGGCCCCGGCATTGCACGCGGCGAGCAAGGCGACACTACTTGCTGCTCCGAATTGGGCTAGCAATTGTAAGCAGCGACGGCGGCCAAGTTGCGCCGTGGCGGTTGGAAGTGAACGCATGACATGCTCCCTTACGACGTATCTCCAGTGGTCCATGCCGCTGACTCTTTCATTCGAGATAGGGCGGCGTCGGGGCCTTGCGATTGATTCTCGAACGGTGGCAGGTGAGCCCCAGGCAACACCATGCTCATGAACATACCCTACCAGGACTGTATCGTCCGCCCATCCGCTTGTCAACGTCTGAGAGGCTTGTCAGCGCCCCTTCGCGTACGCCATCACCGCATCGTAGATTTGCCGTGGAGTAAAGTCCTTTTCCACGAAGGTTGCATAGTCCTGGGCAGTGCCGGTGCGGTCGGGGAGGCGGAACTCCCAGATGCAGAGGGCCAGCAACCATGGCCAGGTGTTGGCCAACCGGTAGGCCTCCAGGGTGCTGGCGATGCGCGCGGCGGGGGAGACGGCGTGCGTCCAGCGCGGCGCGTCGTTCCAGCCGGCCTCGGTGATGAGCGCGGCTTTGGCACTGTCGCCGTGGCGCAGCATGATGGCGCGCTGCAGCAGGGCGCGTTGAAAGTTGAGTTGTTGCGGGTCGGCTGGGTCGTCGGCGGGGTGGATGTCGCCGTAGGCGTGGATGCCCAGCACGTCGAAGGACGGCGCGGCGCCGGCGGCGTACATGGCGTCCAGGTAGGTGAGGTCGTTGAGGGCGATACCGCCGGTCGCCAGGTTGGCAGCCAGGCCGGCGGAGACGACCAGCATCTGCGGGTCGGCAGCTTTCACTGCGGGGTAGACGGCGCCCAGCATCGCTGCATAGCCGGCCGGGTCAGGCGGCTGGTAGCCCCACTCGAAGCTCGTATTCGGCTCGTTCCAGACGACGAGCTAGCCGATGCGGCCGCGGTAACGGCGGGTGAAGGCAGCCAGATAGTGCGCGTAGGCGGGGTAGCCGGAGGCGGCCAGGTATCGGGCGGTGGTGTTGGCGGGCCGCGCCCAATCCGGCACGAGGTCAACCCGTGCGACCAGCGTCAGACCGCGGTCAACTGCCGCGTTGACGACCAGGTCGGCGTGGTTCCAGTTGTAGACGCCAGGGGCGGACTCGACGTAGGCCCAGGGGAAGTACTCCACGATCCAGGAGGCGCCCATCGCCACCACCATGTCCAGCGTCTTCCGAATCTTGGCAGGTTCGACTTCGTCGGTTAGGCGGGTGTGGACGCCGATCTTCGGGCGCCGCGCGGTGAGTCGCAAGGGCAGTGGCGGCGGGTGCGGCTGGGAACTGCTCAACAGCGGCAGCAGTAGTGGGAGGCTGAGAGCGCTTTCAGATAATCTCTCGTGGGGTAAAATGGGAGGAGGTATGGGGAAGCGGGGATGGCCTGATGGAGCAAGAGACGACGCGGCGGCACTATCCGAGTGATTTGACGGATCGGGAGTGGGCGGTGTTGCAGCCGCTGCTCCCTGGACAGTCGGCGGGACCGGGGCGGCCGCGCACGGTCGACCTGCGGGCAGTGGTGGATGGCGTGCGCTACGTCTTGCGCACCGGCTGCGGCTGGGATTACGTACCCCACGATCTGCCCCACCGCAGCACCGTCCGCTACTACTTCGATGTCTGGACGCGCGACGGCACGCTCGCAGCGGTCAACGCCACGTTGCGGGAGCAGGTGCGGCGGCAAGCGGGACGCGAGGAGCAACCGAGCGCCGGCATCCTGGACAGCCAGACCGTCAAAACGACGGAAGTGGGCGGAGTACGGGGCTTCGACGGGGGGAAAACAAATCAGCGGACGCAAGCGGCATATCCTAGTGGACACCATGGGCTTGCTGCTGGGGGTGCTGGTGACGACGGCAGGGCTGCCGGATGCTGATGGCGCCCGCTGGCTGCTGACGGTCTTCGCCGACCGGTTGACGCGTCTGGTCCAGCTCTGGGCCGACCACGCCTACGGGGGCGTCCTGATCCAGTGGGCCAAGCAGTGCTGCGGCCTCGACCTGGAGGTCGTCGAACGCCCGCCCGACCAAAAAGGCTTCCAGGTTCTGCCGCGCCGCGGGGTGGTGGAACGCAGCTTTGGTTGGTATGGTCGGAACCGCCGCCTCAGCAAAGACTACGAGATCACCCCCTTTTCCAGCGAATCCTGGATCTATCTCGCTTCCATCCAGCTTAGAGCCTATCCTAAAACCTGGCATAGTTGATGCGTCGTACCTGGTGTGAAG
>DAIMXP010000155.1:0-9271 GCA_036734945.1 Chloroflexota bacterium
AGGTATCCTACACCCTCAACCAACCCACCGGCGCGAAAACTTGTGGCGCACTTCAGCGCTGACGGACGACCTGACGGCCACGCGGGCGCCCTGGTACTCGGAGCAATGGCTGGTGAGCACCGTGCAGGCGGCGCCGCTGGCCTTCGATCAGGCGGCTGAGCGCTGGCGCCACCTTTACCGCTCGGCCCAGGAGCAGCAGGAGCGGCAGCACGCCATCGTGGCCGACCCGCTGCGCTCGGCCGACGATCGCCGCCAGGCGCAGAGTCTGCGCAAAGAGGCGGAGTCACAGCTCGACCTGCTGCGCGGCGGCGGCCGGCGCGACGTCTTCTCCGACTTCTACAGCTATCGCTACTTCGCCACCGAAGGCTTCCTGCCCGGCTACAACTTCCCGCGCCTGCCGGTCACTGCTTATATCCCGGCGCGCCAGAACAAGAAGGGGCAGGAGGAGTTCCTGAGCCGGGCCCGCTTCATCGCCATCTCCGAGTTCGGCCCGCGCACCATCGTCTACCACGAGGGCAGCCGCTACCGCGTCAACCGCGTCGTGCTGCCGCGCGAGGAGGCAGGCGGCGGGCGCACCAGTTCCGCCCTCTTCTGCACCCGCTGCGGCTACGGCCACTTCGACAGTCGCGCCGACGTGGATGTCTGCGAGCGCTGCGGCACGCCGATGAACGGCAGCACCTCCCAGCGCTTCAGCAACCTGCTGCGCCTGGAGAGCGTCTCCACCTACCGCGTCGATCGCATCAACTGCGACGAAGAGGAGCGCCTGCGGCTGGGCTACGAGATTCGTACCATCTTTCGCTTCGCCGAGCGCGACGACGCCCTGCCGGTGACGCGCGACGTGGTCTTCCAGGCCGATGGGGAGGTGGCGGCGCAGGCGACCTACGGTCCGGCTACGACGCTCCGCCGCGTCAACCTCGGCTGGAGTCGCCGCAAAGACAAGGGCAGCAACGGCTTCAACCTGGACATGGAGCGCGGCATCTGGAGCAAGAGCGACCAGGAGCCGGACAGCAACGATGAGGAGAGCGACCCCATCGCCGAGTCGCCCCGCCGGATCGAGCGTGTGGTGCCCTTCGTGGAAGACCGGCGCAACGTGCTGGTGCTGACGCCGCAGCCGGCGCTGATACCGGCGGTGATGCTCAGCCTGCAATATGCGCTCAAACGCGGCATTGAGGCGCGCTACCAGTTGGAAGAGTCGGAACTGGCCGCCGAGCCGCTGCCGACCGACGCCGAGCCTTCCCAGTTCCTCTTCTACGAGGCGGCGGAGGGAGGAGCCGGCGTGCTGGTACGCCTGGCGGAAGAGCCCCAGGCGCTGGCCGAGGTAGCGCGCGAAGCTCTGCGCCTCTGCCACTTCGACCCGGACAGCGGAGCGGACCTGCATCGCGCCCCCGGCGCCCGCGAAGACTGCGAAGCCGCCTGCTACGACTGTCTGCTCGGCTACGGCAACCAGCGCTACCACGACCAGCTCGACCGCCAGCCCTTGCGCGACCTGTTGTTGCGCCTCAGCCGCACCGTTGGTTCCGTGGGAGCGGGTGGCCGGACGCGCCTGCAACAGCGCGAGCAGTTGCAGCGCGCCTGCCAATCCGACCTGGAGCGCGACTTCCTGGCCTGGCTGGAAAGCGCCGGCCTGCGCCTACCGGACCAGGCTCAGACGCTCGTCGATGGCCTGGCCGCCCGGCCCGACTTCACCTACCTGGAGGCGCAAGCCTGCGTCTACGTGGACGGCGCACCCCACCACTTCCCAGAGCGCCGCCGCCGCGATGCCGCCACTGACACTGCCCTCGGCAACCTAGGCTGGACGGTGATTCGCGTGGAGGGGCCGGAGACGTGGCAAGAGGCGGCGGCGCGGTTTGCCTGGGTGTTTGGGGAGGGGAGCGTGGGGTGATAGTTCACGTACCCGTAACCTTCGCTCCCGGCTCCATGGTGCGGGCGCGGGGACGGGAGTGGGTGGTGCTTCCGGGTGACGACCCGGCGATGCTGCTGCTGCGGCCGTTGGGCGGCACCGATGAGGATGCCTGCGGCCTCTCCCTGGCGCTGGAGGGCGACGATGTGGCGTCGGCCGGCCTGCCTTTGCCCGCCGCGGCGGCGGCCGGCAACGGCGTGGCGGCGGCGCTGCTGCGCGATGCGGTGCGCCTGGGCTTCCGCTCGGCGGCGGGGCCGCTGCGTTCGCTGGCGCGGATCGCCGTGGAACCGCGCCCCTATCAACTGGTGCCCCTGCTCATGGCGCTGCGACAGGAGCCGGTGCGGCTGCTGATCGGCGACGATGTCGGCGTCGGCAAGACCATCGAAGCGGCAATGATCGCCCGTGAGTTGTTGGATCGCGGCGAGATCCGCCGCCTCTGCGTGCTCTGTCCGCCCCACCTCTGCGAGCAATGGTGCCTGGAGTTGGAGCAGAAGTTTCACCTGCCGGCGCGAGCGGTGCGACCCGGCACCGTGACGGCGCTGGAACGCGACCTGCCGGCCGACCGCTCGCTCTTTGACGAGTATCCCTGCACCGTGGTCTCGATCGACTTCATCAAGAGCGATCACCGCCGGGCCCGCTTCCTGCAGACCTGCCCCGAGCTGGTGATCGTGGATGAAGCGCACACGGCCGCTCAGACCGGCACGGCGGCCCGAGGGCAACAGCAACGCCACAGCCTGCTCGCGGCGCTGGCGGCCGACCCGCAACGGCACCTGGTGCTGGTGACGGCCACGCCGCACTCCGGCGATGCCGGCGCCTTTGCCTCCCTGGTTGCGCTGCTGCGTCCCGACCTGGCCGAGCGCGTCGCCGCTGGCGACTACGCCGCCGGCAGCAGCGCGCGCGAGCAACTGGCCCGCCACTTCGTGCAGCGCCGCCGGGCCGACGTCGACGACTTTCTGCAGGCGCACACCGTCTTCCCGCGCCGGGAGACGCTGGAACGCAGCTACAAGTTGACGCCGGCCTACCGGCGCTTGCTGGACGACACGCGCAACTACACGCGCGAGCTGGTGCAGAGCAGCGCCGGCGCTTCCCAGTTTGCTCAGCGCGTGCGCTGGTGGGCGGCGCTGGCCCTGCTGCGCTGTGTCGGCTCCAGTCCCGCCGCGGCCGTCGCCGCGCTGCGCACGCGGGCCGCCCTGGCCGACAGCCTGAGCGTGGAGGAGGCCGACCGGCTGGGCCAGGTGGCCGTCTTCGACCTGCTGCACAGCGATGAAGCGGAAGGCGATGACGGTACCCCCGGCGCCGACGTGGCGGAGGAAGGGTCAGCCGACCGGCGCCGGCTGTTGGCGCTGGCGCGGCAGGCGGAGGCGCTGAGCGGCGCCGACGACCCCAAGCTGGCCGAAGCGGAGCGCCTGCTGCGCACGCTGTTGCACGACGGCTTTGCGCCCATCCTGTTCTGCCGCTACGTCGCCACTGCCCACTACGTGGCGGAGGAGTTGGGCCGGCGGCTGCCCGGCGTGCGCTTCCAGGCTGTCACCGGCGAACTGCCGGCCGAAGAGCGCACGGCGCGCGTGGCCGACCTCGCCACTGCGCCGAAGCGCGTGCTGGTGGCCACCGATTGCCTCTCCGAGGGTATCAACTTGCAACAGCACTTCGATGCTGTCGTCCACTACGACCTGGCCTGGAACCCCACCCGCCACGAGCAGCGCGAGGGCCGCGCCGATCGCTACGGCCAGCCCAGCCCCGTGGTGCGCACCGCCCTCCTCTACGGCGAGGACAACCCGGTCGATGGCGCCGTGCTGCGGGTGCTGCTGCGCAAGGCCGAGCAGATCAGGCGGGTGCTCGGTGTGAGCGTGCCGGTGCCGGTGGAGAACACTGCGGTGCTCAACGCCATCTTCGAAGAGCTGTTCGGCAAGAGCGGCGTCAGCCCCCAGCAGTTGTCGCTCTTCCTGGCCGAGGAGGAAGAGCGGGTGGACGCCGCCTGGCAGGCGGCCGGCGAGCGTGAGCGGCGCAGTCGCACCGTCTTTGCCCAGCAGAGTCTGAAGCCCGAGGAGGTATTACCCGAACTGGAAGCGGTCGGCGCGGCGGTGGGCACGGCGGACGACGTGCGCCGCTTCGTGCTGGACGCCTGCGCCCGTCTGGACGCGCCGATGCAGCCCGAGCCGGATGGGCGGAGCTGGCGCTTGGCAGTAGCGCAGTTGCCTGCGCCTGTACGCTCCCGCGCCGACCTGACCGACAGCGAGGCTACCCTGCGCCTCAGCTTCGAGCTGCCGGCGCCCGATGGCGCTACCTACCTGCCGCGCAGCCACCCGCTGGTTGAGGCGCTGGCGGGCTACGTGCTGGACACCGCCATTGACACGCCCCAGGCGGCGGTTGCCAGCCGGCTGGCGGCCATCCGCACGCGGGCAGTCAGCCTGCGCACGGTCCTGCTGCTGCTGCGCCTGCGCTTCCTGATCGAAGAGCGCAAAGGTGAGCGCCTATTCCCGATGCTGGCGGAGGAGTGCCTGCTGACCGGCTTCCGGGGCGACCCGCGGGCGCCGGACTGGCTGGACAGCGCGGAAGCGGAGCGCCTGGCCGGCGCTGTGCCGGCCGCCAACGTGCTGCCCGGCCAGGCCCAGCACTGGCTGCAGCAGGTTCTGGCCGCCCAGGAGTCCTTCGCCCCCGCCCTGAGCGCGCTGGCCCGGCGCCGGGCCGACGAGTTGCTCGCTGCCCACCGCCGCGTGCGCGCCGCTGCCCACCTGCGCATCGCCGGCTACAGCATCACAGCTCACCCCGAACTGGACCTGCTTGGCCTCTACGTGCTGATGCCGGCGGGAGGAGCGCCATGAGCAGCGAGTTCCCTACCGTCCGCGCCGAAGGCGGCTTGCTGCCGCCGGACGTGTTGGGGCGGATCGTCAATATCGACCCTGAGCTGGGCGGGTTGGCTCCGGAAGACTATGGTCTGGCGGCCGGCGACCGGCTGGGCGAGGCGGCGGCCCGCCTCTGGGCCAAGGCCAAGAGCTACTGGGCCGCCTTCCGTGCCGCCAGCGAGGACCTGCCGGAGCGGGAGAGCGGCGTCACGCAGACGCGCGATCAGTGGCTGCTGCCGCTGCTGCGCGACCTCGGCTACCGCGACGTGGAGTACCGCCCGGCGGCGGAGAGCATCGGCGAGCGCCGTTTCGCGATCAGCCACCGCAGTGGTCCACTGCCCCTGTTGCTGGTCAGCTTCCGGCAGGACCTCGACCACAGCATGGCCGCCCGCGAGGGCGCCGGGCGCAGCGCCCCGCAGACGCTGCTGCAGGACTACCTCAACGTCTCCAGCGCCAGCTACGGTCTGGTCTCCAACGGCTACGTGCTGCGCCTGCTGCGCGACAACGCCTCGCTGACCCGGCAGGCCTACCTGGAGTTCGACCTGCGTGGCATGCTGGAGGGCGGCGTCTACGCCGACTTCGTGCTGCTCTATCTGGTGCTGCAGCGCAGCCGGTTGCCGCAAACCGCCGAGGGCGCCTGCTGGCTGGAACGCTGGCGCGAAAAGGCGGAGACCCAGGGCGCACGGGCACTGGGCGAGTTGCGGCGCGGCGTGGAGGCGGCGATCACGACGCTGGGCAGCGGCTTCCTGACCCACCCGGCCAACGACGCCCTGCGCCAGCGCCTGCATTCCGGCGCGCTGAGCACCCCCGCCTATTACCAGCAACTGCTGCGGCTGATCTACCGCCTGATCTTCCTGTTCGCCGCCGAAGAGCGCGGCCTGATCTTCCCGCCCGGCAGCGATGCGGCCGACCGGCGGCGCTACATGGTGTACTACTCCGCCAGCCGGTTAAGGGCGGTCGCCCCCCGCCAGCGCAGCGACGACCGGCACGACGACCTCTGGCGGACGCTGCGCCTGACCTTCGGCCTCGTCTCCGGCGAGCGGCAGGGCCTGAGCGTGCCGGCCCTGGGCGGCGGGCTGTTCGATGCTGCCGCCTGCCCCGACCTGGATAGCGCTGCCCTGAATAACGCCGCCCTGGCGCAGGCGGTGCAATGGCTCTCCACTGTGCAGTTGGGCCGGCGTGGCCGGGCGGGCCTGCGGCGGCGCGTCAACTACCGCGACATGAATGTGGAAGAGCTGGGCGGCGTCTACGAAGGGCTGCTGGAGCAGCAGCCGCAGGTCACGCTGGACGGCCTGCACTCCGCCTTCACCCTAGTCGGCAGCGGCCAGCGCAAGCAGACCGGCAGCTACTACACGCCGGAGCCGCTGGTGCGCGAACTGGTCCGCACCGCCCTGGAGCCGGTGATCACCGAGCGGCTGGCCCTCACCCCCAGCCCCTCTCCCAATTCTGGGAGAGGGGAGACGCACAATCCCCCGGGTGGTCGCGGTTCCGTGCCCTCTCCCAGGATTGGGAGAGGGCTGGCTGAGCGCAGCGAAGCCAGGGTGCGGGATCGCCTGCTCGCCATCGCCGTCTGCGACCCCGCCTGTGGCAGCGGGCACTTTCTGCTGGCGGCGGCGCGGCGGCTGGCGCTGGAAGTGGCGCGACTGGACGCCGGCGGCGCCGAGCCGGGATTGGAGCAGCGGCGCAGCGCCCTGCGCGAGGTGATCCGCCACTGCCTCTACGGCGTCGACGCCAACCCGCTGGCGGTCGACCTCTGCAAGCTGGCGCTCTGGCTGGAGGGGCACGAGCCGGGCCGGCCGCTGACCTTCCTGGACCACCGCATCAAGCTCGGCAACAGCCTGATCGGTGCCAGTTGGGAGTTGCTGGCGGAGGGGCTGCCCGATGGCGCCTTCGATGCCGTGAGCGGCGACGACCGCGCCTTCGCCACGGCGCTCAAGCAACGCAACAAGAAGGAGCGGCCCGGCCAGCTCTCCCTGCTGGCGCCCGACCCCTGGCAGGCGGATAGCCACGCCCTGGGCCAGGAGATGCAACGCATCGGCGACCTGCCGGAGGACGCCGCCCCGCAGGTGTACGAGCAGCGTGCCGCCTACGTCACGTTTAATCAAGAGCGCCTGGAGCGGGCCCGCGCCGCCCTGGACGCCTGGACCGCCGCCTTCTTCTGGCCCTTGCAACGCGAAGCGCCGCCGCCGACCAACGCCGCCCTCACCCTGGCCGGCCCTGCCACGCCACCGGCGCTCAGTCCCGACCAGCAGCAGGAGGTGCAGCGCCTGCGCCACCAGCACGCCTTCTTCCACTGGCCGCTGGAGTTCGCCGATATCTTCGACGAGGAGCGCGGCGGCTTCGACTGCGTGCTCGGCAACCCGCCGTGGGAGCGCATCAAGCTGCAGGAGCAGGAGTTCTTTGCCGAGCGCGACGACGAGATCGCCACGGCAGCCAACAAGGCGGCGCGCGATGCCTTGATCGCCACCTTGCCGAAGCGCAATCCGCGCCTGGATGCAGCCTTCCGGCATGCCCAGCAGGCGGCTATGGGCATGAGCAAGTTCGTGCGCGCCAGCGGACGCTTCCCGCTCACCGCCGTGGGCGACGTCAACCTCTACCCGCTCTTCGCTGAGCACGACCGCAACCTGCTCAACCCACGCGGTCGCGCCGGCATCATCGTGCCGACCGGCATCGCCACCGACGACAGCACCAAGCGCTTTTTCCAATCCGTTGTGGAAGCCGATGCACTGGCCTCGCTGTTCGACATTGAGAACCGCGACGCTCTCTTTCCAGGCGTGCATCGCAGCTACAAGTTCTGCCTGCTCACCCTCTCCGGTCGCCGGGTCGAGCACAGCGACCTGGCCTTCATGCTGGCCTCCACCGACGACCTGCGTGACGAGCGCCGCCGCTTCCAGCTTGGCCCCGCCGATTTCGCGCTGCTCAACCCGAACACGCGCACCTGCCCGATCTTCCGCACCGGCGCCGACGCCGAGCTGACGCGCGCCATCTACCGCCGCGTGCCGGTGCTGATCGACGAGCGCACCGGAGCGAATCCCTGGGGCGTGCGCTTTGCGACGATGTTCCACATGTCCAACGACAGCGGCCTCTTTCACAGCGAGCCCGGCCCTGACCGGCTGCCCCTGTACGAGGGCAAGCTGTTCCACCAGTTCAACCACCGCTGGGCCACCTACGAGCCGTGGGGCGACGTGCGCGACGTGACGCCGTTGGAGCTGGCCGACCCAAGGTTTGCGGTGACGCCGAGGTACTGGGTGGACAAGTGGGAGATGGAGGAGCGGCTGAGGGGGAAGTGGGTACGGGGGTGGCTGCTGGCGTTCCGCGACATTGCAAGGAGCACAGATGAACGCACGGCCATCTTCAGCGTGCTGCCAAGAGCGGGCGTGGGTAACAACGCGCCTTTGTTTCTAGCCAATGAGGCGCAAGGCGGACGCGCAGCGGCGGTCATCGGTTGCTTGAATAGTTTGGTCTTTGATTACTCCGCGCGGCCGAAGGTTGGTGGGACGCATCTCAACTTCTTCGTTGTCAACCAGTTTGCCGTTCTTCCCCCCTCCGCCTACACCCCCGCCGACCTTGCCTTCATCGTGCCCCGTGTGCTGGAGTTGGTGTACACCGCCTGGGACCTGCAGCCGTTCGCGAAAGATCTTGGCTACGACGGAGCGCCGTTTGCGTGGGATGAGGAGCGGCGGGCGGTGCTGCGGGCGGAGCTTGATGCGTGGTACGCGGCGCTCTATGGGTTGACGCGCGACGAGTTGCGCTACGTGTTGGACCCGAGCGACGTGTACGGGCCGGAGTTTCCGGGGGAGACGTTCCGGGTGTTGAAGAGCAACGAGATCAAGCGGTACGGGGAGTACCGCACGCGGCGGTTGGTGTTGGCAGCGTGGGACCGGTTGGGGTTGGGGCCGCGGCTGCGGGAGGGGCGGTACGAGGCGCGGTGAGGTGCCGGGAGAAGCGCTTGCGGGGGAGGGGTAGCGACTGAATCGGGCGCTAACACCCAGAGCGTGACCGGTGCCGATGAGCACCAGATGATGGAGCGCCAGGCTACGATCGAGAAGCCGTCTTGAGGCTGCTGAGGGATATAGTAGACGCAGCAGGGCGTGCGTGGCTGTAGCCGCGCATCGAAGGGCGCCGCGGTCGACATTCTTGGATACGCCGGGCGGGGAGGACGTCGGAGGTCGCGGCGAATCGGCGATGGAAG
Organism: Chloroflexota bacterium; assembly: GCA_036734945.1. Lineage (GTDB taxonomy): Bacteria > Chloroflexota > UBA4733 > UBA4733 > UBA4733 > UBA4733. Next base: position 8,936 of record DAIMXP010000155.1, read on the forward strand.
CACGCTCGGAGGTCCAAACGCCGACCGCTTTGGAGCAACAACTATACGTGGTGCCACCTGCAGGAAGCAAAATCGAGTAACGGGCGTTGGTGGATGCAGCGGGTGAACGAGCACGTCGGGGCCAATGCGCCGCAAATGGAAGCGGTGAAACGAGCGGAGGATGGTCAGAGGAGCGAGAAGTACTGGCTCTGGCAGAGGTAGGGAGGGTGTGGTGAAGAAGACATCGGCACATCGCGTACAGTCACGCCTCATAGGACTGCTGGGCGAGCAGTACCACTCCATTGAGAGGGCTTTCAGAAATCATATAGGTGCCATTGCTTGTGGAGCCGGGCGGGC
>DAIMXP010000156.1:0-9141 GCA_036734945.1 Chloroflexota bacterium
TGGCAGCAGTTCAGCGGCCATAAAGGCACGCCTGGCTATGGGCACGTCGAGCAGATGGCGGGCAAGCGCGAGGCTCACGTTGAGATACGGAAGGTTGTGCTCCCTGGCCAAGCAAGCGAAGCGATCTGGACGATCGGGTGGCACAAGGGCGAGAACCAGCCCGCAGCCGGCCCGGCGTACCTCGTCGAGGGTAGATGTGAGATCGGTGCTGGCGATGTCGCTCCGCTCTATGGGGTTCAATGCCTCGTCGGCCCCCGTTCGGAAAACACCGAAGTGGCTGCCGAATACATGCATCATTGCAGAAAGTGGCCGCCGTTGCAACCGCTCACGTAACCGCGGGTGCTTCGCAGGCAAAATTTCCTCATCATATTCTCATTTTTGACCCCGTTAGTTCTCATCCGAGCCAGCGACAATTGACCATACGGTGCAACGGCACACGGGAGTACGAGCCTCGTTGGATGGCGTCTCATCCGCCCGCCAAGCGCAGTGCTATCGCAGATTCGGAAAGACATCAACATGCGGCAAGATCAAGTTTCTCGGCAAGCGTGGCTGCGGGCCGGCGCTGCAACTGTGGCCACGCCGGCCCTGGCTGCCCGCAGTCAAGCCGCAACGACAACCGCCGCCAGCCCTGTCACGGCCAGCACCGTTGTGTCCCCCGGCTCAGCAGCGCAGGTAAGCACGAGCGCGGCCACCATTGCGCCGACGACGACGGAGAGCACAGCCACAGCGCTGAGTACAACAACGGCTGCGCCGCACCACGAGCATCGGGAATTAACACAGCCTTGATGAATGTACCAGCGCCAATCGCTTATCATTCCAGGTGAGGAGAGATATGCCACCGCAACACTATTCCCGGCGAAGCTGGCTTCGCCTCAGCGCGTCCACCCTGGCGGTGGTAACGCTGGCCGCCTGCGACCAAACAGGAACGGGCGCCGGTGTCGCCACGTCGTCAATTCCCCCGACGACTTCTTCGCTCGCTGAGGGCGCCGGCGCGACGGCAGCGGCAAGTCGTGCTGCCCTCGCCAGCGAGCCGGCGGCGATCTCGGCATCAAGTTCAGCGATGGTCGCAACGAGCACACTGCGCGCCGTCGCACCTGCCGTCACCACCGCCGTTTCTGTTACGGCTCCCGCGTTCGTCACGATCGCCACAACCGTCACCGTATCGAACGCGGCGGCACTGCCCGCCGTGCCTGCCCTGCCGGCCGTGGCGCTGCCCGGCGTCCTCGCCGCGCCGGCGGCTGCCGTCGCTGTTCCAGCAGCACCAGTCGCCGCAGCAACGGCAGCGGTCGCTCCCACGGCTCAGCCGGCAGCAGCGGTCCGTCCCGCCGCGCCGGCATCGACGGGAGTAAACCTCGCTCTGCCCGCCAGCGCCAGCCTGGGACCGCTCATCCACATCACGCAGACCGTGAATAACTGCGGTCCGGCTTCGGTGGCCGAAGTGCTGAACTACTGGGGAATCTCCCGCACGCAGGGGCAGGTGCAAGCAGTCTTGCGCGCCGACGGCAGCCCGAACGGCATGTTGCCCTACGGAGTCCCGGCCTACGCCCGCAGTCTCGGCTTCGGGGCGGTGCTGGGAACCGGTGGCGACCGCACGCTCATCAAGGCGTTGGTCAGCAAGGGCTTCCCACCGATCGCCAACCAGTGGGTCAGCCTGACCGACCACGTCGGCCACTATCGCCCCATCCAAAGCTACGACAACCGCCAGGGCGTGTTCACCGCCAGCGATCCTTTCCTGGGCCAGGGCCACCAGATCGACTACACGACCTTCGACCGCATCTGGGCGACCAATAGCGGGCGGTTCATCCTGCTGTACCCGCTATCCAGGCAGGCGGTGGTGCAGACGGTGCTGGCGTCGGCCGGCTGGGACAAGGTTCCCGCTTACCAGGCCGACCTGGCGAAGCTCCAGCGTCGCCTCACCCTGCACCAACCCTCCGGCGACGGCGCGAGCCACTTCTGGCAAGGCCACGGCGCCCTGGCCGTCGCCTGGAACTACCTGGAGATGGGGCAGGTCACCGCCGCACGCACCGCCCTGGCCGACGCCACCACGCAAGGCGCCAACCCAGTCGTCATCAACTGGATCGCTGAGGCCATCGCCAATGGTTTAGGGTAGCCGCTCTTCCTCCGCCCCATCGTTGTCGTCGTCCTCCATCAGTTCGTCCAGCAGGTCCTGGAGTCGGACTTGCAGCCCCGGCACGACATCCCCGGCACCCAGGATTGCCGTGGCGGCAACACGCTGGATGCCGCCGCCGGCGTACACCGTGGTCGTTCCCGTCTCCGGGTTGACATACCAGAGGAGGCGGACGCCGATACGAAGCCAGTCGTCCACCTTCGCTTCAACCAAAGCCGCCCGATCCGAGGGCGAGAGCACTTCCACCACGAAGTCCGGCGCGAGAACCGTTGCTGCAGCGTCAATATCGCGCGGGTTGCGTCCGCGGCGATAGAAGGCGAGGTCGGCGCCGCGGGCGTCATACTCACTCCCCCCAATGCGCACCATGCCTTCGCCGCTCACGACGCGACCCAACCGGCGCTCTCGGACGAAACGCCGAATGTACTCCACCAGCGCGGCTTCGATAAAGGCGTGGCGATAAGTCGTCACGTCCCACTCCACGATCTGCCCGTCAACCAACTCACGAAGCCTGCCGTCGTTCGGGAACTGGTCAAGATCGTGAATGGAGTAGCGCCTGGTCGGCGCAACCACCGCTGCCATCGCGATCACCTCTCCCCGGCAAGGAGCCGCCACTTGCCGCCACTATCGTACCCGTCGTGACTGGGACCCATACGGGTCCGATAAACCCGAGCAGTGTTCACGGCGCGACCGTCACCAGCACCTGCTCCGAGACCACCTGCTGCCCCAGGTGCATCTGGACGGCGACGGTCGCCGTGCCGCTGCTTCCCTGGGCGGGAGGCTGCAGTAGCAGGAGCGCGGCGCCGCTGACGCTCTCAAGCGCTGCGCGAGCGCCGTTGTCCAGGGTGAGGGTCGTTAAATTGCCGGCAGGCCAGACGGTGCCGGGCGGCGCGGGCCAGCGGGCTCCCGGGGCCAGGCTGAAACTCGGCTGACCGGCAACGCAGTCCGTCCCGAGCGAGATTGCCTGCGCCGGACCGCCGACCTTGAGGGTGACGCCGGCGCCGCCAAGCATGAGGGGTAGGCAGGAGCGAACGTCGACGGCAATCCGGCCGGCGCCGCCCTCCGCCAGGACCAGGTTGCCGGCGCCGTCGAGATCGAGCCCCTGCGGGTCGTTGAGGCCGGTCAGTACGGCACTGCCCTGGCCGGCGGCATCAATGCGCTCGATACTGCCGCCAGTGGCGCCCTGCCCGAGGGTGTTGACGTAGGCGACGCCGCCGGCATCGACCACGACGTCGTCGGGATACGTCATGGCCGGTCCGACCGGCTGCAAGGGCCCTTGCAAGGGACCGCGCCAGAGCCGGCTACCGTACTCGGCGACGAGGTAGACCTGACCGCCGCTGACGACGGCGTCGGTCGGGCGCTGCCAACTGCCGGGAAATGCGGTGGCAGCCAGCGTGTCGAGCTGCAACAAGAGCAGCCGGCCGTTGGCGCTATCCGGCAACAGCGCAGTGAGCCGGCCGGCGATCACGGCAGTACTCAACCCATCAATGCCGTCCACGCCGGGTACCGGCGTCAACTGCCACAGCGAGCGAAGACCGCCGGATGCCGTCCACTGGAGGACGCGATCCGTGCCCTGGTCGGCCAGCACCAGGGTATCGGCGCCGGTGACGGCCAGGCCTTCCGGCACGTTCAGGCCGGAGATCAACGTGCGGCGCGTGCCGTCAGCCAGGATCTGGCCGACCGTGTTGCCGGCCAGGTCGGTATACAGCACGCTGCCATCGGGAGCGACGATGAGGTCGTCGGGGCTCCCCAGGTTCCCGGCGCGCGTCACGGTGGCGCCGATCACCAACTGGAGGCTCCCCTGCTGCCCGTCCGGCCAGCTTACGTTCAAGGCATAGCTGCCGGAGGCGCCCGGCGGGACCGTCAGGGTGAGGGCCGCATCGCCATCGGGCAGCAGCGCCACGGCCGGAGCGGGTAGGCCGCCGGCCGTGGCGGTGGGCAGACTGCCCAGGTCGGCGCTCGTCGGGGCGGGCAGGGCCAGCGTCAGCGAGGTACCGGCCTGCAAACGTACCTGCGCCCCGTTCCACGCCAGGCGGTTGGCGACGGAGAGAGCGGCGTTCTCAGGCGCCAGGGGCAACTGCTGCGGGTTGGCTTCCCAGACGAAGCGCTGGCTGTTGAGGCGCTGTTCGATGCCATAGGGACCCGCAACCCGGGTATGGAAGCCATCGGTAAAGGCGGTGAAGTTATCGGTCTTCCGCCAGACCAGCAGCCCGTTGCTCGTCTGCTGCACAGCGTCACCGCTGGTAGGGTCGTGCTGCTCGTCGTCCAGACACTGCCCGACCACCTGGGGAATCAGGCTACTGAACGTCGCAAACCCAAGGACGAACTGGCACCCAGAAGTCCCGCTCCCCGGCCCGACCAGGGCGGCGGAGAGCAGCGCCACGCTGGTCAGCAGTTGCAGCATCCAACCGCGCACGGCGCCTACCTCCTTGTGCCGGTGAGAGCCGGACGTCATCCAGCCTACCGCATGCGCCCTGATTACCCGGTATAGTGGCGGTGATCGGCATTCTCATCGTTTTCTCATTCTTTGCCGCCCATTCTTCATTTCCCGCTGGGATGCTGGCGACAGTGGGGTTTTGGGCGGCAGCGAGGAGCAATTGGTCATGAGCATACAAACGACTGGGCAACGTGGCGACGTCGCGGATAGTGTGCTCGGGGGCGCCGGCAGCCAGGAGATCGACCCGAAGAACCCGTCGGTACTGATCGTCGAGGATGAGGAAACCATCGTCGAATTCCTGACGATGGGGCTGACCTATGAAGGCTTTACCGTTACGGCGGTACGCAACGGCAACGCGGCGCTGGCCGCCTTTCAACGCGTCCATCCTCACCTGGTGCTGCTGGACATTATGCTGCCGGGGATCGACGGCATCACGCTCTGCCGCACCATTCGGGCGCGCAGCGAGGTGCCGATCATCATGCTGACGGCGCGCGGCGAGTTGGACGACAAGGTGAAGGGGCTGGACAGTGGCGCCGACGATTACCTGCCCAAGCCTTTCAAGTTCGCGGAATTGATGGCGCGCATCCGGGCTGTGCTGCGCCGCCACCGCGTCATGACCGGCAGCAAGTTGCAGGCGGGCGACATCACGCTCGATCACGATACGCGCGAGGTCACCGACGGCGGCCGGCAACTCGCCCTGACGCCACGCGAGTTCGACCTCCTGGAGTGCTTCTTGCGCCATCCCCGCCAGGTGCTGACGCGGGAAGCGATCCTCGACCGCGTCTGGGGCTACGACCAGATGATCGAGACCAACGTTGTCGACGTCTACGTCCGCTACCTGCGGACCAAACTGGCCGACGACCAGCGGCAGCGGCTCCAGTCGGTGCGCGGCGTTGGCTATGTCTTCCAGCCCTGAGTTGACCTCGGCGCGACGGCGCGGCCCAGCGGCTCGTTGGGCGGATTTTCCGCTGGGTTGGCGTCTCGTCGTCGTAACGGTCGCCGTGCTCACCGCCATCCTGGCGGTGTTCGGCAGCATCCTCTATGCCGACCTTGGCGCGACCATGCTGGATACGACAGCGTCCAGTCTCGATACCGCAGCGCGCAGCGCGGTGTCGCAAGTACAGCACGCAACGGCGCCGACCTACCCGGTCCCCGACGGCAACAACCGTCCGCCGCCGTCGGGCCAGCCGGAGGGGCAGCATCGAGCAGACGGCATCTTCCTCCCGCCAATCAACGGCAGCGCGTCCCAGTTCTACAGCACGCTGGTTGACGCGCTGACGTCGCCCGGCCTCTCGGCCAGTGTGCTTGACCCAACGGGCGCCATCGTCGCCAACGGTCCGGCGGAGCAACCATTCCCCACCACGCCATCACCAACCCTCCTGCCGACGGTGTACCAGCAGGTGGTCACAACGCGCCAACGGGAGCACGTGCGGGTCCAGACTGCGAACGGCACCGAGCTGGTGGAACTGATTCCGCTGGTGCAGCCGACACGCAGCGGCATCACCGTCGTCGGCGTACTGCAACTCAACACGTCGCTGCGCCTCGTGGATAGCCTGCTCGCCCGCTTGCGCCTGTTGCTCATCGCCGGCACGCTGCTGGCGGCTGTCGCCACAATCGCGCTCAGCATCCCGCTCATCCGCGCGGTGCTGGCGCCGCTGCGCCGCATGGCAGCAACCAGCCGGGCCATCGCCGCTGGCGATCTCCACCAAAGGGTGACGGAGGTACGCAGCCACGACGAACTGGCCGACCTTGCCGCCGCGTTCAACGACATGGTCGACCGGCTGGCCTCGCTGCTGGCCAGCCAGCGCCGTTTCCTGGCGGACGCCTCCCACGAATTGCGCACGCCGCTCACGGCGCTGGCCGGTGGCATGGAGATGCTCGTGCTCGGCGCCGACCGTGCCGACCCGGCGGCGCGTGCCCGCCTCCTCCGCCTGTTGCAGGGCGAAACCGAGCGCATGGGGCGCCTGGTCGACGACCTGATGACGCTCACGCGCCTGGATGCCCGCGGCAAAGCGGCGCTGACGCTGGCTGTGGTCGATATCCGCACGCTGGCCGAACAGGTGGTCGAAGAGACGCGGCTGCTGGCGCCGGACATGGCTGTGCAACTGGAAGTACCGAATGCCCCCGTCACCGTGCTGGCCGACGCCGACCGCCTGCATCAGGTGCTGCTCAACCTCGTCACCAACGCCCGTGCCCACATGGCGCCGTCCGGCACGATCACCCTGAGCGTCTGCAGCAGCCAGGACGCTGACCAGCGCGGGCAGGCGCGCCTTGCCGTGACGGATACCGGCGAAGGCATCTCGCCCGACCATTTGCCGCGTATCTTTGATCGCTTCTACCGCGCCGACCAGGCCCGCGAACGCCAGGGCGGCGGCGGCCTCGGCCTCGGCCTCGCCATCGTGCAGGCGATCGTGGAGAACCACGGTGGTACCGTGGAAATCACCAGCACGCTCGGCGTGGGGACGACGGTGACCGTGGTCCTGCCTACCGTGCGGACGGTCGCCTCAGCGCAGCCGGCACTGCAAACGGCATCCTGAGCGGGCCACCATCCGGGAGAGGATATTACTGATCTGTACGTCACCCGCCCACGGCGAGTTCCAGGCCCTGGGCGCCACGATTCTGGTGGGCACGGTGGAGCCGGACAGCCTGGCCACCGTCATTCCTCGCGTCTACGCCCGCCTGCAAGACGTCGATCGAGCGCTCAGCCGCTTCCGCCCGGATAGTGAACTCTCCCGGATTGACAGCGATCCCAACCGGCCGTGGCTGGTCTCCCCTCTCTTCGGGGAAGTGTTAGAGCTGGCCCTGCAGGCAGCCGCATCAACCAACGGCTGGTTCGATCCCACAGTGCGCGACGCGCTGGAGGCCGCCGGCTACGATCGCAGCATCGAACTGCTGGAGCGCGACGGTCCCGGCAAGGATCGACCTTTCCGACCGGCCGGCCAATGGCCCTTCATCCACTTCGACCGGCCGAGCGGCATCCTGCTGTTGCCGCGCGACGTGCGGCTGGACTTCGGCGGCATCGGCAAAGGCTTCGCCGTCGACTATGCGCTGCGTGACCTCCCGACAGCGGGCGGCGTCCTGGTCAGCGCCGGCGGTGATCTGGCGGTGAGAGGGCCGCCACCGGAAGGCGGTTGGCGTTGCGACGTGGCGGCGGCGGCGAACGACGAACCGGAGACCACAGTACTCCTGCACGGTGGCGCCCTGGCCACATCCGGTCTCGGTCGGCGGCAGTGGCAACGAGGCGGACAGCCCATGCACCACCTGATCGACCCGCACACCGGCCGGCCCGGCGCCAGCCCCTGGCGCATCGTGACGGTCGCCGCCCGCACCTGCGTCGCAGCAGAGGTTGCCGCGAAAGTGGCCTGGCTGATGGGTGAAGCCGGCCCGGAATGGGTGACACGCCAGGGCCTGACGGCGCGCTTCCGCGCGCTCGATGGGCGTGTACAGACCGTCGGTCGCTGGCCGGTGGAGGGGATGGAAGGGTAAGCGCAGGACGTGCCGCTGCTCAACGTCCCCGTGCTTCCGGCGCAGGACCGCGCGCACGCGAGCGACAACCTCTTCGATGCTGAAGGGCTTGGTGACGTAGTCGTCGCCCCCGACGGTGAGCCCACGTACCGTGTCCTCCGTGGCGTCACGGGCAGTCAGGAGGAGGAGGAGGATGCGTCTTCTGTCGCTTCCCACATTCCCAACAAATTCTGAGATCTCTAGTTTCCGCTAACTGAGGAGGAGACGGCGAACCGGCGGCAGCGATCCGGTAGAGTCTAGGCACTCATAACTGTGACTCGCCGGAAGGAGCCGCCGGATGCCGGATGCAGTGTACCGAGTGGTGACGTTGCTGTGTGCCGTAGTCAAGACCGTGCCGATTGGGACGAACCTGGGGTTGGTCGAGGTGCTGTGGATGCGCGCCCAGGGGGCACCCGGTGGGCGCTTGCTGGCGACGCGGGGGGCGCTCATTCCGGGCTTGGCGGAGACGGGCCTGTCCGCGGCTCCCCGAGCTCTCCTTGCTCGCGGGGAGCGTGCTGAGTTATGCCGCTGCCTCCCAGCCCGCGAGGCCGCCTGAGTTAGCGGAAACGAGAGAGGATTACTGGTCAACGCCCCTCAATGACGCGACGGCTCCGTCTGGGGGGCACGTTGAGGGAGGGTTCGTGTTCCAAGTCAAGGACGGCGTGGCCCCGGAACAGTTGATCTACCGTCCGGATGCGCTGTTCAGCAGTGACGTGACGGTGAACCTGACGACACCAACGAAGTAGCTCAGGGCTCCAGATCAAAGGCCAGCTCCTTCGTCGATGCCCTCGACTACCTTACCGGCTTTGCCGGCCGCGGCCTATTCACACCGCTCGCGGCCGGTGCGTGAGCGCCGAGCGCCCTATCCGCCGCTGAGCAAGCGACCTTGACAGCGCCGGTCCATTAGCGTATGGTGTCGCAGAGATGACGCCTAAACAATGGGGAGAAGCTGGCATGGAACTCCTACAGTCATCCCGAACGCAGGACTATGCGCGTATGGCGCTGGCGGGCACTCGGCTGTTCAACGGCGCAGTGGCGCTGGTCGCGCCGTCCCTCCTGGTGCGAAGGCTCGGCG
>DAIMXP010000157.1:0-8828 GCA_036734945.1 Chloroflexota bacterium
TATCTGCCGCCGCACCCAAACAACCTAACGGCGCGATAATCTGTGGCGCACTTCGTTGGTCCCGCTGTGGTGCGGACAGTTTGGAGTATGCTACTCGTGCGGGAGGTGACGGCCCACACGCGCTGCGAAGGAGTCCTGGATGCATATCAGCGAACTCGATACGCCCATCATGCTCGTCGATCTCACGGTGTTGGAAGACAATATCCGCCGCCTGCAAGCGGAACTGACAGCTATGGGCATCAACAGTCGGCCGCACATCAAGACGCACAAGATCCCGGCGTTCGGCCGCAAGCAGCTCGCAGCCGGCGCCATCGGCATCTGTTGCCAGAAGGTGGGGGAGGCCGAGGTCTTCGCCCTGGCCGGCTTCGCCGACATCCTCATCGCCTTCAACATCGTTGGCCGGTCCAAAGTCGAGCGCCTGGCACGTCTGCAGCGCCTGACCCGCGCCAGCGCGGCGGTGGACAGCCAGGAGACGATCCAGGGGATCTCCCAGGCGGCGGCGGATGAAGGCGTGCGGGTGCCACTCGTCGTCGAGATTGACGCGGGCGGTCACCGAGCGGGCGTGCCGACCGCTAGCGAGGCGGTGGCGCTGGCGCGCCGGATTGGAGAGCTGCCCGGCCTCGAATTTACGGGCCTCATGTGCTACCCGACGACGGAGCACGTCATCCCAATCCTGCTGGAAGCGCGCGAGCAGCTCGAGCGAGCCGGACTGCCGCCGAAGATCGTGAGCGGTGGTGGCACGGGGGCGCAGCAACGCGCTAAAGCAGCGGGGTTGACCGAGCACCGCTCCGGCACCTACGCCTACAACGACATGAACTGCGTGCGGAGAGGCGCCGCGCGTCTGGAGCAATGCGCCATGCAGGTGCTCGTCACCGTGGTCAGCACAGCCTCGCCTGGCTGGGCGACCGTCGATGGCGGCTCAAAGACCTTCACCAACGACGCGCTGCAGACTGATGGGCACAACGGCCACGTGCTCGAATACCCGGACGTGTTCCTGCATCACATGAACGAGGAGCATGGTGTCCTGGCAACCGATCAGAGCGAGCGGCGGCCCAAGGTAGGCGAGAAGCTGCGGATCATCCCCAACCACGCCTGCGGCACGACCAACCTGCACGACTACCTGGCAGCGCACCGCGACGGTAAGGTCGAGGCGATCTTGCCGATCGCCGCTCGCGGGACGATTCGATAGCGGCGCGCCGACGAGGAATGTCTGTCGGCACGGCTGCCCAGCTGCCGCGGTCAGCGAAGGCGATGACGGCGTCGGATCAGGTGGTGAGCTACGAAGTCTCCAACCGTTGGCGTCCTGTCCCGCCCGGCAGAGCAGATACTGACCGAGAGTTGGTACATGCGCCGCTTGGCCCGCTCCCTCAGCAGCGGCTGTCGGCGCCGGTATCGTGCAGGTACTGGCTGACTCCCTGCCGGGGATACGCGGTCGCCACCAGCGTAGCGATTTCTGCCAGCGGGTCGCGTCCATATTTGGCACGATAGGTGTCGTGAATGGTCCGCTCCAGGCCGGTCTGGGCACGGAGCGGCAGGTCGATCCAGGTTGAGTTGAGACGTGCCGATTCGCGGAGCGCCAGCAGCACCTCCTGATCCAGGCGGGCCTGCTGACCGCCGTACGCCGGCTCCGTTGCCTGCGTGATGGCCATATACATGCCGGCCAGCACATCGGCACGGGCCACATCGTCCGGCGCAGCCAGGCCATAGCGGCGGTAGGGATTCTCCCATACCAGGGGAGGGTCGGTGGCAACCCGCACCGCGACCAGAACCTGGGCGCCGCCCTGTTCCTCCATGACCGATTCGATGGCGTGACGGCGACGCTCACCACGTTCGATCACCAGCTCGTTGCCTGCGATGTAGCCGTCGGTGCCGACGATCTCCCAGTAATTGCCGCGCGCGCGGTGGACGGGTTGCTGGTAGACGCAGGTCGCGCCATCGGCAAACTCGATCACCCCCAACTCCCAGGGATGGATGCGGTTGGGTTGCCCCATGAGATCCAGACGCTCCGGCCCTTCCACGTCCCGCGCCACGCCGAGCGCCCGCGTTGGCTCGGCCTTTATGACGTTGCGGACGGCGCTCAGACCGTGGTAGGAGCCGGAGGTGTACCAGAGATGGACCTGCGTCACCCGGCCAATCAGCCCTTCCTCCACGATCCGGCGCTTGAGGCGTTCGGCGGGCCAGCGCCAGACGTTCTCGGCAACCTCGAGCTTGATGTGGTGACGGCGTGCTGTGCCGATCATGGCGTCGGCCATCGCCATAGTCGGGGCGATCGGCACCTCGCTGATGACGTGGACGCCCCGGCGCGCCGCCGCCTCTGTCATCACGTGATGGCCGTCCGGCGGGACGATCACGAACAGCAGATCGGGGCGGGTGCTGTCGAGCAACGCGTCGACGGTGGCGAAGCCGGGCACGCCGTGTTGGGCCGCCACCGACTCGCGGCGTTGGCCGTCGGCATCGGCGATGCCGGTCAGGGTGAAGAGGTCGTGTAACTGGCCGATGGTGCTCAAGTGCGCCTGAGCACGCGCGCCAGCGCCGACGACCGCGATCTTAAGCGCCGGCAAGGGTCGCCCCTCCTTCCTCGCCTACCAGTGGCGCCAGAAAGGCGTGGGCACGGGTGAGGGCGGCGTCGATCGCCTCCGCCGTCGGCTGATCGTCAACCCGCTCGATCAAGAGCGGGCCGGAGAAGCCGGCCGCAGTCAGGATGTGCAGCATCCGGGGGTGGTCGACGTCGCCCTCACCGGGGATCGGGAAGTCGGCCACGCCCTGTCCGCCGCGCTGATCCTTGATGCAGACGCTCTTGACGAGCGGCGCCACGCCGGACTGTTCCAGATCGTCCTCGGAGTTCAGCCCTTCGTAGAAGCGCACGTTGCCGGCATCCCAGCAGGCGCGCACGGCTGGGGAACCGATGCGTCCAATGACGTCCACCAGATCAGCGCCGGTGGCCGTGGCGCCGCGATGCGGCTTCAGCACAATGGTGACGCCGCGGCGCTCTGCTTCCGGCGCTGCCGCCGCCAGGTGACGCAGCAAGCGTTCGATCTCGCCGTACCAGCGCATCTCACCCTTGCGTTTATCGGCGCTGACGAAGGGCCAGGGACCGGCCGCTTGCAGCAGCGGCATGCCGAGTGCTGCGCAAAGGTCGAGGTCGGACCGCAAGGGCTCCATCTGCTCCATCGCTCCGCGCCGGGCGAACATGGCGACGGGTGTGAGGCCGAAGCCGGTAATCATCCCTTGTAGCGCCGCTGTCTGCGCCGGTGTCGGGTCGAGCGGGATGATCGGGCTGCCTGCATGGTCCGTCCAGAGGCTGACCACACGATAGCCGCTCTGGGCAATCCCCTGGAGTGCCCGCTGCAACGGCTCCCTGCGATAGGGCAGCGTGTGTACTCCCAACGGAAGGGGTGTCGTGTGCATTGTTCTCCCTTTTACTTTGGTGACTGGTCGATGAGACCTTGCAGCAGTGGCTGGACGCCCTGCAGTGTGGCAGCGACTTCGGACTTGCCCGCGACGATACTGGCCAGGGCCGGCTCCCGCCCCATGACGGTAGGCCGCAGCGACTGGATAGAAGTATAGAAAAAGTGGGGGGGCACGGTCAAGCCGGCCGTGCGACGGTGCGACGGCCGGGACCTCCTTTGCCAGCAACGTCGCGCTAGGCCAGCGGCAGCTTGATGGACTTGCCGCCCTGTTCGGCGCTCATATCCGCCGCGAAACAGGCCTCGTGCGTGTTGACGGCGTCCGCCAGGTTGACGTGTGACTCCCGGCCGGACAGGATGCAGTCGACAAAGTGGTCGATCTCTCCCTGGAAGGGGTGATGGGCAACGTCGCCATTGTCCGGCAGGATGGTAGGTAGCTCGGCGAAGCCGGTCAGGCCGGGAAGCTGGCGGGTGTAGAGGCGGTTGCCGCGTATCACTCCATCCGTACCAAACAGGTCAATGTTGAAGTTGTAGGGCATCCACTGCGAACTGCAAGCGGATACCTTCCCCATGCCATTAGCAAAGCGAACGAGCACCACGGTGTTGGCGGCGCCCACGTGGCTACTGACGCCCTCCGCTGTCGGCGGCGACCAACTCAGCGCTGTCACTTCTTCGATGTCACTATCCATGAGGTACCTGGCCAAGTCGACAGCGTGACAGCCGCCGCTCAACATGGCACTGACGCCACCGCCATGGCCGGCTAGACCGGCCTGTTCCAGGTTGTGCCAGTAGTCCGTCTGGACAAGGAAGGTGGTGCCGAAGGCCCCGGAGGCGGCGAGCGCCTTGATGTTCTGGACGGCGAGATTCCAGCGCAACACGAAACTGACGACAGTGCGCACGCCGGCCTGGCGCACTGCCTGATGCATGCGCTGCAGGTCTTCCGGGTTCGTCGCTACCGGCTTCTCGATCAGGATGTGCTTGCCTGCTTGTGCTGCCACCACCGTCTCCTCGCAATGCCGCTGTGGTGGCGTGCAGATCGAGACGACGTCCACACCCGGCTGAGCCAGCAGGTCCTCGTATCGATCGAAGACCGGTACATCGAGACCAAACTCCCGCGCCTTGCGCGCGGCGCCCTCACGGGTGCGGCTGCCGATGGCAACGACGCGGGTATGCGGGTTCTTCTGGTACGCGCGGATGTGCTCCGTCGATACCCAGCCCGCGCCTTGAATCGCTACGCCAAGGTCGCTGTCCGCCATGTCTCCTCCTTCTCCACTGATGTAGAACGATGCGGCGTTGTCGTTCGCCACACGCGTATTGCACGCCGTTCGACTGTAGCACAGGCCGGCGGCGGCGCAAGCGGGCCTGTATGCTGCCGACTACCGCCAGACGCGGCGACGACGCTATTTGGGCGCATCGTGCAGTTCATCGTTGACGAGCAAGTCCGATGCCCGGCCCAGGACGAGGGCGGCAGCGCCGATGGCTCCGGCGTCGCTGCCTAGTACACTCGGACAGATCTGCACGGCGGCAAAGGGCACGGCTAGGGCACGGCGGCGCGCTTCATCGCTGACGGCGTCCACAAAAAGGGAGCCGGCCGCGGCAAGCGGCCCGCCCAGGATCAGCCGGTCGGGATTGAACAGGTTGATGACCGTGGCAGCGGCGATCCCCAGGTAACGCCCGCTTTCCCGGACCAGCGGCGCCGCAATGGTATCCCCATCGCGCGCCGCCTCCGCCAGTTGCACGGTGGTCAGGCGTTCAGGGTCGCCGCAGCAGCGCGCACGCAGCAACTCCCCACCTTCCTCGCGTAGTTGCGCCCGCGCCTGGGCCAGCAGCACAGCGCCGGCCGCCAGCGTGTGCAGGCAGCCGCGATTGCCGCAATCGCACAGGCTGCCCGATGGCTCGATCGTGATGTGACCGATTTCGCCCGCGCTGGAGTTTACTCCTGTTTCGAGCTTGCCATCGCGCACAATGCCGGCCGCGATGCCGCGTCCGACATAGATATAGACGAGCAACCGGGCGCCGACTCCTGCTCCGCTGTAGAACTCCCCCAGCGCCGCCGCCTTGCTGCGGTTGGCTACATAGACCGGCAGGCCGGTACGCTCCCGCAGCAAGGCCGCCAGCGGCACCTCACCCCAGTCGTAGCCAACGGCCGTGTGGACCACGCCGCTCTCAATGTCCACGAGGCCGGGGGCGGCAAAGCCGATGCCCAGTACCTGGTGTTGCGGTACCTTGTCCATGAGGCGAGCGATACTCTCGGTGGCGGCATCCAGCACCGGTGGGGGCGTCGTCCCTTGCGCCACGGTCACCTCGCGGTGCAGCACCGTGCCATCCAGGTCAGTCAGCACCGTGTGCAAGTCTCGCTCGCCCATCTCCACACCGATGGCAAAGCGCGCTCGCGGCTCAAAGCGCAAGAGTTGCGGTCGTCGCCCCCCGTTTGATTTGCCCGTACCGGCTTCGACCAGGACACCAGCGCGCTGCAACTCATCGACGATCACGTAGGCGGTCGCCCGGCTCAGGCCGGACCGCTCCGCCAGGGCAGGACAGGTCGTCACGCGCAGGTCGCGGGCGAGCGCGAGCAGCAGCGCCCGATTGGTGGCGCGCACATCCTCCAGTTGGCGACGCCCCGGAACGACCGTCAACCCTATGCGCTCCATCGTGGTTCGTGATCAGCCGCTTGCTGTACCAAGGCCGTTTGCCGCCCTTCGTTCGTGCTGTACTAAGATCGTCTGCGCCACAAAGAGTCTACCCACCTTGCTGACGTTAGGCTAACCTCTGTAACGCAATGGCGCGACGGCCGGCAGTGAGGCAACCCGCAGTGTTGGCCGCGCCTGCTCAGGCTTTCACATCAGTAATGGCGTTCGTGAGGTCCTCGTTGGGATCCAGGCCGCCATGATCCTGCAGTGTCGCCGGTAGACGGAAGGTCGGTCCGCTTCTCAACCGAGACCAGAGCGTCTCCTCACCCAGGAGCATCGTGCCGCAGACCTTGTGCAGGTTGCACCCCACGCGGGTAACGCGCCGGCGATCTGTTTGCCATACGGCATAACGGCTATGACAGGTCCTGGTAATACGTCACGCTGGGTAGACCCAGCCGGAAGCCCGCCCTGGTATAGGCCGCCCGGGCCGGAGCGTGGCCCTCGTCCCACCCAGTCGTGACCTTCGCCGCGCACATCCCGGCGCCTCGCATGCGCTCCAACACGGCCCGATACATGGCCACGGCAATGCCGCGTCCCTGCCAGGCCGGGTCCACCGCGTTGTTGCCGATCTCCCCAACCTCACGCTCGGCATCCAGCCGGAAGGTGACAAACCCGACGACGCCTTCCGGTACTGTCGCCACCAGCGCCCGCTCCGGGTGCTCGCGTACCACTGCGGTGACCGCGGCCGCCTTGTCTCCTTGCCACGTTGGGAACAGGAAGTCGTGCAGCGCAGCGCCGAGGATAGTCCGATAGGAGTCGTGGATGCGCTCCCAGGCGGCCACGGCCAGCGCGGCGCAACGCTCGGCATCCTCTGGCCGGGCCGGCCGCAACTGCCAGGCCGGTTCCAGGTCAGATCGGGGAGACGCCATCACTACGCCTTCTTGGCGAGCGCGGCGTTCATGGCCGGCATGGCCCCCTTGATGGCGTCGAAGGCCGTCGTGGTGCCGGCCGCCACCTGTTTGTAGGCCGCGCCGAAGGCTTTATTGATGTCGTTGTAGGTGCTGGGCTCCGGGAAGCCGACCACGCGGTCGGAGGCTTCGCTATAGACTGCCGCGCTCTCCCAGGGATAGAGTGACTGCTTGAACTCCACCGACGCAGCGATCGACTGCCGCGAGGGCACGGACCGCTTCAGGGCAAAGCCGATGACCTGCGCCTCCTTCTGCGTCACCCAGTTGGCATAGCCCCAGGCTTCCTCCTGGTGCTTGGCGGCCTGGTAGAGTGGGAAGGCATTGGGGCCGTTCCGGCAGAAGCGGCCTTTGACGCCCTTGGGCAGCCCCGCGAGGCCGATATCGAAGTGGACATCCTTGAAACCGGGCACGTCGCCGCGGATGCCGTACGAGACCGCCTGGTTGTCTTTAACGAAGTTCCCGCCCACGACGCGGTATTTGGCGCTGAGGTCCGCCTGGAACTGGACGGCGTCCACCGCCGGCGTCTGGTCGAGCAGCATCGTCGTCATCTGCTCGTCCCATACCGCCCCGCCGTTCCCCCAGATAGCCACGTTCATCCAGTGCAGGGAGGACGAGGTGCCGCCGTAGCCGAAGGTCTTCGTGCTCGGATCGCTACCTTGCGTGAGCTTCTGCGCCACCTCCAGCAGTGTCTCCCAGGTCCAGTTGCCTTCCTGGTCGTAGATGTCCGGTGTTTTCACGCCCTGCTTCTGAAACAGCGTCCTATTGAAGTAGGTGACCGATGGTCCAGAGTAATAGGGCAGCCCGTAGTACTTGCCCTTGTACAGAAAGTAATCCAGCGTCGTCTGGTAGAAGTCGGGGATGTTCGCCGTCTTGTCCTGCGCGGCGAACGGCTCGATGGGGGCGAGCAGCCCCTTGGCGGCGAAGCCGGCCAGGTAGGCGGGATGGACGTAGGAGAGGTCCGGCGGCGTACCCCCGGCGACCATCGCCGTGATCTTGTCGTAAAAGGCGTTGTCCTCGGGCAGCAGTGTGCCGTCGATGGTGACGTCGGGGTGCAGCTCGTGGTAGCGCTGCATCCACTGGACGTGCTCTTCCTTCTCGCCCGGATCAGCGACGTAGAGGAGCACGACCGCCACGCTCTTGCCGGCTGGTTGCGCGGCCGGTGGCGTCGGGGCAGTCGTCGGCACACGGGGCGCAGCCGCGCTCAATGATACGGCAGACGTCGCGGCACTCGTGCCGCCACAGGCCGCAAGGAACACCGCGGCCCCGGCAGTCGTCGCGGCACCGGTGAGCAGGCGGCGGCGAGAAAGCGAATATGAAAGTGCTCGCCTGGCTACAGTCATGGACGTCCTCCCTACTGGCCTACTGGTGGTGATTGCATACGAACCAGATCGCGGACCCCGAATGGACCGACTGCAGTCTACGACTGAGTAGCAGGTTTGTCAATATCCTGGACGAATCGGCAGTTTCACAATGTTGTGCTCCGGACCAGCGAGGCGAAATCACTTGAGACCGCCCGATGGAGGTGGGGGCGGCGAGCGTCCGCCGCCACGTGGTGCAATCCGATATCGTCCGCATACCAGGCGGCGATACGCCCTGCGCGGTCCAGAAGCGGAGCTGGTCGGCCTGGCCGAACGCGCCGCCGCGGCCGGCCGCTGGACAATTCTCACCTTCCACGGCATCAACCAGGGCCACCTCGCGGTGGCTGACGTGGATCTGCGGGAGCTGGTCGACCACCTGCGCCGGCGTGTTCATCCTCATAATAGCTGAGACGCCAGTAGAGTATCCGATGCAATGGGGGGCAGCCGTGCCGGGCAGGCGCGGAG
>DAIMXP010000158.1:0-8785 GCA_036734945.1 Chloroflexota bacterium
AATATCAGGGGCGCGGCAGCTGGCGCAGTCTGGCCGTTCCGGACCTGCTCGCCCAAACAGGTGACGACCTCGCCTTCCTGCGCCGGCAAGCGGCCAGCCAGTGATGCGCCGGCTACGGTAGCAAGCTCAGGGGGCCTGGGATGCCGATGCCCTGCCCGGTCGGGACAACAAGCATGCCGTCTACAACCGGGCAGGCCGGCACGTCGGGCGAGGGCTGCAAGAACTGCGACCCGTTGATATCCGCTGGGCCGGCCAGGGTATAGGCGCCGAATAAGGCCGCACTGGCCGCCGCGCCCAGACCGCTCTCGGTCAGGCTACTGCCGAGGATGCCGATGCCGGCCTCCTCGGCCAGATCGAGGCAGCGGCGCGCCGGCCACAGTCCGCCGAGCTTGCTCACTTTCACGACAAGGATGTCCAGCGCCTCCATGTGCAGCAACTGGAGGAGATCAGTCGCCGAGAATACCGACTCGTCGACGGCAATCGGCACGCCGCCATCGGCGCACAGGCGGCGCAGCGCCAGGATGTCCCGTGCCGGCGTCGGCTGTTCAAAGACATCAACGCCCAGCTTTGCCAGCGCGCGACAGCGCTGGCGCGCCGTTGCCACGTCGTAGGCCTGGTTGGCATCCACCCAGAGGTAAGCCGTCGGAGCGACGGCACGCACTGCCGCCACCAGGTCCAGATCCGCGGTGGGATGTACGCCGATCTTCACCTTGAAGCCGCGGTAGCCGGCGGTCCATCCGTCTGCAGCCTGCTGTGTGGCGGCATCGGCGGTGTCGGCGCTGACCACCCAGCAGAGGGGGATGCGTCCGGCCGCTGCCCTCCCGAAGAGGGCTGGCAGGCTCACTGCTAACTGATGGCCGAGCAAGTCGTGAACGGCCATATCCAGTGCCGACTTGGCAATTGGTTGGCCGCGGGTGCGGCCGGGGGCAATCACGGCGTCCATTGCCGCGTGGATGCCGGCGAAGTCCCATGGCAGGCAGCCGATAAGGGCGGGCGCGAGATAGTCGCGGATGGTGCCGGTGACGGTCTCCACCGTCTCGTCGCTCCAGCGCGGGCTGGGGCGTGCCTCTCCCCAGCCTGTCCGCCCAGCGGTGTCACGGACGCGCACAAAGACGTGCATGGCGCCGGATGCCGTGGCGACTGCGCCGCGCGGGAACTGTAACACTGCGCGTATCGGAGCGCGCACGGTGTAGACCGTCACGTCCGCAATCGGCTCGGTTTGCGTCACACTGCCCCCTGTACCCCCACTTTATCCAGAAAATAGACGAATCTCGGGCGCTTGTCAAGTCGGGCGGGGTCCGCAGCTTCTTTCACGCTCTTGACAAAGTGTCGTCTCCGCCGTATACTCCTGGCAATCGACCGGTTCCCGAAATCCCGATCCCCAAGGAGCGGCGACTATGGTGGCATCATTACCAGGCACGCAGCCGCTGGTGGCGACGTGGACGTCGCACTTCACCGATCGGTATCCATTACAGCACCAGCAGACGCTCGCCTGGCTGCGGCGGGCATTAGTGCAGGCTACCGCCGAGCGCGATGCGGAGCGGCAAATGTCGCCGGCCTGGCTGGAGGAACGCCGCGCCTTGCTGACCCAGTGTTGCGGCGCTCACCTGCTGCCTATTGATGTGACCGGCAGCACACTGACGCGCCTACCCGGCGAGGCGATGGGCTATCGCCTGGAACTGCAGCCGGGTCTGCTCTTCACGGGGCGGTGCTGGGAACCGACAGCGCAACCGCCGCGTGGCGTCGTCGTACTGGCGGAAACGGCGCCTGACCAGAGCCGGCCGTTGGTTGACGCCTATCGCGCCCAGGGGCTGCGGGTGATCCAGCCCTTTCTGGCTCGCGCCGAGCGCAGCTTTGCCGAGGAGGAGAACGACCGCAAGTGGTGGCGCTTTACCGACGACGAGTTGCTCCACCTCATGTCCTTCATCCTCGGCGGCAGCCTCGCCGGCTCCCAGGCGAGTGAACTGCAGACGGTGGTCCGTTGCCTCGCCAATGATGCCGCCGACCGGCCATTGCCGGTCGCCCTTGACGGGCGGGGGCGCCACCTGCTCCCCGGCGTGATCGCCGCCGCGCTCCACCCCAGCCTGTTCGATCTGCTCCTGCTCGATACTGGGGTCGAAGCACTGGACCACCAGGAGGAGGACACGCGCGTCAATACGCTCTGGGGTTTCCACCGTGACTTTGACGCGCTGACCTTGCTCGCCATGGCCGAGCAGAGCGATCTACTCTTCGTCGAACCGGCGCCGACGCCATCGGCCGCCTTCGGCCGCGCGGTGACCTGGCTCACCGTGCAGCCCCATGCTGGGGCGCGGGAGCGATTGATAACGCGCACCGGTAGCACCGCGCCGGACGAATTGGCGGCGGACGTCAGCGCCCAACTGACGACGGCGCACCGGCAGGCGGTTGCACAGCCGGCTCCGAGTAGCGAAGACCGCACCGGCGCCGAGAGCAGCGACGATCTTTACCGGCAAGCGCTGCTCAGCAAGATCACCTTCCTGGAGACGCAGCATGCGGAGGCCCGCCGCCGCCGGGAGCGGCGCTACGCGCTGGCGGGGTTGACGCCGGACGCCTACCGGCAACGGGTAGCGGAGAGCGTGCTGCGCGTCATGGGGCCGGCGCTGCCGGAAGCGACCGATCGCCGACCGCGCACGCGACTGGCGCTGGAGCGCCCGGCACACCTCGTCTACGAGGTTCTCCTGGACAGCGTGCCGGGCGTCGAGGTGGCCGGCTACTTGCTGGTACCCAGGAACCGCCTGCCGGCCCCAGCGATTATCTGCCAGCACGGACTGAGTGGCCGCCCCGATTACCTGGCCGGCCTGGAAGAGAACTGGATCTACGACCGTCTCGCCGAGCGGCTGGCTGACAAGGGTTATGTCACCTTTGCTCCTTTCATGAACTGGGGCTGGGGCGGTACATCCGGTCGCGACGCGCTGGTGAAGCACGCCTACGCGCTCGGCGTCACACCCAACCGTTTCGAGGTCGCCCAGTTGCATGCCATCGTCGACTTCTTGCAGTCCCGACCGGAGGTGCTGGCCGAGCATATCGCATTCTACGGTCTCTCTTATGGCGGCCACGCCAGCGTCTGGTTACCCGCCTGTGAGCCACGCCTGGCGGCGGTCCTCACCGCCGGTCACTTCAACGACTGGCAGAACAAGCTCACCAGCAGGGAGATCACGCCGCCACTCATCCGCCCGACGGCCTACCTCACCGTGGACGAGGGCTACGACATGTTCACCTTCAACGTGCTGAACGAGCTCAGTCATGCCGAATTGGTCACCCGCTTCGCGCCACGCCCCTACATGGTGGAGAACGGCCTGCGCGACGCCGTGACGCCGACCACCTGGGTGGACCGCGAGTTTGCTCGCGTGCAGGCGGTCTTTGCCTGGATGGGCGCTGCCGACTCCACCGAGCTGGAACACTTCGATGGTCCGCATCGCATCTGGGCCGAAGGAACATTCCGCTTCCTGCACCAGCACCTACGTCCTTCGCGCCGGGTTTGAAGAGAAAGGAACAGCATGTCCGACCAGGTCCGACTGGCGCTTATCGGCTGCGGGGGGAACGGGCGTGGGCACGCCATGCGCAGTCGGCAACTTGCCGCTGTCCGCCTGACAGCCTTCGTCGATGTGCGGGAGTCGTCGGCCCAGACGGTCGCGGAAGCGTTCCCTGGCGCCTACGCCACGACGGATGTCGAGCGCATCTGGCGCGACGACGCCATTGATGCCGTGCTGATCAGCACCCACCACGACTCCCACCCGGCCCTCGCCATCGCCGCGGCACAGGCGGGCAAGCACGTCTTCGTGGAAAAGCCGCTGGCGCTGACGGTTGAAGACTGTGAGCGGGTCGAGGCAGCCGTCAGCCGCGCGGGTGTGCAGCTCATGGTCGGTTTCAAGATGCGCTTCATGCCAGCCGTGCAGGAGGTGCGCCGGAAACTGCCGAAACCGCTACTCCTGGTGGGGCAGATGATGGACAACCGCTGGCCCGACCACTCCTGGGCGCAAGACCCGCGCACCGGCGGCGGGAATGTGCTGTCGCAGGGGGTGCATAACCTCGACCTGCTCTACTACTTGGCATCGTCCGGCGAGCCGGAGAGCATCTACGCGGCGGGTGGGACGCTCACGCATCGCGGCGCCGAAGTCATCGACAACGTCTTCGGGGTCATCCGCTTCGCTGGCGGCTGTGTCGCCTCAGTGCTCAATGGCGACGCCGGATCCCCGCCCTACACCTCAAAGTTCTTCTACGAGATCTTCGACGGCGCGCGCACCGCCACGCTCTATGAGCGCTGCCACCGGGTCCGCTTCACGGGCGTGGAGCCGGCGGAGGTGCAGGCCGAGACGCAGTTCCCGAACGAAGATCCCGAGGGTTTCGTCCAGGAACTGGCCGAGTTCGTCGACTGCGTGCGACACAATCGGGCGCCGACGACTGGCGCCAGGGTTGCCGACGGCACTCGGGCGACGCGACTTGCTCTCGCCGCCTTCCAGTCGGTGCGTAGCGGACTGCCGGTTCGCTGGTGAGCCGGGACGATGGCCGCGCGTTGTGCGCCGGCATGGCTGAACGCCCTGGAGGAGGGAGGCGCCCACTGTGACGAGACGACGAGCGACGAGCGACGACCGTCCGAGCGGATAGCTGCTCCTTGGTCTTGCAAGGAAGCTAAAAAGTGAAGGAGATACGTGCCATGGACAAATCCCCATTCCGAGCACCGCCGTGCCTGCCTCTGCTCACGCGGCGCCGAGCCCTGACCAGGGTCGTGACCGCTACAGGAGCGCTGGCGCTCCTGGCCGCCTGTGGCGGCAACGTGACGTCCTCCACTGCGGTAGGGACTTCCTCAAGTGCCGTCGGCGCCGCGCCAGCCTCCACGGCGACGACCACACCTGCCGTTACCAGCACAACGACCGCCAGCAACTCGAGCACGGCGGCCACGAGCACGAGCGCCCTTGCCACGAGCACGAGCGCCCTTGCCACGAGCACGAGCGCCCTTGCCACGAGCACGAGCGCCCTTGCCACGAGCACCGCTGCAGCGAGCGCGCCGGCGAACAAGGCGAACGCCGTCGTCTTCTGGAGCAACGCCGGCTACCCCTACAAGGACCACGTCGGCGCCACGCTCGTCACCCAGTTCGAGCAGCAGGGCGGGCCGACGATCGCCTATACCGACACCCTGTACGGCGATTTCATGCAGAAGCTGCTGACCACCGTGGCCGCCGGG
Organism: Chloroflexota bacterium; assembly: GCA_036734945.1. Classification (GTDB taxonomy): domain Bacteria; phylum Chloroflexota; class UBA4733; order UBA4733; family UBA4733; genus UBA4733. Next base: position 5,201 of record DAIMXP010000158.1, read on the forward strand.
ACGCCGCCCGACCTCTCCTATATCGACCGCTATGTCACGCAGGCCTACGCCTGTCGCGGCGTACTGCAATCCATGGATCCCATGATCGCCCGGTCCAAGGTGATCACCAAAGACATGTTCTTCCCGCGCCTGGTGCGCGACACGAACTACCACGGGAAGACTTACGCCATCCCGTCCGGTGCCGACGTCGGTCTGCTCTACTACAACAAGGACCTGTTCCAGGCAGCCGGGCTCGACCCGGAGCAGCCCCCTACCACCTGGGACGACGCCAGCAGCATGGCGCAAAAGCTCACCAAGCAGCAGGGGTCCACGCTCCAGCAGGTCGGCTGGTCCCCGTCCAGCGACTGGGGCGTGCCCTGGTTGGTCGCCTACTGGCAGCAGGGAGGCCACCAGACGAATAGCGATGCGACCAAGATCACCCTGAGCAACGCGCAGGCCGTCAACGCGCTCAACTACTTCAAGAAGGTCTACGACCTGGAAGGCGGTTATGACGCCGTCAGCAAGTACGTCTCGGCGCTGGGCGATCCGAGATTGAAAGGCTTCTTCGCCAGTAAAATCGCCATGCGCTGGGACACGCACTCGACCATCGCCGACATGGCGACGAAGAAGGTGTCATTCCGGTGGGGCGCCAGCTACTTTCCACTGCCGCCGAACGGGCAGCGCGCCAACTACATGGGTGGCTGGAGTCTGGTCATCCCGACCGGCGCCAAGCAAGCGGCCGGCGCCTTCCAGTACCTGGAGTTCCTCTCCCAGCCCGGACCGCAGGTGGCCTGGACGGAGGAGTGGAACACATTGCCCTCGGTCACCGCGGTGGCGAACTCCGCGGCGTACCTGAAGAACGATCCGCTGCGCAAGCTCGCCGTGCAGGACGCGGGCATCGCCCAGTGGGTTATCGTCGCCCCCGGCTCCGACCAGACGCTCGGCGTCGAGGTGGGTATCCAGAAGCCGGTGCTCAGCGGTCAACAAACGCCGGAGGCCGAACTGGCGACGGACCAACAGAAGTTGCAGAGCATCTTGGACCAGGCCTACGCCCATTGCTCGGTGAAGTGAGGCGCCGGCACTGTTCTTCCAGTCGCGGCTTGTCAAAACCGTATCGATCTTAGGTCGGCAGACCCAACCGCCGGCGGATGTCGAGGTGCCGTGCCGCCGTCACGATGTTGCGCTGGTCCGGCTGGTGGACGTAGCGGACGGGGAGTGGCGCGCCCAGGAACGCCTCCAACTGCCGACGCCGGTCGCGCACGATTGCCGGTTGCTCCGCCGCCACGTCGCGTGTCTCGTAGGGATCGCTGGCGCTGTGGAACAGCAACGCTTCGGCTCCCGGCCGGATCGTGTCGATGATGTAGCACCATTCGCGATCACGCACGCAAGCGCGTTCGACCCAGCTCGTGATAATGGTGTCGCCGTGCAGGTCGCCGGCTTTGCCGGTCACAAGCGGCCAGGCGCTTTGGCCCTGCAGCGGCTCCGGCGAATCGACGCCGAGCAGGTCCAGGATCGTGGCCGGCACATCATGGTTGAGCACAAACGGTTCGACGTGCGTGCCGGCGTGGGCCTGGCCGGGCAGGCGCAGCAGCCAGTTGATCTGGGCGTTGTAGTTGCGCGGGCCGTGGATGTTCTTGCTGAAGAAGCCGTTGTCCATGAGTTCCGTGCCGTGGTCGGAGAGGAACAGCACCAGCGTGTCGTCCCAGAGGCCCATCTCCTCGATCTTGTCCAGCAAGACGCCGATCCACTTGTCGAAAAAGGTGACGTAACCGTAGTAGAGCGCCTTCGTGCGCGCAATATCGGCCGCCGTCTTCTTGGTCTGACCGGAGCGGTCCTGGCCGATCACCGGCAGGATGAAATCCTTGGCGGTTGGATCGGCGAAGTAGCGGTCGGCGAAGTAGGTGGGCGGGTCCCAGTACTCGTGGGGAGCGAAGCTATCTACCCACAGGAAGAAGGGTGGGCGGCGATAGTTGTCTTGCAGGAAGCGGATGGCGCCGTTGACCACACGGGGCGTGAAGTAGTCCAGCTCCGTGCGCCGGTCCTGGATACCGATCAGGTACTGGCGCAGCCCGGCGTGGCGGGGATCGTCCTCCTCACCATCCGGGACATGCCGGCGCACGTCGGCCGCCGAGAGGGGGCCGCAGTGTAGGGGATCGGCTTCCTGGCCCCGGATGAAGTCCCAGTGCATGAAGCCGCGCGTGAAGTTCATATTCGGTTTGAACATGTGAAACACATCGGAGACGAAGCCCGTCACGTAGCCGGCATCGAAGAGAATGTCGGCCAGCGTGAGATACTCGTCGGGAATGCGATGCCAACCGAGGCAGGAGTTGGCGACGCCGCGGCCACCGGGATTGTGGCGGTAGGGGAATGTGCGCTGGCCGGTGAAGAAGCCTAACCGCATCTGGATGGTCGCCTGCGCCTCGCCATAAGCGCGGTCGAACACCACGCTCTCCTGCCGCAGGCGGTCCAGGTTGGGCGTCTGGACGAAACTCAGCTTCTTGCCGGAACCGAGGATGTCGGCCCGAAACGTATCCACACAGATGCAGATGACGTTCACGAGCGGACCGAGAAGGAAACCACTCTGCACATGCTTCCACTCCCCTATTGCACGGTGCAAGCTTTATGGGCATTGTCCAGCAACGTTTGTGCTTGCTGGACAGCCGCCACCAGAGCGTTCTTGTCCGACTGTTTGCCGCTCACCACGTAGGCCTTGACGCTCTGTTCCACCGGCAAAATCTGGTCTCCACCAGGAGCGGCGATCACGAATCGGGCGTTGGGCATCTCGTTCACGGCAAGTGTACGCACGGCATCCCCCTTGAGATAGGCCGGCGACTGAGCCACGGCGATGACCGTGGGCAAAGAATCCCAGGCTTCGGCCCAGCGAATCTGGGGATCGGGTTGGCAGAGGAACTCCAAGAAATGGAAGGCCCCCGCCGCCTGCTTCGCGCCTGTCGGCATGACCAGACCCCAGCCCCCGCCATAGTCTGCGTGCTGTCCACCCTCCGGCAAGGGAAAGTAAGTGATCTCCCACGCGAAGGGGACTTTCTGCTGCGTGAGCGTTTGGACGATCGGGAAGCTATCCCAGCGCATCGCGACCTTGCCGGCGAAGAAGGCTTGCTGGGCGTTATGGCCGCCACTGTTGAGAAACTGCATCACGCCGTCGTGCCGGCGCATGCGCTCAAGAGCGCCAGCGTGCTCACCGGCAGGATGACGGCGGCCAGCACCCGGCGACGGGTCAGTCCGCACCGCTCAGGACCAATGCCACTACCACGTGTCATGCACGGTTCTCCTCGTGTGCTGCGACATCACCAATGAACCAATGGCACTACAGGATCAACGGAACACGGTTGATGGCGACGTTTCCGCCCGCGTCGACGCGCCACCTTTCGTTCAAGAAGCACTATAGGCTAGCCCACGGAGTTTGTCAAGACTATGGACGAATCCCAGAAAGCAGGACGCAGGGACCTGCGGCAATGGGGCGCGGCGACGAACGGCCGGTCGTCGTCGCCTACCTCTCAGCCGGGCCTTCCGGGAAGACATTGCAGCCCGGCGGTGGCGCCCAGTACTCCGACGATCGGAGCGTCAGCGACCGGGCCGCCGGGTTAG
>DAIMXP010000159.1:0-8559 GCA_036734945.1 Chloroflexota bacterium
CGCAGCTACGCAGTCCCCCTGCTAGTATATCTCAACTCAGACAGCCTCCTAGGGAAGGGAGTCCCGTCTGGAAGTGCGGACAGCGAGGAGCCGCCGTGCCGCCACTAGATCTTCCTGAGTGTTGAGGTTGACCAACACCAGAGGACTACCAATTTCGACGTAGGTCACAGCGGCAGCGTGGCGTTGCACGACCGCTCTTAGCCCCAAGCTCTCCTCCTGCACCGCCAGTAATTCATTCCGCAGATGCGCCGCCAAGAGAAGCGGATGCCCCCGGCGTCCGCTGTAGGTTGGGATAACCAACTGGCAGCCGCCGAGCAGCGCCTCCGCCAACTGCCGGAAGATCCAGGCCGGGCGTGGCTGATCGACGCCAACGATGAGGAGGAGCATGCCTTCAGGGACTGCTGCCACGCCCAGGCGCACGGACCCAGCCTTGCCAGACTGATAACCCACATTGTGGACAGCAACGGCACCGGCTGCGGAGGCAGCGGCGGCGACCTCGTCGGCACGGTTACCGGTCACGACGATTACCGGCCCAAGGCCCGCGGCGCGCAACTGGCGGACCTGATAGCCCAGGAGTGTCTCGGCGCTGTCCTCGTCCGGCCAGGGCAGCAGCGGCTTGAACGCCCCCAGTCGGCTGGATTCACCGGCAGCGAGGACGACCGCAGTCACGCGGGGGTGCGGGGCAGCGGGTCTGAGGTCAGAGATGGATCGCGATACATCCTGGCTGTCTTGCAGCGACCGGCCTCCGATCACGCCACGTAATCGCCGATGCCGGTCGCTGACGCCGATCCCCCGGTGACCATCCGTTCCAGGCGTTTGCGGAACAGTTCGCGCGGGGCATCGGAAAGGGAGGCGGCAGTACCGCCCCGGCGCAGCTTGACCAGTTCGGCGCCGATGGCGACCGCAATCTCCGCCGGTGTGACTGCCTCGACATCAATGCCAATCGGCGCGTAGATGCGCAGCAGCTTCTCCGGGGGCACGCCTTCATCGTGCAGCAGCTTGAGCACCGTCCAGACGCGGCGTTTGCTGCCGATCATGCCGATATAGGGGGCATCGCTGTAGGCCAGCGTCCGCAGGGCGGCAACGTCCTGCTGGTGGCCCCGCGTCACCAGAACGATAGAGGTGCGGCGGTCGACCGGGTAGGTTGCCAGCGTCGTGGCGAAGTCCGCCGCCAGGACTTCGTCGGCGTCGGGGAAGCGGGCGCGATTGGCAAAGGCCGCACGGTCGTCGAGTACCACTACCTCGAAGTCGAGCAACTTGGCGACCTTCGCCAGCGGCTGAGCGATGTGACCGGCGCCGAGGATGAGGAGACGCGGCGACGGCAGATATAGTTCCACGAAGGCTTCACCCAGTTCCGCGCCGGCAGCATCGTGCAATGGCAGCCGAAACGGGCGGTCGGTGGCGCCGGCCAGGGCCTGACGCGCCGCCTGAACGGCAAGGGCATCGACAGCAAGCGCGCCGAGTGTGCCTTCGCTCGACGCGTCAGTCACCAGCAAGCGCGCGCCGCGCTGGAGGAAGGGCGAGGCGCGCACGACGGTCACCAGCGCAATGGCCTGGCGTTGCTGGAGAGCCTCGCCGATGGCGCCACTATAGCCATCGCCGGCTGGCGGCGCGCCAGCTTCGGCGTCGGCGCCCGCCGGGTAACGCGGCTCCACAAAGATCTGCATGATGCCGCCGCAGACTGCTTCCGTCCGCAGGTTCATATCCTCGGTGAGGTCAACCTGCACGACCATCGGCAGTTTGGTGTCGATGACATCCAGGGCCGCCCGCCAGACGTCAGCCTCGCCGCAACCCCCGCCAATGGTGCCGACGATACCGCCATCGGGGCGGATCAGCATTTTGGCTCCCACCTCGCGCGGCGTCGAGCCGCGCGTATCCACGATCGTTGCCACTGCCAACGTCTCGCCCGAGGCGACGCGCCGAGTGATCTCCGCAAAGAGGCCGGAGGCATCAGACATCAGAAGCCTCCCCTTCGCAGCAATGCCGGCTATCCCGATTTGGTACCAAGTGCGCCACCGATCAAACTATTAATAGCACTGAAGAAGCCGCCGATGCGCGCCAGCAGGTACTGCGTGAGGGCAAACACTTGCGGCCCCAACAGCTTAAAGATGACGAGCGTCATGACGACGATCGCCACCAGGACCAGAAGAAAATCGAGCCGCGATTGCCACTCACTGTGCACCGTGAACTCTCCACCGCTATCGCGCAACGCCGGGCTGCCCTATCCGCCTGAATTGTACGGCCTGATGCACCAGCAATGCGCGGATCGCACCGTACCCAGCCGTTTCGGAAACGACAAATTGCGCTACAGGAATCCATGCTGTCGGGCCAGCCTACCATATGACGCGACGGACGGAGCGGTATGATCCTGGGTGACCGTTCGATCAGCGTGGGAGCACAGTGGTTACCGCCGACCTATCATCAGCCGCCGACAGCGGCAGCGACTCCTTGCTGCTGCGGCTGCGCCAGGGGATGCAGCAGGTCATCGTCGGCGCCGATCAGGCCATGGAGTTGGCGCTGCTGCGCGCCGCTCAGGCACTGGTACTGCTGGCCGACCGCCGCTCCGGCCCTCCAGCGCCTCGCCGTGGGGTATGGTGGTGAGCGTTACGGTGGCACCCCGCCGGGGGAGATGTTGCCGCAACTGCTGCCCGACTGGCGGCAGATCGTCGAAGCCTGCAAAGTAGACGGAGAGCATGGAACCTGAGCAACTGCGCGCCCTGCTCACCGCCGTGCGCGACGGCGAACGCAGCCCGGACGATGCCCTGGAGGCGCTACGCTCGCTGCCTTTTGAGGATCTGGGCTACGCGCAGGTCGACCACCATCGCTACTTGCGCCAGGGGTTCCCCGAGGTGATCTTCGGCCAGGGCAAGACGCCGGAGCAGATTGTCGGCATCGCCTCCCGGCTGCGCGTCCACAACGTGCCGGTGCTCGTGACACGCATCAGCCCGGCGGCGGCCGAGGCGCTGACCGCCGCGCTTGCTCCCGTCGCCTACCACGAGCTGGCGCGCTGCGCCCTCGTCGGTGAGCCGTTGCCGGCGCAGGGTGGCCCTATCGCGGTAATCAGTGCCGGCACTTCCGACCTCGCCGTCGCGGAAGAGGCGGCCATTACGGCGACGGTGATGGGTAACATGGTGACGCGGCTCTACGACGTGGGCGTGGCCGGCTTGCACCGGCTGCTGGCACGGCAGGACGTGCTGCAAACCGCCCGCGTCATCGTGGTGGTGGCCGGTATGGAAGGTGCGCTGCCCAGCGTGGTGGGCGGCCTGGTGCGCGTGCCGGTCATCGCCGTGCCGACCAGCGCCGGCTACGGCGCCTCCTTCGGCGGGCTGGCGGCGTTGCTGGGCATGCTCAATTCCTGTGCCTCCGGCGTCTCGGTCGTCAACATCGACAACGGCTTCGGCGCCGGGTACGTCGCCAGCCTCATCAACCATCTGCCGGCAGCCCAGCCGTGACCGTCGCCTATGTTGACGGCGTTTCCGGCGCCAGCGGCGACATGCTCCTCGGCGCTGTCCTGGATGCGGGCTGGCCGGTCGCTGCCCTGCAGGAGACGCTGCAACATTTCCCGGTCACCGGCTGGACACTACTCGCCGAACGTGTCGAACGCCAGGGCATCGCCGCCACCCAGGTCTCGTTTACCTTGCCGGGGGACCAACCCCTCCGCCATCTGCAAGACCTGCTGCACCTCCTGGCCGCTGCCAACCTGACGGACAGCGTGCAGGGTAGAGCCGCGCGGGTGCTGCGCGCGCTCGCCGCTGCCGAAGCCGCCGTGCATGGCATCAGCGTCGAGGACGTCCACTTCCACGAGATCGGCGCGCTGGACACGCTGTTCGACATCGTCGGTGTGATCACCGGCCTCGACGCGCTGGCGGTCGAGCGCCTGCACGTTGGCCCCATCAACGTGGGCGGCGGCACTGTGACGATCGCCCATGGACTGCTCCCGGTGCCGCCACCGGCCGTCGCCTTGCTGGCGCGCGACCTGATCACCTACGGCACGCCGGACGCGGGCGAACTCTTGACGCCAACCGGCGCGGCGCTGCTCGCCACGCTGGGCGTCGCCGTACCCGCCCAGCCACCGATGCGCATCAGCGCCGCCGGCTACGGAGCCGGGCAGAAGCACCTGCCGCAGGCCAACGTCGTCCGTCTCATACTTGGCGCAACCGTCAACCCGGCAGCCGCACTTGTCGCCGATGCCGTGCCGGTGCTCCAGGACGAACTCCTCGTGCTCAGTTGCAACATCGACAATATGAACCCGGAGTTGTATACCTATGTGCTGGAGCAACTCTTCGCAGCCGGCGCGCTGGATGCCTGGCTCACGCCGATCATCATGAAGAAGGGGCGACCGGCCGTGCAGATCAGCGTCCTCACCGCCCATGCCACTGCGCCTGCCCTGCGCGAAACCCTCTTTCGGGAGACCAGCACGCTCGGCATACGCTCAGCCAGGGTGCAGCGGGACCGACTGGAGCGACGCTGGGACGTGGCGCAGACGACCTACGGCCCGATCCGCGTAAAGGTCGGCTTGTTGGGAAGCGAGGCGGTCAACCGAGCGCCGGAGTACGAGGACTGCGCCGCCACTGCCCGGAAGCACGGGGTGGCGTTGAAGGTGGTATATGCAGCAGCGATGGCGGCGGTGACGGGGCGGTGAGCGTGTTGGCGCCTGCGGGCGCAAGGAAGCCCAGGCGGAAGCCCCCGCCCTGGGCAGAGTGCGCCGCAAAGTATTGCGCGGTCTGCTTGCCAACGACGTCTCCGCCGCGCCCGGCGACTGAAGTCGCGGGCTACACGATGCGAAGTCCGCCTGCGCGGACTCGGTCAGCCCGCGAAGGCGGGCTTTGCCGGGTACCCGCGCGTAGCGTGGGTGCTAGCCCGCGACTTTAGTCGCCGGGAGGTCCCAAGCATCCGGCACAAAACTTTGCGGCGCACTCCCCTGGGCAAACGTGGTTGCGGACCGCACCGCCGCTCCGTACACTTGCCCCTGACGGCGGCGCAGGGGACAGGCGGAGGGGGGCAGGTCGATCAGCGATTTCCCTGTCGCCACCCCCGCCCTCTCCCTGCCCGACTTCATCGCCCGCTGGCAGGACACCAAACTCTCCGAGCGCAGCGCCGCCCAGCAGCACTTCCTCGACCTCTGCCAGATGCTCGGCCAGCCCGCTCCCGCCGCAGCCGACCAGGAAGGTACCTTCTACACCTTCGAGAAAGGCGTCCAGAAGACCGGCGGTGGTCAGGGTTTCGCCGACGTCTGGCTGCGCGGCCACTTCGCCTGGGAGTACAAGAAACGCCAGGCCAACCTCGACGCCGCCTATCGCCAACTGCTCACCTACCGCGAGAACCTGGAGAACCCGCCGGACGCTTCGGCGGAGGAGTTGAAGCGGCGCACGCTCACGAACCTGTAAAACCAGCGGCCCACCTGGCTCGACCTGGCGCACCGCACGCTCGACTAACAGGATGAACGGGGCAGTGATTCGCATCACCAACGGACCGAGCCACTGTAGCGCAGGCGCGTAAGGCGCAGAGATCGCGGATGGTGTCCGGCAGGCGCACTGGAAGTGGTGGCCGATAGGGGGCGGTCCTTCACGATGCAGCGCCCGAGCGGCGGCCGTCAACAGTGCGGTACGGGTTGGGCTGCGCGTTTCCACGGCCATCATCACCTCCAGCGATCGCGCCCGGACCAGGAACGGCTCACCAGGTCGCACGGCCTTGCGGCGTGGCGCCGGCGCCTCATCGCTGGCGGGAAGCCAGGTCGCCGGCGCTCAGCGGACGGACAGCGACGGCCGGTTGTTCAGGCCATCGATGTCGAACCCGGCGGTGCGCTTGTAGTCCCCGGCGATCTCCTCTAGCTCCTGCTCGCTCACTACGTCGGACAGATCGGTGAACCCACTCGGCGCCCGGTCCTCCACGAGGTCCTGACACCGATGCGGGCCGGCCCGTCGGTTCGACTGCACCACGGCGGCCGTCGCTGGGCGGCGCTGAGCATCGTAGGCCGCCACCGTCGCCTCAACCGACGGCTGCAGCGCCAGCTCGCGCGCCAGGACCCGGGCGTCGAGGATCGCCTGCGAGGCTCCGTTTCCCCCCACCGGGTGCATCGGATGGGCCGCGTCGCCGAGCAAGGTCACCCGCCCGAAGTCCCACGAGGGGAGGGGGTCCCGATCCACCATCGGGTACTGGTAGATCACCTCGGCGCCGCGGATGAGCGCGGGCACGTCGAGGAAGTCGAAGCTGAAGGACGCGAACGCCGCGAGCACGTCCTCGCGGCGCGCAATGTAGGTCCAATCCTGGCTGGGCATCGGGCCAGTCACGGCATTACGGATGGTTGCCACCCAGTTGATGAGCGCCTGACCCCGCTCTTCCTGGGCCTTCGAGATCGGGTAGACCACCGCTCGCTGCCGGCTCGACCCGGCATTGACCATCGTGCGACCGGATAAGAAGGGCTTGCCGAGCGTCACCCCACGCCACATCGTGACGCCATTCCACTTGGGCGGACCTTCGTCCGGATAGAGCGCGCGGCGGACCGTCGAGTGGATGCCGTCGCAGCCTACCAGCAGGTCCGCCTCGACCCGACCGACGGGCGCATCCGTGGCGCGGTCGACAAACTCGCTCCACGCGCGGCCGGACGGGTCTTGGCCGAAGCGGACGAGATGATGACCGGTATGGATGCGCTGCGAGCCGAGACGCTCTGTCACCGCTCGGTACAGGATCCCAAGGAGCTCCCCCCGGTGGATCGAGAACTGGGGCCACCGGTAGCCGGCGGCAACTCCAAGGGGTTCGCGCCAGATCCGTTGTCCGAGCTTGGAGTAGTAGAAGAACTCGGCCGTGGGGATGCCCACGGCCGACAGCGCGTCGAGGAGACCCAGCTCGGTCAGCTCGCGCACGGCGTGAGGAAGGACGCTGATGCCAACCCCAAGCTCCCGGATGGTCGGGGCCGACTCATAGATATCCACGTCGTCGATACCTGCCGCGTTGAGCGACAGGGCCAGGGCCATCCCGCCGATCCCGCCTCCCACGATGGCAACTTTCATGGCCTTCTCCTTTAAGCCGGGGCGCCCTCGATCAAGCTCACCTCGCTCGCGGTCGCGGTCACCCCCACCAGGCGAAATCCTGCGCTCGCCAGGAGGGCGGCCCACTCCGGGCGCGTGCGCTCCTGGCCGCCTGGCCCCACGAGCATATTCAGGTCGGATAACTCCGGATCGGCGCCCTCATTCGGCGGCCCGAGCACCCGGTCGACCACCAGCAGCGTCCCCGTCCTGCCCATCGCCCGCCGGCACGTCCGCAGGATGGCTGCGGCCTGCTCGTCATCCAGGCGTCGAAGGCGGCTCCCTCCTCAGGATGCTGAGCGCGATACTCCCAGCCGCTCATCCCGTGGACGTGATGGTTGGCATTCTCTCCGGTCCGGACGCTATGCAGCAGGTCTCCCCAGATTTGCCAGTGGTGCGGGCGGCCGATGTAGTGCGCCGCGGGGGCGACCGGCGCGGCCGCGTCGGAGCGCAGGCCGTCGCCTAGCGGGGTCAGGGCGAACCGCCCGTCGCTTTCCTCCTGGAAGACGCCGACGCTTGTGAGGGCGCGGAGCAGGCGGTAGAGCGTAGCGGGGTGGGTGCCCGTCGCCGCTGCGAGGTCGTCGCTGGTGCGCGCGCCCTCCTTAAGGAGATCGGCGATCCCCAGCGTCGCCGCGACGTGGATCGCCTGCGACACCCGATACCCGAAGATAAGACGCCGGAGCACGGCCGATGGACGCTGATCGGCTTGTTCCACCATTTCGCTTGTCCTCCATTTCGGTTGTCCTCCAACACTGCTAACGTGAGCGGCCCCTGCGCCGTGCCTGCGGGGGGCTGGCTCAGCTCAACGTCGCTGGTGTCCTCGAACAATTCGGCAACGAATCCGCTTTCCTCCAGGTTCGAGCGCAGGCACGCGACCGGAACGAGGAAGCTGTCGGCGGGGTCAGTCGCCCAAGGGGCCGGAAAGTAGGGCGCGCCCGCATCACCGGCGGCAATCTCCTGGAAGGCGAACCTGCCGCCTGGCGTCAGAACCCGATGGATCTCCGCATAGTGGCGAGGCTTGTCTTCGATGTTAATGCCCACATTCTGCATCCACACGACGTCGAATGACGACGCCGGAAACGGAAGGTTGAGCGCGCTACCCTCCTGCACCGCAATGCGGTCGTCCAGAACGGTGAGCCGGTTAAGGAGGCGTGCACCCGCGCAGTAATCGGCCGAATGCGCCAGGCAAACAACGCACCAGCCCCGAGCTGAGGCGAGCAGGCGAGCAGGACCGCCCAATCCGGTTCCCAAGTCGAGAACCCGATCTTCCGCCCGAATTGGCACCAACTCCAGAAGCTCAAGCGTGGCACGGCGCCTGCCGGTATGGTAGTGATCGAGGGTGCCGAGATCGTCCGGCGCGAGGCGGTTCTCCGGTGCGTGTCCCTCGACGCGGATCGCGCCGAGGACGCTATCCTCAGGCCTATAGGCCGCGTAGTGTTCGTCCACGCTCGCCATTCAGTTTGCGCACCCCCCTACGCACCTCTTTCTGGGGTAGGTTTTTGTAGTCCATCAGGCGGCCGCCTCGGCGGGCTCG
>DAIMXP010000160.1:0-8303 GCA_036734945.1 Chloroflexota bacterium
CCCGAAGTCCTCTCCCCAGCCCGCAACACCCTCAGCATGACAGATAGGGTACCCGTGTCCTGGAGCGCACTACCTCCGGCGAGGCCGTGTACGCGCCGGCGTTCCTTGATCTGTCTCGGCGGCTGGGCTTCACGATCCAGCTCTGCCGACCCTACCGGCCCCAAACGAAGGGGCGGGTGGAGCGAGGAGTCGGCTACGTGGAGCACAACTTCTGGCCGGGAGCGCGCTTTGTCGACCTGGACGATCTGAACCGGCAGGCGCGGGAGTGGCGGGTACCCGCGAGCGGGTGCAGTGTCGCCAATCCCCGCCTGCACGGCACGACGCACGAGCGTCCCGTTGACCGTTTGGTGATCGAGCGCCAACACCTGCAGGGTATGCCGGATGGAGCCAGGCTCACCCCATTCTTGCGCGATCCCCGCAAGGTGGGTCGAGATGGCTACGTCCAGTGGGACGGCAGCAGTTACGGGGTCTCCTGGCGGCTGGCGGGGACGACGGTCATGGTCGCTGCCGGCGCGACGGTGGTGGAACTGTGGGTGGGCGAGGAGCGGCTGGCCGTCCATCCCCGCGCCACGCAGCCGGGACAACGCTTCACCCTCCCCGGCCAATGGGAAGGTCTGGCCGGCGCCGAGGACAACGCCCGACCGAACAAGGGACCGGTTGCCGTCCAACTCGCCTCGGTCGAAGTACAGCAGCGCCCCTTGCAGGACTACGACGCCCTCGTGGCGGGGCCTGGAGCGGGGCGATGATCGCCCTGGAGCAAGCGCGCACCCGCCTGGAGCAGCTCGGCCTGGCGGAAGCGGCAGCCGTCCTGGACAGCCGGCTGGAGGCTGCCGCCCGCCAGCAGCTGCCCTACGCCGACTTCCTGGCTGATTTGCTCGGCGCAGAGACCACCATCCGGCGCGAGCGCTACTTGCGCACCCGCACCCGCCTGGCGCACCTGCCCTTCCGGCGCACCTTCGACGACTTTGACTTTACCTTCCAGCCCTCCATCGACGCTCGCCAGCTGCGGGACCTGGCCGGCCTCTCCTTCTTGGCGGCGGCCGCCAATATTCTCTTTCTGGGACCGCCTGGCGTCGGCAAAACGCATCTGGCCGTCGCCCTTGGCCTGCGCGCCATCGAGCAAGGGCACGGCGTCTACTTCGTCCGGGCCCAGGACCTCATGGAAGACCTGCGCCGCGCCCAGGCCGAGCAGCGCCTGAAGCGCCGCCTGCGCATCTACCTCGCCCCGAAACTGCTCATTATTGATGAGTTCGGTGTCTGGCCCTTCGATCGCCTGGCCGCCACCGCCTTCTTTTCCTTGATCGCTGCGCGCTACGAACGCGGCAGCCTCATCCTGACCGCCAACAAGGGCTTCGCGGAGTGGGGCGAAATCCTTGGCGACGCCGTCATAGCCACCGCTATCTTGGATCGGCTGCTCCACCACAGCCACGTCGTCAACATCCGAGGGGAGAGCTACCGGTTACGCGAGAAGAAACAAGCAGGCCTATTCGCGGGCGGCCACCTGAGCCCAACCAGCTCAGCTGAACCGCCCACCACCTAATGGACGCCGGGGTGGGTCACTTCCATTCCGGCCCAAATGGGTCAATTGTAGGGCTCTGGAGCATAAAGTGGGGAGGTGGTCAGAGCCCATGTTGTCGCGTCGCGGCGCTTGCTTCGGCCCTCTGGTACAGCATACCCTATCCTCCGTGCTCCCCACTTTATGCTCCAGAGCCAATTGTAGTCCGGCCTTGACACTTGCGCAGCCGAATGCAGTACGAGGTCCTCTTTTGCCATTTGTTTCGCTGAGTAACAGTGGTCCCGTCGATCGCGTATATCACGCAGATGCTCGCGAATCCGTTGTTTGAAGGCAGGAGTTCGCCCGAGTCCTTCAAAGATGAATGAGACGGGCAGTTCGATGTTCAAGGCTGGGGTGTAGCGCGGTCCGGCATGAGCCAACGCCTCATCCAGGTGCGCCTTGAACCAATCCCGGGAGAGAACTGTGGCGTCGAACCAGTAAAAAGCGCGGCCGGCGTGCTGTTCCTGGGTCAGCAAGCTCAGGAGGTCTGACTCGCCTTTGTACTGGAAATCAACATTGCCGCGTCCCGCTTCTCGTGCCCAGCCCTGCCACGTCTCTTGATGTGTTCGCCACCGTCGCATGGCGCTCTCGCCAGAGGCTCCCGCCGGACGATCATACGGCAAACAGAATGTATAGCGCTCAAGCCGGGGCTGGGATGCCAGGGCGCTTTTCACGGATTCATCGAGTTGACCGAAGTTATTCTGATCGAGCGTGAAGAGGTATTTCGCTTGCCATGCCCAGACTGCGCCGTCCGGCAGGAGAGCGATGAACTCCACACCACCATCGGGTACACCAAGGCGCTCAAAACGCGTTCCATTGGGCACCGATTCACTTTGATGCACCAGTTGGTAGCAAAGTTCCTCGAAGCCGCGATGCTGGCTCCCATTGTGGGATCTGATGCGCCGAAAATCGATCGTCGGGAGGGAGGGTGTTGCAGCGGGCATGTCACATTGTACTGGTTAGCCACGTGTTCACTCAGGCAAAGCTGTGACCAGTATCATTCCGTGGCCTGGCAAGTTGAACGGGGCTGTCAAGTCGTCCCTCTACATCCCATCATGTCGCTCCCGTTCCGCAATCTCCCCATTCAGCGCCAGCAGCGCCCGCAGCACCTCCCGCCGCGCCCCCGGCGAAATCCCGCACCGTGTCTGCCCGCGCTCGTTCTGGTGGAAGCCGTGCTCCAGATCGACGTGTCCCCACTCGTAGCAGGCCAGGATGGCGTTATCCACCTCCACATGCAGATGGCGCAGGGTCACGACATCAGCATCGTCGCACTGCTGCTGATGGAACAGGTTGTACGTCTTGGTCAACCCGAACTGCCGCTCCAACATCATTTGCCGGCGGTGCTCGTGGTAGGCCGCCCCGATGCGTGCCGCTTCGGCCATCGCCGCATCACTCGGCACGACCGGGAAAGGGAAGTTGTCGAAGCAGTCACTTGGTGGGTAGTTGAGTCGGCTCTCCAAAGTGGAGCTATGCTTCCTCGCCCAAAGTTCATGAAGGTTAGACTGTAACACTGCAAAGCTGTACCAGTCGCTTATGGAGAATACAACCAACCTGTGCGCGAACACATAGGCGTTCGGGACGACCGCCGGAACCCAATGTTCGGTGACAAGACAGGCGACAATTACGGAACTCAGGTCTGCGATTGCCTCTTTCATCTCGCCGCGCAGGCGAGCGAAGCGCCACCACGTATCTCTATCCGCGCCCTGCTTGGCCTTCTCCCTTTCGGGCTTCACACGCTCTCGTAGAATCTGCAATAGGTCC
Organism: Chloroflexota bacterium; assembly: GCA_036734945.1. GTDB lineage: Bacteria > Chloroflexota > UBA4733 > UBA4733 > UBA4733 > UBA4733. The sequence goes on from DAIMXP010000160.1 coordinate 3,317, forward strand.
GGGTAACGCTCCGCTCGTTCCAGCGGCCAGTTCTGAAAGTTGATCACCCAGCGACTCGGTGACTGGTCGGGCCGCGAGTTCACATCCTCGCCAACAAGGTAAGGGAACAGGCATTCCGCGTTGCGCGGGTCGCGGGCAATCAGCGCTTGCGCTTCCCACGGCTCCAGCACGAAGCCGATGCCGCGCACGTAGGAACCTATGAACGCCTTCCCCGCGTTCTCTTTCAGCCGCACCGGCTCTTGGTCCGGCTCGTCGTCCAGCCGTGAGGAGATGGTCGGGACCGGCGCACCGTCAAGCGAAGGCTGGCCGTCCCAGGCGCCCATGTGCAGCGCGACCAGGTTGACCTCCACGCTGGCGATGCCGGGCCACTTGATGAAGCGGCGGGCGAAGGTGACGGTGCCGGCTTCCTTCAGGAGCACGGCCAGGCCGGCCTCGCGCGTGTCACCCTGGCCGATGCTGTTGGTCGCCACCAGACCCAGGTTGCCGGCCGGCCGCAGCGCTGCGTAGGCGCGACGGTAAAAGAACGCGCAGAGGTCGGCGATGCCGGCTGGCGGGTAGGTTGCGCCCAGATACTTCCGGTAGCGGTCGCCGAAGTGCTCGCTGATCTTCAGGCCGCCGAGGAAGGGCGGATTGCCGAGCAGGCAGTCGAAGCCACCGCGATCAAACACGTCGGGAAACTCCAGGGGCCAGTGGAAGAAACACTGCTCTTGCGATGCGGTCACGGCCAGGGCGACCAGCGGCCCGTAGGCAGCGCCGGGCTGCTCCAGGTAGCGCCGGACCGTTGCGGTGGTGGGGACCAGGAAGTTGCCCGTGCCGTCCGCCTGTTGCAGCGGCAGGAAGAAGGCCGCCGTCCAGAGGTCGCAAGCCTCCTTCTGCGTCCACCAATCCGTGCCCGGCCCGCGTAGCGCCTCGTAGCGCACCTGGGTCTCGCGCACCTCGGTGGCCGAACGCTGCTCGCGCGCCAGCAAGGACGCTAACTGCGTGGCGATCTCCGGGTCAAGGGCGGCGCCAAAGTAGGCATCCAGGCTGGCCTGGCCGGTCTCCCGCTCCCGGGCGTTGCGCTTCCTGAGGGCGGTGGCGACGCTGCGCTCGTCGCCGGCCACGGCGGCGTAGGCGCCGTCGGGGATGCCGGTGGTCAGGACGTTCAGGTCGAACACGCCGACCAGACTGTCGCCGCACTTGACGTGGCCATCCAGAAAGCTGAGGGCGAAGCCGGCGTTGTGCCCCTCCAGCCAGAGCGCCACCTTGCAGAGGTCGACCGCCAGCGGGTTCTTGTCAACGGCGTAGAGGCACTGCCGGGTGACATCGCGCAGGGCGCGGCGGTATTCCTCGGGCGACGGCTCGGCCTCGCCGGTGCGCACTTCGGCCAGGGTGCGGGCGATGCGCCGGGCCGCCGCCAGCAGGAAGTGCCCGGAGCCGGAGGCGGGGTCGCAAACGCGCAGCGCCAGCAATGCAGCTTCCTGCGCCTCGCGGCCTTTCGCGGCAGCCAGGCGTTCCGTCAGCACCGGCGCCAGCGTCTGTTCGATCAGCTCCTGCACCAGTTGCGGCGGCGTGTAGTAGGAGCCGGTCTGCTTGCGCTCGCTGCCCGCCTCCAGACTGAAGGGTGTGGGGCGCGTCAGGTCCAGGCGCGGCTGGTACTCCAGCAGGCTCTCATAGACGGAGCCGAGCTCCTCCACGTCCAGACCTGCATAGTTGACGCGCCGTCGCACGCCGCCGTCAGCAAAGGTCGAGAGGCGGAAGATGGCGCGTAGCAGCGCAGCGTTGGCGCAGGCGGCCGCTTCCAGATGCTGGCAAGCCTGCCCGCCGAACAGCTCACCGTCCAGCGCTGTCAGGCCGAGCTGCTGTGCCTGCACGTCGTCGCGGAACAGCCGGAAGGTCTGCAACAGCCCCTGCCAGAGGTCGGCATAGCGGTCGTCGGCGACACGGCGCTCGGCGCGCTGGCGCAGGCGGGTCAGGCTGTAGTGGTCGCTGTAGACGTCCCGCCGGCTGCCACTCTCCGTACCGGCCGGGAAGACCAGCTTGCGTTCCTCGACGACCATCAAGAAGAGCAGCCGGTAGATCAGCCGCAAGAGTTCCCGGTAGTAGTCGCCGGCGCCCAACCGGCCCGCCCTGATCTCATCACGCAACTCCTGGCTCTCGGGGTGGGTCAGCAGGCCGTTGCCCAACTCCGCCAGCGCGGCCTCGACGCCGTCGCGCAGGTGGTCGCGGACCCGGCCGCCCTCTGCAATTCCCTGCTGGTAGTAGCGCTCCAGCCAGCAGTCGTGGGCGGCCTGGCCGGTCCGCGGGAAGCGCGTGGCGTGCAGCAGGCGGTAGAGCAGGACGAACTCGCTGTACTGGTTGTCGCGCAGCATCGCCTCCAGGTCGAACTCCAGGTAGGCCGGCTGGGCGATGCGCGCCGACGCCCGCAACAGCCGCAGCACCTGGCCGTTGGTGACCAGACCCCACAGCGCGTCGGAACGGTTCAGATACTCCTGCACCAACGCCTGGGGGCTGCGCCGCGCTCCGGCGCGCCTGTCCAGGTCCTCACCGTAACCGGCGATATGGACCGGGGAGGCTTCGGCGCCGCTGCCGATCTGGTGGGAGATGGCGAAGCTGTCGCCACCGGCGACGAGGGCGGCGCGTTGCGGCTCCAGGTCGAAATCCAGGCACTCCAGGAAGGGCGTCATCCAGTGGCGGCGGGTCAGGGTGGTGACGCTTTCGCGGGAACGGGTAAGGCGGCCGGTAAACTCCTCCAGTTGCGAGCGCGCCAGCGAAAAGGCGCTCTGGATGGCGTCACTGGGCCGGCTGCCCTCTCGCAGATTGAAGTCCAGCGCGCGCTGGCCTGCTACGTCGCCGGTGGCGATGCGGTCAAGCAGATCGGCCGGCAGGAAGCCGCCCTCGATCGGGATGGTGCTGTAGGCCACGCGCGCTTACCTTTCCAGTCCGACTGGCACGAGCACGTAGAGGCCCAGCAGGTCCGGCGGCGTGCGCGGCGCCACTGTCAGTGCGGCGGCGCGCACGAGCCGGCGCAGGCGCGCATGCGACTCCTGCAGGCGTTGCTTGCGCGCCTCGATGATCGGCGCCAGGCAATCCGGCTGGCGCAGGAAGGCCAGCGCCCAGGTCACCTGCTCAACGCGCTCGCGCGCGTCCATGTTGGCAGCCGGGATGGCCTGATCCAGCAGGGCCCGCGCCGCCTCTTCCAGCGGTTCCAGCCAGACGAGCCGGCCCTCGCGCCGCTCGGCGGCGGCCAGCACGACTTCTTCGGCGAAGGTCTCCGCCTGTTCGCGCAGCAGGTAGCGCAGACGCAACAGCGCGACGATGGTGCGGCGCTGCACCGCCCGCGTGAAGACCGCCCCGCAGCGCGGGAAGCGGGCGTCACCCTCCGGCGCCAGCGCGCGACCCAGGATGGCGTCACAGGTGGCGGACACCAGCGGGTGCGTGCGCCCCAGCACCAGCGCCGTCGTGTCGGGTACCTGATCGAAGGCGACGCGGCGGGGAAAGTCCGTATCCCCAGCCGCGCGGTACAGCGCCGCCAGGTCGCCTGGCTGCAACTCGAACACGCCGGCGCCGGCTGTGGCGCGCAACTGGCCGTTGAAGCGCTGCAAGGCGTTGGCCAGGAAACGCTGCACCGTTGAAGCATCGCCCAGCACGGGGTCTGCCGCTGCCAGCTCGCGCTGCACTTCCGCCGGCTGGATGCCGTACTGGCTGAAAAAGGCGCGCTGGCGCCGCTCCTGCTCGGCAGCAGCGTCCCAGGAGCGGTGCAGCTCGCTCACCTGGGGAACATCCAGGTCCAGGCGCATCTGCAGGGCCCGACCGGGACGGCGCAAGAGCACGCTGTCCGCGACCGCCTGTACCACCTGTTCGGCCTCCAGCGGCACCGGCACCGACACGCCGAGGCGGCTGCGGATCAGGCGCGCCTTGCGGATGAGCACATCCAGCACGACGGTATCCACCTCGTTGTTGGTGCCGTACAGCACGATCGTGAACACGCTGGGGCGCGGCTGGCCGAAACGGTCGACCCGGCCTTCCCGCTGCTCCAGCCGGTTGGGATTCCAGGGCAGGTCGTAGTGCAACACGGCGTCGAAGTGCTGCTGCAGGTTGACGCCTTCGCTCAGGCAGTCCGTGGCGATCAGCAGCCGGCGCGGCGACGTCGCCAGCTCGGCTACCTGCTGGCTGCGTTGCTCGTCGCCCATCTCGCCGGTGACGGCCGCCACGCGGAGGTCCGGCTGCCCGAGCAGCGACGGCAGCCACTCCGCCAGGTACCTGGCCGTGGCGATGAAGCGGCAGAAGACGATGGGCCGGCAGCCGGCGTCCAGCAGGCGGCGCACTTCCTGCGCTGCGGCGGTCAACTTGGCATCTTCCTGCGGACCGGCCAGGGCTGCCGCCCGCCGGAGGAAAGTTGCCAGGCAGCGGCGCTCCCCGCCGCTCAAGTGAGGGTCGGCGTCCTCCAATGGCGCGGTCGGCGCATAGTCGCCGGCGCGCTCGTCGTCCAGCGGGTCCAGCACCTGCGGGCGGTAGACGGCGTCCAGCTCTTCCGTCGACTCGAAGGTCGCCGCGTCATCCAGCGCTGCGCGGCCGGCGCGCCCGCTCAGCACCGCGACGGCCGCCGCCGGACTGGACAGCAAGCAGCGCAGCATAGCGATAGCCGCCCAGTGGCGGACCCGCTGCTGCTGGCGGCCCAGCCCGGCAGGATCGCGCACCGTCTCCCGGCAGTAGTCCAGCACGTCCTGGTAGAGGCTGGTGTAGGCCGGCGCCAGCGTGTAGGTCTGCTCGCTCGCTTCGCGGGTCGGGAAGGGCGTCGTGCTGCCCAACCAGCGCTCCAGGTCCGCCCGGCGCCGCTGGACCAGATAGGGCAGCAGGCGGCGGCGGTCTGCCTCGCTATCGCCGGCCCAGGCTGCGAACTGGGGATCGAGCAGCCCCAGCAGCAACTGGAAGCTCTCCTCGATCCCGCTGTGCGGCGTGTAGATCCTCATAATGGCTGACACCCTATTCGAGTGTCCGATAGGGG
>DAIMXP010000161.1:0-8167 GCA_036734945.1 Chloroflexota bacterium
CCGCCGTGCCATCCGTTCCTCCTGCCACCACACGGCACTCCACGCGCACCGCACCTGCGACAGTGTAGGATATTCCTCAACTAAATGCGGCGTGACCCACTAGTACCGCAGCTTGAGCACATCATCCAGTCACAGTTCCAGCAAGCGCTACCGCACGTGCTGGAAGTCTGGCGCGTCCATCGCTTGCGGAACGCTGCTCAGCATGAGGCAAGGTTGCCCGATCACAACGAAGTGAGTGACTGCCGGACGCACACGCGGGACTTTCTCAATGATCTGATGTCGCTCGTGTGGGACCAGACTTTGGAGCAGCTCAGCATGGCGGACGTGATCGAGCACGAGGGTGTCCGCGAGTACTTGCTGAAGGCAGAGGAGCTGCTGGCGACCGGACAGTATAAGGAAGCTACCGAGCAGTCTGGTGCGGGTCTGTCCTACGCGCTCTCCACCTTACGTGCAGCGGGAATGATCAGGCTCAACGACTCGTCCTTATACTGGGCGCTGTTTCCGCTTATCGACATCGTCACATTCAGCGCAATCGGACTAAACTATGCCGAGCACTTCAGGTATACGCAAATAGCTGGGGACATCTCCATTGATTGGGACCGCAAAATCCGTAGCCACGGCATGAAGGAACCCGCCACCAAGCAGGACGCCGAGTTTGCCGTGGCGTATTGCGAGCAGACCGTGATCGAGATAGAGAGTCGCGTCGGCAGTCTTGACGCTCCCTTCGGTATCAAACACGAGTCCCACGAAGCGTTCTAGGCGGTCCTGGTCGCGCTGTGTGATGCCGTCGCCTCATCCCTGTCCGGTTACGTATGCGGTGGTGTCAAATGGCACCGCACATCACCGGTCGGCACTATCGGCGAGTTGTGAGGACAACCGTCTTGGGATTGGTACGGGTTAGCGTGGCGGTTAAGGCCGGTGCGGAGCCACCCGGAGCCGACGCCGATCAGGTACGATGAGGGGTATCTCTTATCTGGAGGAGGACCGGCATGACGATAGGTGCCAGCCAAAATATAACGTTCTCAGTGAACTTTCGCCTCGCAACAGGCATGTCGCTGACTGCTCGAACGATCTCCACGATGCCCTTCTGGCCGCCGAGTTTATGGTCCAATCTTGGTCCAATGGCGCTGCAAAGCCGTGAATCTCAACGCTCGCCGGTGGCTTGCTGCCTCTGGTAATGACGCGCTATGAGCGGCTGTGCAAGGTATTAGAACGCAGTTTCTAAAACTGAAAATCCGCGTGTCCGCAGTTCAATTCTGCGCCTCGGCACGGTATTTCCCCTCTGGTAGCAGCCCAACTGGTGTTTTCCGGGGTGAAGGGAGTCGGCCACGAATGAAACTAACCACGGAACAGCAACAGCGGATTCTTGGCGTCTTCCAGCAGCGCACGCAGGCGTTGTTCGCCGGGAACTGCCCGTTGTGCCGCCACAAGGCTTGGACTGTCGCTGACGGAATCATCAACCTGAACATCGGGACTGGAGTCAACTATCCGGGGTACAGACCGGTCTTCCCGGACACCATCATGCCCTGCGTGGCGCTAGTCTGCGGGAACTGTGGGCACACGGAGCTGCTGAACCTCTTCAGCCTCGGCCTGGAGGACATCGCCGGCTACGCGCCGGCGCAGGCAAGTGGCGGATGACGAGCAGCCGGAGCGCTTGCACCGGCCTGGGTATTGTCGTGACGCTTGCGGCAACGCTGGCAACAGTCCCGCTCGACCCGAGAGCCTTCGGTGCTGCAATTGGCGCGCTCGTTGGCAGCATCGCGGCCACCGCGGGCTTTGGCGCGGCCTGGGTGCGAGATCGCGGGCAAGCACAGCGCTTGGTGGATCGGATCAAGCGCCAGCAGCGCCGACCTTGACCCACCGCACAGCAGAGGAAGGCATGGACGAAGGCGACAGGCGGTATTCAATGGTGATTGCCTGGAGCATTGACGACGATCTGTGATAGCGTGGTCCCCAAACCACTGGCTCCTTCCTGAGGGCAGTCTGCGCCATCCTACCTGGAAAACGAACTCTCGCCAGTGGTCCGGTGTTTGGGATGCGATTCAGCGAGTCCGTCGCCCGTTAGTTCGTGATAATATCGTGCGCGAACCTCTCGGCATCGAGAAAGGTCTGGGCGTGAACTTGCAACTCCGCCTTGGCAAGCCGTCGGAGATTGTTGAAGAAAAACATTATGGCTACGGACTCTCTGGCGAGTAGTGGATCAGGGGCGTCACGGAGATCAACGCGCATGCTCTTGAGTCCCGGCACCGCCGGGACTCAAGCAAAGAGTTACCGGATTGCATAAGGACGTTGACGTCGAGTTCGTCGTGAAACGAAGTCTGTCCTGGCACCGATAAGACATATGTTACTTTATAGACGCCCGGGCTGCCATCCGGTGAACGGGGGATACGTGAGAGCGGGTTGTGCGAAGGGAATCCGGGAACGATAACAAGTGACAAGCGACTATGTAGCGCAGGTCGACGTATCCCACCCTTCAGTAGCGGTTGAGGTGGGCTCATATTCTGATGACGTTGTCCCCTCGAATGCCTTGAAGTTCGGTTCTTGTCCCGCCTCCTTGTCACCTCGTCTCCTTTGATATCAGCCGAGTTATTCCCGCCGCTGACCGTTTGATAAGCTTCTACAACGCTGACTCCATGCCAACGGGATGCGACCTCGCCGGGATGCTCCTGTCGTCCTTGCTGCTTTTAAAGTCGTCCTCGCGGCCGTGCAAGCGGCGGCTAACAAGGTTGGAATCCTGTTAGGGGCGGCCACCTTTCCAGATCGGTAGACTCACTCAGCAGCGAAAGAGCCTGGGGCGGTCCTCAGGGTTATTCGCCGCCACGTCGGACGACAACATTCTATCCAACGGCGCGTTCAAAGTCATCGCACGCCGACACGCGGGAATTGACGTTCTCTTCGAAGAAATCCAATTGGTAGATCCCACGATTCTGGAAGGGCAATTCTCGGTAAATTCGAGGGCATCCCTGACGCCGTTGCAAACACGCGATCAAGGTCGGCATAGTCCGGTCCGAGCAATAGCCGCCGTTCGATCAGCCTCTGGCGATACGCTCGGGGGGCGGCCAGCGCTACGGCCGGTGGCGTCACTGTCCGTCGACTGTGGGCGGTCTTCGGCGGCCCAAACATGGGGATGCCACACTTGACGCCCGCCAGTGCCCAGGGAATACTCATCGTGCCGGCGTCGTGGTAAAGGTTCGGCCACTGCAAGCCCAGCAGTTCGCCTTGCCGTACTGTCGTCATGCAGGCAGACCGTGTACTGCTGGCTGCTGGTCCGGCTGGGAAGGGCGCCGATGGTCATTGGTGGCTATCTCCTGTGGTTGCGGCGGTAAACAGACCACCGACCTACAGTACATATGCCGCCGTTATACGATCGTATCAATCCCTGGTATGCACATTGACCAAGTACGGTACACTCGTACCAGTGACAGGAAGCGGCCGATGGCAACAATTCAAGAGTTGCGCACACATAAGGCGCTGAGCCCGCGCGACCTCGCCGAGCGCGCGCATTTCGCGCGCGACAGTGGTGAATATTGAACACGGCAAGGGTACGCCTATTCCAAGCGTCCGACGTAAGCTCGCTGAGTTCCTTGGCATTGCTCCCGGTGAGATCGATTGGCCAGCCAGCGACGGGAAGATGTCCGATGGATGATGCACAACCGGAGCGTGTGCCGTGGCGATGACCATTGAGGCGATCCGTACCGCCATTCACGCTGGCCGATGGAGATCAAGTAGCCATGCCCGATTCAACGCTGTCGCTCGTCACATCGCCGATACGGAGCTCCTGGCGGCGCTCGCAGGCGGTGAGATCATTGAGGACTATCCGACCGATCCGCGCGGCGCCTCGGCGCTGGTCCTCGGACACGGCGCTGGCGGACGGCCACTCCACACGGTCTGCACACTGGATCCGGGCGGGACGGTGCTCATCATCACCGCCTACGAGCCCCAGATGCCCTGGTGGACGGACGAACGGACACGCAAGCCGAAAGGAGGAAGCGCATGAGTATTCGTTGCTATTTCTGCGGCGCCGACACGGAGGCGCAGCGGGTCACGGTCGATGAGCGGTGGGATGGACATCTCGTCTCGGTGGACGACGTGCCGGCCGACGTCTGCCCGCAGTGCGGCGAGGTCTACTACGGACCGGAGGCGGTGCGCCGTTTGGAGGACCTGCGCCAGCAGCAAGAGCCGGCGGCGACGATCCAAGTGCCCGTCTACACGTTCGCTGCTGGTCGCGCCGAGCAGCCCGCGGCGAAAACGCGTCTGGAACGCCCCGTGGCGGGACGCCGACGCTAGCGCGGAACGGGCCGCCAGCGTGGTCCTGGCGCGAAATTAGGGCGGTTCTGCGGCGGCGGGAGGAACGGAGGAAGGCATGGGCGAAGGAAACGACCGGTATCCAGTGGCTATTGCCTGGAGCGCTGAGGAGGATGCCTTCATCGTGACCGTGCCCGAATTGCCAGGCTGCAAGACGCACGGCATCACGTATGAAGAAGCGGCGCGGCGCGGCCAGGACGCTATCCAGAGTTCCGGAAGTTGTTCGAGGAGGTCGATAACACGGCGAGCGCCTAACCGCCGGTGACTGATCCTATTCCAAAACGCTTCCCCAATCACAACGCAACACCGGCATTCACAGCCCGACGGTCCCGCACACCTCGCGCAAAATCCCAGGAAGTGCTGGCGGCAACCAGCCCATGGGCGACCGGGTTGTTCGTTCGCCACGGCGCTTGCGACCGCGTGGGTTCGACTCGATAACGTGGCGCCCGTGCCGGGAAAGGTCATACCCTACAAGATGCAGCGGCAGCGACTGGCCAACGAACTGCCCAGTGGGGAGGAGCTCCTCGTACTACTTGCCAGGAACCGTTCTCTCCAGAAGCTCTCGGAACAGGTGGCGATGGCGTTCATCGCCAAAGGACACCCGGTAACGGCGCTGCCCGCAGGGCGCCTCGCGGATATACGGCTTGTCATCTGCATCGAAACAGAGAAGTACACGCCATCCAGCGCTAAAACGGTCCTGATTCCGGTATGATTGTGTGCGAGCGGAGGTGGCGATTGGCTACGTTGCGTGAACTCCGCGAGCGCCGCTACATCACCCAGGAGGAGCTAGCCGCCAAGGCGGACCTGAGCAAGAGCAGCGTAGCCACCCTCGAGGGTGGTAGCCACAAGCCACGACTCTGGACTATTCGCCGGCTCGCCGAGGTGCTGACTATCAACTCCGACGAAATAGACTGGCCGGCAAGCGACGGAAAGACGGCTGGCGATGGCGCAACGCCGACCACGGCGGGTTAGGAGGTTCGTATGCGCCGGCTTTGGCGGCTCATGCACATGTTCTACCTGGGCCGGGCCGTCAGCCGAGGCCCGCGCTATTTCACCGGCTTTGACCTGCGCCGGAAGATCCGCAATGCCGTCTATCGATCGCCGCGATGGAGCCGCTGGCTATGAACGGATGCGCGAGTGCTGAGCGTGGGGACGTGGGAAGGCGAGCGTGAGAGGACGGATGACATGAGCACGGAACCGATGGAGACCCCAGTGATCGACTACTTCTACGACGAGGAGAGCCGAAACTGGCACTTCCGGGCGCCGGCGCTGGGCGTCACCGGCGGTGGAGACGCTACACCAGAAGCGGCCCAGCGCCACGCTGCCGAAGCAATTGCTTTCACGCTCGCCTGCCCGAATTCTTGCATGTGCTACGCTTCAAGCGTTTCTAAGAGCTTTTGCTACTCCGAGCTGTGAGGGACTGCGATGGCGCCGATTGTCCTCGCTCCTTGGGCGGAGCCCGTGCCGGGGCAGACCGCACAGTTGTCCGCCCTGGACCTTGCCCGGCTGGCCGATGATGGCTGGACGTACGAACTCGTTGAGGGGAGACTGGTAAGGATGCCGCTGGCAGGAACGCAGCATGGCGGCATCAGCATGTCCCTCGGCGCGCCACTGGCCGTCTTTGTCCGGCAACGCCACCTCGGCCGCGTGTTCGCTGCAGAAACTGGATTCCTCCTGAGCCGCCCCGGCGACCCCGAGACAGTCCTCGGCGCCGATGTCGCCTTCGTCGGCGCGCAACGGTTGCCGGCAACGCCTCCTGAGCAAGCCTTCTGGCGCGTGACGCCCGACTTGATCGCCGAGACCGCCTCGCCCGGCCAGTTCCGCCCCGAAGTCGCCGCCAAGATCAGAATCTGGCTTGCCGCCGGTGTGCGGCTGGCCTGGGTCGTCTGGCCGGGACGCAAGCAAGTCGACGTGTGGTTCCCAGGCAGCGATGAGCCGGGCATCACCCTCGGTCTGGCCAATTCTCTTGATGGCTTGCACGTTGTTCCGGGTTTCACGTTGCCGGTCAGTGAGCTATTTGAATAGGGTTCCTCCTTTGCGCGCCCTGGCCAGGGACTTCGTCGCCGACATTCGCGGCGCACCACACCAGCCCTATCTCAACTTCAGCCACGACTGGCGTTACCAGGTCGCCATCGACGCCATCCGCCGCGGCAGTGGCTGGACCGACCTGCCGGCCTGACGCGCCGCCAGTCGCTGTTCAGAGCGCCACCCAGCCCCAGCGCGCCTGCCAGTGGCGACCGGCGCGCAGGTGCTGGGTGATCGCCCGTTCCAGGGTGGTGCGCTGCGGCAGGTCCTTCGGGCGGCCATCGGCTCGACGGAACACGAAACGCACGATCTCTTCGTCACACGGTCGCCCGCCGGGCATCAACTGAAAACGGCGCTGAAAGCGGACGATGTTGGAGGTCTCCGGCAGGTACTCGGCCAACTGGTCATCGAGCAGCCACGACCCGCAGGTAGCAACGCTGTACGTTTCATCGGGAAAGTGACGGGCGAAAAACTCGGGCGCCCACCGAAAGGACGCATCGCAGGCCTCCGGCGACAGCGGGCCGCTTTCCGGGATATGCACCCCCAGGCATGGGTCATCACGTCGAAAAGGCAGGCCGAGACGCCCGATCGTCTCGGCATCGTAGTTGATCCGGCTACGGTGGAACTGTAAGCGACCGAGCTCGTATATGACACCCCGGAAGTGCAGCGTGAGCCAGTTGGGGGTGCTCAGCCCGCCTTCCCCAGTCATGCGCTGATGGATCGCCATGTGCCGACCCAGATCGGCTAGCGTGGCCCAGGAGACCTCGTCAGAAATGCCCTGTTGCTGGTGATAACGGCGCACGGCGGGCAGCGTCGCCAGGAAGGCCAGGACGTAGAGGTAACGACCAGGCAGCCCGAGGCTGGAAGGCAATGTTGGAAATGGCTCCGGCGAACGACTGCGAGCCATATTCTGGATAAGTTGCTGCGCACAATGCATGAGCAGCCAGCGCAGCACCGGGTCCGCTTCCACGGCGGACAGCGCCGTCACGGCCTCGTTGATCTGCTCGGCCGGCGCCGCCAGGCGCGCCAGCAGCACCCGAACGTCGTCGCGCTCCGGCAGACGTGGCGCCTCCTCGGTTCTCCCAACCTCCGACAACTTCGCAAGCCAGCCCGTCGTCTCCTCCCCCAGTCCCAGGCGCTCGCGGACGCCGGCAGGGTCAAGCTCCGCTTCGAACAGGCCTTCCACCACCGGTGTCACGTCCTCGCCGTGGCGGACTCGCTCGCCCGGGCAGGTCGCAGGATCACCAGCATCGTTCTTTCCTTCCCTTCACCCGGGGCAGTCCGTGCGTGCCCCAGCGGGTAACGTTCTTTCCGCACAGAGCATAGCTCGCCCGGCAATGTTCCGCGCTTTACCCGACCGTCATTTGACACAGCCTGTGCGATAACAGCTATGATGCGTAGAGCATTTTCTGGGACAGGGCTTGCGTTGTTCCACTGTCGCCAGCCGCCTGCTCACCGCTGAGGGCCACACCGTGTCTGCCTTTGCCGATGCTGAAGCGGCACTGGCGGTACTGGAACAGGCGGGGGTAGGCGCTTTCGATGTCGTCACCCGCCAACCTCGGTGTGGACGGGCGACGCTCAGGGGACGTCCTGCTCCCGTTCGCCGCGGCTGGCCTTGCGGACGTCGAGTTGCGGCCCGATGGGGGTGGGCATCTCTTCGTAGCGCGCGATGCGGCCGAATTGATGCAGCAGGTCGGCCGCGCGGGAGAGTTCGTGGAGCACGGCCTGCAGGTCGCTGCGCACATCATCCGGCAAGCGGGCGTCACTCGTGAGCAGTTCTGCCAGGCCTAAGAGCCTATCCTAAAACCTGGCATAGTTGATGCGTCGTACCTGGTGT
>DAIMXP010000162.1:0-8122 GCA_036734945.1 Chloroflexota bacterium
CAATTGACGTCTATGCGGAAGCGCTCGCGGCGTTGCAAGGCGTGCTTGTCGGCAACAGCGGGCCGTGATATCGTGGCGGAGCCAGTCACTGAACCGAGCCAATCCTGCCACTCGCCCCCATCCCACCGGACCTCGAACAAATCCGGAGTCGGGTTCGTCCACTGCTTGGCGACGCCCGTTGTAAGCTGAAAGTTAGAAGTCGGCAGAATTAAGGGATAAAACCCGGCATCTCTACTTTTCGCTAACTTACACCGCATCCTTGTCGGTCTCGCCGGGGAAGGCGGTGGCATCACCAGAGGGGATCCTGCGAGGGGTCGGTTCTGAGGCTGGCTTTTCTGCGCACTCGTGCTGCCAGGAGGCGCCGTGGTGAAACAGCCCCGTATGCTAGCGGTCCGGGCCCCCCTTGATGCGCCGCTCCAGAGGGGCCGGACCGGCCAGCAGGATGTCCTGCCTCCCAAGTTAGCGGTAAGTAGAGATGGAACAAGACACGGCCACCGACTTGCAAAAGCTTTGGAATACGACACTTGCGGACCTCGCTGAGCAAATGGTGCCGACAAACTACCAGCGCTGGCTCGCGCGGACCTCCCTGCTCAGCCATGCTGCCGGCGCCGCGGTGGTGGGCGTGCCCGACCAGATCAGCGCTGGGCAGCTCGCCCGCCGCTTCGATCCGCTGGTGCGCCGGGCGCTGGCGGACGCCTGCGGGGAAGCGGTGACGGTGCAGTACGAGGTGATCGGGGGCTGATTGAGCTGGCCTTCTTACGGCGAAACTGCAACGGCTTGGGGACGCTCCTTGGTGAGAGAGGCGAACGCATGGCGAAGTATCCTCCGGCGGTCCTCGCGTTCGTCGTCCTGTTGCTGGGGTTATCGGCCTGTGGTGACGTGATTGCGGCCACGCACCAGAGTACCGGGAGCGCGACACCGCTAGCGACCTGGACGCCCGCGACCTCCGGCGTGGTGACCGCCCGCCTGACCGCGTCTCCCTTCACGGCGTCCGCTGCTCCGGTGTTGACACTCCCGGCTGGCGCCGACTTCGGGATTGTGTTTGCCTGGGGAAGCTGCTTCACCGAACGGCTCGACACCCTGGCCGGGACCTTCAGCCGGAGTCAGGAGGGCAGTACGCCGCTGGTCGTGTCGCTGCGCTTGTCGGCGACGGATCTTGTGGCAATCCGTGACGAGGCGCGCGCTATTGACCTCGCCGCCTACCCCGAGCAGTTCGCGATTCGCATGCCGCTGGGCGGCTCGGGGACGACAATGATGCCGGCCACGCGGTACAACATCACCGTGCTGGAAGGTGGGCGCGTCGAGCACGTGCAATGGACGGACGACATCGTGGCCCCGACGACGACGATGGCGGATCGCTTGCGCAGTTTCGTAGGGTTGATCCTACAGATAGTCGAGGCCGACCCGGTGGTTCGGCAACTGCCGCTCCCGCGTCGGCTCTGTGCCTGACGAGGCCGGTCGGCTCGCCCGCGACGTCGGCGGATGGGCAGGGCGGAGCGGGCAACCCATAGGCGGTGACCAGGAGGAGCCGGTGACACTGTGCGACCAACTCGGCTGCAAAGGGCGATGGCGCGGCGGCCACTCAATCCCCGAGCTGGCGACAAACTGGTGGGCTATGACGTGATGGGCGCGGAGCACGCGGCAGCGCAGCGCCGAGCGCAGCGGTTGGCAGTGGTGAGCGTTCTTGCCGCCGTGGTCGACTACGGCGTGCTGGTGTACCTCATCGGGTGGATTCTCGGCCGCCTGCCGTCTGCTGGCGGGTGGTCGCTACTGGTGGTGTGGTTTCTGGCCGCGGCAACGGCCATCGGGAGCGGGTGTGGCGCGAAGCGCACCTTGCCGTGGATGCCGGGGGAGCGCCTGGGCCTGGCGACGGTGGGGATAATTCTGGGTGCTGTCTCGGTGGGGCTGGTGGGGATACTGGGGGGAGTGTTGATGCGGAGCGTGGGAAACTAGGCTCCTTTTCCCGCGCTGATCACACGTCATTCAGCAGAGCGCCACGGCGAACAGCGCGCAGTCGCGGCGGCAGGGGGAGGCGCCTTTGACAATGCCGAAGGCGAGCATCCGGCCGGGGAGTTGACAGCGGCGGTCCAACCAGGCGTCTGGCAGGTCGTCGGCGAAGCAGGCGGCGTCGAGCTCCTCCGGCTCGTAGTGCGGTCGCTGGGGGAAGCGGCCCGTCCGGTCGGTGACCCATCGCATGCTCAGCGTCCTTTCAGTTCCTTGCGGAAGGCCCGAAAGGCTGCCTGGACGGTCTCTGGTGGGTGCGGGCCGTCGTGCAGGTCCTCTGGGTATTGCTTGGCCATGACGACGAGATATTCCTCCGGCAGGTGCAGCTCCGCCGCGAGTTGGTGGAGGAAATGGGGCGACGGCGAGTTGCGACGATCCCACTCCAGGTCGTTCAGATACTGTGGCGAGATCGGGGAACCGTCCTCCTTCTTAATCCTGGCGGCGAGGGCCTTCTGGCTCAGCCCCGCCTTCTTCCGTGCCTCGGCGATGGTCTGTCCGAATGCCATGATGGCATCTCCTCGCACGACGATCCGCTGATGAGCAGATGGATAGTGTAGCGTGTAGCGAGTATGTCCGGGTAGGAAGCTGGCCCCGGTAAGTGCGCCACAGAGTTTCGCAGTGCCTGTTTGCCTCCCTCAGAGGAATCGGCCGCATGCGCTGTATCGCCGTGAATCGCTCCACTGGACAGCAACCGGTCAGCGCGAAAACTTGTGGCGCACATGGCCCCGGTCGTACCGGGGCATCGGACGAGCGGGCGTTTGCCATGCGCCCGCTGCCGAGGGTCTTCCTGTGCGCATGGCGGAGATAGTGCACACAGCGTGTGCACTATCTCAGGAGGCGTTGCCCGCGTCCTGGCCGAGCAAACCCAGGCCCTCCTGGATGCGTGTCTCGCTTGGCAGCCTGATGCGGTACTCCGCGACGAAGATCTTCTCCTCCAGCCCGCCCAACGCGTAGCGCACCGTTTCCTGACCGGCGTGCGCGCAGATGATCAGCCCGATCGGCGGTTTCTCCCAGGGGTAGCGCGGCACGCGTTCGCGGTAGTAGGTGACGTACTTGTTCATCTGCCCGACGTCGCGGTCCTCGAAGGCGCCGATCTTCAGGTCCACGAGGACGATGGTGGGGATGCCGCGGCAGTAGAGTTCCAGATCCACGCGGTGGAGCTGTCCGTCGATGGTCAGGGGTTGCTGCCGGCGACGCAGGTAGAAGTCCGGCCCGAGTTCTGCCACCAGGCGCTCGAAGTTGGCGAGCAGCGCTCGCTCCAGATCCGCTTCGGCGAAGCCGGCGGGAAGCCCCGGCACCTCGAACTGGAAGACGGCGCGGAAGGCCTCCTCTGGTCGCGTCGCCGCTGCTGGCGCGGCGATGGCTGGTGGCGCATTGCCCTCGCGCAGGGAGCGGCCGTAGAGGTCGGTGCGCACCTGCTCCTCCAGTTCCCGCACGCTCCAGCCGTTGCGGATCGAGAGGCCTTCGTAGAAGGTGCGGGCGCGGGCGTCGGCGACGCGCATCAGCACGCCGTACTGGCTCCAGGAGAGCTCGGCACGCAGCAGATGCACGAGCGGGTACGCCCGGTAGAACTGGACGATCTCGAAGAGGAGACGCCGCGCCATGCCGAGGTCGGCGGCGAGCCGCTCGATGGCCCGGCGGCCGTAGTCGGCGCGCTCGCGGTGCTCCAGTTCGGCCCGGACGAGGCGCTCGCCGACCTGCCAGTAGGCCTGCACGCGCAGGTTATCGACGGCCTGGTAGGCGCGGTTGCGCGCCGTTGCCAGCAGCCCGCGCACCTCCTGCAGCAGCGCGTCGTATTCCTCAGGGAACACCAGTTCGCTCATCTTGCCCTCGCCAAAGATCCGATGCGGCAGCGGCTCGCGCTCAAGCTCTGGCTGCTGTCATGCGAATGCCGATTTGAAGCCGGTTAGCCTCTTCCGGCTAATGGCGCGTCGCTGACCGTCGTGTCCTGGTGCGCCTCCTCGCCCTCGGTTTCCGGATCTTCGGCGCAAGCTTCACGGCAAGGAAGCCAAGCCCCGCTATGGCTGCTACACCCCATCCGGCGCGCGCTGCGTTCCGTTGTTGCGCGGATGCTCTCGGCGAAGCTTGCGCGGCGTCGCTGACGCTCATCACGATGCCACAAGCAGGGCATGCCCAACCGGCGAGACCTTCTATCAGTGCGCGCCCGCAGTTCGGGCAGACCATCTCTGTCCCTCCTCCCGATGACCAAAACCTATCCGGTACGATACCATACGCGCGGGGTATATGCGTCAGCATCGGTTTAGCTCCGGATCATTGCGTACATAGATGGAGGATAAAGGACCATGGCAGAGGCGGTGTTGCTCACGCCCGAGCAGGTGGCGAAGCGGTTTCAGGTGAAGGAGCGGACCGTTCTGGACTGGCTCCGCTCGGGCCACCTCCCCGGCGTGAAGCTCGGGCGGCTCTGGCGCATCCAGCCAGAAGCTGTCGAGGCCTTCCTGACCGCGGCCGCCCCGCGGAAGGAGATCCAGCGGACACCGGCCCCACCGGCGCGTCCGCAAGGAAAGGCCGCGCGGATTGCCAGGAGACGCCCGTCCAAGCGGTAACTGGCCCCACCGCTGCCCTTGGTGCCGCTGCCGGCGCCGGCTTACCGATCCGCTCGTCGGTTGCGCGGAGTGCAGCCTGGCCCAGGACGGAAGCCCATCGTGCTACAACCCCAGGCCGGCGGCGGCGTTCTCGCGGACGAGGTCGCCCTCCCGGATGTAGCGGCGGACCATGGGGAGGCTCTTGTGCCCCGTCTGTTGCATGATGGCCCGTTCGCTTTTGCCGGCGGCAGCCGTCGTGGCCAGGCCGGCGTGCAAGCTGTGCCCGCCGTAGCGCGTCGGGTCGAGGCCGATGGCTTTGGCGTGCCGCTGCACCACGCGGGCGACGCCCCGATCGGACAGTCGGCCGAGCATAGCGTCGTTGCGCCGGAGGCCTCGGAACATCGGAACAGCGGTCCTGCCGTAATGCCGGCGGCGCGCAGCCAGTCCTGCAGGGCGCGCTGATGAACGGTTCGGCCTGGTGAGGGAGGAACGGGATGGCGCAAACATGTCGTCTCTACATCGGGGAAGAGCAGTTCGTCTGGGAGGTCGGCCGGCTCTGGGCGCTGGTGCGCGACTTGATCGTCGAAGCGGACATGGCCTATCCCCTGATCCTGTCGGCCGAGGGGGTCATCATGGACGGTCGCCACCGCCTGATGAAAGCGTGGATGCTCCGCTGGGAGACCGTTGCGGTGGTGTGCTTCCCGGTGAATCCCCCGCCCGATCAGCGACTGCCGAATGCCGCGGCGGACGGAACGACGTGCTGGTTGATCGCCACTAACCGCCAGACCGAGCCCGGCAGTCTGGGGAAGGCGGGGACGAGCGTGAAGCGGTAGGTCACGCCGTGCATGGTGAGGCCGTAGATCATGCGGCCCGGTGTCGAGGCAACCACGCGCAACGGGGCCTGGTCCGGCGACGCCGTCAGGTGCCAACCGTCGGCGAAGGTGCGGACGAGCTGCGCCGGGTCGGCATGCCACGGCTCGTGGCCGCCGATGTCCACGACCAGTTGATCGCCGGCAGCGGACTGATCGTCGAAACACGCGGGGCCGATCGGGACGCCGTTGGCATCGCGCCCACGTCGCCGCTGGCAGCGGGAAGGGACAGGAGCGACGCCCCGGCCACCGCCGACCTGCACCTGGACGACGGTGCCGCCGTCAGCGACATAGGCGACGACCGGCGCGTTGAAGATGGGGCCCGGTTGGTCGGGGCCGGCGCTGAAGTAGACCACGGCGAGCGCGCGGTAGCAGCAGATCCCGGTCCCGCCGAGCACGGTGCCACCCGGCGTCTCCACCTTCGCGTGCGGCGGAAAGTCCGGTATCGCCGCCCCGGCCTTCGTCAGCCAGGCGATCACGATCCGGATCGCCCGGGTCCGGCTGACCGGCGGGCCGGCGTAGGGATCCCGGTAGTCGGGGAAGCCGGGCGGCAAGACGAAGTAGTCGAAGCTGCCGGTGGCACCGGCGGGTCCGGCGGAGAGCACCGTCCCGGTCGCCCGGAAGGCCGGCACCGTCGTGCCGGGGCCCGTCCGAATCGTGACGGGCACCTTAGTCAGCCAGAGCGCCCAGGGGCCGCCGTAGCCCTGGGGCTGGTCGCCAAGCACGGGGGCGCCCGTGAGGCCGAGGCGCGTCGCCAGCGCTTGCGCCGCCACCGGGACGGCGTTGGGGGAGGTGGCTGCGCCGGCTGCCGGCGTGGTGGTCACGTATGCTCCGGTCAGGAGTAAGGCGCACAGGACGAGTCCCTGGAGCGTTGGCCCGAGGAGCGCACGAGGCGGCATCGTTGCCCCTTTCCGGCGGGGAGGAGTCCCCACAGGGCTAAGCATGTGGCCATAACTTTGGCATGGCTCCCTCCAGAGGAGATCGGCTGCAAAAGCATGCCTTTGTTCTGGCTACGTGCTTAGGGACGCGCATCCGCCTCGCCCGTAACAAGGCGAGCACCCGCAGGCCCGGCGGCGGGGTGGCGTCTGCCGGGCAGCGCTCCCGCTTTAGTGGAGCCGCTGCAACTCGCGGGTGAGGCAGTCCACGAGGTGCTCAATCACGGCGGCGCGCTCAGCCGGGTCATTGGAAGCTGGGAGGGCGAAGGGGCCGTCGTCGCTAATGCGCCAGCTCAGCATGCTCTGGCCGGGCTGATCGCCCGTGAGTTGGATCGAGAGCGTGGCGACGATAGGCTTGCGCTGGAGGATGTCCGCATTCCCCCGACCGAAGGTGGCATTTGCCATGGTGTTCCGTACCTCCTGTGGTTACTTCCGTTGCCAGCGGGGGCGGGTGCAGGCTCCGGTGCTGCTGGAGGCGTATCTGCCGTCCATCTCTGGAGGAGACCGCGGCGCAGGCATCGTGGCGATTCGCTTCCCAACATGGTGCTGGGGCGAGGCAGTGACGTCGTACACCCGGCCCGCCCGCTGCGCCGGCGAGGTCGTCGCTGCCGCTGACGGCGGCTCCAGGCCACTCCGACGTGCTCCCGTGGCGACCACGCCGCGTGGTCGCGCACAGAGCGACGGTTAGCGCTCTGCCGCTGCCTTGGCCGGACCAGCGCCAAAGCGGGTGAGCTTGGTGCCGCAGACGGGACAGGAGCCTTGCAGGGCGGAGCGGCCGTTGGCGGTGGTCACCTCCTTGGCGTCTTTGATCTCCCGCTTGGTGCGGCACTTGGTACAGTAGGCTTCCGTTGCCATGGTCCTCCCCAATCACTTGCGCGCCCGACAACGGGGCGTTCTGGCGCCATTGTAGGCCGTTGGCGCGGCGACTGATCCTATCGTGAGGACGTCGCATCGGTGCAGTACCGTAGCGCACGGCGGCCGAGAAGACAATGTTATCGGACGGATCGCGCGCCGAGGAGCGGCGTGGCTGCGGCCCAGCTACGGGCGCGGATCGTCGCCGGCGGCGTGGCCGCTAGAACGTCGCCAGCACGGCGTCGGGCCACTCCTCCCCCGTCGGCAGGGCGCTGAGCCGGAGGCGCGCCGTGCGCATGTCTGTCCCCGGCAGCACCCGCAGGTCGCCCAACCAGACGACCAGCCGTTGCGGACGACCCGCTGGGCCGAGCGCCGGCTGGCTGATCCCCAGGAAGCGCAGTTCCCACAAGCCGGTGGCGACACACCAGCGCGCGCCCCAGTGCGGCCCGGCGCGCGTGAAGATGCCGGCGTGCGGGGAGTGTGCCGTCAACTCCTCAGTAAGTTCGGTCATGTCGACGATGAAGGGCGGAGCCCCAGCGCCGCGCGTGGCGATGAGATAGGCGTACAGCGCGGCGGTTTGCCGGCTCTTGCGCCGGGCGATCGCGCCAAGGAGCCTGGCGAAGGTCAGCGGCGGTGTGATCGGCAGGGGTGCTCCTTGGCCATGTCCTCAGTGTACACGTTGGCAGCTCACTCCGGCGTGAAGGCATTGGTGAGGTCGGTGTTGGGTAGGAGGCTAGGATTGTGGACCCAGTTGGGCGCGCTCGGGTCGTACTGATCCAGGAAAGGGCTGTTCGCCGCTTCTTGGGCCAGGTCGGCTGGCAGGTTCCGGCCGGTGAGGATGGCCTTTAGGTAGTCGGCGAGCAGCACCCCCTGGGTGCAGGTGCAGGAAGCGTCGTACATCATGATCCCGCGCTGCCAG
>DAIMXP010000163.1:0-8042 GCA_036734945.1 Chloroflexota bacterium
TCTGGATCGACCGGCGCAGCATTGCCGGCGACGCGAGTTGGAGCGCCGAGATCGTGCGCGGTGTCCGGGGTTGCACCGCCTTCGTCGTGCTGTGCTCACCCGCCTCGATGGCCTCGGAGAACGTCCAGCAAGAGATCCAACTCGCCTGGGAGAGTAAGCGGCGCATCCTCCCGCTCTTACTCCAGCCCATGGAGATGCCCGAAACCATCGCCTACGCCCTCGCTGGTCGGCAGTGGGTGGAACTGCTCGACCGCCCCCAACAGCAGTGGCTACCGGACGCCCTGCGTGCCTTGACCGGCCTCGGCATCGCCGCGACCAGCGACGCCCCGCCCCCGGCCCTTGCTCCTCCCCCGCCCGCCGCCGTCCCTGACCAGCCGCCCGCCGGCATCGCCCCTGTCCCAGGCCGCCGCGATAACCTGCCGGCCACCCTCACCAGCTTCATCGGGCGGGAGCGCGAACTGAGCGACATCGGCGCCCTGCTCGATCAAGCCCGGCTGGTGACGCTGGTCGGCGTGGGCGGTACTGGTAAGACCCGCCTGGCGTTGGAGGTGGCGCGCGGACTGCTGGCGACGTATCCGGACGGGGTGTGGCTGGTGGAACTAGCGGCGCTGGCCGATCCAGGACTGGCGCCGGAGACAGTTATCAGCGCGCTGGGGCTAGCGGCGCTGGCCGAGCAGGGGCCGGTGGCCACGCTGCTCCAGCGGCTGCAGAGCAAACAGTTGCTGCTCATCCTCGACAACTGCGAGCACCTGCTCGACGCCTGCGCGCAACTGGCCGACGCCCTCCTGCGCTCTTGTCCCACCGTCAGCATCCTGGCGACCAGCCGCGAAGCGTTGGGGATCGCCGGCGAGGTCTCCTGGCGCGTGCCGTCCCTGGAGACACCCGACCCTGCCCATCTGCCGCCATTACCGAACGTTGAGCCGGCTTCCGGCCGTCCGCCTCTTCGTCGAGCGCGCCCAGGCAGCCAACCCGCGTTTCACGCTGACCGAGCAGCACGCGGCGGCCGTGGCCGCCATCTGCCGGCGGCTGGATGGCATCCCGCTGGCCATCGAGTTGGCGGCGGCGCGGGTGCGGGTGCTGGCGCCCGAGCAACTCGCCAGCCGGTTGGACCAGCGCTTCCGCCTCTTGACCGGCGGCAGTCGTGCGGCGCTGCCCCGGCAGCAGACGTTGCAGGCGCTGGTGGACTGGAGCTATCAGTTACTGACACCGCCGGAGCGACGCCTGTTCGACCGGCTGTCCGTCTTCGCCGGCGGCTGCACGTTGGAGGCGGCGGAGGCGGTGGGCAGTGCCGATGACCTGGCCGCCGAGGACGTGCTGGACCTGCTGGCGCGACTGGTGGACAAGTCGCTGGTGGTGGCGGAGGAGCAGGAGGACGGCACCGAACGCTACCGGCTGTTGGAGACCTTGCGCCAGTACGGGCGGGAGAGGCTGCTTGCCGGTGATGCCGTAGAAGCCGTCCACCAACGCCATGCCGATCACTACCGCGCCCTGGCGGCGGAGCGGGCGCCTCAATTTGATGCGACAGCGGCCGCCTGGGCGAGCGCGTTGGCCTGGTGTGACCAGGAGCACGATAACCTGCTGGCGGCCCTGCGCTGGTTGATCGAACAGCGGCAGGCGGAGGAAAGTGCCGGGCTGAGCGCAGCACTCAGACCCTATTGGTTTATGCGGGGCCTTCTGGCCGAGGCGACGCGCCAGTCCAGCGATGTGCTAGATCTCTGCCGAGTGGCTGCCGCCGCGCCTGCCGCATTGGTGGAGGCACTCGGGGGGCGCTGGAGTATTGCCGGCGTCCAAGGGGACTGGGCGCTGCAGCTTGCGCTGGAGGCGGAGTACGAGCAGCTTGCCGCTTCCCTCCCCCCGGTGGAACAGCGAGTGGAAGCCGAACTGTTAGGTTCCTTCGGTCTCGCGGCCCGTGAGAGCGGGAATTTGGAGCGAGCGCAGGCATTGTTCGAACGGAGCCTCGCCCTGTACCGGCAACTAGGTAACCAGACCGGCATCGCTCAGCAGTTCAACCGGTTGGGCACGCTGGCCCACCTCTGGAACGAGTACGCTGCGGCGCACAGCCTGTTTGAGCAGAGTCTCGCGGTCCAGGGAACATCCGAGGCGACCAGGCTGCGCGGATAGACGCTGCATAAGCTGGCCTGGCTCGCCCTGGACCAGGGTGAGAGCGCCACGGCGCGCCCGCTCGTGCGGAAGAACCTGACCATCTGGCGCGAATGGGACAACCGGCTAGACATGGTCAACGCTCTTGGGATCGTCACCGCTTTGCTGGCGCTGGAGGGGCGGGCCGAGGCGGCGGTGCGGCTGGCGAGCGCGGTCGAAACGTTCCGCGCCGGAACCGGCCGGGCGTTGGGCACGGGGTTGCGGCGGACGCTTGACCGGTGTTTGACGCCGGCGCGGCAAGCGCTGGACGAGGCGACACTCTCGCGCGCGGAAGCGGCCGGTCGGGCACTCTCGCTGGAGCAGGCGGTGGAGGAGGCGCTGGCGGCGCTGGGTTGAATAGGTGCGTCACGAAGTTCACCCTACGCTCAAGCGTAGCGCTAACCACCCGCTGCGGCGGGTACCCGCAAAGGACGCTGAAGCGCCCTGAAACCAATCCCGAGCGTCGTCGCCAGACGACCACGTGCCACCGAATCAGCCTCGTAGCGCCGTTTACGGTGCTTGGTTTTCGTAGCCCGACGCTTGAGCGTCGGGGGGGCTGGCCCGACACCTGCCGGCGTCGACTGCAATGGAGGCATGCGACTGCAATCTCTCGCAAGGTCAGGTTCAGTGGACCGGCGCACTACTCCGTGCTCTAGCCTTGCTCCTCGAGCTCACGCAGCACGTCGGCCATGCGCAGCGCAAAGCCGGGCAGCACCGTGCCGCCGTCCAGGGTCTCCTCCGGGGACACTCGCCGGATGGTCTCTCCCTCGTACACCGTGGTCACCCCCGTCTGCGGGTTCACGTACCAGAGGATCTGCACGCCGGCCCGCAGCCAGTCGGCGATCTTCGCCTCCACCATCGTGGCACGGTCGGTCGGGGAGAGGACTTCGATGACCAGGTCCGGCGGCGTGGCCGTGGCCGCAGCGCGCTGGTCACTGGGGATGCGGGACTTCCGGTAGAAGGTGACATCGCCGCCCCGTGCGTCGTACTCACTGTCCTGCACCTTGACCAATGCATCGGTGATCACCACCCGGCCCAGTCGGTGCTCACGGGAGTATGACCACAGCAGCCCACCGAGAAACGCTGCCAGGCTGCCGTGCTCGAAGTTCGTCACATCCCACTCCACAACCTGGCCGTCCACGAGCTCACGGAGCTTACCGTCGTCAGGGAACTGCGCCAGGTCTGCCACCGTGAAGCGCCTGGTCTCCACTGCTGGTGCTAATGCCATCCGTCTCCATCTCCTTCCGCTGCGGGAGTAGCCTCCTCCAGTGTAGTATTCCCTGACCGGAGAAGCCAGGCAGCGCCTATCCTTCCGTCCGTGCGGTGCAAGGCGGAGGTCAAGAGGAGAGTCCACGATGGCGGTTGGCACGGCTGGACCGGGCAGCGGCATCGCGCCGTCCTATGTCTTCCTCAGCTACGCCAGCGCCGACCGCGAACGGGCGTTTCGCGTCGCCGATCTGCTGGAAGCGTCCGGCATCAGCGTGTGGCTCGATCGCAAGAGCATCGCCGCCGGCAGCAGTTGGAGCGCCGAGATTGTGCGCGGCATCAAGGGCTGCCAGGCGCTGCTGGTGCTGGTATCGGTCACGGCGATGGCCTCGGCCAACGTGCAGCAAGAGGTGCAGCTCGCCTGGGAGAGCCACCGGCCCATCCTGCCCTTGCTCCAGGAACGCGTGGTCTTACCGGCGTCGGTCGAGTACGCCCTGGCTGGACGGCAGTGGGTGGAATTGCTGGAGCGACCGGAGGAGCAGTGGCTGCCCGAGACCCTGCGCGCCTGCGAACTGCTGAGCGCCGGCACCATCACGTCGGCCCTGCTCGCGCCCGCCCCCCAGCCCCCACCCGCTGCGCCGGCGCCCGCGTCCCTTGCTGCGCCGCCGGCCCCAGTGCGCCACCACAATCTGCCGGCGGCGCTGACCAGCTTCATTGGGCGGGAGCGTGAACTGGCCGAAATCGGCGCGCTGCTCGGTCAGGCCCGGCTGGTGACTTTGGTCGGGGTGGGCGGCACCGGCAAGACCCGCCTGGCGCTGGAGGTGGCCGGGCAACTGGCCGCCCAGTATCCCGACGGCATCTGGTTCGTCGAACTCGCTCCCCTGGCTGATCCCGCGCTCGTCCTGACCGCCGTAGCTGCCGCCGTCAGCGTGCGGGAAGAGGTCCACCGTCCGCTCACGGAGACGCTGCTCGCCGCCTGGCGCGATGCCCGGCTACTTCTGCTCCTGGACAACTGCGAGCACCTGCTCGACGCCTGCGCCCACCTGGCCGATACGCTCCTGCGGGGCTGCCTCCACGTCCAGGTGCTCGCCACCAGCCGGGAAGCGCTGGGCATCAGCGGCGAGACCTCCTGGCGCATCTCCTCGTTGCGGTTACCGGACGCGACGGAACAGCCGGAGCTGGACGACCTGCGGCAAAACGAGGCAGTCCGGCTGTTTCTTGAACGTGCGGCTGCCGTCAATGCTCGGGTTCAGTTGACCCAGCAGAACGCGCCGGCCGTAGTGCAGATCTGCCGGAGGCTGGACGGCATACCCCTCGCCCTGGAACTGGCGGCGGCTCGGCTCCGCGCCATGACCATCGAGCAACTGGCGGCGCGGATGGATCAGCGCTTCCGTCTGCTCACCGGCGGCAGCCGGGCTGCCTTACCGCGTCAGCAGACGTTGCAGGCGCTGGTGGATTGGAGCTACGACCTGCTCCCCGAGCCGGAGCGTCGCCTCTTTCAGCGGCTCTCCGTGTTCAGCGGCGGCTTCACCCTGGAAGCGGCAGAGGCGGTGGGCTGCGGTGACGAGGTTGAGGCCGTGGACGTGCTGGACCTACTGGCGCAACTGGTGGGCAAGTCCCTGGTGCTGGCGGAAGAGCAACCGGACGGCAGCCAGCGCTACGGTCTGCTGGAGACCCTGCGCCAGTACGGACGGGAGAAACTGGTCCCCAGCGGCGATGCAGAGGCGGTGCATAGCCGGCACGCTGCCTATTACGTGGCGTTGGCAGCAGAGGCCGTACCGCCTGGAGCGCCACCGGCGCGGGAGGACTGGCGAGAGTACCTGACGCCGGAACACGACAACTTGCGTGGCGCGTTGGGCTGGCTCATTGAGCGCCAGGACGTCGCGCAGGTACCAATCCTGGCCTGGCCCGTTGCTTACCTCTGGGCCGTGTCCGGCAACTACAGCGAGGGTCGTCGTCAGTTCGCCGCCATCCTGGCGCTGCCGGGGTTGGCGGGGCCGACGAAACAGCGGGCCGAAATGCTCTTTTGCGCCTCCTTCTTTGCCGCTCGCGTCGGGGAGTTCGCCATCGCCGCCCAATTGGGAGAGGAGCGCCTGGCGATCGCTCGCCAATTGGACGACCCTCGGCCCATCGCCCATGCATTGACCTTTCTCGGCGTCAACCATGTGCAACTGGGTGACTACGCCAGGGCGCAGGAGTTGCAAGAACAGAGTCTCACCATCTGGCAACAGCTCGGCGATCAGGCCCAAACGGCGGATGTGCTGATCCGCCTGGGCGAGGTCGCGCACATGTTGGGTGATTATGACCGAGCAGAACTGCGCTACAGCGAAGGGCTCCAGACAGCCAGGGCCAGCAGTGTACACGAGGCCATTGGCCGCGCCCTCCACCACCTCGGCTCGCTGGCGTTGGACACCGGCGACTTCCCCCGTGCCCATGAGTACTTCAGTGAGAGCGTGCGGGTCCATTGGCAACACCGACACCTGTTCTGGTTCCACTACGCGCTCGCCGACATTGCCAGTCTGGCGGCCGCCGAGGGGCAGGCGGAACGGGCCTTGCGCCTGGGCGGCGCCTCCACCGCCTACGCGACCGCCAGAGAATCCGCCATTCAGCCCAGCGAGCGCGGTCGCTTTGAACATTGGATGGCGACTGCCCGTCGGCAACTGCCGGCGGTGCAAGCGGACGCCGCGTGGACGCAAGGTGTGACCATGCCACTGGAGGCGGCTTTTGTCGACGCTCTGGCGGACGACGCGCCGGGCGACGGAGCAAGGGTACGCTGATGGAGGTGCAATCGCTGGCCGTGCCCTATATCTTCCTGAGCTCCGCCAGCGCCGACCGGGGGCGCACGCCGGCGATGGCGCGGCGGCAGTTGGGCGAGCCGGCCTTCGCCGCCGCCTACGCCGCCGGGCGGGCGCTGTCGCTGGCGCAGGCGGCGTAGGCGGCGCTGGCGGAGCTATAGCACCGGCAACAGCCTGGCCGAGTGAGGGGGTTACGCCACGGAGCCGGGGAAGGGGGCCCATGCTATCCTGTTTGGGGGAGACCTCCGTTCAGGCGGATGATTCCGGGAGAATTCCGATGCAGCGGGCTGTTTCCCGCCTCCACACGCTGCTGGGCGAGCGAGCATTGACTCGTGCGCAGTTGTGGCGTCGTCTCGAAGCGCAAGAACGCGCCTTCGACATCAAGGCGGTCTACCGCCTGGCCGACCCCAGCCAACCCCTCCTGCGGCTTGACCTTCGTCTGGCCGGCGCCATCTGTCACGAGCTCGGCATCAGCTTGGACGAGCTGATCGTCTTCGCGGACTCGGCGGAGTCGCTTGAATCGCTTCCCTTGCCCAAGCAGCAGCGGCTCGATGCGCTCCTAGACCAACATGAAGATGCCGCCCTGTCCCCGGAAGAGCTGGCGGAGCTTGGTGGGCTCGTGGCCGAAGCGGAGCAGGTGGCGCTCACCAATGCACGGCGCCTGGACGAACGCCGACGGCGACACAGCGAACCCGGCGACACGCAACGACGCCGGGTGAGTTGAGCCGTTGCCGGCGAGCAGACGCTCCGCGGTCGAGCGGCGCGCCGACAGACGTTGCGAGTACTGTCGAGCGCCACAGTGGGTCTGCGGCTATCGGTTCCATGTCGAGCACATTTGGCCACGCGCGTTAGGCGGCGGGGACGACCTCGCCAACCTGGCGCTCGCCTGTGGCCCTTGCAACTTCGCCAAAGGGGCGCGGATCACCGCAACCGACGCGGAGACCGGCCGGGAGGTTGCCCTCTTTCACCCCCGCCGCGATCGCTGGGAGGAGCACGTTGCGTGGATGAGCGACGGGATCCGCCTGTTGGGCCTCTCGCCCACCGGTCGCGCCAGCGTCGGCGCTCTTGACCTCAATGCGTCACTGCGCCTGGAAGCGCGTCGCCTCTGGCGAGCGCTCGGGCTGCTGCCGTAGCCTGGGTCAGCGGCCCCGAACAGCTCATTAGGCGGCGTGAACGGCGCCGGTTGCTACCGACGCGCCGATCAAGCACCCATGCTATGATCGCCTCGTCAGCGACCTGGCCGGCAGCCTGTCCCAGGCCCATGCGCATTCAATGCTGGAGGGCCGCCGTGGCGACGGATTCCGGCGCGCCTGGCCACGACCGCCATCCCTACGTCTTCCTCAGTTATGCCTCGTCCGACCGGGAGCGCGCGCTGGGCATCGCTGATCTGCTGGAAGCGCAGGGCGTCACCGTCTGGCTGGATCGGCGCAGCATTGCTGGTGGCAGCAGTTGGAGCGCCGAGATCGTGCGTGGCATCCGGGGTTGCACGGCGCTCGTGGTGCTCTGCTCACCCGCCTCCATGGCCTCGGAGAACGTCCAGCAGGAGATCCAACTTGCCTGGGAGAGTAAGCGGCGCATCCTCCCACTCTTACTCCAGCCCATGGAGATGCTGTCAAATTACGGCCGTAAGGGGGTTCTCCGGCACTTTTGGTGCGGGGATGGTGAGCCGCTAAGTGTCCGCCGTGGCAAGCGGCCCCAGGAGGAGGACCGGTGAGCGAACAGCCCTGGTCAACCTGATGTTTGCGGACATGCCAAACGGCACTTCGTCTGCCTCTGGACATCTCGGGGGAATGGGCAGCATCAAAAGTGCCGGAGAACCTGACCGAGCCCCACGCTGCCGCTTTCCTCCAGGGGAAATGCCGCCCTGGAAGATCAGCCTACCGCTTCAACCCGCGCACCAAA
>DAIMXP010000164.1:0-7929 GCA_036734945.1 Chloroflexota bacterium
GCACGGCCCAGCCCTTGCCGCCTCCCGGCGATCCCACCCGCCATCCGCCGCGCCGTTGGGTCGTCGAGGTCGCCCATTCCTGGTTCAACCGCTTCCGTCGGCTGCTCAGCCGCTGGGATAAGCGCAGCGCCAACTACCTCGGCTTCCGCCAACTCGCCGCCTGCCTCATCGTCTACCGCAAGCTCCGCCAGGCACGAATACCTTCCGGATAGGCTCTTACTCTTTTGGCGGCGCTCTATAGACGTTGACATCGACACTGGTTCGGTCATCTCGGATGAGGCCGCCCAACGTGTCGGCAAGGCTCAGTTCTGCCGGCGCGGGCGCGTAGTCGGTGAAAAAGTGGGCGATCCGTCGCCGTAGGGCAAGAGCCGTGGCCTGGTGAAGCCGGGCGACGCGCCGCCGACGACTGAGGTAAGCGGCATCGACAGCGGTCATGAACCGAAAGTTGACGATCATGTCGTCGATATCGCGTGCCGCATCCTGCCAAGAAGGTAAGAAGAAGGTGTGGTAATAGCCGTCGCCGGATCGGACCAGCCTCGGTTCGGCGATGTCGGCGTCGGTGAGCCGTTCGATTCGGGCGACGAGTCGGGCGCGGTTCCTCCGGCCTTTCTCTGGCCCAAAGAAATCGCAAGTATGCGGCATGACGATGACGGGATCGGCACGGACGGCGATACCGTGTAACACCTGGGACCTGGTAGGCACGTCCAGACCCTCTGCAGTCGGCTGGGACGCCATTGGCTCCTGAAAACGGTCATTGATCTCAGGATGGCGGGCGATCAAGGTAGGAACTCCCCAGAATATGTCGCCTTGCTGTATCTCGTCCGCTTCGCTGACGGCTGTGTAGAAGCGAGCTCGCCTCGGATACCAGGCCACGCCTACGTTCGCCCCACACGCTGGGGCCAGGTGGATGGCGCGTAAAAGTCCTGAATCATCGCATCGGTATCCGCCGGCGTTGGCCGGGAGCCAAAAAGCCGTTCATGAGGGTCAAGTCCGCTGGCACGCAGTTCCTCAATTTGCTGTTTCAGTGGGCCGCCTACTGCTCGCAGGAGCAATTGAGTCAACTGGGAAAAACTGCCGTCGGCGACCGCGTCTGCCAATTCATCAGCCAGCAGTGCCTCGCTGGGAGCCAGCGAGGCACTGCGCACTACCGCTGTTCGCGCCATCTGTGTTCCCCTCCCATGGTTTCTCACACCAGCAATCCTTTCAGGTTCGCAACGGTTTATAACAGATCGTCCGGCAAAACGCAAATAGGCGCCTTCGGCTCTTGGCGCCCAGCCGCCGTGCGAGCGCGTTATCTTGGGGACGTCGCCTTCGCCAACCCGATACCCCGCTCGTGGCCGCCGACGTAGTACAGATACAGCGCCTCGTCCTGCACCAGCAGGAACGGGTCGCGCACGTCGTCGGCTTCCCAGGGCAACTCCGGTGCGAAGACGATGCCTCGGCGCTCCAGCGGCCCCCACTCCAGCCAGTCGCGGCCATGCAGGGGCAGGGAGGCCAGCTTGATCTCCTCGCGGGAGAGGTCGGGTCGCGTCAGCGTGGAGTAGAGGATGTGCAGCGTGTCGCCAGCCAGCAGGACCGCCGTGTGGCGGATACGGTCGTACTCTTCTTCGGCCGCTTCCGGGCGG
The DNA here is from genome assembly GCA_036734945.1 of Chloroflexota bacterium. Lineage (GTDB taxonomy): Bacteria > Chloroflexota > UBA4733 > UBA4733 > UBA4733 > UBA4733. The sequence continues at coordinate 1,626 of DAIMXP010000164.1, forward strand.
ATCAGCGGGTTGTGCGGCCAGTGCTCCCAGGCGACGCCGTCGGGCGAGCGCGCCAGGCCGTGCGCCTTCTCGGCCTTGTAGAGGCCGTACCACCATTCCTGGTAACGGAAGATGCGCACGTAGGCTGCTGTGTTCTCGTCGCCCGTTTGCTCCTCGGTGGCGGTCAGGATCGGCTCGGGCGAGATCAGCGTCCAGTGCAGCAGGTCGGTGGATGTGGCCAGGCAGGTTTGCTGGCCACCACCCCTGGGCAAGGCCAGGCCGTGGAAGTAGAGCCAGAATGGCGCCGCCGGCCGGTCGGGCCGGTAGACGATCTCCGGTGAGGAGATGTGGCCGCGCAGGCCGGTTACGTCGTCTAACCGGAGGAAGGGGTTGCCGGCGTAGGGAGTCCAGGGTCCCTCCGGGCGCGCGGCCGTGGCCAGCCCCATAGCGCGGCTGTGGTGCGGCGCGTAGAACAGGTAGTAGCGGTCGAGCGGCTGTGGCAGCGCGCCGCCGAAGGCTTGTGTATCGACGACGGTCGGGAAGATGACCGTAGGTCGAGAGGGCGTTTCGGCAAACGACCAGGGCACGGCGCGCAAATCAAGGAGCGGTTCGGCGCTCACGCGAGTAAAATGCCAGTCGATATCGCCCATGTTGTCCTCCATGCTTGCTATCATAGGGGTATGGTAGCGTTTGCAATGGCTCGGTGAAATACCTTCTGCGCATCCTCGGCTATGTCCGCCCCTACATGCAACTCACCGGCGGCATCCTCGCCACCATCCTGGCGCTGGCCGTCACCAGCCTGACGCCGGCCTGGCTCACCAAACTGATCATCGACGGCGCCATCCCGAATATGCAGGCACGCCTGCTGGTGGGCCTGGTGCTGCTCTATTTGCTGATCATCGGCGCCAACGCTGCGTTGAGCGCCTTGCAGAGCTACATGGTCCAGATTCTGGGCCAGCACGTCATCCAGGACTTGCGCAACGAGGTCTTCCGGGCGGTTCAGGCCCAATCCATGAACTTCTTCGACAAGTATGAGACGGGCCAACTCATGTCGCGGGCCACCAGCGACGTCAGCCTGATCCAACTGTTTATCAACAGCGCACTGCTCAACATCATCGGCAGCACCTTTACGCCGCTGGTCGCGCTGGTGATCCTCTTCCGCATCGACGTCAAGTTGACGCTGCTGGTGCTCCTGGCGGTACCGCCCCTGCTGGTGATTCAGGTGCAGATCGCCCGCATCCGCCGCTACTGGCGGTCGATCCAACGTAAGATCGGCGAGTTGAGCGTCGTGCTGCAGGAGAGTCTGGTGGCGATAAAGCTGGTCAAGGCGTTCAACCGGCTGGCAGCGGAAGCGCAGCGCTTCAACGGCGCCAACTGGCAGATCCGCCAGGAGCGGCTGTGGGCGCAACGCCGCTCCTTGATCCTGGGCCAACTGCAAGGCCTCTGTACCTCCCTGGCTTCCGTGCTCGTCCTGGCCGTCGGCGCCGAACAGGTGATGGCCCACGTGATGACCATCGGCACGCTGGTCGCCTTTCAACGCTACGTCAACCTGCTGTTCCAGCCCTTCCAGCGGGTGGCGAGCATCAACCAGACGGTGCAGATGGCGACGGTCGCCGCCGAGCGCGTGTTCGAGGTGCTCGATGCCCCCATCAGCGTCCATGATCCCGAAACACCTACCGCCTTTCCACCGCTGCGCGGCGCTGTGACCTTCGAGCACGTCTCCTTCAGGTACCCCACCGGCCGCCGGGTGCTGCACGACCTGAATCTGCACATCCCCGCCGGGCAGACGCTGGCCATCATCGGCCCCAGCGGCGCCGGCAAGTCCACGCTGGTCAGCCTGATCCCCCGCTTTTACGATCCCTCGCGCGGACGCATCCTGGTCGACGGCCACGACGTGCGCGAGTACCGCCTGCGCGACCTGCGCACGAGCATCGCCATGGTGCTGCAGGAGACCTTCCTGTTCAACCTGAGCGTCCGCGACAACATCCGCTATGGACGGCCCGATGCCGGCGATGCTGAGGTGATCGCGGCGGCGCAGGTGGCCGACGCGCACCGCTTCATCTGCGAAGACCTCTCGGACGGCTATGACACCATCATCGGCGAGAAGGGCGTGCGCCTCTCCGGCGGTCAGCGCCAACGCCTGGCCATCGCCCGTGCCATCTGCGCCGACCCCAGCATCCTGATCCTGGACGAGGCCACTTCCAGTGTCGACACGCGCACTGACGCGACGATTCAGAAGGGACTGAGCGAGCTGCTGGCCGGTCGCACCACCATTCTGATCGCCCATCGGCTGTCGACCGTGCATAAGGCCCAGCAGATTCTCCTGCTGCACGGTGGTCGAGCGCTCGCCATCGGCACGCACGAGCAACTGATGCAGAGCAGTCCGGAATACCGGCGGCTGCACGACTTGCAGAGCGACCAGAACGGCGTTGCCGACGCCGCGATCACTGCCCTCTTCGCCGAATTGGACCAGAAGGAGGCGGCCGAAGCAGCCGCCCTGGCAGGCGCCCGATGAAGATGCGCGACCTGCGGGAGACGGCGGTTGCCGATCGTCCCGTCGACGTGAACGGCACCCTGCGCCGGCTGGCCGGCTACCTGGCTCCCTATCACCTGCTCATCCTCCTCTCTATCGTCGCCAGCATCGGCCTCTCGCTACTGACCTTGCTTCCGGCCATGCTGACGCGCACCATCATCGACACGGTCATTCCCAGCAACAGCGCCGCGCAAGCGCTGGAGGTGGGGCTGCTGCTGGCGCTCGTCTACGCCGTGCGCGCGGTGATGATCGTCGTCAACCAGTACATCATCACCTGGGTGGGCCAGCAACTCGTCTACAACCTGAGCAAAGAGCTCTTCGGCCACGTTCAGCGCCTGCCCATGCGTTTCCACGAGAGCATGGAGACCGGCCAGATTATGTCTCGCGTCACCAACGATGTCGGCTCCTTGCAGCAGGCGCTGCTGGGCGGCGCCGTCAACGCCGCCGTCAGCGTCCTCAACCTCGTCGTGTATCTGGTCGTGCTGCTGCTCTTGGACTGGCAGATGACGCTGCTGATCCTGACCACGGTGCCGGCCACGGTCGCCACCAGCATCATGGTCTCCGGCGCACTGCGCCCACTCTACCGCGACGTGCAGGCCAAGATCGGCGCGGTGACAGCGTCGTTGCAAGAGAATGTGGCCGGCATCCGGGTCAGCAAGGCTTTCGCCCGCGAGCAACGCAGCATCACCCAGTTTGCCGAGCGCATCCAGGACAACTACGACGCCAGCACGCGCACGGCCCGCATCCAGGCCGGCTACGGACCCACCACCCAACTCATCGGCGGCTTCGGTACCTGCCTGATCCTCTGGTACGGCGGCTCCCAGATCATGGGCCAGAATCTCAGCCTGGGTGAACTGGTGGCCTTCATGAGCTACGTCACGCTCTTCTACCAGCCGATCAACTCCCTCACCAGCGTCAACAACACCCTGCAGCAGGCGCTGGCCTCCGCCGACCGCGTCTTCCAGTTCCTGGACGAAACCCCCGAAGACCTGGACCCACCGGACGCTTTCGTGCTGGAGCACGTGACCGGCCGCGTCGACTTTCGGCACGTCTGGTTCGGCTACGACGTGGGCCAGCCGGTGCTGAAGGACATCGACCTGCACGTCCGGCCCGGCGAGATTATCGCCCTGGTCGGCACCACCGGCGCGGGCAAGACCAGTCTCGTCAACCTGATCCCGCGCTTCTACCTGGTCACGGATGGCAGTGTAGAGATCGACGGCCACGACATCCGCAACGTGCGCCTGGACTCCTTGCGCTCGCAGATTGCCGTCGTCCTGCAGGAGACGTACCTCTTCGCCTCCAGCGTCCGCCAAAACATCGCCTTCAGCCGGCCCGAAGCATCGGACGACGAGGTGATCGCGGCGGCCCGGGCTGCCAACGCGCACGAGTTCATTATGGCCATGCCCGACGGCTACGAGAGCGACATTGGCCAGGGCGGCTCCAAACTCTCCCGCGGTGAACGCCAACGCCTGGCTATCGCCCGCGCCATCCTGGCCGACCGGCCGATCCTGATCCTGGACGAAGCGACCTCCGACGTGGACCGCGAAACAGAAGCATTGATCCAACACGCCCTGGAGCGCGTCATGCGCGGCCGCACCACCTTCGTCATCGCCCACCGCCTGGCCACTATCCGCAAAGCCGACCGCGTCCTGGTAATGGAGCACGGCCGCATCATCGAGCAAGGCTCCCACGAGGAACTCTTGCGCCTGGGTGGCGCCTATGCCCGGTTGCACCAGATGCAGTTCGCGGACGGGGCGGTAAAGGCGAATGATGGCTGAGACGGCGCGGTCTACCTTTGCTCTCGTGCTCCCATTTCGGCCGATCTCCCAGGGGTCGGGAGGCAGGGCGTTGTTTCAAGAGCGAGTTAGAGCGGCCGCCGCTGCTGCCTTCCACGGACAGACGCCGCATATCACGTATGTTGAAGTCGGCCAAGCTGCAAGTCAGGTGCTATCGTTCGGTCAGATCGGAAAATAGGTAATGAGCATTACAACCGACATTGGTCGCTACTTGGAAGCCGCACGAATCGACCAATTGGCGTCGGACCTCCAGCAAAAAGGGTACGCGGTCCAGAGGGAGTACCAATCGGGAGATGTCCAATACGACCTCGTGGCGAGCAGAGGTCCGGAGCGCGTTGTTTTTGAAGTCAAGGCGCTCTCGCAAATGACTGGCAGCAGTCGACAAATTCAGGAACTTCGCAAACGGGCCTTCGACGAAGGGTTCACGGAGTTCCGTCTGGTTGTCGTGACGCCGCCCCACGAGACGAGCGTCTCCGTACCAGGATTAAACCGGATACTTGCCGACTATATGCGAGACCACGTTCCGCAGGCGCTGTTAGCTGCGGCGAGCAACGTGCGCATTGAGAACGTGAGCAATCTGGAGATCAGCGCGATCAGCGTTACCACTGAAGGCACAGATATCAGAGGCAAAGGTGTGGTAGAGGTGACCCTAGAATATGGCGGGAGTCGTGACTCTGAAACGAGTGTCGATGACTTTCCCTTCCGGTTTCACATTCTCCTCGGCCACGACCTGCGGCTCAGTGAGATGTATGAACTGGAACCGGATACGTCCAGCCTCTCTGAGCTATAGGCGTTTGGCAGAGACACGCAGCGCTGGCGAGCACGAGAACCGAAGCCACGCGAGGGGATGGGTACACTACAGCCATATGCATCAGGCGGAGAGGGGAGCGGACGTCATGGTCGTGGCGGCACTGAGCAGACCTTGCACGATTGAAGATCTGGACCACTTTCCCGACGATGGCAAGCTGCGCGAGATCGTTGATGGACAGGTGGTGGAGTGGGACGTGACGAACATCGACCACGGCTTCTTTGCCGGCGTCCTGGCACGTATCCTCGGCAACTTTGTCCTTCAGCACCGCCTCGGCATGGTGACCACCAACGATGCGCTGGTGCGCATCCTGGGAAGTGCCTCCCATGTGCGCGGCGCCGACATCGCCTTCTTTTCTCGCCGCCGGATACCCAAGGACCGTCGTGTCGGGGCAACCACCACAACGCCGGACTTCGTCATCGAAATTCTGTCCCCAACCGACCGAGCAGTGGATGTCCAAGAGAAGATTCATGACTGGTTGCGCTCCGGTGTCCGGCTCCTATGGTACATCGACCCGATGAAAGGTATGACCGCCGTCTACACGGGCGACCACCTCACCTATGTCGATGCAGGTGAGTTCCTGGAAGGCGGTGACGTGCTCCCCGGCCTGTCCCTGCGCGTACAGGACGTCTTCGACGAACTGGCCGAGATCGATGCTCTAGCTAATTCCGACAGCTACTAGCGCTATTGCGTCTGCTGTGCCGTCACCGGATAATGGATGACGAAGAATTGGAGGTGGTGGCATGGCTGTGCTTGAACAGGAATCGGACGTGCATGTTCAGGAGGTTACGCCCGAGGAAGGTCGAGCCATTGTCGATCGTGCTGTGCGCCGCTATCTTCACATGAGCGGGGAGCAATTCTTGAAAGCCTGGGATGCAGGCGCGTTTGATGACGATCCAGACCGTCCCGAAGTAATGAGCGTGGCGATGTTGCTCCCCTTTGCCCGCTAGGGTACCGCTCCACCCATCGCGCCCGCCAAATCACCCGCCCGTAAACGGGCGGGCTACGAATACCAAGCACCCTGAAGGGCGCTACGGGGGCGCTGTGCTGCGGCCGAGCAGGACGTTCGGACATCCATTTCGACGTTTTCAGGGCGCTTCAGCGTCCTTTGCGGGTACCCGCCGCAGCGGGTGGTTAGCCCTACGCTTGAGACGTGTGATGCGCATTGATTATGGGGAGAGGCGGGAA
>DAIMXP010000165.1:0-7863 GCA_036734945.1 Chloroflexota bacterium
GACGGGCACGGCCGCCACGACGGGCACGGCCGCCACGACGGGCACGGCCGCCACGACGGGCACGGCCGCCACGACGGGCACGGCCGCCACGCCTGCGGATACGCAAAAGGTGAACATGACGGTAATGGGGAGCGTGAAGCTGGGCCCGGACGGCAAGATGCACGATGCCTTCACCCCGGCCGACTTCACGGTGACCCAGAACCGACCGGTTCAGGTGACCGTCTATAGCTACGATAATGCGCCGCACTCCATGACCGCGCCGGCCCTGAATCTCAACCCGACGATCGCGCCCAGCGCCAAGGACGGCGTGCCGGCGGTAACGACCTTCACCTTCACGCCGACGAAGAGCGGCAAGTTCCTCTGGAATTGCGACCTGCCCTGCGACGGTGACGCCGAAGGCTGGGCCATGGCCAACCCCGGCTTCATGTCCGGCTACATCACGGTAGTGCCGGCATAGTTTCCTGAACCAGCGGACGCCTGACCATGACAGTGTTCGCAACCTACCCCCCGGCAAGTGAAGTGCGCGTGCGTGCTTTCCTTGCCGGCGAGGCACGACAACAGCGCCGCGATTAGCCACCGACCTACGATTGACGCCTTTGCGGTGCTCCGTCCGTCCTGTGCTACGCTTGCGGTCAGGATGCGTTGCTAGCCGGGAGGATGCCGCCGCCATGGTTGATGCCGACACCGCCAACCGCATCCGCGTTGCCGCGACGCGCATCCTGGCCCAGAACCGGCGCACCGGCCACGCCGGCTGGAACGACCGCGACTATGCCTACGTGGCGCCTTCCCCCAACTCCTATCCCTTCCAGTGGTTCTGGGACTCCTGCTTCCACGCCATCGCCCTCAGCCACCTCAACACGGAGTGGGCGCGGCAAGAACTGGTCACGTTGCTGCACGCAGCCCAGCCCGATGGCTTCATCCCGCATCAGATCCTCTGGGAGAAGGACCGCTACCCGGAGGCGGCAGCGCGCCAGTCCGAACAGTTCGGCGTGCGCTACACGAGTTCCTCAATTCAGCCGCCGGTGCTGGCGATGGCGCTCGAACGCGTCTACCGGGCCACGGGCGACGACGCCTTCCTGGCGCAATGCCTGCCACCGACTATCGCCTTTTACGACTGGCTTGCCCGCACCCGCGATCCAGATGGCGACGGCCTGATCGCCATCATTCAGCCCGACGAGTCCGGCGTTGACGCCTCGCCCAAGTTCGATCCGCTCATGCGCTATCCCAAGGACAACCGCGAGCTGGTGTACTGGATTCGCTGGCTGTACGAGCGCTACGCTCCCTTGCGTTTCAACGACCGCGCCATCCTGGCGTTGGACCTGTTTCAGGTGGAGGAAGTGCTTACCAACGTTTTTTACATACTGGGGCTGCAAGCGCTGGCCCGGCTCTGCGGGGATGCCGCGCAGGCTGCTGATTTTCAACAGCGCGCCACGACTGTGCAGGGCACGCTGGTCGCCAAGTGCTACGACAACCGGGCCGGGGCCTTCTTCGACCTGGCCGGCAATGCTGAACAGCCGTTGCGCACCCTCACGATCACCTCGCTCGTGCCGCTCGCCCTGCCCACCCTGGATCGCGCCATAGTCGACCGTCTGCTCGCACACCTGGCCGACCGGCAAACCTTTGCCCTTCCCTACCCTGTCCCCTCGGTAGCGGCCAATGAGCCAACCTTCATGCCGGGTAATGCCCACGGCTTCATCTGGCGCGGGCCAAGCTGGATCAACACCAACTGGTTGATCGGCGAAGGGCTGCGCGTCCACGGCGCCGACGACCTGCGCCAAACGCTGGTGAGGCAAACCTGCGCCATGATCGAGCAGTCCGGCTTCCGCGAGTACTACCATCCCTACACCGGCGAAGGCTACGGCTCCCAGGACCATAGCTGGAGCACCATCGTGGTGGATATGCTCGCCCCACCAACGTGAGCAGGGCACAGGGGAGAAGGAGCAACGCGATGCCGACCGAGCGCTTCACCATCACTAACCGCCAGGGGAAGCGGTTAGTCGGGCTGATTGACTACCCGGCCGGCGCTGCACCCATCGGCAAGGTCTTCGTCGGCTGTCACGGCTACGGCGGCGACAAGGAGGGACGCTACCTGCAGGTCATTGCAGCAACGTTGACCACCGCCGGCATGGCGATGGTGCGCTTCGATTTCACCGACAGCGCGAGCGAGAGTGAGGGAACACTCCGCCACGCTTCGGTGGCCGGCTACGCCGACGACCTGGACGACGTGCTTGACTTTCTCCGCACCCAGCCCCGCCTGAGCCGTAGCAGTATCGCTGTCGGCGGCCACAGCTACGCCGGGCGGGTAGCGCTCGTTGTGGCGTCGCGTCGGCCAGAAGTCGCGGCCGTCTTCTTCCTATCCGCCGTCTATCCCAGCAACGAGTTCGACATACCGGCGGTCGTCGCCGCGGTGCAGGCGCCCATCTACATCGTCCACGGAACCGCCGACCGCGAAGTTGCGCTGAGCAACGCCGAGGCCCTCCAACTCGCCGCCGGCGCCAAGCTCGCCAGCGTCACGATCATTCCCGACGCCGACCACAACTACACGGTACCGGACACCGCCATTAAGGTCGCCACGGCCATTCAGGAAGCGCTGGCGACGTTGACCGCCGCGGCGACCACCTGAAGATCGAGCAGTGGCCTGTGCGTGCCTCACATTATTCGTGCCCCACGGTATAGCCAAAAAGGACCTGTCGCCTACGAGGTAATACCACCGACGAAAATGTCGGCCCCTTGCACGCGCACGGCGCGCTTGTGGAGCGGGATGAAGGCCGGCCCGTTGAGGACACTGCCGTCCTTGGCGAAGATACTGCCGTGACAGGGGCAAGCGAAGACGGCGCTGGCAGAAGGTCCACCCGTCCAGGCATAGGGACAACTCAAGTGGGTGCAGTGCATGTCGAACGCTGTGTAGCTGGTGGGGCTATGCTGGATAATCCAGGCGCCGCCGGTCGGATCCTGGCCCTGCGCATTGGCGCCGAGTGGCGCCCGTTTGGGGACGTGCGGTGCGAACTGGGCGGCCGGCTGTTGTCGGCGATGCAGCACGAATTCGGGGGCTACCTGGAGAAGGTCACTGAGACGGGCGAAGGGACGTGAAAGCCGTTCCGCTCGCCCGAGATGCGGGCTGGCATTCCCCGACGTTCGCACCCTTTGGTGACGGTACGATCAATGCGACGGCAACATGACGCATAGGGAAGAGCGAAGGAGCTAACGCAATGACACGTCTGGACATAAACGAGCAAAACGCCGTGGTGGCCGTGTACGACACCCATCAGGAGGCGGAGGCGGCGATCCGGGAATTGCAACACGCCGGCGTCGATATGACGAAGCTTTCGGTGATCGGCAAAGGCTAACACACCGAAGAGGATGTCGTGATCCGAAACAGCGCTGCACCACGCCGCAGTCGCATCGTAGCGCGCCGAGCGCGCTGCATTACCGAACGGACTTACCCGACCTATGCACACCACTATGGAACTGGAATTGCGGATCGGTGCGCACGCCGCGTGCAGCGACGGTCCGGCGGGGAAGTTGCGGCAGGTGGTGCTCGACCGCGCCACGGACACGGTCACGCATCTCGTCATCAACACCATGCCGCACCTGGGCTTCGCCGTGCTGGTCCCCCGATGGGCTGTGGTGTCGGCGGACCACGACCACGTGCGGCTCAGTTGCACCCAAGCCGAACTGCACCGGATGGAGCCATTCGAGGACACGGTGTTCCTGCCGCCGTACGACCCACACCAGACGCTCGGTTATGGGCCGACAGACTACTTCTATGGCGGCGGCACTGGATCGATGACGGTCGGTATGGGTCAGATGGGTCTTGGCCTGGGGCCCATGGGAATGGGATCCGTGGGTTGGCAAGGCACGCCGCCCTTCGCGGTGGAGGAACACCTGCCGCCGGCAGGCAGCGTGGCGCCGGGCGCCGCCACCCCGGCGGGGACGCCCGCATCTGGTCAATCGGCGCAGACTTACGCCAAGTTCTCCACCGATGTGCCCTCCTTTGCCGACAACCAGCACCTCGCCACGCTGCTGGAGTCCAACGGCGTCGCCATCATGGCGTCAACACCGTCGGCGGGTTCGCCGCTGCTGACGCTGCTCTTCTCTTTCGGCCCGACGATCCTGCTGATCGGCGGCTTCTTGTGGCTGACGACACGGGCCTAAAGCGCCGCAGGCGGCGGCAGTGGCATCTTCAGCTTTGGGCGCAGCCGGGCGCGTCGCTACGATGAGGGCGGCGCGACGCAGCGCATCACCTTCGCCGATGTCGCCGGCATTGATGAAGTGCAGGACGAGTTGGTCGAAATCGTCGACTTCCTCAAACAGCCGGCGAAGTACCAGCGTCTCGGCGGCGTCGCGCCCAAAGGCATCCTGCTGATCGGGCATCCCGGCACCGGTAAGACGCTGCTGGCCCGGGCGGTGGCCGGCGAGGCCGGCGTGCCCTTCTTCAGCATCAGCGGCTCGGAGTTCATCGAGATGATCGTCGGCGTCGGCGCTTCTCGTGTGCGCGACCTCTTCAAGCAGGCAAAGGAAACGGCGCCGGCCATTATCTTCGTTGATGAACTGGACGCGATCGGACGCCGCCGCAGCGCGGGGGCCGCCTTCGGCGGCAACGACGAGCGCGAGCAGACCCTCAACCAGTTGCTGGTGGAGATGGACGGCTTTGACGCCCGCCAGGCCGTGATCGTGCTGGCCGCCACCAACCGCGCCGACGTGCTCGACCCGGCGCTGCTGCGGCCGGGCCGCTTCGACCGCCGCATCGTCGTGCAGCCGCCGGACCGGGCGGGGCGGGCGGCGATCTTGCGCGTCCACACCAGAGGCGTGCCCCTGGACGCCGATGTCAACCTCGACGAGGTTGCCGGTGAGACGCCGGGCCTCGTCGGCGCCGACCTGCGTAACCTGATCAACGAAGCGGCGCTGCTGGCGGCGCGCAACAACCACAACGCCGTCCAGCGCAGCGACTTTTCGGAAGCGTTAGAGAAGATCGCGCTGGGGGCGGAGCGCCACATCACCTTGATCCCGGAGGAGCGCGAACGCATCGCCTACCACGAGAGCGGCCACGCCCTGGTCGGCTTGTTGCAGCCGGACGGCGACCCTGTGCGCCGGGTGACGGTGGTGCCGCGCGGCCAGGCGCTCGGCGTCACCCTGTCGGTGCCGGACGCCGACCGCTACAACCTGAGTGAAGCCTACTTGCGGGCGCGCATCGCCAACGCGCTGGGCGGCAGGGCGGCCGAGCAGGTGGTGTACGGTACCAGCACGACGGGCGCGGAGAACGACCTCAAGCAGGTGACGGCCCTCGCGCGCGCCATGGTGACGCGCTGGGGCATGAGTCCCGAGGTGGGGCTGGTGCAGGTCGAGGGCGTCGAGGAAGGGAACTTCCTTGACGGGGGGATGCTGCCCGGCCAGGGCCGCCCCGTGAGCGACGAGATGGCCCACGCCATCGACTCGGCCACCCGGCGCATCGTCGACGAGTGCTACGCCAAGGCGTTCGACAGTCTCAGGACCAACCGTGAGCGGCTCGACGACCTGGCCCATGCGCTCCTGCGCGAGGAGTCGCTCAACTCCCAGCAGATCCGCGAGGTCACTGGCCTGGTCGATCGCCCACTTGAGGAGAATCCGGTCGCCGCACTGCGCTGACGGGGAAGCGCTCACCGAAGCGCGCTCATCGGAAAGGCATAGTCACCTCGTTCTGTTGACCACGCTGTTTATCATACGGTACGCTTGGCGCCCTTACGTCTCGGCAGTCGCTCCCGCGTGACTACCTCGAAAGCCAAACTCTGACGGAAATTCTAGCGCGCCGGCTTCGTTAGAAAGGGGTTCGCGAGGTCGGCGCTATCCGTATCCAGGCTGGCGGCGGCCTGGCCGATGCCCGGCTTGTTGCCCGAACTGACGGCGCCACGCAGCGTTGTCACGTCCTGGATGAGCCTGGCGGCGGCGCTTACTGCGCTCTGCTGGATCTTCGCATCGGCGCTCGGCGCCTTGATCGCCTGGAGCACGCGTTGGTCCTGTTGCAAGAGCGGGTGCAACTGATCCAACGAAGAGAGCGCCGCACTGGTGGGCAGACTGCCGGCGCCGACCTGGGCGGCGACAGCAGCGGCCACTACTGCCGACTGCTCCATTGCCAGGGCGGCCGGCGCTGCCGAGGCCAGGTAGGTCATCGACACGCTGTTGGCGCTCGTCGCGGCACTCGCCTTCGTCACGGCGCTCTTGCCGACCGTGGTTGCACCGGCAAACAGCGCGCTCAAGACGAAGAAAACCAGGACAGCGTAGGCCACCAGCAAGACGATAATGCGCAGCACCCGGCGCCTGGGGGAAGTGACAGGATGCTCGGTTGCCGTAGCGGTCATGTTCCAGCCTCCGTGATGCGCGTCGCTCTGGCGGCTGGCGGGGCGGGCGGCCCATCGTCCATGAGCGCGAAGACGCGATCTGCATTGGCCTGCACACCCTTCACCGTCACGTAGCCGTTGAACAACTGTCCCAGTCCTTCCAGACGGTCGGAATAGGTCATGATCGCCAGGAGTGTCCCCAGCGTGAGGGCGCTGCCCATCACCATGCTGCCACCGAACCACCAGAGCATGCCGCGCACGAGGACTGCCTTGCCATTGAAGACCGCCTGGAAGAGCCAGGTCAGCCCGTTGACGGCAATACCGTAGTTGGCCAGTTCCTGATTCAGGACGCCGAAGTTCTCGTCCGGGGCTGGCTGCCCGTCACCGGGAGCGGCGCCATCGGCGGTCGCCGTGACGACAGCGTGCATCTGACGTACCCGCTCGAAGATGCGCTGGCGGAGCGCATAGGTGACGCGGCCCATATAGGTCGTCCAGAATATGAAGGGCGGCATGAGCACCACCAGCAGCCAGTACGGCCAGTAGGGGAAGAAATAGCGGACGAGCCGCCCCACGCTGGCGAGACCACCTGCGCGACGGGCGGTCGAGGCCTGGCGCAGCGGCAAGTCCAACCGGCGCAACCAGCGTGCGAAATGCAGCAGGTCGAAGGAGCGCATGCCGCGTCTGGCGGCCGGGCCGTAGCCCAATACTGCTTACATAAGGCCGAGTTGGGGCTGACAGCCTCCTGGTAGGGTACGGGATACAACAAACATCCGTGCCAAGCAGCAGGCGGCCATGCCATCTATGAGGATACGAGCAACACTGGCGCTAGACGAGCAGGAAGCGGGACCCCTGGGGGATCGCTATCGGGTGCTGGACGCGCTCGGGCGCCGGCTGTCGCCGGCGGTGCTCCGGCAGGTGTTGACGGAGACAGGCGCTACAGGCGAGCGGGACCGCAAGCTGAACGCGATGACGACGCTGCTGCTGTGCGTGGCGATGAACCTGTGGCGGCAGGAGGAGTTGTCATGGGTGTTCCGGGAGTTGGTGAGTGGCGTGCGCTGGCTGCTGGCGGCAGCCGATACCAAGATCACGCGCGCTGGGGTGAGCTGGGCGCGCTATCGGTTGGGCGCGGCGCCCCTGAAGGCGCTGTACCGGCTGGTCTGCCACCCCTTGGCGACGCACGGCCGCCCTTCGGGCGTCGGCGCCCCAGACGCCGGGCGCCTTTCGGTTCGGTCGGCGGCTGATGGCGGTGGACGGCACCGACCTCGACCTGGCGGATACCAAGGCGAACGCGGCGGCGTTCGGACGGCCCCACAACCAGCGGGCGCCGGGCGCCTGGCCCCAGGCCCAACTGGTGGCGTTGTGTGCGCCGGCAGCCGTAGGCTGACCGTGCACCCACGCCATCTGCGACGCACGGCCGCCTGCGGCGTCGGCGCGCCCCCTCGTTTGGCCGATCCCCGCGCGCTGGCCCACCGGGTGCTGCGTTCGGTCACTCCCGAGATGCTGGTCATGCTGGACCAGGGGCTCTACGGCTTCGACCTGTTCGCCGCCA
>DAIMXP010000166.1:0-7477 GCA_036734945.1 Chloroflexota bacterium
CTCCATGCCGCCCGCAGCGGCAGCGCCAGGATTGCCGCCAGGGCGGACGCCTGCGCCGCATCGAGCGCATCCCAGCGCTCCCGGAGACGGGACGGGCGCTGGTCGTCGGTGGCGGGCGCATACGGCAGGAACGCCGGCGCCGTGTCCTGCAGGGCCAACGCGGCCTGATAGGCGGCGTCGGGGTAGGCAGCGTCCCGATGAATGCCGACGCCGTAGGCGATGACCGGCAGGCCGCTACGCGTCGCGCCGGGTGGAGCCAGCCGGCGTACGGACCCGACGCCGTCTCGCCAGCGGTGGGGAGCGGGCTCGAGTGGGGGCCACTCACCCGGGGGGAACCAGGCTCCCACGAGGCGGCTCCGCACCTGCTGATCGCGCACCGCGATCGCCCCCCCGGACCAGGCCTGGACGATGGACGACGGTTCACCGAGCAGGGGGCCCGAGAGGAAGGCGGCGCGCTCCTCAGGTCGCAGGTCGCCACCTGGCGGCGGACTCAACCTCCCCACCCCGGCCGGCCCGAAGGCGGCGCCGTAGTCGGCCAGCGCTGTCACCGCCGCTGGCTGATCGAGCTGCACCTGCCGTTGGCCTACGTCGGCCAGCGCGGCACCGTGCGGCCAGAGCCACGACTCCAACGGCGGCGCCTCGGGGAGCAGTTGCATGGGCCACGCTCCCGCCCCGGTCGGGATGGCGGCCGCGTCCTCCCAGGTCCACCGCATCGGCGGTGCCGGCAGGCTGGCGTCGGTAGCGAGCAGCGCCGGCCAGAGCGCAACCGGCAATCCGGCGAGCGTACCCTGCCAGCGCAGACAATCGAGCGCGTTGGGATGGAGCCGGTCGGTGTACCGCTTCTCACGGCCCACCTGCGCCTGCAGGTCCGCTAGCACTGCCCCGGCGCGCAGCCGCCACAGGATCGGGTGGGTGCCGAAATAGAGGGCTTGGTCGGCCGCCCTGGCGGCCGTGGTTTGCGTGGCATAGCTCCACACCGACAGCCGCAGGTCGACGGCCCGAACCGGCATCCGGATGCGCGCGTGATCGGCCAGTGTCGCCTCGGCCGCCGCTGCCCACTTTCGAACCTCGTCGTGCACCACGGTGGCACCGACGCCGGCCGGCTGAAAGGTGAGGTAACTGCCGGCGACCACAAGGGGCAGCGTCACCGGTGCCGGCCGGGACATGGCAAGGCGCAACCCTAAAGGCGCCGCACAACCACCGAGCGAGGCCGCAGCGAATCCGCCGAGCAGGGCGCTCAAGACACGGCGACGTGGCAGCGGGTGGCTACGGGAATGACCGCCGAGCAACGCGTCCAAGGCCGATGGCGCTAGGAGTCTGTCTGAGTTGCACGGAATCCTCATTACTTCTTCAATCCTGACAAGCAACAAACGCAACGATCATAAGTGCCAGCTTGAGAATCGCATAGCTTGGCGGAAGATAATTGGCAACTCAGACAGACTCCTAGCGCCATCAGCTCGGACGCGTTGAGGGACACCAGCCTGCTAACAGGTGTTGGGGCACGCCGCGCTTGGGCACGTGCCGAGGTTGTAGGAGCAGCACCAGGTATTCGTCCCGTCAAAGCAGGTAAACGTGCACCCGGAACAATCCGCATGCGCGATACCTGGGGATCGCAGTGTCACACCGGCCGCCGCCAGCGTTGCCAGGAGCAGTGCCGTGCCTAACTCGACGAACGGGAGCATCCGTCCATACAGGCGCGCCAGCGAGCCACGCAACAGCGCGTAGGCGAGAACGCCCCGGACGAAGCGGCTGGGATCTCGCAGCTTTGCCGCGGCAGAGACAAGGAAAATCAGCCCGAGCGCCACCCGGACCACAGTTTGGAGTTGGGGGCCAACCTCGGACGCCATCGTCACTCCCCTCGGCACTGTGAGCGGAAACTGATCGACAGATGAATAGCAGGAGAATACCAGCCGTTCACTTGTTTTTCAACGAGCGGGCCGCGTCCCCAGGGCCATTTCATCACTTCAGGGTTGGCCGCGGGCGAGGACAAGGTAGACAGCGCGGTGGGGCGGCCGGCATTCGTGCGAAGGGCGGCGGCAATGTTGGTGGCGTGGCAACTGGAGCAGCCAGTGGCGGCTCAGGTACGTAACCGCCAACTTCGACCAGCACCTGGCATGTAGCGGAATCAATCTTGAGCGTGACTTGCGCCTTGGAGGCGTGGGGCTTGCCGGGGTCAGGTGGCAAGCGCATGCGGCCGTAGGCGCACTTGCCGGTCGCCAGCCGAACCCCCTGGGCGATGTAACGCTGGGGGTTTCTCAGGCGAGGCGCCATGCGGGCACACGCCTGCTCAAGGGCGGCAGGAATGGTGGAGGCGCCGGCTGGCAGCGGGCAGGGCAAGACCGCCCCACGGCCATCCCACCCGGCGACGGAGGGCGAACCAGAACGAAGGGCCGCGGTCACGCTGAACTCCTCCCATGCTGTCCTGTATCGTACACGGCGTGGCTCGCGGCGACATGAGCGAGGGACGATACTGGCTACCGGCTATCACCGGGTCCCATAGGCTGGCGCAGCGCTTCCAGGCACAACCGAAAGGCCACAGAGGTTCAGCGAGAATGGCGGTCATCACACCGCCCGGGGCCTGTCCTCCATCGAATTAATCTACCCTTCCCAGAGGGAAATAGGGTGAGCCACCCGGGACTCGGACCCGGAACCAGCTGATTAAGAGATGGTTGCGAGACGTCCCGAACCGTGGCATGTGTTCCCATTCCCTCTGGGAGAGCACCTCGCCCGTCCCGCCACGGCTCGCAGTTTTCCACCGGTTCCCACAGTGAATCCCACACCTGTTCCCACACCCGATGAGACATGGCCGTGGGTGGTCGGGTACCCTGAGACGTGTGCTCAGGAATGGCCCCCTCGCCCGGCCACTGTGACGATAGCTGCCCCTGAAAGGAGCCGACTCGTGCGAGCCGACCTCGCCCTCTCCCGTCGCGACCTCTTGCTGCTTGGTGGCGCGACCGCCCGAACGCTGCTGCTGCCTGGGACGGCGAGTGCCGCCGGCATAACGATCAACCCCTACGTTGACCCGCTGCCCCTCGTCTTCCCCCTGGTGGACGGTAGCTTCGAGACCCCCTTGCAGGACAACTGGCATGGCCTGCGCGAAGGGCAACTCTACCCCTGGAATCATCGCGGCAGCACGGCGCTGCGCGCTCACGATGGTGTTGATCTCTATCCGAGCGACAACGCCAGCCTGCCCACGGTGTTTGCGCCCCTGCACGGCACGATCGCCGCCGTGTGTACGCGCTCGGACAATACCCTGCAGGCCCAGGTGACCTACCGCGCCAGCGCCAACACCCCACCACCCTGGGACTACCACGACGCCAGCGACAACGTGGCCCAACTGCCGCTCTACGGCAACTTCGTCTGGCTCCTCAGCAGTGATCCGGCCAGCGCCGGCTATTACGTGTTCTTCTGCCATTTGCAGCACGACGCCATCGTGCAAGCGCTGCGTCCCGATCAACTCGTCGCCAGCACCACGCCCCTCGGCGTCATGGGCGACACCGGCAACGCCGCCGGCTATCCCCAGTTACACGTCGAGATCCACTATCCCGCCGGCAGCAGCTTCATGTGCGCCGAGTGCTCGCCGGAGAAGCAACTGACAGCCATCGATCCCTATGCTTCCCTGCTGCGAGCCGCGCCCCGTGCCGCCGCTCCCACCGCGCCAGTGGCGATCACTGCCGGTCAGCCCCAGAGCGGCACGCTCGCCGGCCAGAGTGGCGGCGCTTTCGCCAGCTATCTGCTGGCCAGTGCTGGTGCTGGGCCGCGCACGGTCACGCTCACCTATCAGCCGTTTGATGCCGGGCAAGCCCATGCCATCGGCTGCAATGTCTACCAGGGTGGCATCAAGCTGGGAAGCGCGACGGGGCAGGCCACCGGCCTCGGTGACACGACGAACAGCAGCGCTTTGCAGTTGTCGGTACACAGCAGTTCGACGACGGAACCGCTGCTGCTCCAGGTCTTCAACTACAGCAGCCAAGTCGTGACCTACACGGTCGCAATCGCCTGATACCGAATCAGGGGGCAATGAGCGATCGGCGACATGACGACGAGACTTCTCAGGTCTTGACCGTCTTGCCAGGTAGCATATTCATCCAGCCCACGTCATCCTATGCTACGCGCAGCGGTGTGCCACTGGTGAGACCAAGCAGCTCAGCGGCCATCGCGCAGCAGCAGCGCCTCAAGCCTGAGCGCCTCCCTCCACCGGACCACCGAATGAACCAGTGTCCAGCTATGCGCTACATTGATGGTCAGTATCGCCGGTACCGGGGCTTCTGCCCGGCGCTCGCTTCCGAAGTCGTCCGGTAGACGATACTGTACGGGAACAAACGGGGCCTGGCCAGCGCCAACGGTAGGTGCAGGGAGGTGGCATGCGGCGAGTCACCATCCGGCTTCCTCTGCTGCTCGTCCTCCTCGCTGTGATCACTGCTGGCTGCCGTCGTTCCGTGTTGCCGACTGGTCTGACCGTCGGACCGGAAGCTGGGCAGGCAACCCGCATGCAAGCAGCCACGCCCGCCGCGACCGGCATGGTGTCGGCCTCTCCGGCAGCATCCGCTTCCACCGCCAGCGCGGGACACCCCCAACCGACTGCCCCTGCACCCTTGCTCCCAGCGGTAACGGACATCCCACAGCCAGCCCCCACCGCAGCGGCGGCCACGACGAGCGACACATCGGCAGCGACCGCGGCGACTTCCCCGTCGCGCGGCGGCATCGTCCTCGTCTCCCTGCACATGTTCGATCGCCAGACGGGGTTCGCCATCGACAGCACCGGGCGGCCGCTGTTCACTACCGACGGCGCTGACTCGTGGCAACCAAGCGGGGTGACCGTTGTACCACATTCCGCCTCGGTCGTCACCGTCGTTCCCGGTACGCACACCGCCTATGTCGCTGACGAGGGCGCCCTGCTGCAAACGGCGGACGGCGGACGGACGTACCGTCGTCTGGCGTTGCCATCTGCCATCAGCGAGGTCGATGGCTTGAGCTTCCCGGATGCGCACCACGGTTGGATCATGGCGAACGTCCACGGCTTCCTGGGCTCGGAGACGCTCGACCTCTTCGGCACCACGGATGGCGGCCTGACCTGGACACGGCTGGCAAGCGCCGAGACGCCGACCGGTACGCCGGGGCCGCTGCCTTTCGCCGGCGACAAGTTCGGCATCGCCTTCCGCGACGACCACACCGGCTGGCTGGCCTGCACCTGCGGCCTGTTACGGACCGATGATGGCGGACGCACCTGGCAGGGCCAGGCGTTACCGTTGCTGCCAATGGTGGCGGAGGCTCGCGGCCTCGAATTCTTCCCCGCGCAATTCTTCGGGCCAGGTAACGGCCTCTTCGTGCTGCTCCGTGAGACGTTACAGGGCGATCTTCTGGTGTACCGGACACACGACGGCGGCAGCACCTGGCAACGGGGAGCAGTCCTGCCCTTCGCGCAGGTAGCCACCTCACCGACGACGTACGGCGGCTTCGTCTGGGGCTTCGCCGACGCGGCGCACGGCTGGGTGATCGAGCAGGGGCAGTTCTCCAGCACGGCCGATGGTGGTGCGTCCTGGCAGACCGTGGTCCCGAACGCCTCCCTGCTGGATGTGTGGCAACTCGATGTGCTCACCCCAGCGGTCGGCTGGGCGGTACAACACGACGTCTCTCTCACCAGCGGCCAACTGCTCCGCACGCTCGATGGGGGACGAACCTGGACGCCGCTGGTCATCCACGTGGTGACTGGCGCGCACGCAGCGCCGGTTGCTGTCCCACTGCGCGCCGGAGTGATCGTGACGACGCCGTCGGTCAGCCAGCAGACCATCGCCGGGAGGTGGGTCTCCGCCACACTGGCCACAACCTCCTCTATCACCGGTACCGCATCGGTGCTGGCGACCTCAGTCGGCGCGTCGACGGAGTTCGTGCTGACGGCGCCACTGGGCGGGACGGTCACGATCAGTCAGGCGACGGTGCAAGGCGCCAGCGTTGGGGCGTTGACGCGCGTTGAGGTGACGGGGACGAACGGGGAGCGGCTCGCCCTGTGCTTTACGACAGTGGGTCAGGTTGGGGCTATCCCGATTCCAGCCGCCTGCCAGCGGCCCGGAGCGACGGTGTCCCTGGGCGTCGCCGTTCCGACGCGTGGCATGGTCGGGCCGGCCGCCGTAGCCACGGCCGAAGCGCAGAACGGGTTGCCCGCGACGCTGCCGGCCGCAGGCGATGGCGGCGCGGCGCGGTGGCAAGTAAAGCAACCCCGCCGGATCGCCAGTCATCTCGGGCTGACATCGTGACCGTCACGCAACGAGCGCCTGGCGACTCTGGCGCGATCTCGTCGAGTTCGGCGGGCCGGGCCTCCGCCGTCATGACGATGATGTGGGCATGAGCATCGTCTCTGGCTCGGTAGGCACGAGCGAAGGCATGCCCATCCAGCACCGGCATGCGCAAGTCGAGAAGGATCAGGCAAGGACCGGCTGCGGGGAGGAGTTGGAGCGCATAGGGCCCGTGGACGGCAGCATGCACCGTGTAGCCTGCTTCGGTCAACACGAGCACCAGGAGGTGGCGCAGCACTGGCGCGTCTTCCACCACGAGGACGCGCCTGGCTTGACACATGGCCAGCTTCCCTTCGCTCATTGCCTGATTGGAACGTAAGGGCATAGCGCGGGCCGTAACCTGGTGGGACGCAGCAATGCTACAGAGTGTGTAGTCCCTGCCGGCCCGGGTCGCGTGCGGTCCAGCGGGCCGCACGCGACCTTTCCCACTCGCGCCGCGACGATCGGTAGCACCCCACGCAACCGTGGTCATGCGGCCAGCTCGCCCACAGGCTCCGGTTTGGGCTTGGGGGGGCGTCCGCGGCGCTTGGCAGCCACCCAAGCGGGGAGCGGGATCTGGTAGTGCAGCAGTTCTTCCATCGTCCAGCAGTGGTCAGTGAGGCCTGCGGCCATCGCCGGGGTCCGTGCTTGCCACTTGCGTTCCTGTCTGGATGGGGCCAGCAGTCGGAGGCTGTCGTGCGGCCAGCAGAAGTTGTAGGCGCAACCCACCAAGAACATGCCGGCGACGAGGCTGACTTCGGTCCGGGCGAGGGCCACGGCCGCCCTACGGGCGTCGGCGCGCCGGATCAGCGGCGCCAGGCAGGCCCGGAACGTCGCGTTCCGGCGCTCAATGCACGCCGTGTTGATCTGCTGGCCTCCGCCGGTCGCCGCCAGCGCGGCGGCGATCGTCTCCGTCGTGCCGCGGACGATGCGCTGACTGACCGACGTCAGGCGCCGCTTCGCGTACTGCTTCACCACCTGCCCCAACTGGAAACCGGCATCGGGCAGCAAGCGGGGCCGTCCGCGCCGGCCGGTGCGCACGGGATGGCGGAAAGCGCGGACGAACGCCCGCCGACGCCCGCAGGGCGGCCGTTAGCTGGCCAGACCATCCACACAGACGAGCACCGGCTCCGGCACGGCGCAGGCATGCACGCAATCGACCAGACGGCGGATGAGGACGCCATCACGGTGGGCGCTCACCACCC
>DAIMXP010000167.1:0-6934 GCA_036734945.1 Chloroflexota bacterium
CCCCAGCGCCAGCAGTTGCCGCAGCAGGCGGCGCTCCATCGTGTCGGCCGTCACGTTGCGCCCCTCCTCACCCATGACGTTCGCCAGGGGTGGCAGGCATCCGGGACTCCTTCCGCAAGGTGAGTTCGCAACACCCGCATCTTGCCACAGGCCCCACCGCCTGTCACCTCTGCCGCCACACGCTTCCGTCAAGCAACCGACCTGCCCCAACAAAGGTGAAACACACCCATGTCATTTTACGCCCCATAATTGTGCTTTGAAGACTGACTTTGCACCATTTTTGCAAACTGGGTTTGCACTCGGAGACCGCATTCCACGCCTGGTGCTCGGCGACCGTCGCCCCGGGCTCGGTGCTTTTTGCAGTTGAACTTTGCACTGAGGAACAAAAATGGGCTGGTGCATTGCACTGAGGAACGGATAAGGAGGGCCGTTCCTGAGCGTGAATAGCGGTAAAGGCTCGACCACGGTGAGAGACAGCTGCTCATGTCACGCCTGACAAAAATGTGCAACCCCTCATTGCACTGAGGAATTTGCAGCCTTTTCTTGCACTCAGTGCAAACCTCGACTGCAAGGCACAATAATGCTCATAGCCTTCACGGCCAAAGGGGGTTCTCCGGCACTTTTGATGCTGGGGTGGTAGCCACTTGGTGCATATCATGGCAAGCGGTCCAAGGGGGATGACCGGTGAGCGAACTGCCGTGGTCAACCTGATGTTTGCGGACACGCCAAACGGCACTTCGTCTGCCTCTGGACATCTCGGAGGAATGGGCAGCATCAAAAGTGCCGGAGAACCCGAAGCTTGTGCTTTGAAGTTTCGAATTGGACAGTTCTTGCGGCTTAGGGTTGGACCGATTCTCTGGAGCAGGGGCGGCAGCTTGGCGGGCTGTTCCCGGAATTGCGGTTAGGCCTTGGACGGAGGAACAGAATTGACCCTTCGCATTGGACGGAGGAATCGCCGACGCAGCGCGATTCTGCCAGAGGAGCGTCGCCATACCACGGCATCGCTTGCATGAGGCGTTCGACCACGCCTCTGGAGCAAGCTCCGCAGCTAACGGTTGGACGGAGGAATTTGCAGGTTGCAGCTGGACAAAGTCCAAACCAAGACTTCAAAGCACAAAGCTGCACCAGTGATTCACGGCGAAAGTGGGTTCTCCGGCACTTTTGGTGCGCGGGTGAGCGTCGTCAGGTGGGGTGCAGCACGCGCAGGCGGAGGAGATCGAAGTTGGCCCGTCCGTACATGGTCCGCTTGATTGCTTTCAAGCGATTGACCTGTCCTTCCGTCTGGCCTTGACTCCAGGGCTCGGTGATCCCGGCCTCCACGGCGGCGCGGTCTTGACGGATACCGAGCGCGAAGCCTTGCAACTCCGGGACGTCGCTCGTCTGAGCAGCCGTGAGCCAGGCTGCTAACGCGCCGATGTCGTGCGTCTTGACCACGCGCTGGAACTCGGCAACGAGCCGCTGGGCAGTCTGCACCACGGGGCAGATGCCCAGCAAGGCGGCGCGGTAGACCTGGTCCGACTCGTTCAAGTCGGCGACGGGACGCAGCAGCAGGAAGCGCACCTGCCTTGGCGTCCGGTCAGAGCGCCGTGAGCGCGGCGGCACACGGAGCTGTGCCCCTGGTGGGAGCACGGCGCCCGTGCGTCGTCGCCCCGTGGGCGCTGCTTCGGTCCGCTAGGCGCCAAGGACCTGGCCGACGTAGGAGGCGGAGCCGGGATAGCCCTGGGCCTTGATCTCCCGGAAGAGTTGGGAGGCATTCTGGCAGCCCTCCTCCCACCGTTGCTGCAAGTACGCTTCGAAGGAGGCCAGCCGACCCGACTGCCCGGTCCGCTGGACGCGCTCCGGAAAGCTGTCGGCGCGCAGGAAGCGGCGCACGGTTCTTCGTGCCATGCCCAGCCGCTTGGCGATCGTGGCGATGCCGAGGCCTTGCGCCTGCAAGGCAGTCACCTCGTCATAGCGGGCCAGGCGACGCTGGCGACTGGCCGCGCGCTCCTGCTCCGCCGCGGTGGGCGCTGGCGCCACGTCGGTCGGCGCCACTGGCAGGCTGGCTGGCGGTGGCTCGCCTTGCGGCATCGCTCCCAAAGGGGCCGACAGAGCGGCCGCGACCGGCTCCGTCTGCGGCGCGACGGCGTCAGCGGCGCAACGCAAACTGTCGAGTTTGCGCACCAACAGCCGTTCCAGGGCATCGCCCAGATTGCAGAGCAGGTGCCAGCGATCGGCAACTTGCGTCGCTTGCGGCGCGCCTTGCCGAGCCGCCTCCGCGTAGGCCCCGCCGCGGTCCCGACTAATCACTTCGACCTCTGGATGCGCTTGCAGCCAGGTGGCGACGGTGGCCGCCGTACGGTCCGGCAAGAGGTCGACGACCTGGTGCGCTTCGAGGTCCACGAGGATCGTGCCATAGGTGTGCCCCTTGCGGCGCGCCCAGTCATCGATCCCCAGCACCCGAACCGCGCCCGCCGCCGCCGGTGGCGTCGCCCGCAGGAGCCGCAGCAGCGTGCGGGCACTCACCGGTGTGCCATCAGCGCCAGCCTGTTGGGAACCGACTTCACCGCCCAGCCGGAAGGCGATGGCGCGCAGCCGCTCCCGCAGCCGCCGGCTTCGCCGCTCCCAGGCGGCTGCCAGATCCGGCAGCCGCTCACAGAAGACCTTTTGCCGGCACCAGCGCACGCGACACCAGAAGCGCCGTACCCGCAGCGAGACCGTGACGCCCCGACCGCCGCATGCCAGGTCAGCAATGGTCCGCTGATAATAACTGTGTCTCCATCGAGAGCGGCAGCCACAACTCGGACAGTGGGCGCGCTTCCCAGTCGTCCGAGCCGAAACATGGAGCGTCTGCCCCTCCTGCCACGCCTGTTCAACCCGCAATCCGCTGATGCCTGCAAACAGCAGTTGTCCGAGTCCCACGCTGCAGCCTTCCCCCAGGGGAAATGCCGCCCTGGAAGATCAGCCTACCGCTTCAACCCGCGCACCAAAAGTGCCGGAGAACCCAGTATGAGCCAAAAACGGACACCAGCAGGGTGTGCTTTGAAGTTAGGGTTTGCAGAGACTGCAGGATTGAGCTTCAAATTCCTGGCTGCAGACTTGACCTTCAAACTCGGGGGCGCGGGGTTTCCCAGAGGCCACGTTGGTCCGTTCGGGATGGGACAACGGATGACGATCGGAATGCCAGTGCCCCCAGGAGAGGCTTCGCTGCAGCACGAGATTCCTCACCGCAACGGCAACCGCCCAATTCGTTCCCGACCGCAATCCTAAGCTGCAATTTTGGCCCTGCCTCCCACTGGCCAGCGGCGAGCCTCCCTCTGGTGACGACGATTCCTTGCTGCAAGACTCGATTGCAATTCGCCGCAAAGAACGTCTTCAAAGCACAGCGAAGGAACTGGCCCAGCCCCGTCCCCGAATCCCGCTCAGCGCGGAATGGCGCACCGAAATTGAACGCTGCATCGTGACCGCGCGCGCCGAATTGGTGCGACGGGGCGAGGCAGTCTCATGAGTGCCACCCAGCCGCACCAACGACCCGACCACACCATGACCCTGAACAACTTCGCCGCCGCCCTGCGCGACCAGGCGCACGCCCGTGGCGAATGGCGAGGCAGCCAGACCATCTACGACCGGGCGATCCCCCCCAGCGCCCGCCTGGCCGAATGGCTCGAGACGATCACCGCCGCCATCGAAGACGGCGCCACAATCCCCTACCCCGTCTGCGCCGACCTCGCCCACCTCGCCCAGCCCACCTGGCGCCGCCTGATCCTCGCCCACGGTCGCGGCTGGATCCAGGCGCGCCCCCCAACCACCCCAGTGCTCCCAACCACAGTACACAAGTCCGGCCGCTCAGGACGCGAAGCGAGCCGGTCCGGCCTGCATTGCCGCAGCAGCGCAACATAATTGGAACAGCAGTTAGTACGGATGGGACCGCCCATCCGTACTACCCGTGTTATGTCCGCGGGCAGTATTTTGGATGCAACACCAAAGAACGCCCACTTGATTCCTCGACGCCTTCCTGGTATGGTGACTGCGTAGTTTGTGACGGAGTCGCGGCTGGGGCCTGCGACTCGTAACCGAGGAGAAGGACAGTGGCCGCTACTGACACCAAGACCAAGTGGAGTCTCAAGGGCGTGGGCTATGAATTCTGTAACTGCAATCCAGGCTGCACATGCAACTTCGCAGGATTCCCGTCGTCGTCGGACGGAAGTTGCAAGGCGGTTGTCGGCAACGCGATCCAGGCTGGTCGCTGCGGTGACGTCGACCTGTCGGGTATTACGGTGGCCGCGATCCTCGACTGGCCGAAGGCAATCCATAATGGCAACGGCAAGGCCGTGTTTGTCGTGCCACCGGCAGTGACAGACCAGCAACTCGGCGTCCTCGCGCAGATCTTTACCGGCCAGCTCGGTGGGATGCCCTGGGAGATTTTGGGGACGACCTTCCAGGTCGCCGGCGTCGTCCGCTCCGAAGTGAAGATTCACGATGCCGGACGACACAGTACCCTGACCATGCCTGGTGTTGGGCAGGCCACGGGCGACACGCTAAAGAATCCCATTTCCGGTGAGGACAACAACGTCGATATTGAACTGGAAACCGGCTTCATCTGGAAGCGCGGACAATGCGGACAGGGAACCTTCAAGGTCGAAGCCGAAGGTATCGAATTGCAGTACCAGAATACGAGTTGGATTCGCTACGACTTCGACTGGGGCAACTAGGACCGCCCATCTGCGGTGACCCGGAGAGCCAGGATGCACACCACATCAAGCTCCAGGCTGCGGCGAGAACAGGTCGTGATTCTGACGGCCTTGTTCCTCCTGGCCGCCGGTGCATGGGTGCTCCTCACCGTCCAGGCGAAGATGGTCGACATGCGGGGGCTGACCATGGGCATGGGCGCCCCCCTCTTCTTGGGCGTCTGGATCGCGATGATGGTCGCGATGATGTTTCCCAGTGCTGCTCCCATGATCCTGATGTTTGCGCGGGTTGGCTCGGCGCGGCGGGTATCAAGACGCTCGTTCGTGCCAACCTGGGTGTTCGTGGGCGCCTACCTTGTCGTCTGGACGGTGTTTGGCGCGGCTGCGTACGTGGCAGCAATGCTGGCACAGGCAGCGGCCGAGTCTTCCCCCTGGCTCATGGCCAACGCAGCGCGCTTTGGTGGAGCAACGCTGCTGCTCGCCGGGGCGTATCAACTGTCGCCGCTCAAACGAGCCTGCCTGACGGTGTGTCGCTCACCCCTCTCCTTCGTGATGCAGTCCTGGCGCGACGGGTACGTGGGTGCGCTGCGCATGGGGATCGAGCACGGTGCCTCTTGCCTTGGCTGTTGCTGGATGCTGTTCGTCATCCTATTTCCGCTGGGGATCATGAACCTCGCGGCCATGGCGCTGTTGACGCTGCTGATCTTCGCTGAAAAGATCTGGCCGGTGGGGGTGCGCGTCAGCCAGGTGGCAGCTGTGCTGCTGATGGGGTACGGGCTTTTCGTGATCGTAGTACCGGCCGCCCTGCCGATCATGCTGTAGCGGTACGAGTCGCGTTTGCTGCCCAAGCGCGTGGCCTCGCAGTAACGAGGAACAATGCCACTTTTCATGGATACTCATCACCTCACCACGTCGAGCTGGTGATTCCTAAGAAAATCCCCCGCCGATCGGGCGCGCCGTTTGGTTGGTGGGTGGCGTGGGTGAGCGGGTGGGTAGGCGTTTCCCGCCGCTCTGATAGTTGCCCGGTCAGACACCGGCCCAGGAGGCCAAATGCTTCTCAGAAGGGGACCGCGCCATGTCCGCGCACGGCCGTCCTTCGGGCGTCGGCGCGACGACGATGGCTTGAGCGGCCACCGGGCCGACGCCGGGGATGGTCTGGAGCAGTGTCACGGCCTCTTCCACCGGCGGGTGCAAGTGATCGATCTCTCCTGCAACTGGGCGATCAACTCTTCCAAGAAGTCGAGGTGGACGAGGATACGCTTCGGGGTCGTGGGCGACCAGCACCCGCCGCAGCCACTCGTCCGGCAGCTGCTCCGCCCCCGCTCTCCTTGGTCTGTCTCAACACGTCCACGGTACAACGTCAGACGGAGCCTCGCCCGCTCTGCACACCGAGATGTGGGTAATCACCAATTCTCCTCCGAAAGGAGGTGTGATGGACAAGTGCGAAGAGCGGCCGGGCTACCGGCTGGTTTTCCGGGCCTTCATCACTCTCAAGAACGGGAAGCGGCGAAACTGTTGGTATGCTGATCACCCTCGACGAGTCCGGCATCCCGCTCGTCTGCGCCCACTGCGGCGCCGGCCTCCTCCCCGACGATGCCGTCTCGTGCTACGGCTGCCAGCGCTACTACTGCGAGCGGCACGCCCTGGTCGCGTACCACATCCCCCCACCGCCGCATCTGGTCCCCGATGGCTGCGAGCGGTGGCAGCGCCACCGCTGGACCTGGGGGAAGATCCCGCAGTAGTACAGAGACACCAAAAGGCCCTGGCAGAGCAACCCTACCGGGGCCTCTTTATTCGTCAGGACATATGCCTCGTCACCACGCCGGCCACTCCGGCAGCTCCACCACCGCCAACCCCCGCGCAACCCACCAGCGCCGGATCGCCGCATCCTGCCAACTGGCCTGCAACTGCCGGCATACTACCCGTACCGCCTCCGGCGCCACGCCGTCGATGCGCGCCAGCAGCAGCCGCTCAAACGCAACATCACTCAGCGGGTGGGTCGCCAGCCACGTCAACACCCGGCCGTGCGCCTCGTGGCTGGCCTCGTCAGGCTCACGATAGCTGCCCTGCCGGATACTCTCGGCGAACGACGCCAGGTGCCCACGGGCCAGGAGCATCGACTCGGTCGCCCTGTCCACTGCCTTACCAAGCTAGAACTTCTGTGCTAGCAGTGTACCGACACGGACAGTGATCGCAAGAATGCCCTCCTTGATTGTCAAATTACGGCCGTAAGGGCGCCACGGCGTTCACGGCCGGAGGGCGCCATT
>DAIMXP010000168.1:0-6868 GCA_036734945.1 Chloroflexota bacterium
TGCAGCCGATCCCCTCTGGAGCGACCCATGCCAAAGTTATGGCCACATGCTTAGCAGCGAGCGTAACTCGCATCTTAAACTCGTATGCCTGCGTACCATCAATACAGTCGACCTGCCGGCCTCGCATCGACGTGTCGGCTCGCTTCACCGGGGATGCCGCTGCGGAAAACGGAACGCCACCAATTGCCGCGGCGAGAATCGGCTCGAACAAGTAACCCGTCTCTTGAGCGGACCGGTTGTCTACATCGTAAAACCACTTCCTCCAGATCAGCCAGGAGGCGAGTGCGTCCGACGGCTTCAGGCCATACTCGAGCAGGCTTCTCGGCACGATCTGCTCTATCTGGGCGAACGCCTGCCGTTCGAGGATGAGGGCGAACTTTAGGCGGCGCTTGTGCAAGCGACAAAGCTGCTTAAAGTAGGTAGCGAAGTCCTCGATATTTTCCTTGAGGTGGACGAACTTCTCTTCGAATGGAATCGCCCTAGAAAGTGGCTGAGAGAACCATTCCGTCGGTGTTTCGTAGTAACCTCGGGGGACATCTGCATTCGGCAAGAAGTCATCGATCAAATCTTGCCGATCGAGGTCGGCTGCAACGATAGCACACAGCCTCAGAAGTTCGTGGTCACCGCTACGCACGGAAAGCGGGCCACTTCCCAGCACACGGGCGTCATTAATCAGTTGGCGAAGCTCTCTATCGAGTGTAGGCATACGTCTTCTCATCGATCTGTGCCAGCGTTCTTGCCAGTATCGGGCTCATTCCGGTCGACTTCGTGGCGTCGATGCCAAGCCATCGGCCCATTGCGTTGCGCCTCGGCCTCCACGTCGCAACCCGCTGGATGTGCGTTGCTAGGAGTTCCATGAAGATCGGGGGGATGGCGTTCCCTATCTGTGTTGCTACGGAGTTCTAGGAACCATGGAATTCGTACCAGTCGGGAAACGACTGGAGGCGCGCGCACTCCCGCAACGTGAGAAGACGATCTTGGGTAGGGTGAACGAATTCGTTGGGTGATGCCGATGTTATCGTGAGCGATGGCGCCGTAGCTATGAGACGCTTCAGTCCTGAGGGGGCTCCTCCCCGTTTCTCCGTTGGTGTGCCATCCATTACTCGGCGAAATGCGCGTCGTTTGAAGCTTGGGTGCTGAAGGTTCTGCGGCAGGTCCCGCATAGTCGCCCCAGGAGCCAGGATCTGAATACGCTGCCGCACCGTGTCATTCAACTCCTTGACTATGTGGTGTTCAACAAACTCACTATACGTCTGCCGCATCTTCGCCTGGTAATCACATTGCGGATGTACGCAGTACGCCGCTGGAGAATCCGAGGGGGGAGGGAGATCCCCGATCGCTTCCTCTACCGACAGAATGTGGTTGTCACCAAACATCGGAAGCTGTGGCGCCTCGAAGCAAAACGGGGGCGGGAATTCGAACTTAGCCTCCTCCAGATTCCCGACCACGAATACCCTCTTCCGACGCTGTGGAAGTCCGTATTGCTCCATGTAGATCTTGTTTGCCCGAACCCAGTACCCAGCTTCAAGAAATCTTGTTATCGCCTCGACAATATAGAAACCGTCGTTTGCGGTGAGGAGACCTTCCACGTTTTCCATCACAAACCAGGTAGGCTTCACCGCGGTGACAATGTCGACAAACCTTCTGAGAAGAACGTTCCGAGAATCTGTCCAATCTCTCGCGCCCGCCGAGCTAAAGCCTTGGCATGGAGGGCCACCGACGATCAAGTCGACATCTGCGGGGCTAACGCCGGACCTCAAAAGGATATCGTCGGCACTCACCTTGGATAGATCAACGCGCCATATGCCATGGTGTTTGAGATTTGCTGCATGGGTCTTGCAGGCATCGCCGTCGATATCCGCCGCTAGTTCGACCTGAAAACCCGCCCGCTGTAGGCCGAGGCTGCAGCCACCACAGCCGGAAAACAAGCTTAGGGCTCTCACTGGGATAATGCCCCCCTACTTCATGCCAGTTCTTCGATATGTGGGCCTAGCCTCGTCAGGAACCTCCGAACCACGACGCTGGCTGACATCAATCATCATACAATCCCGGACCAGCATTAGGGGCCGTCGAGGCTACCGGCATCGCTGGGGAAGACCGTGGAGCCGTTGAAGACGATCGCCAGGCGCGAGCCGACCGGCTCCGGCGGGTTCCACTTGGCAATCATATGCTGCAGGAACAGCAGCGAGCCGTCATTGATGCGTGGCAGGCCGGCGCCGAAGCGGCCGGCCATCCCCTTCTTGTCGTGCTCGTCGCGGATCGCGCGCTCGACCTTTTTCCAGTCCACACCAAAGGGCGGGTTGCAAAGGAAGTAGTCGAAGCGCTCCCCGGCAAAGCCGTCCTTGCTGAAGCTGTTGCCGGCGGCGATGTGTGTGGCATCCTGGTTGCGGATCAACATGTCGGAGCGGCAGATGGCGTAAGACTCGTCGTTGATCTCCTGGCCGAAGACGTGCAACTGCGTGGAGTCGTTGAGTTGCCGCACGCGCTCCTGGGCCACCGAGAGCATACCGCCGGTGCCACAGGCCGGGTCGTACAGCGTGCGGATCACGCCGCGGTCGCTCAACAAGCTGTTGTCCTCCAGAAAGAGCAGGTCAACCATCAAGTGCACGACCTCGCGCGGCGTGAAGTGCTCGCCGGCCGTCTCGTTGGACTGCTCGGAGAAGCGCCGGATCAGCTCCTCGAAGATGTAGCCCATCTCCTGATTGCCGACGGCATCAGGATGGAGGTCGATGTTGGCGAACTTCTGGATCACCTGAAAAAGGATGCCGGCCTCTTCCAGCCGCGCGATCTGGCCCTCAAAATCGAACTTCTCAAAAGTCTCGCGGGCGACGCTGCTGAAGCCATTGATATAGTTGCCCAGGTTGCCCGCCACCTGCCCTGGATCGTCCAGCAGCTTGCGGAAGGTGAGCGCGCTCTTGTTGGAGAAGCTCTGGCCGGCTGCCTGGTTCAGCACCCGCTCCACCCCGCCCAGGCGCGGGTCGCCGGCCAGCGCCAGCACCGACTCTTTGGTCGGCTCCAGCACGCAGTCGAGCCGCCGCAGCACGACCAGCGGCAGGATGACCCGGCCATACTCCGAGGCTTTGTAGTCACCGCGCAACAGCTCGGCGATGGACCAGATGAAGTTGACCTTGTCGGAAAAGTTGTTCATGGGACGAGAGGATACACCGTCGGCGGCATTGAGGGCGGTACTCCGCCTGGTGGGCTCGAACTGTGGTACACTGTGAGCCATCATGGCACAGAAGCAACACTTTTCACTCCGGCTGCCGCAGCACGTGTTGGATCGCCTGGAGGAGCAAGCGGCTGCCTCCGGCGCCACCAAGACGGCGTTGGCCGAGCGTTATGTGGCGGAGGCTGTAGCCGTGGCGCGACATCCCGGCATCATCATTCGGGATGGGCCGGCCGGCCGCCGAGCCGGTGTCGTTGGTGGACCGGACGTCTGGGAGGTGATTGAGACCTTCCAGGACGCCGGGGCCGACGTCGCCGCGGCGGCGAGCTACCTTGACCTGCCGGTCGGCCCGGTAAAGATCGCTATTGGCTACTACGCCGACAACCGTGCCGAGATCGATGGTTGGATCGCTCGTAACGGCGCTGTTGCCGAGCAGGCCGAAGCCGCCTGGCGACGCCGCCAGGCCGTCACCGGGTGAAGCTCCTCCTGGACGAACACTTTTCCTCGGTGCTGGCCCAACAGCTGCGGCGGCGCGGCCACGATGTAGTGGCGGTGACAGAGCTGCCAGCGCTGCGCCAACAGCCGGATGAGGAGGTGCTGGCCTGGGCGACCACCGCCAGGCGCGCCGTCGTCACGGAGAACGTGAACGACTTTCTCCGCATCCATGCCGACTATCTCACCCATCAGCGGGTTCACTGGGGGCTTGTTCTGACCACGCGCCGGAAGTTCCCCCGCTCCCCGGAGTCCATGGGTCTGCTGATTGCAGCCCTTGACGAACTGCTACGGGTACTGGACAGTGACGACGCCCTCCAGCAAGACACCCACTGGCTCTGACCACGCGACTTCCCACATTCGGGTAAGGCAAGGCATGCTGATTCGCCGCCGGCCAGCAGCCATCGTTGATCGCCTGCGCAGGCTCGGGCAATTGAAGTGCCCGGCAGCGTTGAAGCTGCCGGGCTGCCATGCTCAGGAGCGCGGCTCCGCCATGATGGCGTCGGCCAGGGACTGCATTTGCTGCAAGCCGCCCTGCACCGCCATCTTGCCCTGCCAGACGGGCGGGCTCTGCTTCTCGTACATGTTCTCCAGCTCGGTGAAGCGCAGGTTGTAGGGCATGGGGAACGGCCCCTTGTTCTTGCCGTCGCCCATCCAGGCGGCGATCCTGGCATAGGCCGGGCTGATCTTGGCGGCCTCCGGCGAGTTCCAGACCGACTTACGGGCCGGCGGCTGCCCCTGGTTCACCATTGCCCAGGTCGCCGTGTCCGGTGAGGTCATAAAGGTCAAGAGATCGAACGCTTCCGGCACGTGCTTCGTCTGGGCGTACATGGCGAAGGTCGTGACGAACGCCTCATAGCCGCGCAGGCCCGTGGGGCCCAGCGGGAACAGGAGAAGATCGAACTTGAACTTGTTGTTCACCGTCTTCTGCGTGTACGGCAGCGAGCAGATGCACTCGCCGGAGAGGGCCACGTTGCCGTTAGTAAAGCCGACACCCTTCGCTTCGCTGGGCAGCGGCGCTACATGCTCCGTCGTGCGCAGGGAGGTCAGCCACTCCGCCGCTTTGACCGTGTTTGGATCGGTATTCAGCGTGAACGACTTCGTATCTGCCGACAGGATGTCGCCGCCGAAGCTGCGCGCCAGGGTGGCGAAGTCATAGTAGGAACCGGTGTTGTAGTCCGTGCCCCACTGCTGATGGGCAGGATCGGTCATCTTATGCGCGATATCCAAAAAGTCGTTCATCGTCCAACTATCAGTTGGCGGCGTCACACCACGTGTGGCCAGCAGATCAGTATTGACATACATGATGTTGTCGTTGCCGCTATTGGTCTCGAACGGTAGCGCGTAGAGCTTGCCATCGAGGGAGCAGCCAATGATCGCGGAGGAGAAGAAGTCATTCATATCCATATTGTGCTGCTTGACCAGGTCGTCGAGGGGGCGGAAGCCACCGCGGTAGGCGGTGTAGTCCAGCCATTTGACGCCGGCAAACGAGATGTCCTGCAGCGTGCCGGCGGCCAGTTCCGTCAACTGCTTCTCCGCCATGTTGCCGTAGGCAATCTTGTCGATCTCCAGCGTGATCTCCGGGTGCTGTTCGGCGTACTTCCGGGCATACAGTTCGTGCCAGGTGCGCACGGTGTCGTCCCAGACGGCGATCGAGAGCTGGGTCTTGCCTTTGCCAACGGTAACCGCTGCTGCCGTGCTGGTGGTGGCCGCGGTCACCGCAGCAGCGGCGCTCGTGGTACTGGCGGCCGATGCCTTGGCAGCGGTGGTGGCGGCAGCGGTAGTAGCGGCGGCAGCGGCGGTGGTAGCTGCCGCGGCGGCGCTGGTAGCAGCCGCACTGGTGGCGACCGACGCGGCTGGCGCAGCGACGGTCGCGCTCGCCGTGCCGGCGCCGGTAGTGCCGGACCCGGCGCCGCAGGCGGCCAGCAACGGTAAGGCGACGACGGTGAGATAGGTACTTTTCAACCACGCACGACGAGTTAGCATAGCCACGAGGAACACCTTTCTCTGCTCTACGAAGCGGGCCCAAGCGGTAACGCACCGTCGGCGCCAACTCGGAATGAACAAGATCATAGCATAGGTGCGGTGAACCCCCCTTGAAGTCCTGCCCGCCTATGCCGTGACCTGGCGCAGAGGTGTAAGTAAAGCGGGCACAAGCGCCAGTCTTTACACGATCTGTACAGGGTGTCGTCTATAGTAGTGGTGGCGGTGACCAGCAAGCGGCTACACGGCGTCCGTCACAATGGCTACACGGCAGATGAATGGGCAGCAATGCCGCGCAAGATACTGGTGGTCGAGGACGACCGCAAGACTGTCGACATTATCCGGCTCTACCTGCAGCGGGAACGCTATCACGTGCTCGTCGCCGCCAACGGCCGCGAGGCGCTGGAACTGGCACGCAGCCGCCAGCCTGACCTGATATTGCTGGATCTGATGCTGCCCCAGGTTGCTGGGCTCGATGTCTGCCGCATCCTGCGCGCCGAATCGAAGGTGCCGATAATCATGCTCACAGCGAAAACGACCGAGGAAGATAAGCTGTTGGGGCTCGATCTTGGCGCCGACGACTATATCGTCAAGCCCTTCAGCCCCCGCGAGCTGGTGGCGCGCGTGCGCGTGCTGCTGCGCCGGCTGGCGACATCAACCGAGTTGCACGACCCCTCGCAGATTCAGGCGATGGTAAAGAAACTGGCGCAAGCGACGGGTCAGCGCATCATCTTCGTTGATCAGAGCCACCACGTCATCGGCGACTCTGATGGCACGCTGCTCGGACAATTGCTGCCGGAGCGCGATGTGCGAATCAATGGAGCCGCGCTGCTAGCCGGGTTGCTCGGCATCGTCCTCACGATTCTGCTCTCGGCGCGCATCCTGCGACCGGTGCGCGCCTTGACCCGCGCAGCCCAGCAGATGCAGCGGGGCGACCTCAGTCAACGGGTGCCGGTACGCAGCAAGGACGAGTTCGGTGACCTCGCGCACGCCTTCAACGCCATGGCGGATAGTCTGGCGCACTCGGAGCAACTGCGGCGTGTCCGTCCCACTAATAGCGGATACGCCAGTAGTGTATCCGCTATGTGCGCAAGGGTGCGTTAATTCGTAGGTGAGGGACAGGGCGGCGACTGCGGGCCCAGAGGGCGCCCTCCGCCAAGCGACGAGGGCGCCTGCTGGCGCACCCCACCCGCGCGCTCCGCTTGCCGGCCCTCCCCCTGACGGGAG
>DAIMXP010000169.1:0-6512 GCA_036734945.1 Chloroflexota bacterium
CCCGCAGCTACGCAGTCCCCCTGCTAGTATATCTCAACTCAGACAGCCTCCTAGCACCAAGACTAGCGCCACCGCGGTCGCGGCGTGCCACCAGCTCTCTGCGCCCATTTAGCCTGTCTACCTCCTCAGCGCCCGAGCGCTAAGCAATCTCGCTCCGGGGCCGCACCAGACTCGCCAGGACATCGAGCCACTGGACCACCAACCAGTAGGCCAGCGCGAAGAGCGCGGCGAGCGCGATAGTTGCCACGCTTGAACCCATGCCGGCACGTAGCCAAGCGAGCATTCCGTCATTGGTGTTCATCCCGGTCGCCAGCAACCACATGACTGGTAGCAGGAGCAGCAGATCGCGCACGAGGCTGTGCCAGCCGATGTGGCTCGTCGAGGCTTCACCGAAGCAGTGGCAGCCGAGTTCGCGTCCCTGCACGGTCACGGCTGTAATGGCGATGGCGAAGCTGGTCAGCATCAGCATGGCCAGAGCGGCGGCGATCGGTAGGAAGAATCCGCTCAGGAGGAGCAGCGCCGTGCCGAGCTCGACGAACGGGAGCATCCGTCCATAGAGGCGCGCTAGCGAGCCACGCAACAGCGCGTAGTCGAGAACGGCCCGCACGAAGCGGGTGGGATCTCGCAGCTTTGCGGTGGCAGAGAGAAGGAAAATCAGCCCGAGCGCCACCCGGACCACAGTTTGGAGTTGGGGGCCAACCTCGGACGCCATCGTCACTCCCCTCGGCACTGTGAGCGGAAACTGATCGACAGATGAATAGCAGGAGAATACCAGCCGTTCACTTGTTTTTCAACGAGCGGGCCGCGTCCCCCAGGGCAATTTCATCACCTCAGGGTTGGCCTCTGGCGAGGACGAGGTGGATGGCGAGATACGGGCGGCCAGCATTCGTGCGCAGGGCGGCGGCGATGTTGGGGCAGTGCCAGCGCCGCAGGAGGGCGATGGCGAGATTGCGGCAGGCTGCGAAGACCTGGGGAGCGGCGCCGGAGCGGATTTGGCAGCGGTCTTCGTCGAACGTGACATCCCGAACGTAGTGGGTTTTGTTCTCGATGCCCCAATGGCCGCGAGCAAAGGCGAGCAGGTCGGCCGCGTTGGCCTGATCGGCGGGCAGGCTGGCGATGCCGACGGTCACTTCCGTCTCGGTCTCGCCAGTGGTCTGGCGGATGCGCCGTCGCTCAACTCGGTAGAGTTGCTGGACGTGCGGCCAGGGCTGTCCCACCGTGCCGGTGTCCCCGATGCGGCCATTCTGGGCGGGGTCGGCGAGTGCCCAGAGGATGCGCCGCTCAAAGCGCCCGTGCTGGGCTTTGGCCGGGGCGTCGACGGCGATGGTGAGGGTCGCCCCGCGCGCCTGCCACTCCCGCTGTTGCCAGATCGGCAGGACCGGTGGCACGGTCGGATCAGGCACGAGGGCAAGCAGAGGGGGAAAAAGCGCCGAGAATGTCGGCCTCCAGAGCGGGCTGATTGTCCTTGACCGGGAACAGATAGTCGCCTCCCTGCTCCACGATCTGTTCGCAGACCTCCCGCTGCGTCAGGAGGGCATCCGCCGTCACCACCCGGCCCTCCAGCGGCAGCGTGGCCAGCACGTCTTTGACGGCCGCGATCTCCTGCCCTTTTCCCTCGGTGCGCAGTTGGGCGATGACCACCTGGGCCTGATGGGCGTAGGCCGCCACCAGATGGACGCCCGGCACCGCCGCCCCATGCACACCGCGCAGCGTCTTACCGTCCACCGCCAGCGGATCCTCGGGCGCCACACCCGTCCGCGCCAGCCAGCCGCCCACGGCCTCCTCGAAGGCGTCGGCGTCCAGCGCCTTGAAAATCCGGTGCCACGTCGCTGCGCACGGCCGCCGCCCCGCCGGCAAGCCGAACTCGCGCAACAGCGCTGGCTCTTCCTCCTGCCGCTCCTTCACCCATTGGGCGATCGCATTCAGCCCGCGCGCCCCACACAGGATCGCCGCCACGCAACACTGCAACAGCACCACCAGGGGCAGCGGCGGATACTCCGGCCGCCAGCCATAGGGCTGCCGCGGCTCGGGAATCGTCGCCAGCGCCGCCGCCAATGAACCAGGCGGGGGGGGCGACGCTTCGGGAAAGGGCTTGGCCATCACGACCTCCTCTGCGCGGTCGCAGCCGTCCGACCGCCCCCAACTCTACCCGCCCGCGCAGGTGATGAAATTGCCCTGAGATGACCCGACGAAAGTAGCCAATACCGGGTGGACGTGGTATGACTTCAGCGCCCAAGGCTTCGGCTATCCTTCGGGATACTCGCTCGATGAACCGCAACTGGCGCTGGGGGCCAGCTTCCTCTATATGACGGCGTTCGTCCACAATGCCTCCGGCGCCTATGCCGCCGCTGTGGCAGTCCGGTTGAACCTGTCCGAGTTGTCCCAGCGTGGCGGCATAGGCGTCAGCTGGTTCAGTGACACCATCAGCGGGATTACGCCGACCGCTGGCATTCAGAACCTCATGTCCACGATGTACTTCGCGGAACATAAGGACACCGCGACGTTGCGCGTGTTTGCCTGGCCCGAGACGGGCTCCTCCTATTCCTGGGTCGATGTGCCCCACCATTCCTACATTCAAGGTCCCGGACAGTGCTCAGGCCCTGATGGAACCAACATGTGCGGGTATGAGGACGGCGCCATCAAGGGGGGCTGGTCCGCCAATGGCGTGCTCGGGTTCATGTGGGACTCCGCGCAAGGGCAAGACAGGCTCGGCAACTTCGCCTACCCCTATACTGACGTCGTGGAGATCAACCAATCGAGCATGGCACTGATCGACGAGCCGGTCATCTACAACCCCAGCTACGCGTTTTGGTTCTCCTCGGTGGCGGCCAACAACCGGGGTGGTCTTGGCCTCAGCATTGCCTACGGTGGTGGCTCGAACAATCCGAGTGCCGCCATCGGCGTGCGCGACGACATCAGCCCGAATGGTTTCCAGCTTGTGGCTGTGGGCGTCGGGACCAATGGCCCAGGGACGAACCGCTGGGGGGACTACCTGACGGTACGACCGGCCTCCGGCAGCAGTAACACGTGGATTGCGGCGGACTACACGCTGCAGGGACCCTGCCCCGGCAACAATTGCGCGAATGTACAGCCACTCTTCCAATGGTTCGGCCGGCAGCGTGATCAGACACCGACGCCCTGATCATCCCCCGACCGTACCTGGCGGATAACCGCTCTGCCCCGGAGCCGGGCATCGCACGAGAGGGGGTGAGGATCGATGGGATGGCTCGGTCCGCGGGCTCGTCCATCTCCGCTTGGAGCAGCCCTGGCCCCGCTCACAGCGGCGGCACTGGTCCTCGTGCTCGCGACGGGGTGCGGGTCGAGAGGGGGCGCCGCCGCGCAGGCGGCGCCGTGTGCCAAGGGAACGCCCCAAGAGCGTGTGGCAAGCAGCGCGGTGACTGGCACATCCGTGCCAACCGGTGTCGGGACTGCGCAGCAGACCGTGGTGACCGCCCAGACTGGGCGAGGTCCCTACCCGATGCTGCGATCGCCGGGACAGTTGGCTGCGGCGCTCGCCACGCGGCAGGCATGGCTGCGCCCGCCGACCGTGCCCGAGGGGCACGACACGCTGTCCCCCAGTACCCCTGTCCCCCCGACTGGCGTGCAAGGCGTGGCCGGCAATCCTCTCCCAGCCGCCAGAGTGACGGCGGAGCCGGCTTCACCCACCGCCACGACCTGTCGGTCGGCGGGCTCGTAGGATCCCGTCCCCGCGCCCACGTTCATGGCCGAAGCAGCAGTGCCGCGATGCGCGGATCGGTTCGGCGAGTGGTGGCGTAGCGAGTGCCAATACTCATTCGGCATCGTTCTCGTCTTCATCGAGCGTCCGCAGCCGGTCTCGTAGACTCGTCTCCGACCGTCGCCCCGCAGCACTCACCGCTGCTGCCACTGGCAACGCCACCGGTTGCACCCTGGCCGGCCCTAACGCTATCGCCCGGGCCGGCACTGGCGGCCGCTCCCAGAACCAGCGCCCGGTGCGCACCGGCTTCTGGTTGCCGCTCACGAGCAGCAGCTCATCCTGGCGTAGCCGCCGCACCTCGTCCGCCGTCAGGAGCCGCCGGGGAGGGGTGGTGCTCGCTGTAGCTTACGGACGTGACCAGCAGGCCCTCTGGCCGGCGGCTGGTGTACTCCTGCTGCACCGTCCACTCCCCCAAGAGGCGCGACACCTGCTCCGCCGAGGGATAGTCCAGGCCGTGCAGGATCACCTTGGTCGCACAGTTGGTGCGGATGGTGTCGGCGCCTTCCCGGCCGTATAAGCCGTCTAGCTGGGACAGCGCCTGCACGCCCAACACCAGGGCGATGCCTCGTCCTCGGGCCACGGTCACCGTCGTCGCAAAGTGCGGCAGGTGGCCGATGTTGGCGAACTCGTCCAGCAGCAAGGTCACCGGCACGCTGCCCCGTTCCTGCGTCAGTTGATCCAGCAGCAGGGTGAAGAACACCGCCGACAGTCCCGCCAGCCGCGCCACGTCGGCCTCGTGCAGCACCCAGTACGCCGCCACCGGCCGCTGCAAGAGCAGTCGGAAGTCCAGCGCCCGCGTATCCGCCGACGTGACCCGCGCCACTCGCTCGTCTTCCAGGAAGGCCAGCTTGTTCGCCACCGCCAGCACGATGCCAGCCAGCGTCTCCGCCTTCAACCCCGCCATGGTCCGCGCCGCTGTGCGTGCCGTCCTGGCCGGGGACGGCGCCAGCACCCGCATGAGCGGCTGCGGCCCCAGTTCCAGCAGCGCGTAGGCCGACGCTGGCGTCGGGATAGGCTGATACGCCGTATGGGCGAAGATGGCGGCACAGAGCTGCAAGTCGCTGAGCTTCCAGAACTGCTGCTCGTGGCGATCGGCTTCCGTCTGCATCACGGCGGCAGCGAGCAGGTTCGCTAGCCGGGGATCACGGCACCAGGGGATCCAGTTGCAGCAGCACGACGCCTCCGGCTCCCTCGGTGCAAAGCGCCAGGCGATGGGATGCAGGCCGCTGGTATGCTCCCACAGTTCGCCCTTGGGGTCCGTCGCCACAAAACTCCCGGCCGCCCAGGCGGCATTGGGCAAGAACAGGCTCCTGGTCTTGCCAGTGCCGGATGGCCCCACGATCAGCGTGTGGTGCGTCGCTCGCTCCGGCGGCAGCACGAGCTGGCGGAAGCTGCCATAGGGGGCGAGGGCCAGGGCGCCGGGAGCCAGGGCGCGCCGCCGGCCGGTGAGCAGCCCCTTCAGCTCGCTCCCGGCTGCCCAGCCTGCCGAGCCATGCGTTGTCGGCGACGCCGGCGCCGGGCCAAAGTACATCAATCCACCGGTGAGGAACATCAGCCCGATCAGCAGGGCGATCTGGGCCTGGCTGGCGTCGCCGACAAACACGACCGGGTTCCAGCCGGCGCCGTGCAGATCGCCCAGGAACACCACCAGGAAGGCGCCATAGCTCAGGCGCCGTAAACCCTGCCAGACGCCTCGGCGGAACAGCCACTGCACCGGCAGCGTAAGCAGCCGGAAGAACGCCAGCAGGATTGCCAGCAACATATCTTCGCCCATTGAGAACTCCCTTCGTCCTATCCCGCCCGCGCCTGGGCGCGGGCGTCGTTGCGCACGGCGTGCAGGACGCCGGCGAGGAGCGGCGGGGAATGGGAGTCCCCACCGGGCGGGGCTGCCCTGGCCCCGAATGGAAGCGGCCGGTCAGCGCGACCCGGCCACGGCGCCGCCGGCATGGCGGCGAGACTGGTCAGCGTCCCCGATCGTCGTCCTCACGATCGGGTGCTACCAGCCGGTCGTCGTGCCCACCTTCGTCTCGGTCTGCTCCGCGTACTCGTCCAGCAAACGCTTCAGCCGTGCGTACCGCTGCTCCAGCTTCCTCGTCCGTTCGCTCTCCCTGGCGATGGAGGTCGTCAACGCCTCGTACTGCGTCGTCAGCTGCGCCAAGGCTGCGCTCAAGCGGGCGTTCTCCCTCCGCAGCGTCCGCACTTCGAGCTGCAACGCCTCGTTGATCGTCTCCAGCTCCGCTTTCGTGATCGTGGCCATAGTGGCGCTCCTCCCAGCGCTCGCCGTCTTCTCGGCTCCAGGCATGCCCCGCCCGCTCCGGCACCGGCGGTAGCTCCCGCCCATCCTCGGCAGCGCGGGCATACTCCTGTTTCCATTCCCGCGTCGCCGCTTTGCGTTCTAGGTGCTCCTCCAGCTTCTCGTGGCCGTACTCCCGCGCATACACCTCCGCCCATTGCTCATCCAGTCGCTCGTAGGCGTGGCGGTCGAAGTGCAGCTTGTGGTCGTCGACATCACGGGCCTGGAGATGCACGTGGACATGGGTGTGCTCGGTGTCCTGATGGACGGCGGCCAGGGACCGGGCATCGGGGAAGGTGCGCTCCAGGTAGTCGTCGGCAAGGTCGCGTGCCTCGCGGGTGTCCACCTGGTCCTCAAAGGACAACACCAGCCGGTAGTGCGTCCTGGTCTCGCCGTGCCCACCCCGCCGGGGCCGGCGCTCCTCGTCTTCTTCCTGCTGCCGGCAATACTCCTCCAGGTGGTCACGCAGCTCGCCGTAATCGC
>DAIMXP010000170.1:0-6286 GCA_036734945.1 Chloroflexota bacterium
TTGCATCTGCGAACCTCCTCCCCAGGAGACCCGCATAGATCACGCCAATATAGTGCTATAGGGTGTCAGGTATTAGTGCTCCCTACACGGCGCGCCAGCATGATCGCAAGCTCGGGGAGGAGTGCCGGACCGGCGGCCCATGTCGCCGTTGTCATGCGCTCGCTCAGGATCCCCGTCTCTACAGTGTGCCGGCGGTCACACCGCGTCTGCTCGGCGATCGATCGTCCGCCCACGCAGCGGGGCCTGCAGCTGCGCCCTAATGGGGATATGCTCCTCGCGGGCACTACGTTGCGGCGTTCGCCCGAAGCGCGAACTCCCCAAGGCAGTGCGGAGTCTGGTACAATCGCTCACCTGAGACGCCTGCTTGCCGAGAAAAGGAGTGGGGGATCTGTATGGCACGCTTTTGTAGCCGGTGTGGCGCGGGTCTGCCGCCAGCCGCACGCTTCTGCTCTGAGTGTGGCGCCACCATCGCGCCAGCCGCCCCGACCGCGCCACCGGCCGCTC
Organism: Chloroflexota bacterium; assembly: GCA_036734945.1. Taxonomy (GTDB): domain Bacteria; phylum Chloroflexota; class UBA4733; order UBA4733; family UBA4733; genus UBA4733. The sequence goes on from DAIMXP010000170.1 coordinate 505, forward strand.
CTCCCCTGACGGAAGTTGAGGCGAAGACTGCCGAGCGACCGGCCGACGCCGCATCCCGGCGCCAACGGTCCGGCGGCGGACGAACGAGTCGGCGGTGGCTGCTGGGCGGGGCAGCCGGGGTGGCAGCAGTGCTGGTGCTGAGCGGGCTGCTCCTTATGTCCGGACGTTTCGGTACCTTGGCTGGGGTTGGGGGACCAATGCCTCATGGGCAGCCGAGCCCGTCCGCCGCAGGCTGGCGCGTGCTAGCGGGAGACCGCACCGCCCCCGGCCAGTTCAATTTCCCCGATGGCATCGCGGTGGACGCGCAGGGCAACCTCTACGTAGCCGACACTGGCAACGATCGCATCCAGAAGCTGTCGGCACGTGCCGTGGCCAGCAGGTAGGCGCCACGGCACGGCGATCAGCGGTGCGCGGTGGCTAGTTCCCGAATCACCGCAAAATCCAACGTATCTCCGGAATCTGTTCGTCCAGAATGTTCATGCACTGACAGGCTGCGGTGTCTCGATTCCGTGTGCGAGGAAAGCCTCACGCGCGAAGCGAACGGCCTCGGCGATCGCTTCCTTGGAGACAGCGCCGCGCCACTCCTCGACAATCGTTTCCCAGTCCATCCCGCTCGCCACCTGCTCGAGCACATCCGCGACGAAGATTCGTGTGCCGCGGAAGGTCGGTTGACCATGACAAATCTCGGGATCAGCAACGACGTAGCGCCCAATGATCGGAGCCATGATCACCTGCTTTTCCGTAGTCTCCATCTACTTGCTGCTTTCGACCCGGCAATCGTCACCTGGAATTGTAAGTGCGCCGAACGTCACCTACACACCGGCCTACGTGACGGGAACCGGCTCTTGCCTCATGGTCGCTCGGTCCGAGCGCCGTGGGAGGGGCGGCCCACCGGGGAGGATCTTCCCGTCACGCATGTACACCATGTCTCCCGCAAGCTCCCCCTGCTCAACCGCGTAGACAAACCGCGCGAATCGCTCACTCAGCCGTTGCTCCCGCATCAGCGCACGAATAGCTTCCTCACGGTCAACGTCTTCGGTCATTGTCGCCACCGTTTCAGCTGGAAGAGGCGATTCATCGTGGTTGGGATCGGCACGATGTCGGCATCGTTCCATTGCAAAGTATACGGGCTTCGCCCTCCCTCCGCACTCGTACATAACAACCCGACGAGTTGCCCGCGTCGCATTTGCGGTCAACCGCACCGCGCGGGCAGCGCGACCGTGGTGGTGGCGCTGGTCCTCACGCATCATAGCCAAGCACACCAATGGATATGTCGGTTCGGCCACCAGACGGGTTCCGCGAAGTTAATGGCAGAAGCCGGCGAAGTGCGTTCTCTGCCGCAGAGAATCTTCATAGTGTTGTGCTACTATCCTAATTCGCGATGGGGATGCATTAAGAGCAGCGACAGGGAGTGGGGTACCGGGTCCTCATGCGGCTCGCTTTCGCCTTCCTGGCGGATGCTGCTCAGACGACGGCTGACGGCAAGCTCTGGGTATTTGGGGGCGACATTGAGGACATTGTAGCGGCTGAACTGCCCGTCACCGTTGCCGCGCTGGCCCTGGTCGTCAAGTTGCTTTTGACCGAGGAGGAGAGTGAGCGGGCACACCAACTCCGTCTTCAATTTGTTCAACCGGATGGTACTCAACAACTCCCACCGTTTGAGTTCCCCTTCCATGCGCGTCGACGGACGCAAGAGCTTGGGATGCCATATGGGGTCAGCCTGGTATTCAACTTTCAGCAATTGGTGTTTTTCTCACATGGGCAGTACATGCTTCGGATGGCTGTCGATGGCAGGCATCTTGGGGACGTACAATTCTCTCTGCGTGTACGATGATGGCTCGGCATCGAATCGGTCGGAATGAGCAACGGACAAGGGAGGAGCAAAGACCATGGGAGAGTCGCGCAGTCTGACGACGAGCTACTCAGTCTATGTCTCGCCACAGGGAGAGGTTCAGTACGTGGCGTCGTCTGCGGCGTCGTACCCGCAGGAAGAGACGTTGAACGGCTCACGATCGCCGGGACTGCACGCCATACGCATGCGTGCTGAGGAAGGCGCAGAACTGCGCAGCATTGGGGCCGACTCCACCATTCCGGCGCATACAGGCGCGTCGCTGGCGCTGGCCGATCCGTCCACGCTCACACCGCGTACGCGCTAGCTGGATTGGGGCCGGTATCGCTTGTTCTGGCGCCGGTCCCTGGCTGCAATAACCCATGGGTCGCGTCCTCGGAGTTATCCCGTTCTCCCTTGCGCTGCTCAGCCAGGTCCAGCATTTCGATTGTGGCGATAGTCTCTGGGAACAGGAAGTGGCTGAATGGATCAAGGGTGGTCCGGGCGGTGTTGTCAGTGCCATGCAAGGCGGCGCTAAAGTCTGGCTGTACACGACTTTGCGCGCCCCTCCTGGTGTTGCCATCCGTTTCGCGTACCACTGTGGGAACGCTCGGCTCCTGCGCTGTCCGCACGTACTCCTTGGGGAGGCAGCCTGGCCGCGCTTGCTTGGCGAGACCTGGGCTGGTGCAGCAGTCCGGTCATGCCCTACACTGGAGTACACGGAGGATAGGACACGATGGCGCCAATCGGCAACCGACCGGACTACGACCAGACGCTCAAGCGACTCTTCGCGCGCGCGCACGAGGGCATGCTGGCGTTGCTGCTGCCCGGCGCGCACTGGCTGGGTGAACGCTCCCCGGAGTTGACGGCGGAGAAGCGTCTGGCCGACCTGGTCTGGGACGTGGCGCTCGGCAGCGGGGAACACCTGCTGTTGCACATCGAACTCCAGACCAAACGGCCGCCCTGCGGGCGTCAGCGCCACATGATCGGGGAGCGCGTGGCCGAGTATGGCCTGCGGCTCTAGCGGCATCTGCGCCTCCCGGTCTACTCGGTCGTCATTTATCTGCGGAAGAGCGGCGGCATCCCGGCGAGTCCCTTCGTGCTCGAACGCGGCGGTGGGGAGGAAGGGATGCGCTACCGCTACGGCGTGATCCGGCTCTGGGAAGAGTCGGCGGAGCAGGTGCTGGCGATGGCGGAGCCGGGGGCGTGGCTGTTGGCGACGTTGATGCGAGGTGAGCCGCTCACGACGCTGGAGACGGTGGCGGAACGGCTTGCCCGCGCGTCGCTGCCGCACAGCGAACGCGAGGAGTTGACGGGCATGCTGGCGGTGTTGGCGGGGCTGCGTTTGCCGCGTCCGTTGGTGGAACAGATAGTGAGGAGGAACCCAATGCTTCGTGAGTTGTTAGGAGAATCCAGTGTTGCTGAGATGTGGCGCGAGGAGGGCGAAGCGAGGGGTGAGGCCAAGGGCCAACGAGAGTTGGTGCAGACGATCCTGGAGAGCCGATTCGGGCCGCTGAACGCCGCAGAGGTGGCGGCGCTGGGAGCGGCGACGCAACCGGTGCTCCACGCGCTGGCGTTACACAATGCCACCGATTCGCGTGAACAGGTGCGAGCGCGACTGGGTTTGACGTAAGCCTGGCACACGCCAGGCAGATTGTACCTGGGACCGCAGTCCCGATGCCCACGAATGACAACCCAGACATTCGCCGTGACGCCGGCCGACCGCAGTGGCGACAGCGCACCCCGAAACAAAGGCCAGAGTGCGCCGCAAAGTCCCGATCAGTTCGCACGGCCCGCCCGGCGACTAAAGTCGCGGGCTACAGCCAGGCGAACACCCACTGCGGTGGGTACCCGCCTGCGCGAACTGGAATCTCACCCCCAGCGTCTCGTCGCAGCCCGCGAAGGGCCCAGAGGGCGCCCACTTGGCACGGGTAGCCCGCGACTTCAGTCGCCGGGAACCCTGCCGCCAATGTACGTCGAACTTGCCGGATGCACCACCCACCAAGACATGGTTCAAAACCGGGGTTTTCGACATGACAATATAGAGAGTCTCTAACGTAGGATCCCTGTGGTACGGATGTCTTGGGATCGTCCAAACTGTCGTGTCGGTTTGAACCTTGTCTTACGGTCAACGTGTTCGGTCATTGCCGCCACCATTTTTAGGATCTGCCCTCACGCCCCGATCGCATAGCCGAGGGCGACGTCTACCGGGATCTCCAGCGTAGGCAGGACCGCCGAGGCAATCGTGGCGCCGCGACCGGCGGTTATGATCCTCCGGTAGTTGCCATCCTGTGGTTCCGTATGACGCTCCAACAGTTCGCCGATGAGATCGACGAGAAACACTTCAGCGATGCCTGCCGCCGCGTAGAGCGGCAGCTTTGTTCCGTGGTCTACAGCAAGCGATGAGTCGGCGACTTCGATCAACAACACGACGTCAGCAGGCGTCGGCAACGCCTCGCGGTAGCTTCGCGGCTGCAGCACGGCGACGTCCGGCTCCGGTTCGCTGAGGCTATTCAGACGCACGGGATTCTGGCTTCTGATTTCGAACGAATCGCCGATGGTACGCACCAGGAAAGTATTGAGTCTTGTCACGCTCGTGGCGTGAACCGGGCCAATCGGACTCACAGGGACGATCACTCCCGCAATAAGCTCCACCCGTTCGTCCTCGGTGAGCACACCGGTTTCTGCCAGGCGATGATACTCGGTAACCGTGATGGGCTGGGCGGTACTCGGCGCTACCATTGGCGGCCCTCCGTTGTTGCCATGCCCAACAGGATATCGAACGCTATCCCTGGCATGCGTCGTGATGGCATCATACCTTTCCCTGAGAGCAGTCTGCCATCCGCGTGCCCTTCGCAAAGGGGCTGCCAGCGCCGAACCTACGTCCTATCAGGCGGACTGCTATGACCAACGCATGCTAGTCTGTGACATGCATCCGAACGCTCCAGAACACCGGCAAGCCCGTGGCCGCGACCTTTGCCCGGTGTGTCGCGCTTTCGTCTCAAGAGAAGGACGGCGAGTAGATAAGTGCGCTCGCGTCGGTCCCGGATGCGCGAATGGTTAGGAAATGAGTATCGCCACACCACCTCCCGTCACGGGTGCGCTTGCCGAAGCGGTCCAGCGCCTGGTGGCCGCGCTGGCGCCGGAGCGCATCTATCTCTTCGGTTCTCAGGCGCGCGGCGACGCGACGCCGGACAGTGACTACGACGTGCTGGTGATCGTGCCCGCGTCAGACCAGCCTCGTTATCGCCGAGCCCAGGCGGCCTACCACGCCCTCTGGGGTGTGGCCATCCCTCTCGAAGTCATCGTGTTCACGCGGGCGGAGTTTGACTATCAACTGCCCGCGCGCGCCTCCTTGCCGGCCACGGTAACGCGCGAAGGGAAGGTGCTGTATGCCGCTTGAAGATCCGCGCGTTCATCTGACCCGCGAGTGGCTGGTAAAAGCGGAGCGCGATTTACAGGCAGCGTAGCTTGCGACGGCGCTCACCGACATTGCCATGTTCCATTGCCAGCAAGCGATGGAAAAGGCGCTCAAGGGCTATCTGACATGGTAAGGACGAGCCGTTCCGCCGGACGCACGTCCTTTCCGAGCTGCTCCTGCAGTGCCAGGCATTTGATGCCGGCTTCCAGCGCATGCATGAGGCGGCGAAACTGCTGACCCCTTACGCGTCGGAATTTCGCTATCCAGGCGTCGACGAAGAGCCGACCGTAGAGGAAGCGGAGCGGGCTCGCCGGCTAGCCCGAGACGCTTAGACATGGTTCATGTTGACATGACAGTTTAGCGTTCAGGCGGCGTCTTGGCGCTGGTCGGCACGAGGCGTGTCGTCGCTGGTGGTGGACGGTTTGGCGGTCGGATAGCCAAGCACGGTCAGCCAGTCGCTGGGGACGTCACTGCAGCCACTGCGCTGCAACGGGCTCGTGCCGGCATGCACGCCGCGTTCGGCGATGCGATGG
>DAIMXP010000171.1:0-6262 GCA_036734945.1 Chloroflexota bacterium
GGTTCCGGGCCTGGTTCGCCACGCGGACGTATGAGGCAACCGGCGACCTCGGAGGTGTGCAAGACTTGATGGGCCACGAGTCGCCCATGACGACGCGAGTGTACACCCGCGTCAGCGTGAAGCATCTCCGCGCGCTGCACGATCGGGCGTTCACGCCAGCCAGCGCGCAGGCGTAGACGACGGTCGATACGGCGCCGGTCGGGACTACGGTCCTGGCCGGCGCTTTGTCGTTGGGAGGTAGCACTTGCACGAACATAGCTGGTACTTCACCGACGCGCCGGCGCGCTGGACGGCCTCCTGCGGCTGCGGCCTAGCCGTCGAGGTGACGACGAAAGCGCTGGGTGAGTCGACCTGGGAGTGGACCTTGGACGGCGACGCGCCGCCGGCGGATGTGATGCTGGACGCCATTGGCAGTATGACCCGGGTCCGCCGCGAGCTGCTAGCGACGTGGCAGCCTGGCCGAAACTAAGCAGCGCCGGGGGAACCTATTCGCGTCCGACCGGGGGATAGCGTCCGGCGTTGGCAGCAGGCACGCTGGGAAGCGGGGGCAAAGCTGCCTGCCACGACGCCCGAAGGGGGACACCGATGCCGGTCTTGACGCCAGGCGTGATCTTTTGTCGCACGTGTCGGGCGAGCGCGCTGGAGGGAACCGCCTACTGTTCGGCCTGTGGGCAGCCCTTCGCTGCCGCCATACCGCCCGAAGGCGTGCGGTTGCCGATCGTGCAGCCGGCGCCGCGCCCACGCAATCTCCGGAGACGATGGGGGATCTTCGCCATTGTGCTGATCGTCGTCTTCTTTGTCGTCCTCCCATTGATGAACTGGGCAACGCCCAACGGAAGCGGCCCAACCCGCACCGTGCAGCAGATTGACGGCGTAGCCCCGCCAGCGAGTCAAGCGGCGCCGGTTGCCGCGGTCCCCCAGCAGCTCCTCACCGTGTCGGGGTCGGGAATCCACACGACGGAATCGTTTGTTGCCAGCGGTCCCTGGGATATGGCGTGGAAGTACGACTGCAGCGGCTTCGGCCAGCGGGGCAACTTCATTGTGAGCGTCTACAACCAGGATGGCAGCCCGGCCGCAATGGCCGGGGTCAATCAGTTGGGGATTGGGGCGTCCGGCGTTGAGCACTTCCACCAGGGCGGCAATTTCTATCTCGAAGTCAACTCGGAATGTGACTGGCAGGTCGGCGCCACAGGCTAGCGTCTGATGGCTCGCCGGCGCGCCTCCGTCCCTCATGCTCGGGGGTGAGGCGTGAAAGGAATGACGAGGAACAGTCGGCCCATGCACCGCCCCCAGGCCGGCGCCACTGTCGTCCGTGTCTCGCTCCTGGTAGTAAGGGCCTTCCCCGTGGAACGGCCTGTGGAATGTACGTGTGGAAACCCATGGCTTCCACACCTGGTTCCACACCTGGTTCCATGGGCAAGTAAGGAACGGTGCGCCGCAGCGGGGTCCACGGCGTTCCCTGGCAAGTCGGGGAAGGCAGACCTGGGGGCGGTGCGAACCCTCTAAGGCCGTCTTCAGTACAACTTGCAATGACGCGGCCGGCGCTTCGGCGACCAAGGATCGCGAGGAAGGTGAGCGGACGCCCCGCGTTCATTTTCGTGTCTGGCAGCGTCGGTACGCTCACGGTTGACTTGCACCAAAGGGGACACGGAGGTGATTGACGCGGCCTACGGGGAGGACCTGCTCGCCGAGATATGGACATCTCGCACACAGGCTCAGCGCCGCCGGCTCCACCTCTGCTTGCAGGTCATCCGAGCCGCCTTGCGTGGGCAAACGAAAGCAGTCCGTAACTATGTGGTGCTGTGGCGCATCAACGCCGCCAACTCGCGGCATCTCCAGCTCGCTGAAGCCGAGGTATGGGAGCGGCTACCATTGGCCGATGGATCGAAAGTCTCGCCGCGTCGTCGACGATGATCGTCTGGCCAGCTTGTGGCTCCGGCATAGTTCCTCAGACTACACGTTCTACGCGCCAGTGAGCATGCCCGATGCAACGCTCGGCCTGGTGCACGTCGAGCTGCACACGGTAGGGAGCCATGCGCGGAACGTCATTCGCTGGATGCTATTCAACAGGTCAGGCGTAATTGACTCCGGCGAACTGGACCTGCCCGCAGTCGCATTCTGGCAGGCGCTTGCCCATGTCGAGCGATTGCTCCGGGATAGGGGATGCCGTCACCAGGGCAGTGATCAGTCCCAGGAATAGGCCAGAATCGCGCCAGGATGGGCGTAGCAGCCCAAAACACTCCGGGGAGGGGAAGACCCTGCGAAAGTGCTACGCTGCACTGCGCGCGTGCCGTGGCGTGCACGTGAGACCCTGAGAACGCGAATCGATGAGCGAGACCCAGACAACTACCGCATGCGCGTTTGCCGATCTCCTGCGCACGGCCCGGCATCGCGCCAACCTCACGCAGCAGGCGCTCGCGACGGCAACGAAGCTGCCCCGTTCGCTTATCAGCGAACTGGAGCATGCCCGCTCGATTATCCGCCTGGCGCATGCTCAAGCCCTGGCTGATCGCCTAACGGTGACAACGGAGGAGCACCAGGCCATGCTCGCTTGCGTCGATCCTGCTGCCGGCACACGGCGCTGGGGGCCACGCACTGGTATCTCGGCAGCATCGGAACAGGACGTTCTCGCCAAGCTCAACGCCGGGTTGAGTGACCGCGAGGTGGCGGAAGCAGCCGGACTCGTACCGAGTCAGGTGTCGTCGGTTCGGCGCCTGCATCGTCAGGCTGTATTGCCACGCGCCGAACAGACCGCCAGGCAGTTTGCCGACCTCGACCAGCAGATCATCGCCGACTACCGGGCTGGCGTGTCCTGGGCAGAGATCGTCCACCGCTACGACGTCCCGCGCTCGACCTTATACGAGATACTTGCTCGATACAACGTGCCACTGCAACAGCGATCCGGCCGCCGGCGCACAGGGCCGTAGCACGGAACCTTGCGCAAAAAACCCCGCAGAATCGCGCCAGGATGGCGCACACGGCGCGTTGCGCGCCTTGTGGCTATGATCTTCACCCTTGGCGAGGGAGGGCAACACATGGCATTCAGCTATCGGAATGGCAAGGGCGCGACCTACTACCTGCACGGGCAGGTGACGACGCTGCGCAATGGTCGCCAGCAGCAAATCTATTTCTTCAGCAAGAGGCCGGAGGATGGGCTAGACCAGCTTCCGGACGGCTACGAAGTGAGCGAGGTCAAGACCTCCGGGTTGCCCGTGCTCAAGAAGCGGGCAACCGGGTAACGCGGTCATCGCGACTGTCGTTGATCGGCCACTGCCGGCGCCTGCGTCAAGAGCAGGCGACACGGCTTGCCATCGAGGCGCAGCCACCTCGTGCGCCCGAACCGCTCCGGGTCCAGCATATCGACAGTCAGAAAGGCGTACCACGGCCACCAGGTGTCGTGCAGCGTCTCCTGTGCCACGGCAACCAGTTCATCACGCCGAGCCTTCGAGGGAACGATCACCAGCACGGTTATCGATCCGTGTCCCCAGTGCTCCTCAAACAGCCCCGAGGACTCGTAGAGTTGGAAAGCGCGCACCTTGCGCCGGAACCGCTCTCGTGTCAAGGTCCCCATATCCACCTCCAAGAAACAGGCCTGGACGGTGGCGCCTGCGTTATAGGTCAGTTCGAAGTAGGCGTCGGGCAGGACCGGCAGCCGGTAGTTGTTGTCCGGATCCCGCAGCACGATCTTCTTGCCACGCAATACGCGCTCGGGGATCCAGCGAGCAACTGTGCCATTGGTGCCGTGCAAGGCAGCCATGAGGTTCGCCCAGAGGGCAGCCGTCACGAGGTTGTGGGGCACGGACGCGGCGTCCAGGCGATCCACGCGGCGCACAATCGCGGAGACGCCAGGCTCTAGGCGCTGATCAGCAATGGGACGGCCCTGGGCGCCGAGCATGTACAGCGAGGGCTTACTTCCCTTGAAGCCACGGGGGACCGGCAACTCCACCCGCTCCAGGAAACCCCAGAGCCACAGTTGCCCGATGCGCCAGTAGGCCCGGGCCGAGACGGCCAGAGGACCAGCCTGGAGGGGATAGAACGCCAGGCTCAGCAACTCCACCGTCAAGAAGCCATGGGTGGCTACCGCAGCGAGCATATCCTGATCACGGTCCGTGATCCCGAACTGAACACGACCAGCCAACTCCGTCGCCGTGGGACGGCGAACCGTCAACTGCCCAATGTCAGCGGGGATGAGGTGAGGAAAGGCGTCCATACCGGGCACGCTACGACATGCAGCGCTACTTGGCAACGAGGAACCAGTGGTGTCGGGAGCAGAGTAAGGGCAAGAATTAAGATTAAAGGGGAATAGTAGGCCCGGACACCATGCCTCCGCTACCGCATCTGCCGTGCTTGCTTCCCCCTCTGGTAGTAAGGGCGCAAAGTGTGGAATGGGGTGGGGACTCAGGGCGTAGAACTGATGGGTTCACCGGCTTATTTCGACCCCTGGGCCTCGGGAAGCGGCTGGGGCGATCCTTACTTGGCGTGCTGTGCCCGTTATATCAAGCGAGTAGCAGAGTGAAGTTCCTCCAAAATATCTCGCAAATAACGCCCATATAACGCACCGCATGGTAAAGGGGTCGCCGGCCGCTTCGTGGGCGTCTGTGCTGGGGCCGCGAAGTGCCGGGGTCGTTTGCCGTCGCAGGCGGGTCAAGGGCGGTGCAGCAACGTCCAGGCGGAGTAACGTTGGCGTCTGCGACAGTTCCCTCAGTCCGCACGCAACGAGAATGCCCGGCCGCTTGCGATCACGGACGCCCGCTCAACACGGGCCCTTGCAGCGGCGCGGGCGATGTTCGTCAACGAATAGACGTCGGGGGAGTCACCGACGTCCAGAATACTCCCAAGTTACTGCCGAGTGATTCCCAAGTGACGCAAGGTGTGGTAGAGCGGCCGGCGTCGCATGCCTTACTTGGCCCTTATTTGGGCGGCGATCAGCGTCCGTGTCACGCTACAGATGCGCTGGAGATGCGCCCAAGACGCGATGGGCATGGCGAGAGAGACGGAAGCCGCAGGCGTCACCTGGTCCGCTACTTCCTTGCGCCCCACGACGAAGTAGCGGAAATGTAGCGGAACGGATGGCGTGGCGACCGGGAGCGCGCAACCCGCTGCCTGGGCGATCACTCGATATTCGCTATTGCCCGTCAGAACGGGTACGGTGAAGGCCTCAGACACATGGACCCTCGCCGGATGACATCTTGGTCGCTTCTGCGGCGGGGCGAGTGAATCGCGAAACCCTCTGGGAAGCAGCGGCGTGGACGAACCCGGTAGTGCTCCTCGGCTACACCGTTGACCAGCACCCGGAGGTGTCTCATGGTCCCCATCTGGCTGCACGAAGTCGTCCTTGTCCGCGATCCGCATGCTCAGGCCTTGATCAAACTCGCGCTCCACGATCGACCCGATCCCGATGAGTGTCTACGCATCGGCGCGACGTGCCCGTTCTGTCATCAGACAGTGCTCACGGTCGTCCAGGGTGAGCGTGGCCCGCTGGAAGTGCGGCAAGTGCTTGCCGACGGGCACCACTGCTTGCATGCCCGCCTGAGGGAGTCTTAATCCCCAGACGGTACAATCGCGCCATGCGGCATTTCTCAGCCGCATGGAGACGCTCCGCTGACATCAGCAGCGCGGGGTGGAGCAGTGGCAGCTCGTCAGGCTCATAACCTGAAGGCGCTGGCGCGTAGCGACCGTGTTCGAATCCGCCCCCCGCTACCGATGGGCCACGGTAGCGTAGCTGTTCACGCGGCCCTGTTCGCCGCTTTCCGACGCCGTTCGTCGGCGCGCAGTTCCTCACTCAGCACGTAGGTCGGTTGGGAAAAGCCCAGCACTCGGCACAGCCAACGCCACCAATGCATCGCTGTCGCTCCTTTCTCTCAGTTGGACGCCGATGCCAGAGTGCGCGGCTGGGCCGACGACCTCACGGGTTCGGAGAGCGACGGGCCAAACGCAACGCTTCTCGTGCATAGCGGAGTCTATCGTTCTGGGCACGTTATGCTCTGTCCATGGCAACAATCCTCTACGTCCGTTCGGGCGGAGTCGAGCAGGTCTGGCACATCATCCGCCATCCACCCCGCCGTGGGGATCCGGTGTGGTCCCGCCGTCCGGCTTTGTGCGGGACGCAGGGGACCGGCAGCCCTTGGGGTAGTCAGATCGGCTGGTACGAGCACGTCTTTCTCCAGCAAGGCGGACCCGCTGGGTCGGTCTGCCCCGACTGCCAATCGCCTAAGAGCCTATCCTAAAACCTGGCATAGTTGATGCGTCGTACCTGGTGTGA
>DAIMXP010000172.1:0-5913 GCA_036734945.1 Chloroflexota bacterium
CTTGCCCGCCCGGCTCCACAAGCAATGGCACCTATATGATTTCTGAAAGCCCTCTGAGCATGGCGGATAGCACCGGGACGACCAGCTACGCCTACGACGCCCGCCACCGCCAGACGACCAAGACGCTACCAGCCTCCCTGGGTGGCGGCAGCTTCAGCTATGGCTACGACCCCGTCAGCAACCTGACGAGCATGACCGATAGCGCCAGTGTGCCCGGCAGCCCGCTGACTGTCAACTACGGCTACAACGCGCTCAACCTGGTGACGAGCCTGCAAGACCCCAGCGGCACCACCAGCTTCGCCTACGACGCCAACCATAACCGCACCAGCACCACCTACCCGGACAACACCGTCATGAGCCAGAGCTATGACGCAAGCCAGCGCCTGGCGACGATCGCTGGGATGAGCGGCAGCACCACGCTCACCAGTTTCACTTACAACTATGCCAAGGGCGGCAGCGACACCCTGCTGCCGCAGGGCTACAGCGAGGTCATGACCAGTCCCAACAACAGTTCGGTCGCCAACCTGACCGGCGCGTTCACGTATGATAAGCTGAATCGCCTCACCAACTGGACGGTGTGTTGCCAGCCCAACACCAGCACCAACGTCCACAACTACAGTTACCAGTACGACGGCAACTCCAACCGCACCCAGATCACCGCCGACCCGGTGAGCGGCTACAGCCACAGCAACGAGAGCGATCTGGTCTTCAACGCGGCGGGCGAGATCAGCACGATCCAGGCCTACGACAGCCAGGGGGTGGCCCAGCCGCTCACCACCTACACCTACGACACCGCCGGGAACCAGATCAACAACAATGGCGACGGGACCGGCAAACCGCTGAGCATCAGCTACTACCCGACCAACCAGACCCAGCGCATCAGCGACATCAACCAGAATGCGGAGACGATGACGTGGGCCGGGGCGGGGCAGGCGGAGCGGGTGCAGCGCACCTGGACCGACCAGGGCGTGAACTACACGGCCAGCTACAGCTACAGCCTCCTGGGCCTCTCCGGCTACAGCAACAACGGCATCAACGAGCCCTCCCAGACGAGCAGCGTCACGAGTTGGATCGTGCGCGACCCCTACGGGACACCGATCGCCCAGCGGTACAGCACGGGGCAAGAGTACTACTACCTGTTCGATGGGCAGGGGAATGTGGTGGCGCTGGAGGACCCCGGCGTGATCCAGGCGGCCTGGGACTACTGCCCCACGGGCAACCAGGCCGACCTGGCGACGGTCCAGCCGACCACCGTCGGGCTTGCAGAACCCTTGCGTCAGGGCGCGGTGCCCTTCGACGACCCGACCAAGATGTTCTTCGCGCCAGATGGCACGATTACCCCCGACTACAGCGGCACGCCGACGCGTGTAAGCAATGCGGCAAGCAACAATCCGTGCCTCAGCAATGGCAACGGGACCTTCCTGGGCGAACTCGTCAATGCGGCGTGCTTGGCGATCATTGCGCTGGCGCACGGCGAGGTGGTGGTCCCCACGCCGGAGGGACCAGCGATCGCGAGCGCCGTCTTCGCCACCCCTCCGCCACCGCCAAGCGGCAACGGCGGCAACTCGGGCGCCGAGGACCAGCAGGTGCTGTCCAGCAACCGGTTCTCTACGAACCAATCGAAAATCCTCAATGCCCTGGGTGTGACACGGCAACAGTTTCGCTACGCCGTTCACGAACTCAAAGGCGATATTCCGGGCAACCCCGACGTTGTCGTGGACCTTACCAATGGTGATGTCTACGATCCACGATCTGCCGAGTACCTCGGGAACATTTACGACGAACTGCCTTGACAGGAGCAATGCCATGCCGGTACTCGCGAGAATCCGGTTCCTCGGGAAGGATCTGGAGCCGTCTGTCGTCACCGATGCCCTTGGACTGCCGCCAACCCGATCCCATCGCAAGGGCGATGCCATGCCGCGATACCCGGAGCGCACGCGACCGCGCGGCTCCTGGGGACTGGATTCCGAGCTTCCCGAGACAGCGACAGTCGAGGAGCACGTCGCGCACCTTCTGGACCGAATCGGCGCCAGCGCGCCGGCGATCCGCCGGATTGTCGAAGACGGAGCCGTTGGGGAGCTTTACGTCAGTTATTTCGTGCCACCCGGCAGTGCGACGGTGCTTCTCCACCCGGATGTGCTTGGACGACTCAACTCGCTGGGCCTTACGCTCCTTCTTGCCATTTATTGTGAGGAAGCGAGCGACAATGACAGCCCATAATCAAGCGTGCCGAGGAACGGACACAGGCCAAGCGGCAACCAGACCGGCAACAACGGCGACGGCACGGGCAAGCCCTTGACAATCACCTACCTGCCGACCAACCAGACACAGAGCATCAGCAACACCAGCCAGGAACCGGTGACCATGGCCTGGACGGGACCAGGGCAGGGCGAGCGGGCCAGCCGCAGTTGGACGGACAGCGGCACGACCTACACCGAACGCTTCACCTACTCGCCACTAGGCCTGGCCGGCAGAACCACCAATACGCCGAACACGCCGGCCAGTAGTCAGTTCATCCGGGATCCCTACGGCACGCCAGTGGCCGAGCGCAACAGCGATGGGACGGAGTACTACTACCTGTTCGATGGGCAAGGCAACGTGGTAGGCATCGAAGATCCCGGCACAATGGTCGGCAGCTACGACTACTGCCCGACCGGCAACGCGGTGCCATTGAATGGGGAGCAGTCTACCCAGGCGGCGCTGAACAATCCGCTGCGGCAGGGCGCCAGCGTCTATGACGACAACACGAAAGACTACGTCGGCAGCACCGGCGTGATCAAGGAAGACTACAGCGGCGTCGGCACGCAGACAGCGGCGCTGCAAAACGGCGACACGCCGGTAGAGACGGTCGCGTCCTGTGAAGGTGGTGCGGCATCGGCCTCCTCCGGTCCCGTGTCCTTCGCCGCCGAGGTGACGCCCGCATGCAGCCGGGGACAGGTGATAGGAGCTATTGGACGAACGGCCGGCGGGATCGCGGTAACACTTGCCGGTCTTTCACTCGGCGTATACATCTTGTCGAACCCCATCGGCCTCCTCGCCACGGTTGTCCTTGGCCCTGTGGCGGGAGCGCTCGTGATCGGCGGAGTTGGGAACTTTCTCCAGGGCGTGGCGACGCTCGTCCAATGTTACGTGCCGAACGGAGCGTTCCGTGGCTGACCAGCAAAGTCGGGTCGTTCGTTTGTGGTCCTACCGGCCTGTGTCTCCGCACGCGCAACAGGGGAGGGACTCCCTATGGCCCGATGGTGGAAGGAGCGGCAACACGTGCGTATGGCTGTAGCAATTGGTGCTGGTTGGGCCTTGTTTTTGGGCTTCCCGGTCTACGTGGTGCTGGTGCTTCAGCAAGGGGGTGGTCTCGTCGGTCCATGGGCGCTCGGCGCCGCAGTGGTCTCGATAGGGCTCTTTGTGTGGCTCGTCGTGCGCTACCGGCCCCATATTCTGTCTTTCATGGTCACCCACCCGTGGTGGTACTCGGTCTCCTGCGGGATCGGCTTCGCCGTGGCGGCGGCGGTTATTGCCTTGGCGTCCTGGCTGACGATGGACACCGCCATGGAGCCAGGAACCGCACTCATCATCGCCGCTGTCTCAGGAGTGCTCGCCGGGCTGACGGGGGTACTTGGCTCGCGGATAGGCGCACTGTTCGCGCAGCACAGCCAGCGCCGGATTGAAGCACCTCCGTCTTGAGTCGAGCGTATCTTCGCTGAATGCGCCAGGCAACCAAAATCCTCAGGGCACCGAACCCGGTAATCCACGACCACCCCGGCACGCCCATCGCGGTGCACAACAGCGACGGGACGGAGTACTACTTCCTGTTCGATGGACAGGGCAATGTGGTGGGGTTAGAGGACCCCGGCACAATGGTCGCCAGCTACACCTACTGTCCCACCGGCAACGCGGCGCCTTTGAATGGGGAGCAGCCCACCCAGGCAGCCTTGAACAACCCGCTGCGGCAGGGTGGCCGGATGTACGACGACAACACGAAGACCTACGTCGGCAGCAACGGCGTCATCACCGAGGATTACAGCGGCGTCGGGACGCAGACGGCGGGGCTGGCGTTCGGGGATGCGCTGTACACCTTCCCCGCCAGCGGAAGCACCGTTGCCTTCGGCCCACAGCAACTCAGTTTCCGCGGAGCGATGCTGGCGGAGAGTGGGCCGAGCTGTGATGCATCATCGAATCCTGAGGCGTCCAGTGCTGACACGGCGGGGTGCAGTGTCACTCAGGACACCACCGGCGAAGCCAGCGCCTCGGCGGGGGGCGGCTCCGGTGGTGGCTCTGGCGAGTTTACTGTCTTTCCGGGAGAACCACATATTACATTGCCGCCTCCCGAGCCGCACTTTCAAGAGAGCGTTGCACCTGCGCCGGAGCAACCGACTCCAGAGCAGGTGGATCCTGAGAATCTTCCCTGGCCGAGCGGCGCCCCGTTGCCAATAAAGGTCGGCTGGGTTGCCACGAAGATTGCGCAGGGTTTCCAGAACGTCTTTGGTGGTGGGTGATCCTCACCCGAAGTTATCATGCAAGCCGCCTCAGCCAGAAGCTGAGGCGGCTCGCTATCGGGTCAGGTATGAGATTAAGGCGGTCGCCCGTGAACCGTTTACAGACGTTGATGATCGCAGCCTCCGACAAGGTTGCGGAAATCATGCAGCAGCCGAGCTTGCGTGCAGCAAGACAGCAAGGTAGTCGCTCGAACGCGAAAAGCTTTTCCCAGGCCGCCTGGCAAGAACTTGAGCGTCGCCAGTTTGTTCGTGCAGCCTACCTGGCCAAGATGGCGATTGCCTTCGATCCAATGTGGGGCGACGGCTACCGAGCGCTCGGTCTGAGTTATCTGCGTAAGGGAAGGCCCGACCTCGCGCGTCGGACGTACACAGAGGGCGCGTCAGTGCTTCCTGAGAACGGATACATCATGAGTTCTCTAGGCGACTTGGAGTGGGATCTCAAGCGGTATCAGGAAGCGGAAGTTGCCTATCGCCGCGCTCTTGAGTTGACGCCACAGCACCGCGACGCTCAGAAGTTGGTAGTCAACCTCGCGCTTTCGATCTATCGACAAGACCGCGTTGACGAAGCCGCGGTGCTTCTAGAACGGGAGCGACGCAGGGGCGCAAACCATGTACCGCTCCTGCTGTCACTTGGTGAAATCCGCCTCCACCAGAAGCGCGACGCCGAGGCAACGGTCGTTTTCCGAGAGGCGATTGCCCAGGATCCGCTGGTGGCCCAGGCACATTATGATCTCGGGTACGCCCTGCAGCGAATGGGCGAGTGGCAGAGCGCCCTGCCGGAAATTAGACGCGCAATCGAACTCGATCCCAACCATGCCGACTATCCGACGGCTCTGGCCCAACTGGAACAGGGGACGCAGCCGACTGCGTGACAGCCATCACCGCATCGCTCATGTTCCACATATTTTGGAGGGTTGTAGCCGTGTCGGTAGCGAAGACCAAGGGAAAGATCGGACGGATGTTCGGCTTCCGCCGAGGCGTGCTGTCGGAGAGTGGGCAGACCTGAGACGCGTCGAACCCTGAAGAGTCAAGTTCTGATACGGCGGGGTGCAGTGTCACCCAGGACACCACCGGCGAAGCCAGCGCATCGGCGGGCGGCGGTACAGGCGGCCAGGCAGGGCCGGGTGACGAGATCACTCTCCCTGCGAGACAGAGACCCGACTTGCAAGAAGGCACAACGATGCCATGGACCCCAGGCCAATACCGCGGGCCCGGTGGGCAAGGACCGGCGCCTGGCGGCGGCCTAGGCTGGAAGGCCAGCGCAGTAATTATCATTGAGCGCATCCTACGCATTCTCAGAAGCCTTTTGACTAATGAACTGAACGGTCGTACCATGAGGAGGAAGTATTTCAAGGAGACCGGACCATGCCGTACGTAGTTCCCCAAGAAGCGCTGCTGGCAGCACGTAAGCCCTATCCGA
>DAIMXP010000173.1:0-5736 GCA_036734945.1 Chloroflexota bacterium
ACGCTCCCTATTTCCCCAAGAGTTCCCCTGGCCGGACCGAATTCGCCAAAAAGCCTCCGTCACCGCCCATCTCCCCAAGGGCGCCTCCGGCCACCACCCAGAATCAGCCCGCGAGGCCGCCTGAGTTAGCGGAAACTAGAGGAACATTCTCAACCATCAAACCCGCCGGCTGCGCACCGTCGTGGAGGAGGTCCTGCAACTCACGCGCGTCGAGGCCGGTCACTTACAGGTCCATCTGAAACCACTGGCCCTCGTGCCGTTTCTGGGTAGCCTGCTGGAGGTGATGCGCCTGGAGTGGAGCGCCGACGTGCGCCCGCTCCAACTCCACGGCGGACCAGACGAGCCCCTGGTCTGGGCGGATCCCGACCTCCTGGAGATCGTGGTGCGCAACCTTCTGGAGAACGCGCGCAAGTACAGCCCGGCCGGCGGAGCCATCGACGTTTCGGTCGAGGAGGCCGGGAACCCCGATCACGTGCTGGTGCGCGTGATCGATCATGGACCAGGGATTCCGGCAGCGTTGCTGGAGCCCATCTTTGATCGTTTCTCGCGCGGCATTCGGTCCTCGTCGGAATGGACGCGCGGCTACGGCCTGGGTCTCTACATTGCCCGGGAAATCATCCGGGCACAGCAGGGCGAGATCTGGGCGGAAAACCAGGGCGACGGCGCCTGCTTTCTGTTCACGTTATGGGCGGCGCAGGACGATCCCATCCCACCAGGCGCCGAGGCGGCTGCGCCACGGGAGGACACAAGATGAGCGCGACGATTCTGATGATCGACGATGACCCGGCCCTGTTACGCCTGACCGACCTCAGTCTGACGAAAGCCGGCTACCGCTTCGTCTCGGCGCTCCATGGTATCGCCGGGTTACAGCTTTTGGAGCGGGAACAACCGGTGCTCGTGCTCCTGGACATCAGTCTCCCCAAGCTCGACGGCTGGGAGACCTGCCGCCTCATCCGGGAAGTCTCCGACGTGCCGGTGATTATGCTGACGGCACACGACGGGGAGCGGGACAAAGCGCGCGGACTGGACCTGGGGGCGGATGACTACCTGACCAAACCGTTCGGCTTCCTGGAGCTCCAGGCGCGCATTCGCGCCGCCCTGCGTCGGGCCGACATGCCACCCGCCAACCAGGGGAAACGCCAGACGATCTACCGGGTTGGCACGCTGGTCGTCGATATCGGCGCGCACACCGTGGCGCGGCGGGGCCAGCCGATCGCCCTCACGCCGACGGAATTCCGAGTTTTGGAGCATCTGCTGGAGCATGCTGGCCTGCTGCTCTCCCACGGCCAACTGCTGAGCGCCGGTTGGGGGTTCGAGTATCGTGACGCCGTCGAACTCTTGAAACCCACCGTCAGCCGCCTACGCCAGAAGATTGAGGAAGATCCCATGCACCCGACGCTGATCCAGACGGTCCACGGCATGGGCTACCGTCTCGTCTTGCCGGTGCTCGGGCCGACCAATCAGGAGTAAACGGGAGGGTTGCCGGTATCTCGGCCGCGCGAACGAAATCCCAAGCTTCCGCCACGCGCATCCCAACGTGACCAGGCTACGCTTCGTTCCAGTGACGACGTCAAGGAGTTTATCAAGGCTCTGCGCGCCGAAGGGGTGTCGTGCAGCGGCGGCTACAAGGGTCCGAGTATTCTGAGTAGATGGACAAGGAGAGGAGCACAGCGATGCGACACATTTGCGTGATTGGCGCCGGTTACGTGGGATTGACGACGGGGATCTGTCTCGCCGACCTCGGCAACCAGGTGACGGTCCTGGATATTGACCGTGGGCGCATTGAGCGCCTGCAAGCCGGCGAGTTGCCGATCTTCGAGCCGGGGCTGGGCGAGTTGCTGGCGCGCAACGTGGCTGCCGGCCGCTTCAGCGCGACCACCTCCTATGCCCAGGCCATAGCCGGGGCTGAGTTCATTTTTATTGCCGTGGCCACGCCGACGACGGCCGAGGGCGACGGCGCGGACCTGTCGTTCGTGCAGGCAGCCGCCACGGAACTCGCCCGGCACTTGCCCTCCGGCCGGCGCTCGATCATCATCAACAAGAGCACTGTGCCGATTGGCACGGGCGATTGGGTAGCGGGCATCCTTGCCGCCCATGTCCCGGCCGGCGCCCAGTTCGCGGTCGTCTCCAACCCGGAGTTCCTGCGCGAGGGCAACGCGATCGCCGACTTCCTGCAGCCCGACCGCGTCGTGCTCGGCTCGACCGATCGCGCCGCCGCCGAAGCCGTCGCCGGGCTCTACCTGGGCACGCGCGCCCCGATCATCATCACCGACTTGCGTACCGCCGAGATGATCAAGTACGCCTCCAACGCCTTTCTCGCCACGCGCATCAGCTTCGTCAACGAGGTGGCCGGCATCTGTGAGCGGCTCGGCGCCGACGTGACACAGGTCACCCTTGGCATGGGATACGACCGGCGCATCGGTCCGGCCTTCCTCAACGCCGGCCTCGGCTTTGGCGGTTCCTGCTTTCCCAAGGACCTGCGTGCGCTGGCGCACATGGCCGACGCGGCCGGCCTGCACCCCCAGCTCTTGCGCGCCGTGCTGGAGATCAACGCCGACCAGCGCCGGCTGATCGTGAGCAAGCTGCGCCACCTCATCGGCAGTCTCGCCGGCATGCGCGTCGGGTTGCTCGGTCTCACCTTTAAGCCGAATACGGACGACCTGCGCGACGCGCCTTCTTTGGACATTGCTCGTCTGCTGCTGGCCGAAGGCGCCAGCGTCGCCGGCTACGACCCGGTGGGGATGCCGGCTGCCGCCGCGCTCCTGCCGGAGCTGCAGCTGGCGGCCGATGCCTACGCGCTGGCGGAGGAGTGTGACGCGATGGTGCTCGTCACGGAATGGAACGAGTTCAAACAACTGGACTTGCCTCGCCTACGCAGCGCTATGCGCCGTCCGATTCTGCTGGATGGGCGCAACATGTACGACCCGGAGCGCGTGCGCGCCGCAGGCTTCCGCTACGAGGGGATCGGACGCGGCAGCGCCGAGCCAACTCGCTTCGACGTCGGGAGCGGTGGAGGGGCGGGAGAGCCGGACGGATGCACCCTGACCATTGCCGCTGGCGAGATCGCACGAGGAGATGGTACGTGCAGTTATGGCTGAGCCGCCATGGGCAGACGGCATGGAACCTGGAACGCCGATATCAAGGCCAAGGCGACTCCGGAATGACGACACAGGGAGAGCGGGAGGCGCGCTGCCTTGGTCAGCGCCTTGCCGCTGCGCCCATTGATATTGTCTACACGAGTGACCTGGAGCGCGCCTGGCGGACGGCCGAATTGGCGATGACAGGCCGGGATATCCCGATCGTCCGCGACCCGGCCTGGCGTGAGGTGCAGTATGGGGCCTGGGAAGGGCTGACCCGAGCCGAGGTCAAGGCGCGGTACCCGGACCTCTGGCGCCAGCGCGCGAGCGACAAAGCGGGAGTGGCGCCACCGGGCGGCGAGAGTCTCCTCCAACTCCAGGAGCGCGTGCTGCACGGCGGATCGATAGGCGGTCGAACTCAGCGTGGCGGCCGACACCAGATCGACGGCAGTGCTCTGGCGGGCCAACACCTGACCGGGCAACATGGCGATGACGGAGCAAGGGAACTGCATGCCGCAATTGGCAATGGCCGCGCCGACGATCCGCCCCCCGGCAATCACCGCCGTGACCTGACACCCCTCTAAGTTCCACCTTCTCGCGGTGGTCCGAGGAATCACGGCTGTATACCCAACAGTTGGGGGATGACGGCACCCAGCAGATAGCCACCCCCGGCGGAAGCGCCGCCGACCACCACGCTATCCTCTCCTGGCGCTCGAACGATCCGGCATGCTGGCCGAATGTACCTCCTGGCCCCAATCGCACATTGAAGGCTGCCGGAGGGACAGCGGTTGCCTTCCCAGGAAGGCTATCCTGAGATTGGCGCTGCGTTACACGGCAGGGCGACCGAGAAGGTGCTGCCTTTCCCTGCCACACTGGTGACGGTGATCGTACCCCCGTGGCGCTCCACCAAAGCGCGCGTGATGGCGAGTCCCAATCCGGTTCCCCCCACCTCGCGCGTTGTGCGGTTATCCGCCCGGTAGAACCGGGTGAAGATGCGCGCTTGTTCTTCTGGAGTCAACCCGATCCCCGTATCGCGCACGTCCACCCGTAGGTCGCCACCCTTTGCCACGACGGAGACGTTGATAAGGCGTGGTAGCACCTTTCTTGCATCAAGCGGGGCTACAACGTAGTAGACCACACCCGCATCGTTGTGTCAGTGGCCCATTGGAGTGCCGTCGCCAGGACCGGAGCATGGGCTACCATGGTGTATGCCTTTACCGGATCTGAGAAAGGCGCCCACTGTGCCGTGCTGGCTCACCATCCATTGCGCTGGAAGCGCCGCCTTGCCGCGGCTCGTCGTCGGCCCTTCCCTCGAGGTTCTGGTCGATAATGTTTCGAGCCTGATCGTCGCGCTCGCCTATCTCGCTATCTTTGCGACCCTGCTGTACATGGTGGCGCGGTCTCGCGGCACCTTACCCTTCGGCTGGCTGTATCTTGTCGTTGGGGCGCTGGTCAGCATCCGGGCGGTCATACGTTTTCTTGATACGTGGGGTGTGCAGTCGTACGTGCGATGGGTGGACATCGCGCTCACCGTCGTGTCGACTGTAGCGGCGGTCGCCATCGCGATCGCCTTGCCACTCCTCATGCCCGGCGTGTTGGCAGTCGTCCGGAACGCGCAACTGGCGGACGAGCGGAGGCGACAACTCGTCGCGCAGACAACGGTCTTACAGAGCCAGGCTGACCTCTTGCGCCTCGCCTACGACGCTATCCTGGTCCGCCGGGTGAGTGATGACGTGACTACCTACTGGAACCCGGGGGCCGTCGCCATGTATGGGTGGACGGAGGACGAGGCCGGTGGCGTTCCGATCCACACGCTGCTCCACAGCCAGTTCCCCTGCCCATTCCAGGAGATCGAGGCTGCGCTCGCAGCATCCGACCGCTGGGAGGGCGAAGTCGCGCAGATCAGGCGCGATGGAACACGTCTGGTGGTGGAGAGCCGGTGGGCGTTACAGCGTGATGCCCACGGCCAGCCGCTGGCGTACCTGGAAATTAACCGGGATATCACCCAGCGCCAGCACACCATGGCGGCGTTGCAAGAGCAGCAAGCGAGCCTCGCGGCGCAGTTCCGCGCGGCCAATGTGGCCCGCAGCGAGACGCGCGCCGTCCTCGACGCTACGGAGGAGGCGATGGGGCTGCTGGCCCCGGACGGCCGGATGTTGATCGCCAATCAGCGGGTTGAGGACCTGTTGGGACTACCGGTGGGCACACTCATTGGACGAACGCTCGCTGAGCTGCAGCCAGAGGTGGAACGGGTCTTCGAGGATCCCGCGATGCTGCAGACCCTGACCGAACTCGTCACCGACCCGAGCCGGCAGGTGATGCAGGATATCCGCCAGCGCTGGCCGCAAGAGCGGGAGTTGGCGTTCTACTCCGTACCGGCGCTGGCGACAGACGGCGAACTGCTGGGACGTCTGTTTGCCTTCCGGGACGTCACGCGGGAGCACGCCGCCGACCGAGCGAAGAGCGAATTTGTCTCCCTCGTCTCCCATAGCGTATGGTAGAGGAGAGGTGACGCCTAAACAATGGGGAGAAACTGGCATGGAACTTCTACAGTTATCCCGAACGCAGGACTATGCGCGTATAGCGCTGGCGGGCACCCGGCTATTCAACGGCGCAGTGGCGCTGGTCGCGCCGTCCCTCCTGGTGCGAAGGCTCGGCG
>DAIMXP010000174.1:0-5711 GCA_036734945.1 Chloroflexota bacterium
CCGGTCGCCCGCGGCGGGGCGGCGGCGGCACTGGAGACGGTGGCAGCAGGAGCCGAGGTCGTTGCGGTGGCGCTGGTCGCTGCGGTCGTACCGGATGCCGTCACAGCAGTCGAGACCGGCGCGGTAACGGCGGACGAGGCCGGGCTGCTGGTCGCTGATGTGGCGGACGCTGCCGTCGCCACCGAGGTATTGGTCGACGCCGCAGCAGTGGTCACCGGCTGCGACGACGTTCCTGTGGCGGTCGCCGTACTCACAGCGGCCCCACCACAGGCGCTGAGGAGAGCCAAAGCGCCTACTGGCAGAATGATCGCCGTCAACGCCCGACGGCGAGATAGGCGAGAGTGAGGTTTAGTGCTCGACGCCATTGACGTGATTTCCCTCTTTTCCTACCGACTTCTTAAAGGGAGCCGCCGCTCCAAACGGACGGCGATGACGGCCCCCTTGTTCTGCGTGATCCGAACACGAGAAACGGGTACCTGATGCACCGTTGCATCAGCAGTATACAGCCGGGCGGATGGTTAGTCAACATCCTGGAAGAACTAGCAACGGCACTGGCATGGCTGCCCAACCTCTTGGCAGGAGAGCCGCTATAATCCTTTGCCATGTATAAGCAAGCGCGGGTGGTGGACCGACCGGGGCCAACATTGAGAAGATCATCGGCCAGGTCTTCACGAACTTCCAAGCGAAGAATCCCACGATCAAGGTCGAGGGCATCGAGGCGCCGTCCGGCCACTACGATGAGAAAACGGACGCGTTGGTGGTCGGCGGTTCCCCGCCCGCCCTCTGGTTTCCAGCAGAAAATCGGGGGTACCGTTACTACGCGTCGCGAGACGCCCTCCAGATACTTGATCCCTTTATCGCTACCGACAAGTATGACCTCAGCGACTTCTTTCCCGTGGCTATCGACTTCTGCAAGTGGAACGGTAAGTACGTGGCCATGCCTGGAACGACGCATGGACCTATTCATGGATTTACGGGGGCGACTGGTTCGAGCCCGAGGGATACGTGACCGGCTTTCCCAAGCGGTTTCCGTTCCAAGCCGACGCTGTCGTCTCCGGTATGCAGTTCGATGTGGATTGCACGTTCAAGTTCCACATCCAGCCGACGAGCGCCGAGGCCAAGGCACTACGCGGTTCCTTGCCCAGCCGGCGCTCGCTGACGCAGGATTGGACCACTATCGTCAAGGGATATACCAAGCTGACCGACGACGACCTGAACACTACCCTATCGGCCGCGGAGCACGTACAAGTGCGTCCATCGCACGCCGTGATCAACTTCATCGACCAGATCTACGGCTTGGGTATCGGCCCCACACTCACCAAGCTAATGGCCAATCAGTTGTCGGCAAGCGATGCGCTGGCGGCCATGACACCGGTCGTTCAGAGCATTCTGGCAAACCAGAAGGGAGTCTAGGCGCATGAGTCAATTGGCGATCAATGGCGGGGAGCCGGTCCGCAGCCCGCTCAAGACCTGGCCGATCTGGCCGATGGTGACGGAGCGAGCTGTCGAGCTCGTGACGGAAGTCGTGCGCAGTGGCGAATGGGCAGGCGGGCCCAAGGAGCGCCAGCTCGCCGAAACGTTTGCCGCCTTTAGCGGCGCTCGGTACTGTTCGCCCGTCGCCAACGGAACGGTCGCCATCCAACTCGCGCTGGAAGCCCTGGACATCGGCGCCTACGACGAGGTGATCGTGCCAGGGCTTACCTGGCAAGCCACAGCCGCTGCCTGCATCGACGTCAACGCCATCCCCATCCTGGTCGACGTGGATCCGGAAACCTTCTGCCTGGACGCCCGCCAGGCGGAGGCCGCCATCACGACGCGCACCCGTGCCATCATCGTCACCCATCTCTACGGGGCGATGGCGGACATGGACGCGATCGCCGCCCTCGCTCGCCGCCATGATCTTAAGCTGATCGAGGACTGCGCCCACCAGCACGGGTCGCAGTGGCGCGGCAAAGGCGTGGGGGCGCTGGGCGACGTCGGCGCTTTCAGCATGCAGCACTCCAAGGTGCTGCCGACCGGCGAAGGCGGCCTCAACCTCACCGACGACTGGGAACTCTATCAGCGGCTCTATTCGCTGCGCAACTGCGGACGGCTGTTTCGACCGACCTCGCCGGGGGTACAGAGCGGCAACTACCGCCTCACCGAGCTGCAAGCGGCGTTGGCGCTGGCGCACCTGGAGCACCTGGAAGAGCAGGTCAAGCAGCGCGACGCCAACGCTCAGTACCTCAACCGGTTGCTCGCCGAGGTGCCGGGTATCCTCCCAATGCGCCGCCACGCCCAGGTCACGCGACAATCCTACTACTGCTTCACCTTCCGCTATGACGCCAGCACCTGGGACGGCGTCCCCGGCCGCGTCTTCCGCAAGGCGCTGGCGGCAGAAATCGGCCTCGGGGTGAGCAGTACCTACGAGCCGCTGAACAATTGCTCCCTCTATCGTCCGCATACCAAGCGGCGATACGCCCTGAACGACGACTACTGGCAGGCGATCGATCCGGCGCGCTTCCACCTGCCGGCCTGCGAGCACGCCTACCGCGATGCGGCCGTCGTCGGCCACTCCTTCCTGCTCGCCGGCCAGGCGGACATGGACGCGGTCGCCAGCGCGGTCCAGAAGTTGTACGATCACCGCGCCGAGCTACTGACGATTGAGTGAATGAGGGGGCTGCATGTCCATCCCGTCTGCCTGGCCCGACGGCCGGCTTGGCGCCGTGTCATTGACGTTTGACGATGGCGTCTCATCACAGTTGCGCGTGGCCGTACCCGCGCTGAACGAGGGCGAGCTACACGCCACTTTCTACCTCACGCCGCAAGGTGAGGATTGGGCGGCGCGCCTGGCGCCCTGGATCGAGGTTGCCAACGCCGGCCACGAGATCGGCAACCACTCGCTCACGCACCCTTGCACGCGCGGCTTTCGCGACCGCCTGGATGTCCCCTGCCTGGAACGCATGACGCTGGCCGACATCGAGACCGACATCCTTGAGGCCGAGCGGCGGCTGCGCTCGGTCATCCCCCAGGACGGCCGGCGCTCCTTCTGCTACCCTTGCTACTTCAGCTACGTCGGCGAGGGTGCAGCGCGGCAGAGCTACGTTCCGGTGATCGCCCACCACTTCGTGGCCGGGCGCAGCAAGGGCGAGCGGGCCAACCACCCACTCACCAGCGACCTGCACGACCTCTCGTCCTGGCCGGTAGAGCGCATGAGTGGGGCGGAGCTGGTCGGCCTGGCCGAACGCGCCGCCGCGGTCGGCCGCTGGACAATTCTCACCTTCCACGGCATCAACGAAGGCCACCTCGCGGTGGCTGACGTGGATCTGCGGGAGCTGGTCGACCACTTGCGCCGCCACCGCGAGCGGATCTGGACGGCCCCGGTGGCGACGGTCGCCCAACAGATTATCGACTGGCGCCGGGAGATTGGCAGGCTCGAGCCGGACGACCGCAGGGGCTGACCGGGTGCGCCACAAGCTGGCGAATGTCCTCTGGTGGCGCCCGAGCGGCGGGGCGCGTTGCATACGCCCTGCACGCAACACGCAGCGATCATCCGCTTTCGTTAACAGCTACGTTTACGGTCGGGTGACCCCGGCGTCCGCCCACGACCCTTGAGCGACTTCAACCCACTGCGCGTTCGCTGCCGAGCGACGGACGGCCTGGGTAACCAGCAGCGTCTGCTCGGCAGCATCGACGCCGCAGATGGGCGGCTCGCCGGTACGAACACAATGGACGAAGTGTGCCAGTTCCGGTGGGTAGCCACGCAGATACAACTGCGTGTTGGCGCCGTAGGGGATGGAGAACGTCGGGGCGAAGACGCTCGCCTCGGCGACACCAAACGACAGCGCGTTATTGTCAACACGCTCACGCGTGTGGTGGAAGGCCAGTTCGCGACCATTATCGGCCACCAGCAGCCCGCTGGCGTGGGCGATCTCGACTCGCTCGTAGGGCAGTGAGGTGTTGTTGAAGCGCCGCCAGGTCAGCACACCGGTGTCGCCGGTAGCGAAACGCAGCAGGACCACTTCCCCATCTCCGTCGGGGCTGGTCAGCGCGCAGGCCGCGGCGATAGCACCGCCGAAGTACAGCAGGAGGTTGTAGAAGTGGCCGACGTAAGGGTAATAGCGCACGGTGTAGGAGCGGGGACCTGGGTCGGTCGCGCGCCATTCTGTGAGCAAAGAGTGCATCTTCTGGTAGAGCGGGGAGTAGCGCAGGCAGGAGCCGACCTGCACGATGAGCCCCCGCTCGCGCGCCAAGTGCCGAATACGCCGAGCGTCGTCGACGGAGTTGATGCCGGGTGTCTCCGTCCAGACGGGCTTGCCGGCTTCGAGCGCGGCCAGAATCTCCGGTCCATGCCGGCCACCGACGACAAGGACTGCCTCGACCGCGTCGTCTGCAAGGAGCGCCTCGTAGCCGACATGGGTCCGAAGGTGGAACTGCGCCTCCACAGCGCGCGCTGTCTCCTCGTGGGCCGTGGCAAAGGCCACGAGTTGCATATCCTGCGGGATCTGGGCAAGCGCCGGCAGCAGAATGGAGCGGGCGTGCCGGCCCACACCGATCATGCCGACGCGCAGCGGCAGCGTCATCCTATCCCTTTCTTCGGTCGTTCGTGGCCGGTCCCCGATCATCCGATCCATTACGGCCTGCCTGAACACCGGCCGGTCCTGCCGTACCGGCAGCAACGCTGGCGTCACATCCACATTTGTCGGACCCTTGACAAACTGGGCGGCGTGCCGCATGCTCCGTTCCGTCCTGCCAATATAGTACCGTAATGCGGAGGAAGTCATGCCGCCAGCAACTCAGGCGCTCGCCACACAGTTCGTCCGTGACGGCTACTACGTCACCGACCGGCTGTTCAGTCCAGATGAGACCCAGCAGTGGAAGGCGGAGTGCCGCCGCCTACTCGATGGCGAGACCGCCGCGGCGCTGGCGTGCGGCGCGCCCCGGCCGAAGTTCTGGCAAACCGGCGTCTACGTCGGCCTCTCGGTCGCCAGCCCGCTGTGCCGCGCCCTCGCTCGTGATCCACGCCTGCTGGACGCCCTGGAGCCGGTAATCGGGCCGAACATCAGCTTCTGGAGCGACAAGATCGTTTTCAAGGCAGAAGAGGTGGCGGACGGCAGCCCATGGCATCAGGACTGGCCCTACTGGGAAGGCTGTCACAAGATCAACGCCTGGATCGCCCTTGACGACGCGACGCCGGAGAACGGCTGCCTGAAGCTGGTCCGGGGCAGCCACCGGGCCTCCGTCGCCCACGCTGCCAATGTGCCCGCCGGCGACGGATTCTCCAACCGCGTCGAAGCCAACCAGATTGATGAGTCGCTGGTGGTCACCGCGCCGGTACCAGCAGGCGCTGCCGTCATATTTCACGACCTGACGTTGCACGCTTCGCACCCCAACACGGTGCACCGGGATCGCTGGGCCGTCATCGCTACCTACAAAGATGCACAGGCGGAGGATAAAGAGTACGCTTTC
Organism: Chloroflexota bacterium; assembly: GCA_036734945.1. GTDB lineage: Bacteria > Chloroflexota > UBA4733 > UBA4733 > UBA4733 > UBA4733. Next base: position 5,449 of record DAIMXP010000174.1, read on the forward strand.
GCCAGGGCAGCGGCGGTGGTGCGGGGTACCGGCCGCAGTAAGGAGATGAATAATGCCAGGAACTGACATTGGTCCTGTACGGGTTGCGTTGATCGGCGCTGGGGCGATGGCCAATCGCTACCACTACCCATCGCTGGCGACCTTCCCTGACGTAGAACTGGTCGGCATCTGCGACCTGGTGGAAGACAAGGTCCGCCAGACGGCAGCTCGGCTGGGCATCGCCGGTGAGCGCGTCTACAGCGACTACCGGCGCATGCTCAGCG
>DAIMXP010000175.1:0-5544 GCA_036734945.1 Chloroflexota bacterium
CGGATCAACACGTCAATCTTGCTCCTGGCCAGTTCGTTGCGTTGGCGGCAACACTCCGCCATTCAGTGACGGCAGTCGAGGACAGTGCCTTCTTGTTGACCGTGGCCTGGCCTGGCCATTCTCCATCCTCCGCAAGGTCGTAGTATATCTCGATGTCGGATACCGTAGAATCGGCGCTATGCCACACCATGATCGTACCGCGGGTGCCAATGTCGAAGCCAGGAGGCGGTCTTCCGGTCGCAAGCCGCGCATCGCCATCGTGCGCGGCGCCACGCTCAACCACTGGGAGATGCAAAGTTACGCCGGGTTGACGAGCAGCTTTGACGTGACGGCGTTCGGCTCTGACCGGGGCTCTTTCGATCGCGACCGCATGCCGTTCTCCGTACGCACCTTGCCCGGTCTCTTGCACTGTGCCGAGCGGACGCCGCTGGTGCGGCGCTGGTATCGCGACCGCTACGAGCACAACGAGGTGATGCTTGGTCTAGGTTACGCCCTCCGCGACTTTGACCTTATTCATACTGCCGAAACATTCAACCCCTACTCGTTGCAGGCCCTGCGAGCGACCCGCCATCGAGGAGTGCCGCTGGTCGTGAGCGTGGCCGAGAACGTTCCCGGCAAGTTTGACGAGTTTCCACGGTTGCGGGCTGCCCGCCGCCAGGTGGCAGCCACGGCCGATCTGTTCCTCGCCCTCACGGAGCGCAACCGGCAGTGGCTGCTCCTGGAAGGGGCGGCGCCGGAGAAGATCATCATTCACCCCACGGGCGTCGACCGGACGCGCTTCTATCCTGCGCCACCCGATGCGGCGCTGCAGGCCGCCCTGGGCCTGACTTCGCAGCATCTCGTCGTCGTCACCATCGGCACGCTGCAATGGGAAAAGGGCTATTTCGAGCTGTTGGCGGCGGCAACGCTGTTGCGCGCCGACCCGGCGATCGGCCCTCGCTTGCGTTACGTGTGGGTCGGGCGCGGACCGGAGCAGACGGCGCTGGAGCGGCAGGTGCAGGAGCAAGGGCTGGCCGATGTGATTCGCATTGTGCCGTACGTGCCGTACGAGCACGTCCCCCGCTACCACCGCCTGGCCGATGTCTTCTGCCTGCCCAGCAATCCGACTCGCTGGATCCGCGAGCAGTTCGGGATGGTGCTGGTAGAGGCGATGGCGTGCGGGAAGGCCGTCGTCGGCGCTTGCGTCGGAGGGATTCCCGAAGTGATCGGCGATGCCGGCACGCTCACCCCGCCCGCCGACTTTGTCGGCCTGGCCGCCACCCTCAAGCCGCTGCTGCTGTCAGCGGAGCGGCGGAGCATACTCGGCGAACTCGGGCGGCAGCGCGTGGAGCAGCACTACGACGCAGCCAAGCTAGTTGATCGCCTGGCCGACCAATATGCGCGACTGCTGGAAGGTCGCGCGGCGTGCTAGCGCCAGTCCAGCACGACACCGAGGGCGTCGCCCGGATGCTCCTGGAGGAGCGCGTAGGCTGCCGGCGCCTGTTGCCAGGGGTAGCGATGGGTAATGAGTGCCTGGACATCGGCACGACCGGCGGCGAGCAGGTCGAGGAACAGTTCGCCATCGCGTTCGCGCGTCCAGGGGTTGCCGAGCGTCGCGACGGGGGGATGGGTGTTGTTGTGGGCGCCGATAAGGTGCAGCCCGCGCGCGTGGACGCTGTCGTGCAGGTCGATCGTGGTGCTGCCACGTGGCGAGCCAAGGAGGACGATGCGTCCTTGATTGCGGGCCAGCCTGGTCGCCCCAGGGATGACGTCCGCGACGCCGGTCGCTTCGATAACGACATCGGCCAGGCGTCCTCGGGTTGCCGTGCGTATGGTGGCAAGCGCGCCATCGCAGTCGCCCTGGATTGCCACCAGCGGTCCGATCTCGGACGCAATGTCCAGCCGGCGTGGGGAGAGGTCGACGGCAATCACCGGTAGGGCGCCGGCGAAGCGCGCCCACTGCGTCGCCATCTGGCCAACTAGCCCCATCCCAATGATCACCACCGCTTCGCCGAAGACGAGCTGCCCCTGACGCACGCCGTTCAGGGTAATCTGGCCCAGGGTGCGGAAGGCGGCCGCTTCATCGGCCACCGTGGCGGGAATGTGGTTAAGGTCGCGCGCCTCCCGCACTTCATACTGCGTGTGGTGCCCGCCGCCGCAAACACGGTCGCCCACCGTGAAGTCGGTCACTCCCGGCCCAACCGCCAAGACTTCGCCGGCCATGCTGTATCCCGGCAGGAACGGGAAGGGGACGTGCTTTGCCCACCCCGCTCTGGTCAGCACGGTCAGCTCAGTGCCGATGCTGATGACGCTGATAGTCGTGCGCACGAGCACCTGCCCCGGTCCGGGGTCGTGCTCTTCCAGTTCCTCGATAGCGACCCGATCTGGTGCGGGAAAGACGACGGTCGGCGTCCGCATCGCGCAGCCCCCCTTTCCCATCCAGAGGAGTGTACATTACCGGTGGTGACAGGCGCGGCGAAGACGCCGTCAGTCCGCCGCTTCGCCCGTCCAATCAAGGATCACGCCCAGGGCGTCGCCACGATCGGCAAGCAGGCGTTCGTACAGGGCCGGCGCCGCGTGCCCAGGAACGCGGTCGCTGATCAAGGGGGCAATCGCGATCGCTCCGTCGGCGAGCAAGTCCCAATAGAGTCGCGCCGTCCGCTCCACGCTCCAGCCGGACTGCAAAGGAAGTTCCCCGAAGGGGAGGGTGCTGATGTGGGCGCCGATCAGTTGTAATCCCTGCCCATGCACCGTTTCGTGCAGTTCCAGGTTGACGGCCCCCGAGGGCGACCCGGCCAGCACGACGCGCCCCTGCCGCCGCGCCAGATGCAGCGCCAGGTCAATGGCGGAGGGACTGCCGGACGATTCCAGCACCACGTCGGCCAGTTCTCCCCGGTTATGGGCCCGGACGAGTGCGAGCGGCTCGGCCTTGCGCGGGTCCTCCGCGACGGTCACGCCGCCGGCGCGCGCCGCCGCTAGATGGCCGGGGCGGTGGCCCAGGCCGATCACCCGCCCCGCCCCGGCCAGCCGCGCGAAGCGGCAGCAGAACTGGCCGATCACGCCCAGCCCCACCACGGCCACGGTGTCCCCAAGTTCGATCCGGGCCAGGCGCACCCCATTGAGCGCCACCAGCGCCAGCGCCAGGAAGGCGGCCGCCTCATCGTCGACCTCGGGGGGAATGGGGATGACGTTTGGCCGCTCCGTTGGCGGTCGCTGCAGCGTGAGCAACGCCGCGCTGCCGTGCGGCGCGTTGGCAACAACGCGGTCGCCGATGGCGAAGGCCGTGGTGCCGGCGCCGACGGCCTCCACGCACCCAACCAGGCTATACCCCAGATCACCCGGGTAGCGCGTGATTCTTCGCCAGAAGGCGCCTTCCGGCCACTCCCCGCGCACCGTCGTGAGTTCGGTCCCGACGCTGACCAAGCTCACATGGCCCCGGATGAGCACTTGGTTCGGGCCTGGCGCGGGGAGCGCACGCGCTTCCAACGCCACCTGCCCGGGGCCCTGGCAAACCACAATTTGCGCCGTTACCACCTGTGTGTCCCCTCCTTTGATGCTGTTGGCGAACTCGTCGGCCAGCGCCCCCGGCAGTTTACCTGTGCCTAAAGGCCCGGTGTTCAGGTAGCTGCTGTGGACGGCAAAGTAGCATGTTGCTCGGCTGGCTGAAGACGACACAAAGTGCCTGATTCCATTCTGGCATTCGCACTTTGGCCAATTCCGCCATCGTTTTGCCCATCTGCGCGGTGTTTTACGCGGCATTCCCTTGCGGATAGTGCCGACACTCCTTGTTCTCGGCACTTCCAACGGCCCCCGACCGTCGCAGGCCCATTGACGGGCGGTTCGAAGTGGCATAGTTTGCCGCTGACAGCAACTACCTTAACAAATTCTAGAGTGGCCGATGGCCAGATCGTAGTCGGGGCCGGCCCCGAGGGCAACAGACATAGCAATACTCCTTCTCGCGAAGATAGCAGCACGGCGTGTGGGGGCAGTGGCTGGGGAAACAGCCAAGTGCTCCCCGGGCAAGCCGTGGGGACCGTGCGTGTCAACTCAAATGAAAATGCTACCGAGGGGGCCGAATTCGGCACCGTTCCCTCAAAAGAAAATGTGACCAGGGCGAGCCTCTCCTTTCTGCTACGGCGCTTGGTCGTCACCACATGCACCGACGGGGCGGCGCACCGCCCCGTCTCGCCGGCGCTAGCCGGCGATGCCCACGTCTTCTGTTGCCGTCCTTGGGTCCGCGCCCTCCCTTGGCAACACCAATCTCCATAATTGCGGGATCGCCTGGTAGATCTGGTGCCGGAGTTGGCGGGGATTGGTCTCGCGATGGAGCGTCGCCAAGCGTTCCCGCTCAGCCGCCGCCAGCACCCCCGTCTCCAGCAACCGGTGATAGGGCAGCGTGGCCGCGTCCCACTTGCGCCGCAGCCGCCCTCGTCCTCCATTGGCGTCCGGTACCACCTGCTTCTCGATCAGGTGGAGCACCGGCTGGAACAGGTTGTAGTAGGTCCACATGTCGTCGTAGAGATCGTTGAGCGCCTCGACCTGGGTGGGCGTGTCCAGCCGGGCGTGCCCGAGGTAGGCGCGTACCAAGCTGTCGTTCTTCTGCTCGATGAAGCGGTTGTCGTTCTTGTGGAAGGGCCGGCTGCGGCTCAATTGCACGTCCACGATCGCCTGCCCCCAGTAGCGCACCAAATGGTGATTGAGAAACTCGCTACCGTTATCCGGGTGCAGGTGCTTGATCGGGAAGGGCAGCCGCGCCAAAATCATCACAAATCCCGCCTCCATCGCCCGCTGCCCGCGCCCCAGGATCGCCACCCGCTCGCTCCAACCCGTCGCAATGTCCACCATCTGTAAAGTATGGATGTAATCGCCGCTCGCCACCGGCCCGCTGTGGTGGACCAGATCCACCTCGAAATGCCCCGGCTCCATTGTGTCCCAGGCCAGCCGACCCATCGGCAACGTCCTGGCGATCTGGTTGGCCGCCTCCGGTCCGCGTCGGGGTAACCGCGGCGTATCCTGGCGCAGCGTATCCAACCGCCGTTGCACCGTCGCCCGGCTGATCCGCCCCAACTGCGCGCGCAGTTCATTGGTGAGACGCAGCTCGCCAAAGCCCGCCAGATGCTCCGCCGTCGGGAGGAGTGCCGGCGTCAGGCGTTCCGCACACACATAATCCAAGCTCTCCTACACCACGCGAAGCACGTCATCGACTGCCGCTCCATACGCCCGCGCCCGCTGCTTCCCGCGTCGGCGGCGAATCAACCCGCCCGGCGCCAACAGGCGCACCAGATGCTTGCGATGCAACCCCGTCACTGCCTCCATCTCCGTCAAGAGCACTCCGCGCCCCACCCGATCCGCCGCCCGGTACCGCTTCCGGGTGCCCCTTGGGCGCTGCCCCAGGTACTTCCGTCGCTCGTCCAGTGTCATTCCCTCGTCGGCTCGCATCGTCCCCTCAGTAGCATTCTCAAATGAGGGAACTGTAGGTCGCTCGGTGGCATTTTAGCTGAGGGAATACGGGCCCTACTACGAGGGCTTGCGTTTCCACTTGCCGCTGCAAGCTCGCCACCAGCT
>DAIMXP010000176.1:0-5316 GCA_036734945.1 Chloroflexota bacterium
CCCGAAGTCCTCTCCCCAGCCCGCAACACCCTCAGCATGACAGATAGGGTACCCGGATCCTCACCGCCGTCTACACCATCGCACCCGCCGTGCGCACGCCCGAGTCGGTCGTGGCGAGTCTATTCGACACGCCCGCAGCGAAGCAGTTGCCCGGAGCAACGGAGCCAGCGGAGCGGCCGGGGCCGCAGCACAAGCGCCTCTGGGCGACGCTCGCCGGCAAAGATGCCGCGCTCACGGAGGCCGCCGCTCACGTGACGGCTCGAGAAGGGGCGCACATCGAGCAGCGGGTCGCCTTGACCGATGGTTGCGCGGCCCTGCAAGAGCGGGTCGGGTGCCCCCTGGGCGCGCAGTTCCCGGCCTTCACTTTGGTCCTCGACCTCATCCATGTGGTGGAATATCTCTGGGAGGTCGCCAACGCCCTGCTGGGGGAGACCAATCCCCAGCGCACCGCCTGGGTGCAAGCCCACACCCTGCTCCTCTTGCAGAGCAAAGCAGCGCACGTCGTCGCCGAGTTCACCGAGTTGGCCGCAGCAGCGGAGCAGACCGCCGCCCAGGCCAAGGTACTGCGCAGCGTCGCCGCCTACCTCGACCGCAACCAGCCCTGGCTGGACTACGCCCGCTACCTCGCCGCGCCGACGCGAAGCGGCCGTGGCCCATCGCCACCGGGGTCATCGAAGGCGCCTGTCGCCATCTCGTCAAGGATCGCTGCGAACGCTCCGGCATGCGCTGGACCATCGACGGCGCCGAGTCCCTCCTCCATCTGCGTTGCGCCTTCGAGAACGGCGACTGGGACGCCTTCCACACCTTCCGGCGTCGCCAGCGGCATAGCAGGCTCTACCTCGTGCCCTACCCGGACCCGCCTGCCCCACTCGAGCTCGCGGTCCTGGATAACGCCCCCGCCACGCTCCTATCGCTAGTAGCCTAGCGGTGTCAACAGAGGTGAAACACACCCGAATGATTATGCGGGGAGGTCACCTACTGCCGCCAATCCGCCGTGTCGTCTGATGGCGCTCACGGAAAGACTTCAGCGCATGCGGCGTGATGCGGTAGTGTGGATGTCCACTCGCGTTCGGCACTGCGGTAGCCGTGATTTCACCGGCCACGATCAGGCGGTGTACGGTAGCGCGCGACAAACCGAGCACAGCAGCCGCCTGCCCGGTAGACAGTGGACGCGGCGGGCTGTTGCCCAGGTCACTGGTTTCCTCAGTGGCAGTGCGGAGCCTGGACTGGTTCACGCTCGCTGGACTCTTCTTGTTCGGATCATCCGTACCAGGACGGCCCGTTTCAGCGTTCATCCCGCCCCGCCTCTCGCTCTCGCCGCTTCCAGTAAATACTTCACTACTGCCTCGACAGCACCCGGTCGCGGCGCATAATGGCGGACCAAGACGTACTCCGGCGGGTCCTTGCGCCGACGTGACGGCTTCCTCACTACCGGAGTCGAATCCTCGTTGATCGGCATCGTCTGGTCGGTATCCATGTCCCTCCCTTTCTGCACTGTCGTGGCCGGCACAGGTACCGGTCTCCGAGCGCTAGATTCGCGCACCGCTCGTCTTCTTGCTACCAAAGGCGAGCACGACTGGCAACACTTGCGCCCCCATCGCGTCAGGGCGACTGACAGCAAGAGCGCCGGCTAGGACCGTAGCCCCAGCCGGCGCCGTTGCTCGACTCCTACCCCGCTGTTCCCACGGGTGTGAAGGCTCGCTCGTGTATCTGCTGGAGCCGCTGTTGGGTGATCTGGGCGTACCGCCTGGTCGTGTCGGCGCTCTCGTGCCCCAGGAGGTCCTGTGCGGCTGCCAGGTCGGACGTTTGCTCAATGACGTGTGACGCGAACCAACGCCGGAAGCTGTGCGGCGTCAGGGCCGCTCCCTCTTGGCCGGCGTCATCCCCGATCTGCCGGACGATGGCGCGGATGCTCTTGGTAGACAGCGGTTTCACCGCATCGGCCACCGCCCGATCGTGGCGAAGAAACACCGGCTCTACCCCAATCGCCCGCTTGGGCCGGGCCGGTCGCAGCGCAAGGTAGGCATCCATCGCCGTCCAGGCTGCCGGCGTGAAGTAGGCCAGGCGCTCCTTGTCGCCCTTGCCGATGATGCGGGCGGCGTGGTCCTGTGGGATCAGGTCACGCCGGCGCAAGCCCACGAGTTCCGACACACGCAGGCCACTGCCGCGCAAGCATTCCACGATGGCGAGGTCCCGGCAGTCAATGGTTGCCGCATCCGCTTCCGGCACGCGCTGCTGTGCCAGCCGCACCACGGCGTCGATGGTGGCATCAGTCGGTACCTTGACTAACCGCTTGCGCTTGCGTCCGCGCAAGGATTGCAGGCGATCATCCAGCGGTCGCAGGTCAAGGTCGGGCCGGTAGCGTTCCCGTACCAGCCAGTGATAGAACGTCAGGACGGCGGTACTGTACGTCGCCTGACTCACCGGGCTGAGGCCGGCTGCGGGTTTGGCACACTGGCGGGCATAGTCCATCACGTGGTCTTCCGTCAGGGCGTCTACCGGCAACGGCCGTCCTTCAGACGTCGGCGCCACAAAGGCGAGGAACCGCCGGAGTGACGCGCGGTAGGTCTGGACGGTCGCCGGCGCATGGCCGATGGCGAGGTCTTCCAGGTAGCGACCAATGGCTGCTGCTGTGGATAGCGTCGTGTCGGGCATCGTTACTCCTTTCTCCTTGTTGCTGGTAGGCAGCCCGGCCGCTGTGGTCAGGCTGCCCGGTGCTGCTACGCGCGGTCGCCAGCCGCGACATTCGCCACTTCCTTGCTATTGATGTAGCCATCCAGTCCGGCCAGGACGGTGTGTACGGTCTCACGGGCGATGGCGCCGCGTTGGAGCTTCAGCGCCAGTTCCAACGCCTCATACGCAGTTGCCGCCTTGGTTTTGTCGGTCGTGTCGGCCAGCCGGTACAGCGCGTTCGCTGCCTGTTCGACGCGCTCTTGATGCCCAGCCAGTTCGGGCAAGCGCTCCATCAGCCCGAAGGCGAACATGCCCCCGAGGTCCGCCACAACGGCGACAGTTGCCTTTGCCTTCCGCTCCTCGGCCAGTTCGTCACGGGATGCGGTTTCGTCGGTGGTCATTGCTTACTCTCCTCTGCGCTTACGCCTCCCCGCGCCACACGACGCGGTTTCCGGTTCCTCACCGGTAGAAGCGGTGTCCAGTGCCGAACACCGCTTGCCCGCACGCCTACGCCGTCGGTTCGTCTTCCGGCATCGGCCAGGAGTAGATTTGTCGCAGCGCCATACTGCTGCCGATCTGGACGGCTTTTCCCAGCAAGTCAACCATGGTGTCTTCGGCGGCGTCCCCACCCGCTACCGTCGCCAGTGTGGCCTTCATCTGGTCACACAACGCGTCAAACCTGAGGCCGAATCCTGTTTCAAGCTGCTGTTCCACTGCCGGTGCGTACTGTTCCACCAGCAACGACACCGCCTCCGGCGTAAAATCATGATGGCAGTAAATGATTGTGCCGATGTGCCGGATTCCCTTTGCGATAGCGGCCGTGTCGGCATCCTGCGTGGTTGTGGGCATCCTGTGCTCTCCTTGCTGTCTACGCCAGCTACCGGTACACCCGGTAACTCCGGCTCTTGTGCCGGTAGAGCGGTTGCCCGCTCTCGCACGCCTCACGCGCTCAATGCTGCTGTCAGGGTGTCCACGTCCACGCCGAACCGTTCCGCGATCTGCCGCAGGTCGCCAGCGTGGCGTGGCATCCAGCACAACCGGATCAGCACGGCGGTATCTTCCGTCACTCCCAGGGCAGCCACGAGGGCGCTGGTACTGACGTGCCCGGCGGATGAAGCAGGGATCATCACTCAGGCGATCGGCCAGGTGGGGAAGGCCGCTACTCGGTTGCATCGGTGTCGCCTTCCGGCCAGTCCAGGAGCTTCCGGCTTATGGCGTTGACGCTGCCTATTTCTTCCTGCCGGCGCACCAGACGCTGTTCCTGCACCAGTCTTTCCAGAACCAACGGGTACGCCTGTACAATGCGCGCATGCATCCGTTCCTCAGCGCCAATGAGCAACGACTGCTTCTTGTCTGCATCTGCAAGAGCGCTACGGACCCAATACTCGACTTCCCAGGCCATTGCTTGATCCGCGACTTGGTAGGCAAGCGGCGTCGGTAAACCGAGGTACTGTTTCTGGACAAGGCCCAAGGCGTAGTTGCCGAAGGCCATGAGCTGTTCTTTTCGCTCCGGCGTAAGGCCTTCCACCTATGCCACCTCCACTGCGCTGATTCTCACCCGCCGACAGCCTGCCTGCTGTGCCTCATCAGCCGAGTCTTCCTCGCGCCGTTGGTCGGCCAGCTTCGCCACGAACGCGGCCCAAGCCTCAGCCGCCATCGCCTGCGCCCACTCCCGACGTTCCGCAGCGGCTTGGGCAGCGTCCCAATCGAGGTCCGTAGACTGGCTCCAGGGGCAGTCGCCGCTGGACTCGTACATCTGCTCATCCACGATCTTGCTCCTTCACTGTTTGCTCGTAATGCTTGATCCGGCTGCGCGCCTGGTCCATCGCCTCGCGCTCGCTGCGGAAGGTGCCGACGTAGCCGATACGCAGGGTAGGCGTCAATTCCCCTTCCACCGTGACCGCCCAGCCACTGCCAATAGGCCGAGTGTGGGCCGAATACTCGCCGTCCGCGCTGGCATAGGTGACGATGCGACCGGTGTCACAGGGTGCCGTGGTGCGTTGCATCAGACACCCATCCGCCGGCGCACGTCGGCCAGCACGACCTTGGCGAGCCGCTGGTACCCCTCGTCGCTGTCGTCGGCGTTGTGGGCGGCAATCAGGCCGTGGATACGGTGGATGTGGAACTCGTAGTCCCGTGCGTCCAGGATGGCGCTCTCGGTGAAGTCGTAGACCTCCTCCACGGTACCCGATCACGGCCCCTGTTGTACGTGAGCGCGTGCTGACTTGACAGGAGCGGTCAAGGTGTGCAGACTGTGTCGTATGGACACAGAGTTGGTGCTGCCGGAGACGTTGCCAGAGGCGCACGCCGTCATCTGCGAGTTGCAGGCGGCGGTGCGAACGCTGCGCGAGCGCGTGGCGGAGTTGGAAGCGCGGCTAGGGAAGAACTCGTCGAACTCGTCGCGGCCGCCCTCGTCCGACCCACCGTGGACCCCACCAGCGCCAGCCAAGCGCCAGCCGAGTGGACGCAAGCCGGGCGGGCAGCCAGGACACCTGGCCCACCAGCGGGAGTTGCTGCCGCCGGAGCAAGTGGACCAGGTGGTGGCGGTCTGGCCGGAGCAGTGTCAGCACTGCGGGGTGGCGTTGCCCCCGTGCCCCGATCTGGTGGCGGCAACGCCGGAACGCCACCAAGTGAGCGAACTGC
>DAIMXP010000177.1:0-5239 GCA_036734945.1 Chloroflexota bacterium
ATGCCCCAACTCGTGCGCTACATTCGGAATGAGGGCAGTGTGGCAGGGTCGTCGAGGTCGCCCATTCCTGGTTCAACCGCTTCCGTCGGCTGCTCATCCGCTGGGATAAGCGCAGCGCCAACTACCTCGGCTTCCGCCAACTCGCCGCCTGCCTCATCGTCTACCGCAAGCTCCGCCAGGCACGAATACCTTCCGGATAGGCTCTTAGCGCGGTGGCGGTTGCGCTGACCACGCTGCGGACGACGGCTGCCAGTGCGATAACGGCAACGCCCGTGCCCCGGCCTGTCGCCACAGCAACATTAGCACCAACGCCACCCACGACTACACCTGCCCCGCCGACACCGACGGCTAGTCCCCGGCCCCAGCCTGCCTCCCAGGTATGGAGTTCGTTTGGCGAGAAAGGCACGGCCCCCGGCCAGTTCGTTAACCCCGATGGCATTGCGCTGGATGCTCAGGGCAACCTCTACGTCGCCGATGAGGACAACCACCGCATCCAGAAGCTAACGGTGAGCCCCGGCCAGCCATAAATGACGTTGGGGGCGAACTCACGAGCCAGCGCACGGCGCCGGACCTCCCGGAGCGCGTACCGCGCGTTTGTGCGTAGCCCGCTCGTTTACGCAGTTGTTAGCGAATCCGGGACTATCGGAGCGCCGGACGATCACCCGACGATCAATGACTTTGTTGGCGAACCTCCGTTGAGCGGAATGCCAGAGCAGGGCGTATTGCATACGCCCTGCTCTTCCCCATACACCGATGCCCGCGGTTCGCCAACAGCTACGGTTACCCGCAGGCGCGATGGCGCCGCCTCGCAGACTCCTCCACCGGCTCTATACTGCGGTACACTCACCATCATAGCGTCCGTGATTTCTGCACTATCGTGCCGGCTCGTAGAAAGCTGAGGCCATTCGATGCAGCTTGAGGATTACCTTGACTTCACCGATTCCAATGCCATAAGGATCAAGGGGCATCGCATCGGAATCGAGCACGTCGTCGACCTGTACAATACCGGCTTCAGTGCCGAGCAGATCGCCGATGCCTTCCCCGGGCTCAGTCTAGAGAAGATCTACGCTACCATCACCTACTACCTGCAGCATCGTGCCGAAATCGATTCCTCTATCAAACAGCACAACGTGCTCCACGAGCATGAATATCGCCAGTCGATGAAGCATCCTTCCCCGCTCGTCCAGCGGTTGCGCCTGGAGGCGCTACGGCGTGAACGGCGTCTCGCTTGAGGGCGCGCTTCCTTCTCGACGAAAACGTACCGCGCTACCTGGCAGTGGCGCTCTTACGTCGTCTGCCGGAAGTAAACGTTCTCCGCGTTGGCGACGAGGGTGCGCCTGCGCTTGGAACGTTGGATCCCGAGATTTTGCGTTATCTGGAGACGTCCCACCGCATCCTGATCACGCATGACTGGGCCAGCATACCTGGCCACGTGGCGAAGCACATCGCCGCAGGCGGGCATCATTGGGGAATATTGTGGGTGCGCCCGAACACGCCACCACAGCGAGTCCTTGAAGCCATAATCCTCGTATGGGAAGCCAGCGATGCCAACGAATGGGTGGATGTCGTTGAGTGGATACCGTTCGATTGATCGTTTATGCTTGTCTTCGGGCTTGTCAGCGCCGCCTTTTTGGGGCTTTCTGATATGCACGCTATCTCCGTCATTCCCCCGCCGCCGCCGGCTTCAGCCACAGTACACTCAGCGGCGGGATGATGAGCGACAAGGAGTACGGGTATCCGTTCAATGGCGCTGCCTCGGCCATCAGCCCCGCGCTATTGCCCACGCCGAAGCCGCCGTAGACCGTGGCGTCGCTGTTGAGGAGTTCGACCCAGGGGCCAGGCAACGGCACGCCGATGGCGTAGTCGGCCTGGGGGATCGGTTGCCAGTTGCAGACGACGACAATGACCTCTTCGGGCAGCGCAGACCGGCGCAGGATGGCGACGATGGAATGCTCGGCGTCGCTGCCGTCGATCCAGGCGAAGCCTTCCCACGCCGTGTCCAGGGCATGCAACGCCGGCTCGCTACGGTAGAGGCGGTTCAGTTCGGTCACGAACTGCTGCACCTGCCTGTGCCGGGCGCCGGATGGCCCGGCAATCAGGCCCCAGTCCAGCGGTACCTCTTCCGACCACTCCTGCGGTTGTGCAGTTTCGCTGCCCATGAAGAGCAGCTTCTTGCCGGGGTGGGCATACATGGCGGCCAACAGGGCGCGGAGAGTGGCGAAGCGTTGCCAGGCCGGACCCGGCGCTTTCTCCAGCAATGCGTGCTTGAGGTGGACGACTTCGTCGTGGGAGAGCGGCAGGAGGTAGCGTTCGCTGAAGGCGTAGGTGTAGGAGAAGGTGACCTCGTTGTGGAAGGCCGGCCGCGTTGCCGGTTCGCGCGCCAGGTAGCGCAGGATGTCGTTCATCCAGCCCATATTCCACTTGATGTCGAAACCGAGTCCGCCATCCGCCGTGGGGCGCGTGACACCCTGCCAGACTGTCGCCTCTTCGGCGCAGGTGACGACGCCCGGGTAGCGCTGGTGGACCAGATCGTTGACGCGGCGCAGTAAGGTGACGGCCTCCGGGCTCTCCCTGCCGCCCTGGTCGTTGGGCACCCAGGTCCCGGCCGGGCGCTCGTAGTCGCGGTAGAGCATCGACGACACTGCATCGACGCGCAGGCCATCCAGGTGATACTCCTGCAGCCAGTACATTGCGTTGGAGAGCAAGAAGCTGACGACCTCCGACCGCTCGTAGTTGAAAACGGCAGTGCCCCAGCCCAGGTGCTCGCCGCGGCGGGGATCTGCATGCTCGTAGAGGTGGGTGCCGTCGAAGAAGTAGAGGCCGAAACGGTCTTTGGCAAAGTGCGCGGGCACCCAGTCGATGATCACCCCCAGGTCGTGCTGGTGGCAGTAGTCCACAAAGTACATAAAGTCCTTCGGTGTGCCGAAGCGACTGGTCGGGGCGAAGTAGCCCGTGAGCTGGTAGCCCCAGGATGGGTCGAAGGGGTGTTCGGCGATCGGCAGCAGCTCGATGTGCGTGAAGCCGAGGGAGACGACATAGGGCGCCAGTTGCTCTGCCAGTTGCCGGTAGTTGAGGAAGCTGCCGTCTATGCCGCGTTGCCAGGAGCCGAGGTGGACCTCGTAGATCGTCTGCAGTTTGGCCACCGGGCTACTGCTGCTGCGTCCCGCGAGCCACGCCGCGTCGTTCCAGGTGTAGCCGGCGAGGTCGTACACGACCGACGCGTTCGCCGGCCGCCGCTCGCTCCAGAAGGCGAACGGGTCGGCCTTCTCCACCTGAAAGTTGTGGTACCGGGAGGTGATGCCGTACTTGTAGGTTGTGCCGGTCGCCATGTTCGGGACGAAGACCTCCCAGACGCCGATCGGTCCGCGCAGGGCCATCGGGATCTGGCGGAGGCGACGGCCGAAGCCGTAGACCTCTACCTGGACCTGCGCTGCGCCCGGCGCCCACACTGCGAAGTTGATGCCGGCCACGCCGTCGACCAGGCGCGGATGCGCCCCCATCTTCTCGTAAGCCAGCAGCCAGTTGCCCTCGCCAAACAGGTAAAGGTCATCGTCGGACAGCAGCGAAGGCACGGGCATTGTAGCGATCCTTCCCACGCATTGGTATGCACCGTTCCACGCTGGCTGGACGGCGCGTCTGATCTATACAATACAGCCGCCAGGGCTTCCGCGTGCGAAGCCGGGAAGCGCGGGAGGTCACCATGGTGCGGGCAGCCGGCGTACTGCTGCATCCTACCTCGTTGCCGGGGCCGTATGGCGTGGGCGACCTGGGACCATCGGCGCAGGTGTTCCTGCAGTTCCTGGCCGACTCCAGGCAGCGCTACTGGCAAATGCTGCCGCTTGGACCGGCTGCCTGGGGTGAGTCGCCGTACCAGGCGTACTCCGCGTTCGCCGGCAACTCGCTTTTGATTAGCCCCGACTTGCTGGTTGCCGATGGCCTCCTGTCCGGCGACCTCGCGCAGCGCCGGCCAGTCTTCTCCGCTGATCAGGTGGAGTTCGGCAGGGTGCGAGCGTTCAAACAGGAACTGTTGGCGGAGGCCTTTCAGACCTTCCAGCGTGAAGCAACGGAGGCCCAGCAGCAGGAGGTCGCCCAGTTTGCGCGCGAGCAAGCCTTCTGGCTGGACGACTATGCGCTGTTCGCGGCGCTGTCGCACGTGCATAACGGCGCTGCCTGGCCGGATTGGGAGCCGGGTGTAGCGGCGCGCGAGCCGGAGGCGCTGGCGCTCTGGCGGGAACGGCTGGTGACGCCGCTGCGCTATCAGGTCTTCGTACAATACCTCTTCTTCCGGCAGTGGGCCGCCCTGAAACGGCAGGCCGCCGCACACGGCATCCGCCTGCTGGGTGACATGCCCATCTATATTTCCCACAACAGCGCCGATTGCTGGGCGCACCGCGAGCTCTTCACGCTCGATGCGCGCGGCGAACCGACCCACGTCGCCGGCGTGCCCCCCGACTATTTCAGCAAGACGGGGCAACGCTGGGGTAACCCGCTCTACCGCTGGGACGTGCTGGCCGCCACCGGCTATGCCTGGTGGGTGGAGCGGCTACGCAGCGACCTCAGCCTGGTCGATGTGCTGCGCCTTGACCACTTCCGCGGCTTTGCTGCCTACTGGGCAATTCCCGCCCATCTCCCCACGGCGGTCGGCGGCCGCTGGCGGAGGGGACCCGGCGCCGCGCTCTTCAAGGCGTTGGAGCAGGCGCTGGGCCCACTCCCGCTGATCGCCGAGGACCTGGGCAAGATGAGTAACAACGTCCAGGCTTTGCGCGATCGCTTCCACTTCCCAGGCATGAAAGTGCTGCAGTTCGCCTTCGGCGGCGACGCCGGCAATCCCTTCCTGCCGCACAACTACACCCGCAACTTCGTCGTCTACACCGGCACGCACGACAACGACACGACGGCCGGCTGGTTGGCCGGCGCGCCAGCCCACGAAAGGCGGTACGCCGAACGCTATGCCGCCGCCGAAGGCCAGGAACTGGTCTGGGCAATGATCCGCCTGGCCTATGAGTCCGTGGCGGAACTCTGCATCATCCCGATGCAAGACCTCCTGGGCCTGGGCAGCGAAGCTCGCATGAACTTTCCCGGCACGGTGGAAGGCAACTGGGGCTGGCGCTTCGCCGGCGAGTTGCCGGATGCAGCATTAGCAAGCAGACTCGCTGATTTGACGGAGTGCTACGGGCGGAATTGACCTTAGGAGCCGTCACGGAATAACTTTTACAATTGAGGGCGTCAGGGCGGGCGC
>DAIMXP010000178.1:0-5171 GCA_036734945.1 Chloroflexota bacterium
CTATCTGCCGCCGCACCCAAACAACCTAACGGCGCGATAATCTGTGGCGCACTTCTGCCACGTCCACGCCTTCTCCAGTCGGCGAGGCGCTGTTCTGCAACGGCGAGTAGGTGTCAATCGCCACCGCCGTGTGATCATCAGATTCTCCTTGCTCGCCCCGACAACGTGCAGACGCTACTCCCGTATCCTCGTCCGTAACCGCCAGAAGCGCGGCGGACTGCCGACGAGCGGAGTGACCTGCTCTGGCGCAGCGGCGACATGGACTTTATCCTACCAAGGTAGGTGTCACGTAGGTTCCTGATGAGCAGCCGACATTTGAGCTTAACCGCCGTCTTCAACGCGCTGCCGGCCTTACGCTTACCATCTTTGCCGGTAACTTGGCGATTGCCGGTGACGATAACTACACCGCCATGGTAGGAGGGTACGGTGGACCGCATGTTTCGTGACCGATTGGAGGCTGGGGCCGCGCTGGCCGAGCACCTGGGGGCCTACGCCGGACGGCCCGACGTGCTGGTGCTGGCGTTGCCGCGCGGCGGTGTCCCCGTTGGCTACGCCGTGGCCCATGTGCTGGGAGTGGCGCTGGATATCTTCCTGGTGCGCAAATTGGGCCTGCCGGGGCATACGGAACTGGCCATGGGCGCCATTGCCAGCGGCGGCGTGCGGGTCCTGAACGAGGACGTTGTGGGCGACTTATTTATCCCGGCTACCGTGATCGACCGTGTGGCGCAGCAGGAACAAGAGGAACTGGATCGCCGAGAACGCGCTTATCGGGAAGGACGGTCGCCGCTCGTGGTGCAGGGACGGACCGTCATTCTGGTGGACGACGGAATAGCGACGGGATCGACCATGCGTGCTGCGGCGCTGGCCTTGCGGCAGTGGCAGCCGGCCCGGATCGTCGCTGGTGTGCCCGTCGCCGCCGCACCATCCTGGGAACGGCTCCGTGCCGACGTGGACGAGGCAGTCTGCCTCCTCACGCCCGAGTTGTTCTCGTCAGTCGGTTATTGGTACGAGGACTTTTCGCCGACGAGCGATGACGAGGTAAGGGAACTGCTCCGGCGTGCCGACCGGGAGCGCCTGGAACGAAATCCGCCCTGCGATGAATGAATCTGTTGGCGAAGAGCGACCGGACGCTGAAGCGTCCGGCTAGGCAGGACGAAGCCTGCTACGGCAGGCTGTCCACCCCGACCACTCTGCACGCGCGATCCAACGGTTGCCACGGACAGCCCCGTCAGGGGCTTCGTCCCGTCTAGCCGGGGGATTCATCCCCTGGTCGCTCTTCGCCAACAAAGTCATTCATCGTAGGGTCGGCTGACGGTGCCCTTGCGCTCAATGCGCCGTCAAGCCGCGCTATGCTGGCGTCTTGCTCAGTGGCGCCGGATCGCCCAGCGCGCGAGCCTCGGCGCAAAGGCGAGCCAGCATCGTTCCCTGTGTATCCTGCGCGTCCGGCAGCCCCGCCAGGTTGTGGACAGCGAGCGGGTCGGTACGCAAATCGAACAGCAGATGGACCGTACCGTGCAAATCTGTGACAACCAGGTGCTCCGGCGTGCGCAAGGCTCGCCAGTGCTCGGGTATGTTTTGCTCGTTAGGTGAATCGGCTGAGGCCGGGCGGAAATAGCCCTCCATGTAAGCGCTGTTTGCGATGGCGTTCGTACCCCCAAGCAACGCTACCGCCAGGTGGTGCCCCTGCACTTGCGGCCCCATCGCCAGGCCGCAGGCGCCGGTCAGCGTTGGCCCCACATCCACCGAGCGGAGGAAGCTGGGGTCGGTACTCGCTGCCGGTATGCGCCCCGGCCAGCATCGTCGCTGGCGGCACTGGCCTCTGCATCCTCTGATCCAGCGCCACCTTGCTTTATCCAGCGCAACAAGGACCGTGCTCGGGTAGGTCAAACGTAAGGGATTCTACAGAATGGCAACGCCGACCTGAACTGGATCCCCGACTACGCCAAAAATACCCCTCTGGACATGGCCGGCGCCGCTGACACGGCGCGGGAGGCGCTCGTGACCTGGCTGCGCGACCAGGGCGCCAGATCGGCCAACGGACCGTAATGATGTTCCTGGATAACGTGCTCGGAGAACGCCATCTGCCGGCGAACCTCAGTTTCCGTTGGTCCGTCCGAAGGCGCGCTCGATTGCAGACCTGCGTTGCTCCTTTGCGACGTCGGTTCCGCCTACATTCTGCCATCGTACCGGACGACGATTCCTTGACGCGGGATGACCCACGGTTTAGACTAATAGTCTACACACTAGTAGTTCATACCCTGCAAAAAGGAGGCGAACGTGGTCGGCTTGGTGAACCGGGAGAACGCGCAGCAGCGCCTGGCGGAACTGTGGAACCGGCCGGGGCCCGCCCTCGCCCTAATCTACGGGCGGCGACGCGTCGGGAAGACATACTTTCTCCAGCACGCGCTGGAGGGGCGCCGCGGCATCTACTTCCTCGCTGCGGAGTCCTCCTCGCTCGAGAATCTGGAGGAGCTCCTGGCCCAGATCCGCCAGTCCTTCCCCGGGCGTACCGATATCATCCGCGAGAACTACCCGAGCTAGCGGGTCGCCCTTCGACTCCTCTGCGAGTTGGCCACCCAGGAGCGGCTTCTCGTCGTGTTTGATGAGTTCAGCTACCTCGTTGGCGTGGACCCGTCGCTACCGTCGATCCTCCAGGCCGTCTGGGACCAGGACGCGCGATCCTCCCAAATCAAGCTCATTCTCTGTGGCTCGGAGATCGGGCTGCTCGGGGCGCTCGACGCCTACGGGCGGCCCCTCCACGGCCGCTTCGACTGGGTCCACCCCTACCGGCCGTTAGACTACTATGACGCGTCTCGCTTCTTCCTGGTCGGTTCGCCGCCGAACCAAGCCTACGGCCCGCGCGACCTTCTGCTGCTGTATGGCCTCCTCGGTGGAAGTGGTCGCTATCTCGCGGCGGTCGATCCCGCACTCTCCCTCGGTGAGAATATCGCCCGCTTGGTACTTGACCCCCAGGGGACATTCCATCGCGAGGGAGAGATCCTCATCCGCCAGGAGCGGGACATCCGCGAGTACGCCAACTACAACGCCGTGCTCGAGGCCATCGCCGTCGGCGCTACGGAGTGGGGGGAGATCGCCAATCAGGCCCATCTGGAAAGGCATGTTGTCGCTGGCGCCCTGGATCGCCTGCGCCAGCTCGGCTGGGTTGCCCACGAGAAACCCTTCGAGGAGCCGGACCGTCGGGGGATCTACCGCCTCGACGACAACTTTCTCAAGTTCTGGTACCGATTCGTCTTCCGCGGGCGCAGCGCCTTGCAGAGCGTACCGCCTGGCGATGCCTGGACCGAGTTGGTCGAGCCCTACCTCAGCGACTACCTGGGCCGGTATGTCTTTGAGGGGATCTGCGCGCAGCACCTGCGCCGCTTTGGGCGAGGCTACGGTTTGCCGATGCTCCTCGATCTTGGCCGGTGGTGGAGCCGACCGAGCGACGTCGAGATCGACCTTGTCGGCAAGCTGGCGGACGGCAGCTATCTCGTCGGGGAATGCAAGTGGTCGCGCCAGCCCAGCGACGTCAACGTGCTCTCGGCGCTCCAGCACAAGCTTGCCTCTACGCCGCATGGCCGCTGGCGGGCGACGCCCCGCTTCATTATCTTCTCCGCCGCCGGCTTCACGCCGCAATTGGTCGAACGGGCGCGGACGGAGGGCACGATCCTGGTCGGTCCAGACGAGTTTGTCGCCCGCCTGTGAATCGGGGCGGCCCGGAAATGGACTGACCTGCGCCTGGGTCGGCACTGCGCCGTCCTTGCACTGGTATTCGCGCAGGTACTATCTCCTGGGCCGAACGCTGGCTTGTTGCCGCGGGGTACGCTCCCTTCATCTAGCGCGCCTTCCGGGCTGGCGCACCGACCGTCCGCGCTGCGCCCGCTCGGCGTGGTGAGAGCGGCGGTGGCCGGGATGCTTCGGATCAGCCGCCGCCCCCTTGACCTGGTAGTAGTGGGCCTCCAGACGAGCGACGTAGACCGGATCAGCCAGCACCTCCCTGACCGCTACCAGCAAGTTGCCGGCTGAAGCGCTCTGGCGGTTCAACGGGTCCAGGAAGGGCCCCGCAAACTCGCTGTTACGGTCGAAACCGAAGCTGATCGCTGCCAGCACCTCGCGCTGCCGCCTCGAGAGGACGTTGAGCATCACCCGGCGGCAGGCGCAGGCGGGGTCCGCGCAATACGACTCGAGCAGACCGTACTCATCGTCTGCCAGCACTGGGTCGCCGCGCGTCGTGAACGATCGCGTCTCGCGCGCCGCCTGCTCAGGGAAGAAAGTCGAGTAGGGGACCAGACCCTCGTCCATCTCACGGACCTCCTCACGTGGCCCGAGTGAAGCCTTGACGGAACGTGTATAGCTGCGCCCGAGATTGTGGTGCTCCATCGCTCGCCCATCCCTTCGTGTCGCGGCGGCCCCGCGCGCCGCAGGAGTATAGTAGCCGAGCCGCTGGCCCGGGACGACGGGGAGGAGCAGCGGTTGGGCGGTGTCGCCCGCTCGCGGGACGGAGGCAAGAGCTGCCAGAAGCTGGAGACCGACTATACGCGGGCAGTGCTGATCCCGCCTGCGCGGCCCGACCTCGTCCTGGCCGGCCCATCGCCGGACGTGGGGCGGGGCGGGCGCATCGTCGTCTCGGCCGATGGCGGCGACACCTGGCAGCCGGCAAGCAACGGGATCGCGGCGCCCATGCCGGACATGGTTGAGTTATTTGTCGCCGCGCCCGACGGCAGCGTCTGGGCCATCTGCTCCGGTGGCCGCCTACTTCGCTCGGCGGCGGGTGAGTGGCGCTGGCGCTCGGCGCTGCCAGGCAACCCGGACCTGCGCGTCCAGTCGGTCGCCTTCGGACCCTGAACGGCGGCGCTGGCCCGTATCCCCTTGACTCTCCCCTAACAGGAGGGCCTATCCTTCGAGCGAAGGATCATTAGGAGGGGGTGTCGCTGAATATGCCGGATCCCCAACTGCTCCCGCTTGACGCAGGTCACGGTCAAGGCGCAGCAGACGCGCCGAAAAATAGAGGAGCGACTTCTTGGTTAGAGTATTTTCACCCAGCGCGCGAGGTGGGAGATGCAGGTGAGCGCCAGCGTGGGGATGTTGCTGCCTGCGGCTGAGGACTCGACGTGGCCTGAGAGGGCTTTCAGAAATCATATAGGTGCCATTGCTTGTGGAGCCGGGCGGGC
>DAIMXP010000179.1:0-5148 GCA_036734945.1 Chloroflexota bacterium
ACCGCCCGCCCTTCGCCTGCTTCGACCCCCTCGGCTAATGCGCATCACACGTCTTTAGCGTGGGGTGACGTGCTGGACAGGCGACAACAACGCTGGCAATAATGGCAGAGGCGATCCAACAGGGAATAGAGGAGAGCAATGGCGGAGCGCAAGACGCCGGCCGGCAAGATCTATCAACTCAAGGTAACGCTCAAGGGCAGCAAACCACCGATCTGGCGGCGCATCCAGGTACCGAGCGACATCACCCTCTACCGGCTGCACGAGATCCTCCAGGTCGTCATGGGTTGGTACGACTGCCACCTCTTTGCCTTTCAAGTCGGTGGTACTGAATATGGCGACCCGGAGACGGACAAGGGTGGCGAACTCGGCATGCAGAATGCCAGGCGGGCCAAGCTGAACCGGTTGATCAGCGGCGAACAGGCGAAGTTCGTCTACGAATACGACTTCGGCGACGATTGGCAGCACACGATCCTTGTCGAGAAGCTACTGCCGGCCGAGACTGACGTGCGCTACCCTCGGTGTCTCACCGGCCGGCGCGCCTGTCCACCGGAGGACGTCGGTGGCGTCTGGGGTTATCAGGAGTTCCTGGAAGCGATCAATGATCCCGAGCACGAGCAGCATGAAGAACTGCTGGACTGGGTGGATGGCGAATTTGACCCGGAGGAGTTCGACCTTGCGGCAGTCAATGCGATGCTGGAGCGCCTGGCGTAGTCGCTGGCTGATTGACACGCCCATGACGATGGAAAGCAGGGATCGAATAATCTCCACCCTCGCGCGGTGCAGGTTCTACAGGCGACGAGAGCAGTGGCGGAGATCTCTATGGAAGGAGGTCCGTATCGTCTGCAAGTTGGCGGCAGACATCATCCGTGATATCACCTTCGATGACGCAGTGCGCCGGATTGCCGTTCGCCTCGTCGGGCTCGTGCCGGACTGACAGGCCAAGTTGAGAGAGGATAGCGACCGAGATAGCTCCTATACGCGTATCCGGTCTGGTTGATCGCATCCTCATCTTTTCCGCATCCGTCAGCCGCGCCAAGTCGACAGAGATCCTCGGATCAATAACAAGTTTTCGTTCCACGCTTGACCACCGCTTGTAGGCGCCTGAGCTGACCTTCCCGTTTCTCTTGATGTACTGTGGCGAGATCCACCGATACAGTACATCCCCGTCAACGATCTCGGCCAAAGGATCATGCACGTACCGGTGTCTCGAAAGCGCGATCCAGCTCGGCAAGGACTTCGATCAGGGTGAGGTTGTCGCGCTCATCAGAGCGCCTGGTTTGATCCTGGCGATTGATAATGAGCATACTGAAGGTTCCTGCAGGGCTGACATACACCTCCAGGTCAGCGATGCTCGTTGACCACTCCAGTTGTACACCCCCATCTGCAATGGGGGCAATGTGCAGCGGTAGCAATGCTTCACCGAGACGCTTGCCAAGTTCGCCTGCCACTGCATACTGCAGGAGCGTGCGCGCAAGGTTCACGGCAATTGCTGATGGCGCCTCGGATCCATAAGGATCCCAGTCTGGTCCCAGGCTTTCGATCTCCGCCAGTCGCTCCGTTGCTGCACCCAAAGCCAGGTCACGTCGAGAACTACTCGTATTGCCAACCGTAGCCTGTTGAGTACCGTAAACTGGACTCGCTATATTCCGCATACTGTGTAACCCATCGCTGACCTCCTACCACAGAGCCTACGCAGTAGGTAGACAGATGCTCCTCTACCCCCAGTATCGATTAGTGGTCAGGGTCTTGCACCCCGGCTGCTCGGGGGCGGGCCATGCCGGCTTGCTCGTCGTAGACCTGGCGGGTCAATTGCATGTGCTGGATCGCGTGCTCCGCATAGGTGTGTTGATCCTCCAGCAAGCGGATTAGTTCGACGGCTTCGGCGGTGGCCATGTGTGTTCCTTTCAGTCCTGCTCTACCAGGCGGGCCACCATGGTAGCAGGTTCCGATAAGCGGTTCCCTTATGTTCCCACGATACCGTGGGTGATGCCGCCGCGCGGGTAGAGCTGGCTGATCGCCTCGCGCCACTGCGTCAGCGGGTCGTGGCCGTAGGTCCGGCGGTAGGTCGCGTGCAGCGCGCGTTCGTGGTCGGTCTCGGCGCGAAGGGGCAAGGCGACTGCCGTGCTGCCATGGCGGGCCGACTCGCGGAGGGCGATCAGCAACTCCAGGTCGCGGCGTCCGGCAGCAGCGCCGTAGCGCGGTGGGCTGCCGCTGACGATGGCCTGGTGAAAGTCCAGCAGTTGCCAGACCTCGGCAAAATGACGCAGACTTGTCGTGCTTTCGGGAAGCCCCAGATGGAGCAGCGGGTTCTCCCAGACCACCGGGGGATCGGTGGGCAGTACCAGCCGGGCGGGGCGTTCCTGACCGTCTATTAACTCTGTCTCCCATTGCATGCTGTAGCGCCGCTCCCGCAGGATGCCGTTGGTGGACTCTGCCAGCAACACGTCGTTGCCGAGCGTGCGGCCACGCGGACCGATGATCTCCCAGGCGTTCTGCCCGCCTGGTCGGGGCGGCTGCTCGTAGAGCAGCGTCGGACCCTCCTTACCGGTGGCGGCATCGACCGGCCAGCGAAAGAGACCGAACTCCCAATCGTGGTACTCGCGTGGCTGGCCGGTGAGGTCGAGCTGCGGCAACGTCGGCATGTCGCGCCGCCAGCCCCAGACCTGCTCCGGCTGTCCTTCCAACAGTTCAAAGACGGCGCTCAGGCCGTGGTAGGAGCCGGATGTATACGACAGGCGCGCCAGGGTCGGGTCGCCCAGCAGTCCGCGCCGGATGACTTCCCGGCGCAACTGCTCTACAGGGCGCCGCCAGACGTTCTCGGCCACCTCGAGGACCACGTGGCTGCGCCGGCAGGCCTCGATCATCAGGTCGGCCAGCGGTAGTGAGATGCTGATCGGTACTTCGGTCATCACGTGGACACCGCGCTCTGCCGCCGCCAGCACCAGCGGGTGGTGCCCGTCCGGCGGCACGATCACCAGCACTGCGTCGGCGCGTGTGTCGCTGAGCAGTTGCAGCGGATCGCCGAAGGCCGGAACGCCGTGCTGTTCGGATGCCGCCTGCGCGCGGTCGGGTCGGGCGTCACAGACGCCGCTCAGTTGCCAGTACTGCGGCATTCGGGCGATGGCGGCCAGGTGGTCTTGCGCCCTGGCTCCGGCGCCGATCACGGCAACGCGAAGCGGCGGCGAGGTCGGCGGTACATTGGCGACGGTCATGTTATCCATCCTTTGCGCTTGCAACGTCATTTAGCTGTATAATGGTTATAACCATTCCTGGGAATGTTGGCAAGGATGCGGGTGGCCATGCCCGATAGGGTTGTATCACATAGGGAGGCTGGGGCGATGGACCGTCACGAGGAAGCTGAACGAGCCGGACCGGCCTTTGGTCGTGTCACGCCCGACTACAGCTTCCAGAAGGTTGCCGCCGCCGTGCGCAACGCCTTCACGCGCGGTGAGCTGAAACCGGGCGATCGCCTGCCTCCCCAGCGGGAGCTGCAGGATGTCTTCGGCGTGAGCAAAGTCACCATCCTGGAAGCCTTGCGCGTGCTGGAGGCGGACGGGCTGGTGGAGGTGCAGGTCGGGCGCAACGGCGGCGCCATCGTGCTTGATCCGGCCCGGCACTCGCTGGCGCGGGCCATCGGCCTCCTGCTGGCCATGGATCAGATCACGCTGGCCGAAATTGCCGAGCTGCGCGTCAGTGTCGAACTGCAGATCGCCCGCCTGGTGGCGCAGCGGGTGACGCCAACGGGGATCGAACTGCTGGAGACACTCCTCAATCGCCTGGAAGCGCTGGCGGCTTCCTCGCCGCAACCGGTCGCCAGCACCCTGTACAGTGCGCTGGACCTGGAGTTCCACACGGCGCTGGCCGATGCCTCCGGCAACCGCCTGCTCAGTGCCTGCATGCAGGTCCTCTATCACCACGCCATGTGGCGGGCCGTGGTGGTGCCGCCGGCAGTGCAGGCCGATCTCAACCGATCACTGCGGACGCTGGTCGATGAGGGACTCAAGACGGGGAACTCCGACCTGGCTGTCCAGGCGATGAGCACCCACCTGACCGACAGTTTTCGGCAGCTCGGTGTCCTGTTAGACACCTCAGTCGGGGCGCACCTGGCGGAGTCTGTGGTATCCTCGCTTGGTGCAGTTGCGGTCCAGCGGCACGGTCGGCCTGAGCTCGGCGCAGAACATCCGCCAACAGGCGGTCTCGGCGTGGCCGCGCGGAGGTAACAATGCACGTCAGCGAACTCGATACGCCCTCCCTCCTGGTCGACCTCGACCGCCTGGAAGCCAACATTGGCCGGCTCCAGCAGGAGCTCGACGCGGTGAGCGTGACTTGCCGGCCGCATATCAAGACGCACAAGATCCCGACGATCGGGCGCAAGCAGTTGGCGGCCGGCGCCTGTGGCATCACCTACCAGAAACTGGGCGAGGCGGAAATCTTCGCCGCCGCCGGCTTCAACGACATCTTGCTCGCCTATAACGTCGTGGGGCCGTTCAAGGCCGCCCGGCTGGCGCGCCTGCAGCATCAGTCACGGGTGACGGCTGCCGTCGATGCCCTGGAAACGGCGCGCGGCATCAGCGCTGCAGCCGGTGCGGAGGGGGTGACGGTGCCGTTGCTGGTGGAAATCGACGCAGGCTACCACCGTGCCGGCGTGTCTACCGCCCAAGATGCCGGCACGCTGGTCCGCCAGATTGTCGGTTTGCCATTCGTCCAGTTCGACGGCCTGATGTGTTACCCAACAACGCCCGAGGTCATTCCCATCCTGCAGGAGACCCGCACCTTGCTGCAGGCGGCCGACCTGCCCTGCCCAGTCGTCAGCGGCGGCGGCACCGGTCTGCAGCGACTGGCGCAGGAGGCCGGGCTGAGCGAGCACCGCTCCGGCACCTATGTCTACAACGACCTGAACTGTGTACGTTCCGGCGCCGCCGCTATTGATCAGTGCGCGTTGCAGGTGCTGGTGACCCTGGTCAGCGTGGCGGCCGCCGACTACGTCACTATCGACGGCGGTTCGAAGACGTTCACCAACGACTCGCTGCAAGCCGACGGCCACAACGGCTACGTCCTGGACTACCCCGACGCCTACCTGGAGCGCCTGAGCGAGGAGCACGGCGTGGTGAACGTGCAGCACTGCGCGCGCCGGCCGCGCCTGGGCGA
>DAIMXP010000180.1:0-5088 GCA_036734945.1 Chloroflexota bacterium
GTTGCACCTCTCAATCCGGCCGCCGTTTGGCATCACTGCCGATGTAATCGCGGCGTTGATGGGGTAGCGACTGGAGCGAGGCACGGTCGCAAGCATCAATGGGTGACAACTGGCGATGCATATGGGACGGGATCCAAGATTGTGAATCCTTCGCTCGGGATCCTCTGGGTGCACCGCAACTTTGTGCGTCGTAGGCCGCTTGGTAAGCGTTAGCCCTGATGCGCGTCATCTGGGACAGTGAACGCTCGCGTGCTGCAAGCAGGCTGCGACGCACAACTCTGCGGTGCACCCGGACCCTCTTGGGGGATGGTCTAATTCTTTCGCGTGCGGTAGGATACATGCACAGTGGGTCAGGGGACTACATGGCTGCAGTCATCGGCGCACAGAGGAGAGCGGATTATGGCATCGGCGGTACAGAACCGGCCCGTGCTGCACCATGACGGTCGCTTCAAGCATGTCTTAGACGAGGCGCGCGCTGCAATGTCTAGATTCCGAGCAGGAAGTCGCCCAAATGCACCTGATCCCTCCGATGTGCCAGCGTTCACGGTGCATACCACAGTCACCTCCTGGGAGCGGGCGAAGCCGGCGCGATATTTGCCGGACTAATCAGTTGACGCTTCGGGGGATGGCTTCCGATGTCATCTCCTGAGCAAGTTCGTCCTCCGCAGCATCCCTGGTACGAGGTGGTACTTGACCGCACCGTCGACCAGGGCGACTTGCTCGATAACTGCCCGGTTATCGTGCCCAAGGATTACGGCGCGCTGATTGAGGCGGTTGAACAGGGAACACCGGACGGTGACTTCCGCATTGAGTCGCGCGGTGTGCTCTACGATCTCATCGTGCTGACGCAAACCTGCGACTTTGCGAACAAGAAAGCCGCTCTGAAGGCGGTGACGTGCTGCGTGCGATACTCTTGGCAGGTCTTTCGCAAGGAAAATCCTGAGTGGGCCAAGGCCGACAAACGAGGCAACCTGGCGAGCAATAAGGTGCATGGCCTGCACGTCTTGCAAGACTGGCAGGACCGGGGGCTTGCCTTCCAAATAGTTGACCTTCGCGAGACTGTTTCACTGCCCATTGAGTATGCACGTGTACTCGCAGCGCGAACAACTCCACATTTGCGACTGAAGGCCCCGTACCGGGAGCACCTGGCGCAACGCTTTGGGCTCTGCTTCGGCAGAATCGGGTTAGACCCTGATCTTGAAGGGTTCTAGCGGTAAAACGGGCTCGCCAGGGGGTGACATCCGCAACCGGCCGGTTGGACTTTCGAGATCCCGCCGTCGATTATGGGGGCAACGTCTTGCCGGGGCAGATCACCGGGATGGACGACAAGACGATCCGGCGGGGGCGCCAATAACCGGTGAAGAAGCGCGATGCCTGGCTGAACCCGCCGGACGCCTCGGCGGAGGAACTGAAGCGGCGCACGCTCACCAACCTGTACAACCAGCGTCCCACCTGGCTTGACCTGGCCCACCGCACGCTCGATCACGCGGTGCTCGACGCCTACAGCTGGCCTCATGATCTGAGTGACGAAGATATGCTGGGCTGGTTGTTGGCACTGAATCTGGAGCGAGCCGGTGAACAGCGCGGAAGGATGCCGTCCGGCGAAGACGTCGCCCAGGCTGAGCCGCCGGGCGGGCAAAAGGTGATTGGATGAGCCGCGCTACGGGGGGATCCCGCGCACTTCGACCGGAGTACCTCGACAGATGATGGCCGGACGAGGATAATGGAATAGTGGAAGCGTTACGAGAGCTCGTCTGGATAGGTGGGGCGAAACAAGATCTTAAGGACTTTCCGCAGCCGGTACAACGGGCCATCGGGTTCGCGCTCTACAGAGCACAAAAGGGGCGGACTCCGGTAACCGCCAAGCCGTTGAAGGGCTTCGGAGGAGCAAGCGTGCTGGAAATTGTGGACGACTGGGACAGCGCCACCTACCGGGCAGTCTACACGGTCCGGCTATCTACGGCCATTTACGTGCTGCACGCTTTTCAGAAGAAGTCGACGCATGGCATCGCGACGCCCCGACGCGAGATAGAGCTTGTCCGGGCCCGGCTACGACAAGCGAAGATGATCGATGCCGAACGGAGGAGCACACGCAATGGATCAGCCTGAGTTCGAGGTTGGGAGCGGCAATGTCTACGCCGATTTGGGCTTCGCGGATCCCGAAGAGGAATTGGTCCGGGCGGAACTGGCCCACCGCATCGCCACGATGATCGAGGATCGGGGGCTGACAACGGATGCCGCGGCGATGCTCATTGGCATCACGCACCCCGAGGTCTCGGCTTTGGTACGCGGCCATCTCGAAGGTTTCTCCTTGGAACGGCTAGCGCGCTGTCTCATCGCGTTGGGCAACGATGTAGATATCGTTGTGTACCCAGCCGCCGAGACCGGGCATCTGCGCGTACGCGCCTGACGCTCACCAACCGGTACAACCAGCGTCCCACCTGGCTCGACCTGGCGCACCGCTCCGCGAGGCTTCACCCAGGCAGCCCACAGGTGGCCGTGTGCTCATTACAACCGACGGCGACGAAGATTGAGCCCGGGAGCGAGGACGGCGAGTGCCAGTAGGATCACCGCCAGACTGAGTGCGACCGACGGGGGCGCCGCATTCACGAGGGCCAATAGCGCCAATAGGAGGGCGATCCCAGCGAGGACTGTCGTCAGTGACACCTTCATCCCAACTCCTTACTCCGCATGGGGACGCCCTTCATGTTTCCAACATCTTCAGTAGCCTGCACAGAGCACGCAAGGCCTGTGCCGAAACGGCGGCAGCCACCGTAGGGGTACGCCGCCGTGTACTGCTTCCTGGTATGGCGCCCCTCCCCCCTTCGATAGGCCGTTCCGCGGCACGCGACGGTCACGCAGCTCAGTCACCCTTGTGTCTCTGCCGACCGAGGGCGTTGCCGTCGGATGGGCCGGCATTCGCCGTGGCAGTGGTAGCGTCGTTGAGTCGCCACCCGGCGGGCGTGGCAATGAGTTGCCAGCTCAGGCGGTTCACCAGGCGCTGGCCGCCCTGGATCTCCGTGGTGGTGACGACCACTGTTGCCGTCCCAGCAGCGACCGAAGGTGCGGGGAACCAGAAAGTGATGGTGGCGGTGTCCGCTTGGTAGCGGGCGACGAAGGCGGAAAACGGGGTCTTGGCCCGCAATCCATCGCTCAGGTAGCTGTAGGCGCGCACGAAGGCGGCGCTGTTGCCGGTGAGGGCGGCATTGAGCGCGTTGTAGAAGCCTTGAACGGCCATTGAGGGCGTCGTTGCCACGACGTTCACCAGCGTCGGTGGCGCCGGCGTGGCTGAGGCAGCCGCCGCTGGCGCTGTTGTCGTGGAAGTAATCGACGCCTGTGTTGCCGGAGTGACCGACGAGGACACGACGGACGCCTTCAAGGCCGGCGCGGTCGTGGTTGCTGAGGTCGCTGTTGTGACGTGCTGCATCGTGGCCTGTGGTACGAGGGTGGCCGTACTGACTGCCACCGATTCCGCCCCGGCAATATGGGGATGGACGTTGTGGATGCCTGCTGCTAGCAGCAGCGCGACGAGGATGGCTGGCGCTGCCAGCGCCAGCCGCCTGGGTACCAGGGGCGCCGGTCTGGTCAGCTTTGGCGCCGGAAGGAAGGCGGCGCCAAGCCGGGTATCACCGAGCGCTGCCCGAAGTTGGGCGCCGAACGCCCCAGCGTTGGGAAAACGCTGCAGCGGATCCTTGGCGAGGCAGCGCGCGATGGCATCGTCCACCCGGACTGGCACGTCTGGTCGCACCGTCCGGATAGATGGTGGCGTCGCGCCGAGGTGCTGCAGGATCAGCCTGCGGTCGTCCGGCGCCCGAAACGGTAGCGTCCCGGTCAGTAGTTCATAAGTGAGTACGCCGAGCGAATACACGTCGGACTGCGGCGTGACGGCCTCCCCCCGCGCTTGCTCGGGTGAAAGGTATTCGAGCGTGCCAACGGCAACACCGGCACGCGTGAGGCGACCGCCCGCTTGCGCCTGCGCAATACCGAAGTCCATGAGTGTGACGCGGTCACCGGTCTCCAGCATCACGTTGCCGGCGCTCACATCGCGGTGAATGACGCCACGGGCGTGCGCATAGTCCAGTGCGGCGGCGATCTGCTCGACAATGCCGACGACGCGCACCAGGGGCAGTCCTCCCGCCGGAACGGCGCGGGCCAGGGTCACGCCTTCAATCAGGCGCATGGCAATGAAGTACACATCGTCAGACTTGCCAAGGTCGTACACGGGGATGATGTTGGGGTGTTGCAAGTCGGCGGCGGCGCGCGCTTCCTGGAGGAAGCGCTGGACGAGGACGGTGTCGCCAGCAAATTCCTGCGGAAGCACTTTAAGGGCAACCAGGCGGTTCAGCGTCGTCTGGGTAGCACGATAGACGACCGACATGCCGCCGCGACCGAGCACAGCCTGAATGCGATAGGGGCCGAGCAAACGGCCGACCAATGCATCACTGAGCGTGTTAGTGGTCTCCGGCATTGGCTGCCTCTCCGCGTCTCCCCAGGTCGCACGGACGCACCAGGGTGCAGGAACCCGGCATCGCGCCGCCGTGTCACCGGCTTGGTGTAGACCAACCGGATGGTCTAATGTCGTAGCTATCCGCCGATTGCCTGGCTGTGGTAGCAATCGGCGTGCCAACAGCACCGCCTGAGATGGCCTTGACAGAAGCGGGCACAACATGTGCTCTCTCATGAGCGACCGGGGCTGAGGGCAGAACGTCCCCCTGGCCCCTGGCGCGTACTGGACCCACCTGCACGGCCTGCTGCACGATGTCCAAGCCGCGCTGCCGCCGGAGTTGCGCGACCACGTCGTGCTGGTCGCTGATCGCGGCTACGGCGTGCCGCGCATGCCCGACCTCGCCCCGCGCCCGCCAAACGCAGCCTCTTCACCTGGGGCCGCTACATCCTCAACGCCACCGTCACCGCTCTCCGCACCCCCGCCCAGTGCCGGGTGCCCTCTGGGCGCTTCCCCGATTGGCAGATCCCCACCTGGCAAGCCTTCTGCCAACTCCACATCACCTGACAGTTTTTCGTCGCCCCTTATGCCCTGACGGGAGAGGGCCTCGCTGTAGGTCAAGGGGCGGCAAGCAATGGGCAGGT
>DAIMXP010000181.1:0-4981 GCA_036734945.1 Chloroflexota bacterium
ACCACCGCTCGCTCGCTCGTCCCGCCTATGCTTCAACTCAGACAGCCTCCTAGCATCACCCGCCTGATTCAGGAGAACCCGGCAGACGCCAAGCGACTGCTTCTGCAGCGTGTAGCGACCATCTTCAAGGCGGAGGCAGCGAACACCGATGATGTTGTCACGCAGCTCTTCGGGCATGACGCGGAGCAAGGTGTACGTCTCCTCCAGCAACTGGACCAACGTTATACGGTGTTGGTCACTAACCCGCCTTATACGGGCAGCAAAAATATGACCGACTCGCCGAAGCGATACTTGGGGGACATAGTAGTACAACGGGACATGCGGTCGGGAATAGGGTAAAGTTGCTGGGTGACGGGAGCGCAGAGAGCGAGGCTGGTCGTGGCGGATGACGGCGGGACGGTGTCCGATCTGGGCGGTGAGTTGCCGCCCCCGCGCACGCTGACAGCGGCGGAGGTGGCGGACCTTGGGGAGGAGTTGGCAGCGTACCACGCGTACTTCGCCCCGTTCTTCAGGCGGTCGGAGCAGCGGGTCTGGGCCGAGGTGTATCTGCGTGGGTTGCTCACCGCGGACGTGCCGCGCAAGAATACGGAAGCCATGGCGTTGCGCCTGCTGGGGGCGGGGCCGGGGGCGGAGTCGCGCGTGCGGGCGCTGCAGCAGTTTGTGGGCGAAGGAGGCTGGGACGACGCCGCCATTCTGGCGGCGCACCAGCGGCTGGCGGGTACCCACGTAGTGGGTGGTGACGCTGGGCGAGGCGGATGGCGTCCTGCTCATCGACGGCAGCGACCTGCCCAAGCAGGGGAACCACTCGGCAGGCGTGGCCCGCCAGTGGTGTGGCGCGCCGACGCCCGCCGCTGGCGAGCGCAGCGAGACCGTGCCGTGCAAGCGGGATAACTGCCAAGCGGGAGTGTACCTGGGCTACGCCAGTCGGCAGGCCTACACCCTGCTGGATCGCCGACTCTATCTGCCGGCGTGCTGGTTTACGCCGGAGTACCAGGAGCGTTGGGACGCCTGCCCGGGTGCCCTCTGGGCGCCTGCCAGCACGCCCTTCCAGACCAAACCGGCCTTGGCGGCCGGCATGGTGGAACAACTCCAAGCCGAGCGGCGGGTGCGGGCGCGCTGGCTGGCCTGCGACGAGGGGTATGGGCAGGACCCGGTCTTCCTGGATCGGGTGGATGTGGCGGGATTGTGGTATCTGGCGGAGGTACCGCGCAGCACGTTCGTCTGGCCGCTGGTCGACCCCACAGATGGGACGACGCCGCGGGCGCGCCCCACGACCGGAGTGCCCCCGGCGACGTCGGGACGAGGACGCCCGCCCAGCAAGGTACGGCTGCAGCCGGAGAGCCCGCCGCCGCTGCCGGTGGAGGCGCTCGCCACCCTGCCGGCAGCGCAGTGGTGCCGTTACCGCCTCCTGGAAGGCAGCAAGGGGCCGTTGGTGGCGGAGTTCGCCGCCGTGCGGGCCGTGGCCGTCCGGGACGGGCTGCCCGGCCCCGACGTCTGGGTACTGCTGCGCCGTCCTCTGCCAACCCCAGGCGAGACGCCGGAGGTCAAGTATTACCTCAGCCAGGCGCCCGCCGACACCCCGCTGGCCACCTTGGTCCGCGTCAGCGGCATGCGCTGGCCCATTGAAGCCTGCTTTGAGGAAGGCAAGGAGGAGGTAGGACTCGATCACTACGAGCTCCGCTTCTGGCGGGGCTGGTACCACCACATGACATTGGTGATCCTGGCTCCGGGTACCCACGAAGTGGGTGGTCCTGGTCCGGCTGCAACGGCGCCTGGACCAGAGAGGGGGGGGACCAACAGCAAGCGACCGATCCATCCTTGCCACTTCCACTCTCGCCACCCCCACTCTCGCCACCCCCGGTGTCGGTGCAGCCTGCGCCGGTGGTCTGCTTGGACGGCGTGGACCCCCGGGAGTATCCGCGCCTGCTCCCGCCGGCCCCCTTGCGGCTGCCTTCGCTGCCCCAGGTGCGCCAACTCTTGCGGGCGCTGTTACCGCTGCCTTGCTTCGACCTCGCCGCCGCCCTGGCGCTCGTCGCTTATCAGCAGCGCCACAACATCGCCGCCTACCGCTCCCACCGCAAACGCACCCTCCAGCGCCTGACCGCGCAAGGGCCGTAACCCATGTCCCGTTGTACTACTATCCTTTAGGTAAGAAAGATCTGTACGCTGCGTTTATGCTTCGGTGCTATGGCCTCGCCAGGATAGGCGGTTACGTCGGAATCGTGACGCAACGTGGCTGGCTCACGCAGAAGAACTACGCCAAGCTTCGCGAGCAGTTCGTTAAAGCAGCAGATCTCAGAGCTGTGGCGGATCTGGGACCGGGCGCGTTTGAAGAGGTGGGCGGCGAGAATGTGAGCGTAGCGCTATCCATCCTGCGTCGAACAGTTCGCCCTGAGAGCGATACCCTCTGGGTTGGGGATTACACGGATTACGCATCGACTGACGAGAAGGCGCACGAACTACGGCGTTCGAGCAATCGATTTCCGGTTTCGCTTTCCGTGATCGCCCGGCTTGAGAAGAAGCAGATATTCCCTGGCTTGCCTGAACGTCTTGTAGCCTTGATCGCTGACTCTCCTCGCCTTCGGCGTCAGGCGGAAGCGGAGGCCGGACTATGGACGGGTGACGATGCGCGGTTCACACGTTGGTTCTGGGAGGCATCGCCTGGTACGGGATGGAAGCCACTGGGAAAGGGCGGCGCATTTCGTCGGTGGTACGGACTTTTGCAACACGTGGTTCGATGGGAGTACGGTGGCGCGAGCATTAAGCAGTTGGTATGTGAGAAGTTTCCATACATCAAGGGAAATTACGAATGGGTCGTGAAGAATGAAGGGTCGTACTTCCTACCTGGGGCAGCATACAGCTTCAGCGCTTCGGCGAGTCTGGGTGTTCGCGTTTGGCAACCGGGATGTATATTCTCTGGACTAGCTCCATATATTGCCATATCTCCGAGTGCCGGGCCAATCATGGCTGGTATCTTGTCCTCCCGCCTGTACACGCTTTTCCTGCGTTCCCTCGCCGATAAACTCCGTCTCAGAGCTGATTACGTGAATGATCTTCCAGAAGTTCCCGATAGCCTCCTCCGTAATACGGAATTGGCAGAATATGCCTTGTGGTGCATATCAAGTTCTCAGGCTCGGGCGAGAATCGATCCTGTTGAGAGTGACTTCCACCCCCTGGTCCTGCCAAAAACCCACCAGGAGTATTTTTCATACGTCTACCCGTACGACGTTATTAGGCTCCTTATACAGGAGCGCTTTGAAAACGCTGTCGGTATTGCATTCAATCTAGGTTCACATGAGCGGCAAGTATTAGACCGGAAGAACGGCCTGTTCATTTCCTTTGGTACATGGGTACGATGGTCCACTAGATAGCATCGAAAGTCCTTCGCCTAACATAGCTACAGCGATGGTGGGCGCTAACTATCCGAACGAGGAAGTTAGGGAAGCCGCCAAAATCAAACGTGCTAAGCACAGCTTGCAGGTCCTGTACTCGGGTGGTCCGAATCGGAGAGAAACCAAGGCTGAGGCGGACAGCCGGAGTGTCGACACAGATCCTACCCGCGCAGATGATGACGGCGAGTCGGAGGTCACGAGCATACCAATCCCTCCGGAGACCTTCCTTGAGGAGCTCAGCCGCAAGCTCCAGATCCACCCCATTTCCGTCTACCGGCTACTGGACGAGTTGCGCATAGAAGGCGTGCGCTGCAAGGCGGAAGAGCAGCGCCTCCTAGAAGACCGGCTGAGTGTGCTGGTACTGTGCCTATTGGGGCATCGCTGGCCGAAGCAAATGGAGGCTGGCGAGACTGTGCCGGACTGGGCGGAGTCGAGCGGGATTATCCCTCTTATTGGGGCCGTTGGACAAGTCACCGTCGCGGAGCGGATGCGTGCCTGGCTGCGCGTCAACGACGGCGACCTTTGGGTGCAGCAGACCGAGGCATTGGTGGCCGAATTGACTGGCCTCTCCTTGGAAGAGTGGCTGCGGCGGCAGTTTTTCTCCCGGCACATCCGCCAGTTCAAGTACCGACCCATCGCCTGGCACCTGACCAGCCGGCCCACGGCGCGAGCAGGAGGGAAACGCGGACGCGGCGGCCGTGTCCAGCCCGCCTTCGAGTGCTTGATCTACTATCATTCCTGTGGCGGCGACCTCCTGGCTCGTCTGCGCACCCGGCACGTCGAGCCGCTGCTCTAACGGACGCGGGCCAGGGCCGAGGAGGACCGGCAGGGGCAGCAGGAGAGTGGCGCCGGCGAGCAAGTGCGGGAACTGGAAGCGTTCGCGGCAATGCTGCGCACCGTGGAGGAAACTGGCTTCGCCTGCCCAGAGTTGGACAAGCTGCTGACGACGGAGCCGTTGGATCGCTGGAGCGGCGATGGACAGTGGTCACCCGGCAGCCGGGAGGAATTGGTCCACCAGGAGCGCGGCTGGCACGTGGACATCAACGATGGCGTGCGCGTCAACGTTGCGCCGCTGCAGTTAGCCGGCTTGCTGGCAAGCGACGTGCTGAAAACGGCGGATGCGACGAAGGCGATCGCCGACCGGGCGCGCTGGCGGGCCGATGAGCGGCGCTGGGTGCGGGAAGGCAAGCTGCCGCGCTGTGGCTGGATGCCGGAACAGGTCCGCGAGAGCGAACGCTGGACCGCCTTGGCGCCGGAGCGGGCGGCCGAACAGCGCAAGCTGGACGCGAAGCGCGCGGCGGCGCTGGCGCGCATTGGGGGCGAGGAAACGGCCGAACGGCAACGCTGATCACTTGACTTGGTCTGCGCGGCGCGATACTTGCGCGGGCCGGTTCCGTCACCGTGGGGAGCAAGGTATCCTGTGCCTGACGCAACGCTGTCGCTGGCGTCTCACGAAGGGCGGCGGTTCTATGCACGGTGATCCCTTGCGCCTGGCGGCTTCGCGGCCCCACCCCCGACCCCCTTTCTGGGGTAAGTATTTGGTGAGAGCTGGCGGGTGATGAAAAGGGATGCTCCATCGGTGATGCTGC
>DAIMXP010000182.1:0-4922 GCA_036734945.1 Chloroflexota bacterium
AACCCTACCGCTACCTTGCCCATTTGTCAAAGTTATTTCGTGACGGGTCCTTAGGCGCGACTTCAGTCGCCAGCCGTCTGCTCACTAACTGCGCCCGCTCCAGGTTGCTTGAGCGAGAATCTGCCCCGTCCGACGATCAGATCGGCCACGAGCCCGGTCCAGCCGGTCTGGTGCGACGCCCCCAAGCCTGTTCCGTTATCGCCATGAAAATATTCGTGGAAGAGTAACTGGTCATGCCACGCTGGGTCGCGCTGGAAGCGCTCGCTGTTGCCGAAAATGGGCCGGCGACCATGGTCGTCCAGAAAGAGCGCGTGCAGGCGTTCGCCGAGGTGATCGGCAACACCGAGCAGGCTGAGCGAAACGCCGGAGCCGGTGGGGCACTCGACGCTGAAGTCGTCGCCGAAGTAATGATAGAAGCGATGCAGGCCGGCGATGATCAGGTAGTTGATGGGGAACCAGACAGGGCCGCGCCAGTTGGAGTTACCGCCGAAGAGTTGCGTCGTCGATTCCGCCGGCTCATAATCCAGTTTTCGCTGTGTGCCGCCGAGTTCCAACTCGAAGGGATGGTCGAGGTGGTAGCGCGACAGCGATCGCACGCCGTAGGGGGAAAGGAACTCTCCCTCGTCCAGCATCCGGTTGAGGATGCGGCGCAGCCGGTCGTGGCCCACGATGGAAAGCAGGCGCCGTTCACCCTGGCCGGGGATCGTGATGTGCTCGATGATCTGCTGACAGCGCGGGACGTGCTGGTAGTACCACTCGAAACGTCGCGCGAAGTCCGGCAACCGCACCAACGCTTCAGGATCCAGGACGGTGACGGCGAAGAGCGGGATGAGACCCAGGATGGAGCGCGCGCGCATCGGCATTACCCGGCCATCGGCGTAGTGCAGGACATCGTAGTAGAAGCCGTCTGCTTCGTCCCAAAGGCCCTGGTCGTTCATGGCGATGGCAATCAGGGAGAAATGTTCGAAGAACTTGGTGGCGATGTCCTCGTAGGCATGGTCGTGGCGCGCCATGAGCAGCGACAGTTCCAGCATATTCAGACAGTACATGGCCATCCAGGCGGTGCCGTCCGATTGCTCCAGCACGCCGTCTACCGGCAGCGCCTCAGAGCGGTCGAAGGGGCCAATGTTATCCAGTCCCAGGAAGCCGCCCTGAAAGACGTTGTTGCCTTCGGTATCCTTGCGGTTGACCCACCAGGTGAAGTTGAGCAGCAACTTGTGGAAGATGCGTTCCAGGAAGTCGAAGTCCGTGCTGCCATCAATCTCAAAGACGCGCAGCGCTGCATAGGCGTGGACGGGCGGGTTGACGTCGCCGAAGGCCCACTCGTAGGCCGGTAACTGGCCGTTGGGGTGCATGTACCATTCTCGGCACATGAAGATGAGCTGCGTCTTGGCGAACTCCGGGTCAACGTGCGCCAGCGCGATGCAGTGGAAAGCCAGGTCCCAGGCCGCGTACCAGGGGTATTCCCAGGTATCAGGCATGGAGAGGATGTCGGCGTTGTTGAGGTGTTCCCAGTCCCTGTTGCGGCCTTGCAAGCGCTCGGACGGGGGCTTCGGAAAGGCCGGGTCACCTTCCAGCCAGGCCCGGACCGCGTAGTGGTAGTACTGCTTCGACCAGAGCAGTCCGGCGAACGCCTGGCGCATCACCATGCAGCTTTCCGGCGAGGTGCCCTCCGGGGCGAGGACCGCATAGAAGGCGTCCGCCTCCTGAGCGCGCCTGGTCATGAGTTGCTCGAAGTCGGCGCCGAGGCCAGGGTCGCGGTCGGAAAAGCGTAGACGGATCTGCGTCGTCGCACCGGGCGCCACATTGAGGCGGTAGCGTAGGGCTGCCTTGGTACCGACACGCTCAGGATTGACGGTTGCGGCGCCGTGGATGACGTGGTCGCCGATGCCGTCCTTCGGGAAGGGCGTGCTGCCGGCGACATGCCAGAGGCGTTCGGCGTTGCTCTCGTTCTCACAGAACAACGGTTCGGGCTGACCATCCCAGCTCAGCACGCGTTGACCTAGCGACCAGTGTTCGGCCTGGATGTGGGAGTCCGCCAGTTTCAGGGCTGGTTTGCGGTCGTCGTTGCCCCAGGACCAGGTGTTGCGAAACCAGATGGTCGGCAGGACATCGATTGTCGCTGCGTCCGGCCCGGCATTGCGGATCGACAGGCGGACCAGCACGTCCTCCGGCGTCGCCTTGGCGTAGTCGGCGGTGATCTCCCAATATCGGTTGCCGTCGAAGACGCCGGTGTCCAGGAGCTCATATTCCGGCTGCTGGCGGGTCCGTCGCGCGTTCTCCGTGATCAGTTGCTCGTAGGGGAACGCACCCTGCGGATAGACATAACGCCAACGCATCCAGGAATGGGTGGGTGTGGAGTCCAGGTTCCACCAGTACTCTTTGGCGTCTTCGCCGTGGTTGCCTTGCGGCCCGGTAAGGCCAAAGATGCGCTCTTTGAGAATGGGATCCTGACCGTTCCAGAAGGCCAGAGCCAGGCACAAGTACTGGCGGTCGTCGCAAATGCCGGCCAGACCGTCCTCATTCCAGCGGTAGGCGCGCGAACGGGCGTGGTCGTGCGGAAAGTAGTCCCAGGCGCTGCCGTCGGCGCTGTAGTCCTCGCGCACCGTGCCCCAGGCGCGCTCGCTCACGTAGGGTCCCCAGTGCCGCCAAGGCGCCCGCCCGTGCGGCGCCTCCTGCAAGCGCGCCCGCTCCGCATCCAATGCCATATTGCCTCAATTCCTACCACGCCTCATCCCGTAGGGGCAGGTCCCCGTGCCTGCCCTAGCTCGGGTAAAACCATCGATCGCTTGGTGCACCCGAGTCAGGGCAGGCACGGGGGCCTGCCCCTACGGGACGGCGAACGCGAGCCAGTGTGCGTATCTCGTTCTCTCCGACAGACTGTTAGATCGGCAGCGCCGCGACCGCCTGGATCAATGCACGGGTGTAGCCGAGGCAGAAGGAGTGCTGGCGCTCACCGTCCGGGTCGGCCTCCGATTGCGGCACGTGGTCCGGCAGGAACATTCCGTGGTAGCCGAGTTCCTTGTAGAGGCGCATCGCCTGGAAGAAATCGACAGCGCCGTTGTCCGGATAGACCTCATCAAAGTTGAGAAAGCCGCCCCTGATGTTGCGAAAATGCACCATGAAGATCTTCTGGCGCTGCCCGAAGTAGCGGATGGCCTCCAGCACTTCGACAGCCGGGTTGACGCACATCTCGGCGACTGTTCCCTGACAGAAGTTCAGGCCGTGGTAGTTGCTCGGCGCGATGGCGAGCAGCCTCTTCAGGCCGTCGATGCTCCCCAGCACGCAGTGGACGCCGCGCAGGCCGGTGTCGTGCGGCACTGCGGGGTCGTGCGGGTGGCAGGCCAGGCGCACGCCCGCCGCCTCCGCGACGGGGACAACGCGCTCCAGGAAATAGGTGATGGCTTCCCAGGCCCGCTCCTCGGAGATCGGGCCGGCCTCGGTGAGGGAATGGTCGGCCCACTCGGCGATATTGAAGTGGCTGTACATGGCGCCGCCGCGGCCGCGCACCCGGCCGGTGCGCGGTACGCCGAGAAAGTTCAGGTTGTACTTCAGGCAAGGGACGCCGGCTTCGCCCGCTGCGCGCACGCGCTGCGTAATGATCTCGATCTCAGCGTCGCGGCTGGGCAGTCCTTGCATGATGCCGGGGAAACGAGCGCGGGTCATATAGACAGACTCCAGGCCCAGCGTGAACACGTCCATCGTCATGCCATAGCGCGCCAGTCGCTGCTGGACCTCCTTGATGGCCTCGACGCGCCAGGTGCCGTCCGGGTTGGTGACGGCAGTATCCGCCTGGACGGCCAGGTGCTCGACGCCGAGTTGCGCCGCCCAGGCAAGCTTTCGGTCAGAGATGTCGCTCAGTTGTTCGCCGATGTACATTCCGGTGATCGCCTTTCTCAGTTCGCTGACGCGTTCATGGCAGGGCGGCGCTTGCAGGAGCGGCCGCATCTTCATGCTGGCGTAAGAGTGACCGCAGGTACGCCACTGCTCGTCGCACGTCGGTCAACTCGTCGCCGTTGCCCTCGTAGACGATTGAGCAGAAGCCGTTGTAGCCGGCGGCGCGCAGCATCGCCACGATGCGCGGGTAGTCCAGCCAGGCTTCCGTGCCGTTTCCAATGTGATAGAACTTGCAGCGCACGTGCGTGGCCCGCTGCACCGTCTGCTGGAGGCTGCGGTACAGCACCTCCTGAGCGCCGGCTTCCGCGTTGGCGCCGGACGCCCCTGGCGAGCCGACGTACTGGCCGGTGTCCCAGACGTGGCTCAGGTGCGGCGCGGCCTCTTCCAGGAAGCGGAGCACGTCGTCGCCGGTCTCCGTGAGCGCGCCGTGGTTATGGTTTTGCAGCGCGACGAGCACACCCTGCGCGTGGCCGTAGTCGGCGACCTCCTTGAGCGCGGCGCTGCAGCGCTGCCAGGTGACCTCCCGCGGCTCGCGGGCGTTGGGCGTACCCGCGAAGACGCGCACCTGGGGCGCGCCGAGCAGGAGTGCCCGATCGATCCAGCGTTTGGTCATGGCGACTTCGTCCGCCAATTGATCCGCCGGCTTCCCGAAGTTGTTGGGGATGCTCAAGCAGGCTATGGCCAGCCCGTGGCGAATGCAGCGCTCCTTCAGGTCAACGATCGACGCCTTACCGGCTCCGGCGCCTTCACCGATGGAGCGGGCATTGAAGTCGATGCCGTCGGCGTTCAGGTCCCGGCAGACGTCCGCGAACGACGATACATCCATCGTGCCGGCCTGGAAAGCTCGCTTGAAGCTGAGGGACATAATACTGAGCTTCATCATCGGTACTGGTGGTTGCCTCCGGTCTTGTCGCTATTGCTGGACCCCATCATAGCAAGTCCGCCAGGCGATGTCCGGCGGCTCATTGCTCTAAGGACCCGTCACGAAATAACTTTGACAAATGGGCAAGGTAGCGGTAGGGTTC
>DAIMXP010000183.1:0-4888 GCA_036734945.1 Chloroflexota bacterium
AGCTTCGCAAACTGGACTCTACCGGATCACTCCGCCGGAACGCCGCCTCCTCCTCAGTTAGCGGAAACTGGAGTGGCAACGAATAGTGCCGCTGCTTCGGCACCACAGTAGCGCCATTCACGAAATTGTCATTTTGGTATGCTTTAGTAAATGGAGCGGCTTGTGCTTACCAGTTGTCGCTTGCTGCCGGGGGACCTTCTGGAAACTAGTTCGTTGCGCTTGCTTATTACAGGGGGAGGGAAGAGGGGTGGTGATGGAAAGGCACGGTGAAATGCCGGTGCTGATCGTCGAGGACGATTTGGGTATGCGGCAACTACTTGAGACAGTCCTTGTTGAGGATGGGTTGCCGGTGGCAGTGTGTTCCAACGGTTTCGACGCACTGGCCTGGCTGGAACAACGGCGACCTGCACTCATTTTACTGGACCTGTCGCTGCCGAGGATGCCTGGCGAGGCGGTCGCTCATAACGCACGCCAACGCTATGGTCAGACCCTTCCCATTCTCGTCGTGACCGGAGATATCCATGCCCGGGAACGTACCGAGCAGGCCGAAGCCTTCGTCTATCTGACGAAGCCCTTTGACAATGAAGAGCTGCTCCGTGTGGTACATGCGCTCATCAATCCAGAGGCGCCGCTCGGCGTGTTTACTAAGGCCACGTCAATTGATGAAGGATGTGCGCAACGATGATGCGATTGTGATGATGCGATTGTCTGGGTCCGGCCAAATGAATAGAGCCCCAACGCTGGGACGTTTGCACGGCTTCCTATTACTGTTGCTAGGTAGCATAGTCCTGACGGTCCTGCTTCTCCAGACCGAATATCACCGCGCCCGTCTCGCAGCTGAAGTACTCGGCATTGCTGTGGGAGGCGCCGGCGCCATGCTGGTCTTTGGCCTCACTCGCCCCTCGCCGCAGGTGGTCACCCGTGCCTACGTGTTGCTCAGTCGTCATACGCGAGTGTTGCTTATCGCCGGAATGATCTTGCTTTTCGGCTTTGCAATCGCCACGTCGGCCATCCGCCGAGTTGCCCCGCAGTTGCGAGAAGTGCCCGGCCTCGGCGGCATCGTGACACTGGATTGGGTCTTGAGCTTGGCGATGCTGGCGATTGCCGGATCGACACTGTTGTGCGTGGGCCTTATGGCTATCGTGGCGCGTCCTCCCAAGGACGCAGCGGACTGCGCTACAGCCGATGGCGTGACGCTGGAGCGACTCTGGGCGGCGACGAATGCAGAAGATTTTCAGGCGTTTCGGGCATGCTTTGCGTTGAGTGGGCAAGGGGAACGCCTATGCCGGACCTGGGCCGATTTGGCGGGCCCTTTGGGCGGTAGCCAAGTCGTGCTGGTGCGGTCAGCCGCCAATGGGGGACGGATATGGTCGGAATGGTATGCCTGCCGTCACGCTGATCGGTCTATCCGCCGGTGGGTTTTGGTGGCGAGTGAGCACTCGGGCCGCATCAACGGTGATGGTGAAATTTTCAGTACGGATCGGAATTGGAGCGAACCTGCCCACTGCTAAATTACTGTATGAATACGCTGTTGCCCGTTTGCTACTGCAGAGTCCGGTGGCCATCGAGAGGCGGCTGCGGAGTGCCCCGGGGCTGCTTCTAGCGATACACCCTAGTAGTACAACGAGAGATAGATCACGGGCCCTGCCCAGTCAGGCGCTGCAGGGTGCGCTTGCGGTGGGAGCGGTAGGCGGCGAGGTTGTGGCGCTGCTGATAGGCGATGAGCGCCAGGGCGGCAGGCAGGTCGAAGCAGGGCAGCGGTAACAGCGCCCGCAAGAGTTGGCGCACCTGGGGCAGCGAAGGCAGGCGCAAGGGGGCTGGCGGGAGCAGGCGCGGATACTCCCGCCGGTCCACGCCGTCCAAGCAGACCGCCGGTGCTGGCTGCACCGACAGCGGGGGCGGCGAGGGTGGGTCGGTCGCTTGCTGTTGGTCCCCCCCCTCTCTGGTCCAGGCGCCGCTGCAACCGGACCAGGAAATGGTGGGCCAGGATCACCAACGTCATGTGGTGGTACCAGCCCCGCCAGAAGCGGAGCTCGTAGTGATCGAGTCCTACCTCCTCCTTGCCTTCCTCAAAGCAGGCCTCAATGGGCCAGCGCAACCCGCTCACGCGGACCAAAGTGGCCAGCGGGGTGTCGGCGGGCGCCTGGCTAAGGTAATACTTGACCTCCGGCGTCTGGCCTGGGACCGGCAACGGGCGACGCAGCAGCACCCAGACGTCGGGGCCGGGCAACCCGCCCCGCACGGCCACGGCCCGCACGGCGGCGAACTCCGCCACCAACGGTCCTTTGCTGCCTTCCAGGAGGCGGTAACGATGCCACTGCGCGGCCGGCAGGGCGGCCAGCGCCTCCACCGGCAGCGAGGCTGGGCTGTCCGGCTGCAGCCGTACCTTGCTGGGCGGGCGTCCTCGTCCCGACGTCGCCGGGGGCACTCCGGTCGTGGGACGCGCTCGCGGCGTCGTCCCATCGGTGGGGTCGACCAACGGCCAGACGAACGTGCTGCGCGGTACCTCCGCCA
The DNA here is from genome assembly GCA_036734945.1 of Chloroflexota bacterium. Classification (GTDB taxonomy): domain Bacteria; phylum Chloroflexota; class UBA4733; order UBA4733; family UBA4733; genus UBA4733. Next base: position 2,515 of record DAIMXP010000183.1, read on the forward strand.
GATACCACAGGCCGCTGGCGTCCACCCGATCCAGGAAACACCCACTCCGTGGGTACCCGGTCCTGCCCATACCCCTCGTCGCAGGCCAGCCAGCGCGCCCGTACCCGTCGCTCGGCCTGGAGTTGTTCCACCATGCCAGCCGCCAAGGCCGGTTTAGTCTGGAAGGGCGTGTCGGCAGGGATGCGGCAAGCGTCCCAGCGCTCCTGGTACTCCGGCGTAAACCAGCAGGCCGGCAGATACAGTCGGCGATCCAGCAGGGTGTAGCCCTGCCGACTGGCGTAGCCCAGGTACACCCCCGCCTGACAGTTGTCCCGCTTACACGGCCGCCCTGCGGGCGTCGGCGCGCCGCACCACTGGCGCGCCACGCCTGCCGAGTGGTTCCCCTGCTTGGGCAGGTCGCTGCCATCAATCAGCAGGACGCCATCCTCCTCGCCCAATGTCTCATCCACCAACCGCTGGTGCGCCGCCAGAATGACGGCGTCGTCCCAGCCTCCCTCACCCACGAACTGTTGCAGCGCCCGCACCCGCGCCTCTGCTCCCGGCCCCGCCCCCAGCAGGCGCAACGCCATGGCTTCCGTATTCTTGCGCAGCAACGGCCGCCTTCGGCGTCGGCGCTACCAGGAGGCCGCGCAGGTAGACCTCCGCCCAGACCCGCTGCTCCGCCCGCGTAAAAAACGGGGCAAAGTGGGCGTGATACGCCGCCAACTCCTCCCCAAAGTCCGCCACCACCGCGTCTAGCACCACTGGCCTCCTCCTCTGCCCCCTGCTCTCTCCACCTACCCTATCACGTCTCCTCGTGGATCTCTCGTTGTACTACTAGTGGGTCACGCCGCAATTAAATTGGGTTTCTCACGAGAGGCGACAATCTCAGCTATTTGTCGCGTGACCCACTAGTACGAGGTTTTGCAAGTCCTTGGGCGGTTAGGCAGGCACAATCTCCCTTGCACCACGCCAGCCGAACCGCATAGAGACTTCCAGAATCCTGTACTAGCCTCGTCCTCTGGATGCAACGCGCCTGGGTGCAGGATGCAACGCGCCGGGCTTTCTGGTCCCTCGTCTGGGACGTTTGGCAGGCTCAGGGTATCCCGGAGATAGCTAAGCTCGACTTTGGCCGTTCGCGGATTGTACGGTATGACGATCACCAGATGAGCCTCAATCCTGCTCCGGGTTTCTTCATATCGCGGTCGAAGGCGGACATGCAAATATCCCGCAGGACCAAACGCCCGTATCTGGCGTGCTGTTCGTGCTCAGCGACCCAAATGGCCAAAGTCGAGCTAAGGGCCTGTCACGGAATAACCGTTACAGTTAGTCTGCCCGATTCTGAGGAGGGGTGGCGGTGAGGCGGCTAGTTCGATTGGTTGAGTGATAGCGTACAGTATGACGTATGAGTGATGCGGAGGAGATACGGCGGCGTTTTGCGGTTTTGGCTCCAGCGCTGGACGAGCGAGCGCGCCGGCTGGTGGTGGCAGCGGAATCGCTGGCGATTGGGCGTGGTGGCGCCGTCGCGGTGGCGCAGGCCACGGGCGTGTCGCGGCGAGTCATCGCGCAGGGGATACGGGAGTTGCGGTCGCCGGGAGTGACGCCCAGCGCGGGGATTCGCCAACCAGGCGGTGGGCGCAAGCGTACGGTGAGCACGGATCCGACGCTGCGGAGCGACCTGGAGCGCCTGGTTGATCCGGTGACCCGTGGTGACCCGGAGTCGCCGCTGCGCCGGGTGCCCTTTGGGCGCTGCAAGAGCGTGCGCACGTTGGCGGACGAGTTGGAACGACAGGGGCGCCGCGCCAGCCACCGCCTGGTGGCGGAGTTACTCCACGACTTGGGCTACAGCCTCCAAGCCAACCGCAAGACCCACGAAGGAGGAGATCACCCCGATCGGAACGCCCAGTTTGAGCACATCAACCGGCAGGTGGAAGCTGCGCTCGCCCTGGGAGAGCCGGCGATTTCGGTCGATACCAAGAAGAAGGAGTTGGTGGGCGATTTCAAGAACGGCGGGCGGGAGTTGCGCCCCAAGGGCGACCCCGAGCGGGTCCGGATGCACGACTTCCTCATCAAGGAACTGGGGAAGGTGAATCCCTATGGGGTCTATGATCTGGCTCGTCATGCGGCCTGAGTGAGCGTCGGGACCGATCACGATACGGCGGCTTTTGCCGTGGAGAGCATCCGCCGCTGGTGGCATTCAATGGGCTCCCCCGCCTACCCACACGCGATGCGGCTGCTCATCACAGCGGATGGCGGCGGCAGCAACGGCGCACGGGCCCGATTGTGGAAACACCCAAAGGGTACCCGACTGCAGCGGCTCGCCGACGAGACCGACCTTCAGGAAGTGCGCCACAGATTATCGCGCCGTTAGGTTGTTTGGGTGCGGCGGCAGATA
>DAIMXP010000184.1:0-4765 GCA_036734945.1 Chloroflexota bacterium
CTTGGCAGACCGGGGCGGCGCCGCCAAGGAGGTTGGCACGCCCGCCCTCGCCCTGGTGGCGCGGCTCTTCACGGCTTGGCACGCGGCGCGGAACGATCCCACTGCCTGGGAGCAACTCCCCCAGACGATGCAGCCCATCCAGGACGACTTCCGCACCCTGCTCGAGACGGGCCAATCCAGCACCAGCGCCAAGGCCGCTGGTCTTTGCCGGTACCTGCTTGCCCTCTGGCCGGCCTTATGGCCCTTCGTCACCGTCCCCGGCGTCGAACCGACCAACAACGCCGCCGAACGCGCACGGCCGCCCTGCGGGCGTCGGCGCCCGGCCGTCCTCTGGCGCAAACAAAGCCTGGGGACCAAGACCGACGCCGGCAGCCAGTTCGTCGCCCGCATGCTCTCCGTCGCCACTACCTGCCAGCAACAGCAGCGTCCACTCCTTGACTACCTCACCGCTGTCTGCTCCGCACAGCACGCCGGCCAGCCTATCCCTTCACTGCTCCCTTGCCCCCCCGTGAACGGGTACCCCGGAAGAGGTGCGGTAACGATGTCTCGCTAAGAAGCGCTGTCGTAGGGGCATTTGGGGTAGCCACCTTCCACCCGAGTGGCGACTGCGTATCCCAATTAGCAAGCGCTGCTTGAACACTCTGACGAAGGTCTATAGAAAGGCCGTTACCGACTACGAGCCCGACTCTGCATCCACGAAGGTTCGCAACGAATTCAGTGTTCGGAGGATCTCCCAGGACGGTTCGTGACTTAGACGCAGTGAGGACGGAGGATGCCAGGGGATGCGGCGAACTTGTTGACTGTACTTTTGCGTCGTGGGCCTTGCGCTCCTCGTACTGCAACCAGTGTTTTCTGTTCGGGCTCATGGGCTCGGATCTTTGGCGGGACATTCAGAAGGCACGTTTCCTAATCCTACATCCTCACTCCCCTTGCCTCCTCTGGTGCACAGCGGTTCGCAAAGCGAGCAGGCGACGCTACCGCACCTGGTACGACCGAGCGCCGTGGATGAACTGAGGCTGTAGGATTAAGGGTCAAAATAGTGAAGAGTTGTTGGTCCATCCAAAACTTCATTATTCTGGCAGCGTGAGTATCGTAGGCTTCAAACTCCCCTTCCGTAAGATGTCTAACATCACGGATTTCTCTGGGCATGATAAAGCCGAGTCTACGATCCATCGATTGACTTTCGATAGCGGTACCGGTCGATGCCGTGATTCGATATGACAAGGGCAAGTAATCTCCACAGTAAACCGGTAACTAATCCGAACCCGAATAGAAACAAGAGGAAGAAGTTCACAACATCTATGAACAGTGCGAAGACCGCCCATACATAGTTGGTGCTGTAGAGGAAGCCGAAGCATGGGAAGAAGAACGTGAGGAGTAGGCCAACCACCTTATTTTTGTCATACCCGTTGAGTGGTTGGTGGTGATTTTGCACCGTTCGCTGTGCCTGTTGCCCGGTGTTCCCTTGGAGATAGTTGGCAGGGAGCATGTCTACCTTTTGCTCACGGTAGCTGGGAGGAGACGGCACCGTTGCCGCATCGGCTTGCATTCGCACACCGCAATGGGGGCAAAAGGTTGCCCGCGTATTGTTCGGTTTCCGGCACTGCGAACAGTAGAAGTCGCCGCCTGCCTGCCCGTCAACGACACCAGTGGTCATACCGTACTTCCCATCTTCCATTAGCCAGACGCGCAGTTCCTCACGCATCAGCACGTGTCATTCAAGCATAGACTGTCGCGCAAAAAGTGTTGCGGCTATCCCCCGAACGGACGAACCCATGACAGACAAGTCGGTGAATAATATGGAATTATCCATTCACCTGGGCCTGCGCAGGGGTATTGACCTCGCTGCCCGTCAGCGGCCAGCCACCACGCTCTTCTATGGCAGCATCGATTTCGGCCATGAGTCGTAGCGTCTCGCCTAAGTCTGGATTTCGCAGTGTGATCGTCCAGAGGAACGCTACCCGCTTCCGGCAGCGAAGGCGGCCTCTTGAACGTCTATGCAGCGGCTACGCGGACGCCATCCGGGCGGTGACCACGCTCCCACCGACCCGGTTGGGCCGGCAAGAGCACGGCAGATCGGTCGAAAAGCACACAATATTCGAATGAATGTTCAATGTGCGAAATCCAGACTAAGGCACCGATCATTTTCTGATAGTGCCTAATGTCGTTGAAGTTCAGCGCCCGCCCGCGCCTGTCCTTGAGCCACTTCTCACACACCTGGTAGCCGCCGACCTGCAACTCCCAGATGTCGGTAAGGATACCCTCGAAATACTGGCCGCGCGCACCCGTCTTCGGATTGCCTTTGCTGATGTACACCCTCCCGGTCTCCACAAGCTTTCCCGACTCGGGATCGGGTTCGCCGGGCGCTACATAGCGCGGATGCCCGGCTTCGATGAGGTTCTCGCCGTTCATTGCGGGGATGGGGAAGCCAACGGTTCGGTGGGACAGCGCGGCGGAGGTCAGGAGGTGCATGCGCACTAGCGCCGCACCTCGGGAGCACAGCGCACGGAAGAGATCGAGGTTCGAGGTGAATGGGATACGCGGGAAGTTAATCTTGAGGAACTCGGCATATCGGCTGCGGTAGCTTGGCGAGTGCAGAATGGCGTAGATGTAGTGGAAGATGTCCTCCGGCCCAAAGGTCTGTTGCAAATCACCAGTGCCGTCCGCAGTAAACCCGAGTTTGAGACGTGCTGCCACGTCCGCGATGCACGCCGGGTCGAGATTAGGACGGCGCGCCTGCGCCTTCCCGTCGTGTTCCCCGTCGAACAAGCCGAACTGGTTATGCCTTTCGCCGGATGCGTCTGGGTACAGGTAGAGCGGGAAAACGCTCGATCCGTCCTTTATCTCCAGATAGACCGCCGGAGTCGGCGCGTCGGAAACCAGCACATGCTCCCAGCTCTTCGCCTTGGTCTGGCGAACGGTATTCAGGCCCAGGTTCGGTTGCAACATATTCCGGTGCAACTCGGGGCGTGGGTAGTCCATCGCTACGGTACTGTAGTACGACCAGCGCCAAAGGAGGGATCGTCCACCGGCCGCGGCATCCCTCACGCCGTTCGTCGCAACGGCTGCCAGGCCACCGCCGCTCCCAGCGCCGTCGCCTGCCCCGCACACGGCGGCCGCTCCCAGCGCCGCTTCCGCACCTGTACCGGCGGCCGATTCCCCGTCACCATCAGCAGGGTGTCCTGCCGCATGCGCCGCACCTCGTCCCCCGTGAACAGCCGCCGTCCCATCGCCTGCTCACTGTAGCTCCGGCGACTGTTGCCCCAGCCCTGCTCCGACCGGCTGGCGCTCTCATGCACGATCGTCGTCTCGCCACAGAGCCGGGAGGCATAGTCCAGGTCTTCCGGCTCCATGCCATGCAGGAACAGTTTCGTCGCCGCGTTGGCTCGGATCGTCTTCGCCGCCGCCAGCCCGTAATGCTCGTCCAACTGGGCGAGAGCCTGCAGCCCCAGCACCAGGCCGATGCCACGGCCCCGCGCCACCGCAATCGTCGTCGCCATCCCCGGTATCGTCCCCGCGCTGCCAAACTCGTCCCACAGGAATGTCACCGGCACCGCTCCCTGCGCCGGCGCCACGTGCGGCGCCGTCAACTGATCCAGCAACAGCGTGAAAAAGAGGGCGGTCAGCGGGCGCAGCCGGTCCACGTCCCGCTCGTGCAGCACCCAGTACAGCGCCATGGGCGTGTGCAAGAGCTGGGAGAACTGCGGCGGCTGCACTGATGCCGAGGTGAAGCGCGCTACCGCCGGATCGTCCAGCCAGCCCAGCTTGTTGATCACCTCCGCCAGCACGCTGTCCCGCGTCCGGTCATTCGCTCCGTAGGTGTTCGCGAGCAACCGGCAGGACGCTACCTCCGACGCCCCGAAGCGCTCCAGCAACGCCACGCCACCCTCCACCAGGAGCCGGTAGCTCGTCGCCGGCGTCGCCACCGTCATCTCCGTCGCCGTGTACATGAACAGCCCCGACACGAAGCTCACCGCCGCCTGCTGGAAGAACGATTCGCCACTCCCGCTGCGCGGTTGAATCACCGCCTGCGCCAGCAGGTCCGCCACCCGCTTCTCCCGGCACAAGGGGATCCAGTTAGGGGCCGCGAATAAATAACTAATACAATTGTCGATGTGGATCCCCCTGGCCGACAGCTGCCAGAATGCATCAGTAATTGGTTCGGGGCTACCTTAGCTCGACTTTGGCCCTTCAGGCGGCGTAGCAGAGGGTCTCGGTCAGATGCTCCACGAACTTGCGTGGGAGTTTTACGATATCGGGGTCGCGAGCGGACAGCGCAAAACCCTCGTGGACCCAGAGTTCGCGGCGGACGAGGGCGAGGGCATCGGAGAAGGTGGGGAGGGCTTTCGCATACCAGGCGGCGCGGCGGACCGGCGTGGGTGTCAGTTCCGCCTGCCGGTGAGCGTGGAGGGTGACGAGCGAGAACAAGCCGAGTAAGGCCGGGGTGGTGCGGCGGATCGCCAGGTCCGAACGGCCGCCCTGCGGGCGTCAGCGGGCGCTGGGTCTCAATGCCGAGATGCCGTCGGGCCTCCTCAAACGTGACTTCGAGCTGCCAGCGCAGCACGAACCAGGCGAGGATCTGCTGGGGTGTGGCGTCCAGGTCGGTGCAGAGCAAGGCTTGGGTGGCGAAGGCGCCCTTGGGGTCGCGGACCAGGACCCAGCGCAGCGGGACCGACGGCATGCCGCCGTGGTACCAGACGGCGGTGTCTGAGAAGCCTTTTCACTAATAAGTAATTGTAGCAAGGCGATGGAGATAGAGACGAGA
>DAIMXP010000185.1:0-4475 GCA_036734945.1 Chloroflexota bacterium
GCGCCCGCCCTGACGCCCTCAATTGTAAAAGTTATTCCGTGACGGCTCCTAAGGTGCGCTGCTGTCGAGCCAGCGTGCCTCGGTCCCATCGAGCGTCCTGCGCCTGGCCCGGCCGGCGCCTAGAAGAGCAGAGAGGAAAGGGTGATTCCATGTTCCTGCCCAGGTTTGGCCAAAGGGCCACCCGGTCGCTCACGAGAGCGTTGCGCGCGGTGTCGATCGTCACCGCGGTGACTATAGCGTCCGCGGCCGTCCAAACGCAAGCAACCGGTGGCTCGTGGTCCATGGGGGCCTCCACGGCATCTGCGCAGGCGGTGCCGACGCCCGGCGTCACCCCGTCTCCGCCGTTGCGGACAGGGCAGGCCCCGATCCACGTCGGTCCGATCCTCCAGACGCACGTCTCACACGGGCCGTACCCGGTGAATCCCCAGTCGGAAACCGCCAGGCGAGCCGCGGCGGACGCTATTGTCGCCGGCCGCACTTCGCTCTCCGCGAGGACGCCGGTGGACCCGACCGCTCAACTGTCGCCCGGAACGCCAAAAGCGCCAGTGACGCACGCCTCGACGGGACCGTCGACCGTGCGCACTGCCACGCCGCTCGCCGCCGCTCTGTTCGGCGCCCCGATCGCTGAGGCTGCCGCCACGGATCTGCAAGTGTTTCGCAGCACGTCGTTGCAGGGCGTACCGCCCTCCGGCGTCGGGCTCAGCACGTCCTTCGAACCCAGCGTCTCGAACCACGGGAACACCGTCTTTTACACCGGGAACTACTTCGCGGCGCCCTCGGCGGACGGGGGGAGCACGTTCACCTATGTGAATCCCGGTCAGGCTCTGCCCCCGGGACCGAGCGGCCAGCCGTGGTGCTGCGATCAGGTGACCATCTACGACCCGAACTACAACCTGCTGATCTGGGAGGTCGAATACCAACGGGACGCCGCCGGCAACAACGTGCAGCGGTTGGCCATCCCTATCGACCAGAGCAACCTGGCCACTACCGGCTGGAGCTATTGGGATATCAGCGCCCAGACCCTAGGGTTCGCGTCCGGCTACTGGCTCGACTATCCCAAGCTGGCGCTGTCCGCGAACAACCTCTTCATGACGACGAACGTCTGCCTCACCGGCGGCGGCTGCAACAACACCGTGATGATCGGCATCCCGCTGAGCAGCCTGGCCCAGCGCGCGCCCAACGTCTACTGGTACACCGACAGCGGGATCGGCTTCGGCCCGACGAGCGGCGTGCAGACGCAGATGAGCAAGATGTACTTCGCGCGCCATCTGAACACGACCACGCTGCGGATCTACACCTGGACGGAGGGGAGCGGCGTCATCACGTGGGCCGACGTCGGCCACTCCGCGTACAACCCCCCACCCTCGAAGTGCCCCAGCCCTGACGCTACCTCCGGCAACCCGCACAACATGTGCGGCAACGATAACGACTGGATCAAGGGCGGCTGGGTCGAGAATGGCAAAGTTGGCTTCTTCTGGGATGCCAACAACGGCACCGCGGGGCTCGGTACCTTCAATTACCCGTACATCCACGCGGTGGAGGTCAACCAAACGGACATGTCGCTGAACACTCAGCCCATCATCTACAGCGACAGTAACGCCTGGGCATGGGGATCGGTGGCCGTGAGTAACCTCGGCGGCCTCGGTATGAGCGCGCAGTGGAGCGCGCCGTCCTATGCTCCCAGCTCAAATGTGCTCCTGCGCGACGATGTCACCGCCAACAACTGCGGCATCCTGTGCTGGCAAGCTGGGTACGTCCAGAATGGAAGCAACGGTCCCGCCAACAACGCCTGGGGCGACTATCTCACCGTCCGCGTCGCCTCGGGCAGTTCCAACACCTGGGTCGGGACGAGCTACACGCTGCAGTGTTCTCCCCCGAGCGATCCCTGCACCGTCGTGGAGCCGCGCTTCATCTGGTTCGGGCGTCAGCGCGACCTCACGCCGACGCCTTGATGGGGCCCGCGCCTCGGCACCTCATCGATGCCGACCCCGCGCGGTCGTCCGTACCGTCGGCGCGGTGAGGCGCACGGGGTCCGTGCGGTGGGTATACTGACGCCGGTGGGCACAGCCCGTCCGGTCCAGGCATGTGCGGGGGTCGGGGTCCGCGAGGAGGCGGCGGTGAACATCCAGTTGCGGGCCGAGCGCTCTCCCCTCCGCGCGGTTGATACCGCGAGAGGCTACATGGCGACCTTTGCGCTCGTCCTCGCGTTCGCCGCCGCCTGCGGACCGGCCGCGGGCGGCGGGGCAGGACCGTCCCCCTGCCCCGCTGGGGCCGCTGGGGCCGCTGGTGCGCCTGCGTCGGCCTCGCCCACTGTGAGCGCCGAGGCCACGACCCAGACCGCGCGCGGGGCTGGCGCGCCAGCGGCCCCAGCGGCCCCAGCGGCGACGTCGGCGCGCGCGACGACGGGGACGGCCACGGTGACGCAGGGGGCTGCCGGGACGATGACGCTGGCGCGCGGGCCCTATCCCACCTTGTCGCCGCCGGAACAGGCGACCGTCGATGCCTATCGAGCGATGCACGCGGCGACGCAGGGCCTGGTGGGTCCGACCACGCCGCCAGGTCCGAATGCGCAATCGCGCTCAGGCCCGCCGGCCGGGCCGCAGGTCGTCCCGCACACGGCCTCACAGGGGGGATCAGGCGGGATGGCCGCCGACTGCGCGCGGCGCTAGCCGCAGACCGGGCCGTCGACGCCCGCCAGCCGGAGGCGATCCTCGGCCATCCAACGGTGCAAGGGCTGCTGGACTTCCGGCGGCCGGTGGTGGTGCTGCTGGTGGCGCTGCTCCATTTCATCCCCGACGACGGCGACGCCCGCCGCATCGTGCGCACGCTGCGGGAGCGCCTGGTGCCAGGCAGCTTCCTGGTCCTCTCGCATGGCACCAACGAGGGCGTCCCCGCCGAGGTCGTGGCGCGGGCAGAACGGCTCTACGCCGGCACGACCAACCCGGTCAAGGCCCGCACCCGCGCCCAGATTGCGGCCTTCCTGGAGAGGTGGGAGCTGGTGCCGCCCGGGCTGGTTTCCACCCCGCGCTGGCGACCAGAGGGGCCGCACGACCCCTTGGTGGAGCAGCCAGCGCGCAGCGGCGTCTTGGCGGCCGTCGGTCGGAAACCGTAGCCAGGCATGGCTGCTGGTAGCGGCGCCGAGCATCCGCACCGCGTCAGCCACCAGGCCGACGCGGGCGCGGCGCCGGCATCAGCCGCACGACGGCGCATACGCTGTACTACGCCACGGCCACGCGGGTCGATTTCGAGACACTGGAAAAGCTCTGCCGCTACTTCGGCTGTGGCGTCGGCGATCGGCAGCCTGCTCAACCTCAGCGCCCGGCTGGCGCGCGATGCCAAGGAAGTGAATCCTAACGATTTCTTCCCCGCCCATCTGGAAGGGGGCAAATGGCAGGGAAATCAGGTAGCCTTGCCGCCCGATGGCTGTGCCATCTTGCAGTACTACAACATCAACGCCTTCCAGTCGGCCGGAATTGCTTTGCCGAAGACGGATTGGACCTGGAGTGACTACCTCAACGCCGCGACGAAACTCACCAAAAAGGATGCTGCCGGACAGGTGGTGCAGGCCGGCGAAGGGACCGCCTTCACGGGCACCCAACTGCTGCCCTGGCTGTGGAGTAACGGCGGCGACGTGTTCAGCCCCGACTTCAAGCAGGTGCTCGTCAAGCAACGGCCCTTGGTAGATGCCGTCCAGTTCGTTGTCGATCTGGTACAAAAGTATGGCGTCACCGTTTCCAGCCCCGGCGTCAAGTTGGGCGCCAACGTCTTCCCCACTGCCAAGGCCGCCATGTTCCGGTCCAACCGGGGTTTCTTCAGCACCATGCAGCCGGTCACCAGCTTCACCTTCGACGTGGTGCCGCTGCCGCGTGCGCCCACGACGCAGCAGTCGGTGACCTTCACCACACCGGGCCTGATCGCCATCGCCAAAGCGAATGTCCATCCGGAGGCCGCCTGGACCTGGCTGAAGTTCCTCACCAGCACGGAGGCGGAGATCATCCGCTCCAAGGTGGCCGGCGGCTGCCCCTCCCGCCAGTCGGCCACGCAGGATCCCTCCTACACCGCCTACACCATGCCCTCACTGGTAAGCGCCAAAGCCAATGCCACCTTCGCCCAGGTGCTGCTCAATCCGCAGATGGCCCGCTTTGTCCCCAAGTACGTGGCCATGGATCAGGCAGTGCAAATCCTGTCGAAGCACGTGACCGCCGCTATGCAAGGGCAACAGAACGTCTCGACCGCCCTGGACGGCGCGCAGCAGGAGTTGGCGGGGCTGCTCAAGAGCACACCGCAGCCGGTCGGGTAGCGCCGTCCGGCACGGCTCAGTCCGGCAGCAGGGGAATGCCCGCCAGCGGGTCGTTCACGCGGCGCTGCCACGATGCCAACGCGCCGCCAGGCGGAGCAGGGCTATTTCATCACCTCAGGAATGGCCGCGGAGGAGTGGGCGCCATTGTCGCCAGCGGCCGACGCCATCCACTCGG
>DAIMXP010000186.1:0-4321 GCA_036734945.1 Chloroflexota bacterium
CCCTGGCGCCCTTTGGCCGTGAACCCTATGAGCAGTATCGGGCGTAAAATGACACTCCATGCTCGCCGGAAGTAGGTTGGTAACTGCGCCTCGCCCACGTGCTCGAACATGCCGACGCTGACCAGCTTGTCGTACCCGTCCGGCGCCGCCACCTCCCGGTAATCGCGCAGCTCGACGCGGCAACGGCCGGCCAGCCCTGCCTCGTTGATACGGGCGTTGGCAAGCTCCGCTTGACGGGCACTCAGAGTAATTCCCGTGACATAGACGCCATAGTGCTTCGCCGCGTGAAGGACCAGGCCGCCCCAGCCGCAGCCGATATCCAACAGCGACTCGCCCGGTTGCAGGCGCAGCTTCCGGCAGAGGTAGTCCAGCTTCCGGGCCTGCGCCTCCTCGATGCTCTCCTCTGGAGTGGCAAAGTAGGCGCAGGAGTACACCATCCGGCTGTCGAGAAACTGGGCGAAGAACTCGTTGGATTGGTCATAGTGGTAACTCACCGCCTGACGATCCCGTTCCAGCGAGTGCGTACCGCCTTGCAGGCGTACGCCGTGGTCAGCGCCGCGCTGCTTGCGTGCGGACGGCAGCGTGAACAGGCGTTTGGCCTGCCGCAGTTTGCCGGCGAGACCAAGCTGCTGATCGGCGAAAAGATCGTCAACGAGAGGAAACACCGCCTCGATATTGCCCTCAATGTCGAAGTCATCGAAGATGTAGGCCTCGCCCATGGCCAGATCGTCTGGTGGCCAGAACATGGCCCGGAGCGCCCCCGGGTGGCGCAAGTGAATGGTGAAACGCGCCGGCTCTCCCGCCGATGGTTCCCAACGACTGCCGTCCCATAACTGGACGGCAAAGGCGCGACGTTGCCGATCACCGAAGAGCACGTTCAGAAATTGCAGGCTCGTCTCGGCTGCCCGATCTGTTACCGTCGCCTGTTTTACCACCATTGTCGGCTCCCTTTCTCCTTTGATTGGTAGACGATACTACGGAAAGGCGGCAATCCGCGCCACTGTGAACCGGACCCGACCGTCTTGCTCAAGGAATGACTGATCCGGTATAATCCGTAGATACTACCGTACAAGGGCGGAAAAGCAAGCGCGAGCAAAGGGGAGAGGCAGATGGTGGCGGCAGAGCCCTACCGCGTGCGACAGTGGCGGGAGCGCGAGCAGGAGATCCTCCGTGTGGCGACGGACGTGTTAATGGAACGTGGCTACCGGGATACCTCGATGGACGACATCGCCGGCCAGATGGGTCTGTCGAAAGGCACCCTGTACCACCACTTCCCGAGCAAGGATGTCCTGATGCTCGCGCTCTTCGAAGGGCGACTGAGCAGCCTGCTGGAAACGTTGCGTCAGATTCAATCCGAGGCGACCAGTCCTTCGGCGGCGCTGGCGGCGGCGCTGCGGGTGCTGCTCCGTTCCCATGGGGAGGCGCTGCGGGTGGCCGGCGACATGGCGGGGCCGCCGGTCCTCGCCGTGCGGGAGCAACCCACGATCCGCGCCTTGATGACGGAGATTAGTGGCGTCCTGAGCACGATCATCGACGCGGGCAAAACGCAGGGCATCTTCGCGCACGGCATCGACACCGCCATTGCCGTGCGCGCGCTCTATGCCCTGGTGACGTCGCACGCCTATCGCACGATCCTCGGGAATGGGGCCGTGACCGAAGAGCGCCTCCTCGACACCCTGGCGCAACTCTACCTGGGTGGCCTGACGGCGCCGGCGCCATTGCCCATGGCGCTTCCCAACGCCACAGGAACGGAGGTGGCAAGGCGCTAGAGCATGGGACGGGACGACGCTCCCGGACAACGGAAGGACACGATATGAAAGGACATTGCAATGGGCAAGCACATCTTGGGAGCTGTCGCGAGTTTCGGCGTCATGGTGGCGGGATTGTGGTTGATGCAGGCGCCCTTCGCCTTTGGCTACCAGCCGGGCGGGGCCGGCTGGCTCGGCGCCACCAAGAACGACTTCTGGGTGGGGCTGGTCATCGCCGTGGTGGCGCTGGTCGGCGTCCTCCTCTTCGCCATGTCGCTGCTGGCGGAATTGCGCCGGCTTGGCGTCATTGAACGCCGAGTTGTCCCCCAGGCGACTGCGCCGGCCGCGCCGCCGACACCGGCGCCAACGTCACAGACTGACTTCGAACGGGTCCTTTTGCCAATGGCGACGGCCTTGCTGGCCGATATGGCGGAGCGGCGAGGGATCACTCCGCCATCGAATAGCACGGCCACCGCCGCCGCCTATCGCCGACCGGAAGGAGAAGGACGATGAAGCGCATATCTCTGGGCGTCTACGCCCTCATCCTCACCTTGCTCTGCGGTCTCTGGCTAACCTACGCCCCCTTTGTCGTGGGCTACCAGCCGGCGGGGCAACCATGGGCACTCGCTACCCGCAACGACCTGGTTGTGGCAATCCTCGTGATCGGCCTCTCGGTCGCGGGGCTCGTTGGCTACGTGACGCTCGCCCTCCGCGAAGCCGTGCGGGCGGCGTGCCTGCGGAGGGCAGCCGCCTAACGGGCGACCGGTTGCGGTGGATGTGGCGGTGCTGCTCCTTCCCACCGTACACCAGTCGAGCCGGCACGGAAGGAGCGGCGTCATGGGTAAGGTCCCCCGGACGGTGTTACTGGCCACTGACGGCTCGCCGGAGATGGCGGGCGCGTTCCGTGCTGCCGCCTTTCTCGCCCGCGAAGCCGGCGCTGCTGTTCACCTCGTGCATGTCTGGCCGTATCCTTCCTGGCCCGTGTCCATGATGCCCGTTCCGCAGGCCTACTTCGACGCCATGGCCGGCGCTGGCCGCTTCCTCTTGACGATCGGCACCCGGATGATTGCGGAGTTCGGTGGTACCGTCGCGGCCACCCATCTCCTGCCCGGCCGACCCGCCACGGAAATTGCGGCGTTGGCGGTCCAGCTCCAGGCGGACCTCCTGCTGCTCGGTCAACATCGTCACGGGCGGTTCCGGCGCTACGTGGCGCTTGGTGTTGCCGGTGCGCTCCTGCGTGAGGCGCCCTGCCCTCTCCTGCTGTTCGGCAGTGCTTCGTCGAATCCGCCGACCCGCATCGTCATCGTGGACACCGCCTCCTCCTCAGCGGCCGCAGCGGCGCGGCTGGCCGTGGGCCTGGCAGAGCTGGCAGACGTACGCGTTCACCGCCTGCGCCTCGACAGCGATCGTGGTCTGGTCGGCACTGGTGGCAACCCGAGCGGTGACGCTGGATCGACGACAACGGTAGCCCAGATGATTCTGGCCGCTGCCAGTGACCTGCCAACGCTCCTCGTGTTGGGTGAAACGTCGCTGTGGACCGTCGCACAGGTGCTCCACGACGCCGGCGGCCCGGTGCTCATTTGCCCATCTCAGGCGGCGGCCTCGCATTCCACAAGGCCACCAGACGGGCCGCGGCGGGGGCTCCGCCACTGGAATAGGTGGAGCGCAGTGAGACAGTACCGTGGCCTTTCGACTTTGGGCAATCCAGCCCTGGTCACCAACATCGGGCCTTGAGGCAAAGGCTGACGGGGACGCACTGGCCAGAAGCGCGTAGTGCAAAGCGGATGCTGCTTCACGTCCAGCCTGACAGTCGGCCAGCTCTGCCGCCATACCTGGGGGTACCGGCATGTTCTGGACGAGCGAGAACGGCGCGGCACCCGCTGCTTCGGCGCCGGCTCACGGTTCGTCCATCGCGCCGACAATGGCGAGTTCCAGGTCTCCCTGGGCAGTGGGTGCCGCGTGTACCGTGACAGCGTCAATGCCCCGCAGGACGGAGCGGCCCGAGACAAGGACGAGGATGGCGACGACAACGGCGCCGGCCCCGACGTAGAAGGGAACCTGACGCGCGTACCACTCAGCCAGCTTCCCCGCCAGCTAGGGTGCGATAGCGCCGCCCATGAAGCGCACAAAGCTGTAGGCCGCCGAGGCGACCGGGCGCGCCACGGGCGAGACTTCCATCACGGTGGTGGTCACCAGGGTGTTATTCACGCCCAGGAAAGCGCCCGAAACGATCACTGCCACGATCAGCGTTGCCTGTGAGCCGGCGTCGATCCCCATCACCAAGAGGTCCAGGGCGATCAAGCTGAGCACCGTATACATCGTGCGGAGTGTCCCGAAGCGCGCGGAGAGGCGCGGCGCCAGAAACACCGAGGCGATCGCCAGCAGTAAGCCCCAGCCGAAATAGACGAAGCCGAGGCCGTGCGCATCAAGCCGCATCGGGAATGGCGCGTAGGCCAGGAGCGTAAAGAAGCCAAAATTATAGCAGAATGCGGTCAGTCCCATCGTCAGCAGGCCGCGGTGAAGTGCGCCACAAGTTTTCGCGCCGGTGGGTTGGTTGAGGGTGTAGGATACCT
>DAIMXP010000187.1:0-4109 GCA_036734945.1 Chloroflexota bacterium
CAAACCTCCTCCCATTTTACCCCCACAAGGGATTATCTGAAAGCCCTCTTAGCTGCGCAGAAGGCGGCTACCGAACGGCGGACAGTCGCCTCCCGCCGTCAGGAGCAGGCCGTGGAGGATCTTCTTCTGCTCCAGCCCTTGCAGCTTCGGAAAGTTTCACCGCGCCCCATTGGATCACCGCGCGACTTTCTCGCGCCCGGGGAGTTTTGTCGGCAATCGAGCGTCGGTGGCACACGGGCCGATCTCACCATTGGTCTGTCCGACCGGCTGCTGGTGATTGAATGCAAGGTCAGCAATAGTGAGGTCAACAGCTACAAACGGCTCAATCACGAGGTTGGCAACAAGGCAGCAAATTGGACCCGTGCCTTCGGACAGGGCGTCATTCCCGCCGCTGTGCTGGATGGCGTCTTCAAGCTTGAAAACCTGGAGCGGGCACAGGCGGCCGGTATCTCGATCTTCTGGGAACGAAATTTGCAATCGCTAACGGAGTTCGTGATGCTCGCCAGGTAACGACGAGACCACCTCCGCCTGGAGCGCCGGTCCACCATTCAGACGGATGGCGACGTTACTTGACCGGCACGCCCGCGCTCCGGCCGTGTGACCGGGCTGTCGTTGCTATCCTTAATTTCCTTACGCGACTTATGCATTGGGAAGGTCGCCGGTTGCGCCTGATGCTACACTCGCCATCACGACGGGCCCGCTGGGCGGCGGGCACACTCGGCGAGGAGGTTTATTATGATCACCGGGATCGGCCATACGGCGTTTCGGGTGCGCGATCTGGAGAAGTCACTGCACTTCTATTGTGATCTGCTGGGGATGAAGCAGGCGTTCGATATTGACCGGGACGGCAAACCCTGGATTAAGTACATCCACCTGGGCGGTGAGCAGTTTCTGGAACTGTTCCCGGAACCGGACACCGCCGAGGACTTCTCCGGCAACAAGGGGAGTTACCGGCACATGCAACTCGAGGTTGACAACCTGGAACAGACCATCAACGAGATGGAAGCGCGCGGCCTGCCTCGCACGGGCAACCCGCCACGCCAGGGGCGCGACGGCAACTGGCAGTACTGGTTGACCGACCCGGACGGCAACCGCCTGGAGTTGATGCAGATCATGCCGGACAGCCTGCACCGGAACTTCCTGGCTGGGAGCGCCAAAGCGGCGGCCCGCTAGCAGGCGGCCGACGAATGGCCGGCTGGGCATCCAGAAAATGTAGATCAGGGTAGAACAGGAGCAGATGCAGTGAGCCTGGAAGGCAAAGTGGTGCTCGTCACCGGCGCAGGGCGCGGCCTGGGCCGCGCCTATGCACTACGGCTGGCGCGAGCCGGCGCCGACGTGGTCATCAATGATATCCGGCTGGATTCCGCCAAAGAATGGGACGAAGAGCTGACAGCGGCGACCGTCATGGATGAGGTCCGCAACCTCGGTCGGCGCTCAATTGGTATCGAAGCCGACGTTGCCAAGAAGGATCAGGTGGAGGCAATGGTCGACCAGATTGTGGCCGAACTGGGGAGCCTGGACATCCTGGTCAACAATGCTGGCGGAGCGCTCACGCCCTTCGATCGCAGCCGATCAGCCAATATGCCGGAGGAGGATCTCCGCTTCATTCTCGACGTGAACCTGGTCGGCACTATCTTCTGCTGCCAGGCTGCGATCCGTCCGATGAAGCAGCAGCATTCCGGCAAAATCATCAATGTGTCGTCGCAGGCCGGCTTGCGCGGCGGCGGCAACGGCACCCTGACGCACTACAGCGTGGCGAAGGCCGGCATCGCCCAGTACACCCGTGTCCTGGCCGGTGAGGTCGGGCCCGACAACATCAACGTCAACTGTGTCGCGCCGGGGCTGATTCTCACCTCCCGTGCCATCGGTCAACTGAACCGCAACGATCCAGTGCGGCGTGCGGCGGCGGAGAAGACGATTCCCCTCAGGCGCATGGGCTGGCCGGACGATGT
Organism: Chloroflexota bacterium; assembly: GCA_036734945.1. GTDB lineage: Bacteria > Chloroflexota > UBA4733 > UBA4733 > UBA4733 > UBA4733. The sequence goes on from DAIMXP010000187.1 coordinate 1,953, forward strand.
CGCCAAGGTCGTGGAGTTTCTGGCCTGCGATCTTTCGGATTATGTTACCGGGCAGGTGATTCCAGTCTGCGGAGGGATGGTGCTCTCGCCCTCCTGAGCGGCCGGTAGCGTCCCGCCAGTACGTGCGAATGGCCGGCCCGCCCTACGCTCAAGCGTAGGGCTACGATCGACAAGCCTGCTCAAGCAGGCTGCCAGACACGCTCCACAAGCAGGAAGTTGCTCCTCAGCCGGCCGAGGCGGCAACCAAGGAGTGCCACACCGGCCTTGCATCGCCTACAATGAAGCAGCGAGGAGGTACGACGATGGCCAGCACGATTGAGACCTTGCCGAGGCCCCAGCTTGCTCGGCAGCCGTGGCCGCCGGACGACACCGAGGAGAGCGTGGTGGGTACCGACTTCCACCAGATGACGATCATGAACGTGCGCTTTGGCATCAACGAGGTGGCGCACACGCTCACATTGGCCGGACAGCCTGTACCCTGGCAGGCGCTCAGTCAGACCACGGTCAGCGGCTTCACCCATCCCGACGGCTCCCCGTACTCGACGATGCCCGACATGTTCGTCTACCGCCGCCCGATGGACCAGGATCGCGGCTCGATGGCGGTCGGCGTGGACGGCCCGCCGGTGCTGGTCGTGGAGATGCTGAGCGAACGGACGTACAAGTGGGATCTCGACATGGAAAATGGCAAGGGCTATAGCTACGCCGCATCCGGGGTGCGCGAGTACCTCATGCTTGATCCGACCAGTCGCTATTTACCTGAGCGGCTGCGCGCCTGGCGCCTCACTGACGGGAGCTACCAACCCTGGCAACCGGACAAACAGGGGCGCTGGCACAGCCAGGAGTTGGCGCTGGCGTTTGCCCTGGAAGGGCCGTTCGCCGCCGTGTACGCTCGTGGCGAGCGGCGCATGTTGCGTGAGGGTGAGGTCGAGGCAGAGCGAGCGCGAGCGCGAGAGGCCCTTGAACGGGCAAATGCCGAACAAGAACGGATCCGCGCGGAACTGGCGCAGCGCGATGAGCAACTCGCTCGCCAGGCGGAGGAACTGGAGCGACTGCGGCGACTCCTGGAGGACCAGGAGCGGGCAAAATAGGCGCACAGCGGAGTGGCAAGCAAACATCCTCGCCTGCAAAGCGATATCGAAGCGCTACGCCGCCGGCATCGCACGAAGGACCTCCGCCTGAGCGAAATCGCTCGTCGCTCCGGGCTGCACGCGCAGACGATCACGCGCTGGATCGGGGGCGACCACCTGCCCACGCTGGCGAGCGGCGAAAAGTTCGGTCGGTTGCTCACGGCGTTAGGCGCAACACCAGAGGAAGTCGACGCTTTCCAGCGGACCTATGGCCTGCAGCAGCAGCAGACGGACTCCCGCCGCGAACTGGGGTCGGATGACGAAGTGGTCTTCGTGATCGAGTCGCCCACCAGCGGTCGCTGGCTCGTGGCGGAGTGGTTGGATCAGAGCCATTTTCGCTACCTGTTGGAGGATGGCAGTTCCAGTCGCTTCGACCCCGCCTTCGGGCCGGATGGCAGCATCCTGCTCACCAGCATGGCCTATGACGATCCCACCTATCACCTGGGCATCTGGAAGCGTATCGGCACTCGGCTGGCGCTGGAGCGCACGGTTGACATGCAGCACGCGACACACGGCCAGTTCTCGCCGGACGGCGCTGCCATCTGCTGCCACGCCGGCACGGACACCATGCGCATCACCCGTGCCATCTTTCGCTACGATTTGTCAACCGGCACGACCAAACAACTCACGACCGACGTGCATATCGACAACTGGCCGACCTGGCACCCGGACGACTCATACATCGTGTTCCAACGCGAGGACGAACTGTGGGCCGTGGACCGGGAAGGCAAGCAGACCTGGTGCCTGATCGGTCGCGCCCGCACTAACGGCTTCGCCCTCTGGTCGCCCCACGGTCAGCCTACGGCTGCCGGCGCCCCCGACGGCCGCTCCCTCGTCTACTGCCAGGCCCGCGGCGGCGGCCAGGACGACATCTGTTGCCAGGACCTGCGGACTGATGAGATTGCCGTTTTAGTCCGCAAACCCGGCGTCCACTACCGTGATCCCTGTGTGCTTTGAAGACGTAGATTGCAGGGAATTGCACCGTGGCCTTGCAGAGGGAGGGCGGTGCCGCCAGAGGGGAGGGCGGCAG
>DAIMXP010000188.1:0-3999 GCA_036734945.1 Chloroflexota bacterium
AGTCCTCTCCCCAGCCCGCAACACCCTCAGCATGACAGATAGGGTACCCTGCCCCTACGCGGGGCGCCGACCCCCCATTTTATTCGTCAAACTTCATTGGCGTTGGGTGAACCGTCCTAACACGTGCCGCGCAATCGCCGCCGCCACGCCATCTTCGGCGTTGGAACTCGTGACGTAGCGCGCCACCGCCTGCACTTCCGGCCTCGCGTTGCCCATGGCGACGCCGATACCCGCCGCCGCGAGCAGCTCCAGATCGTTCAGGTTGTCGCCAATCGCCATCGTCTGCGCAATCGGTACGTCAAGGCGTCGCGCCAGCTCGTATAGAGCCACCGCTTTGGAGCAACCGGCATCTAACACCTCCAGGAAGCCGGCGCCGTTGCTATAGGTCGTGTTGATGAGGCGGAGATCGGGATGCGCCAGACCGGGCGCCACCGACGAGACGCATGCAGCATCGTCGACCGCCGCGACCTCCAGCGGCGCCACCGTCGGGATGAGTGCGTCGAGGTTCGTGCTGCGCAAGTAGTGATCGGGTTGGCGCGCGAAGTACGTTCCGTTCACCAGGCCGTCGCGCTCGACTGGACCGGTGAACACGCGCTCACCGGTAAAGGCGTTCTCGTAGACGATCGGCTGCAGGCCGGCGTGCCAGAGATACGCAATGGCGACAGCAGCGGCCGCGCAGGACAGGTGCCGGTGGTACAGTACCTCGCCGGTGACGGAATCCTTGATCAGCGCGCCGTTTTGTACCAGAATCGGCAATTCCAGGCCGAGTGCGTCGGCAATCGGCCTGGCGGTGCGAAAACGCCGGCCCGTGGCCAGCGTCACCACGCAGCCGGCGGCAACAGCGGCGCGCACGGCGGCCACGGTTGGCACCGTGAGTTGCCCGGACGGATCGAGCAGGGTCCCGTCAATATCGAGGACGAGCAGGCGTACAGGCATCGGCAGATTGTAGCCGGTGGCAGGAAAGGACGAGAACATGCGCATCATTGCTTTCGGGGCACACCCCGACGACTGCGATATCAAGGTTGGCGGTACCGCAGCACTCTGGGTACAACAGGGACACGTCGTAAAATTCGTCTCCGTGACAAACGGGGATGCCGGGCACCACGAGATTGGCGGTGTGGAACTGGCGCGCCGCCGGAGGGCGGAAGCAGCGGCAGCGGGCAAGGTCATCGGCGTCACCTATCAGGTACTCGACATCCACGATGGCGAACTGGAGCCGACACTCGCCAACCGGCGCCGCATCATCGAGCTTATCCGGGAATTTCAGCCCGATCTCGTGCTGTCGCCACGGCCGAACGATTACCACCCGGATCATCGCTACACCGCTGTCCTCGTGCAGGACGCGGCATATATGGTAACGGTGCCGAACATTGCAGCGCACACCCCTCATTTGCGTGACAACCCCTGCATCTGCTACGTCAGCGACAATTTTCAGCGGCCATACCCGTTTACACCCGACGTCGTGGTGGCCATTGATGACGTGATGACGCTGAAGATGGACATGCTGCACTGCCACGTCTCACAGATGTACGAGTGGCTGCCCTACAACGGCCGGCGCGAGCAAGAGGTGCCGGCCACCGACCAGGAGCGGCGACAATGGCTCGAGTCCCGGCGCGCAACGGCCGGGCAGGACATCGCCAATCGCTTTCGTGCAAAACTGGTCGAGCGCTACGGCCCGGAGCGTGGCGCCGCCGTCCGCTACGCCGAAGCGTTTGAAGCCTGCGAATACGGCTCCCGGCTATCATCGGAACGCCTGAACGCCCTGTTCCCACTTACGCCAGGGAGCGCGTAAGCGCGCCAGTGTACACCATCGCCGCCCGAGGTCGCCAACGGCAAACCGCTATCATGCCTTCATAGGCAGAACAGCGGAACGCGCCAGGGCCAGAAGGAGACAACATGAGCGGGGCGACGGTCGTGGTCCTGGATGGCGATCAGACCGGCCAGGAGTTGCTCAGAGAGGCGCTGCGCGTCTTGGATGCTTCGGTCATCGGCTTTGACCTGCAGTTCCAGCACTTTGACCTCGGCCTCGAACACCGGCGCAGTTCCCGAAACGGCGTCGTACATGAGGCTGCCGCTGCCTTGCGTGAGGCCCACTACGGGCTGAAAGCCGCCACGATCACACCCGAGGGCCGAGGCGACGTCGGCAGTCCGAATGCCATCTTGCGCGAGGAGATCGACGGCAAGGTGATCCTCCGCACGGGCCGGCGCACCCGCAGCAAGGTCTTTGGCGGTCCGAAGTACACGGTCAGCCCCGTGTACGAGGGCATGCTCAAGGAGGAGATGGACGCTGCCCACATGCGCTACCCGGATGTGCGCTACGATCCGCAACTCATTGATGCGACCTACGCCTTGCTCTTGAATAGCGGTGGCGAAGCGCTGACCATTCCTGCATTGAATCGCGATGGCGACTGCCTGAGCGACCTCGTGTTGCAGATGTTCGGCTCCGTCGCCGGCTCGGAATCGCTGATTCTGAGTTTCGATGCTCAGTTGCAGCCGAGCGTGGTCGTCGCTGAAGCGCCGCACGGGACGGCGCCGTCCTTGCAGGGTAAGAATATCGCCAACCCCATGGCAATGATCCTGGCCGGAGCTTCCCTGCTGACCTATCTTCCGGACGACGCTGCACACCGCGCCTCCCGTGCCATCTATGAGGCGGTGTTTGAAGCGATCCACGATGGCATCCGCACAGCCGACCTCGGCGGGCACGCCCTCACCGATGAGTTTACGGACAGCGTCGTCGAGCGCGTCCGCACGAAGCTGGAAGTCTGGGCGAGCATGGGTACCATCTGAGGGGTCTACGTTTGCGGCCCGGCGCCTGCCGGCCGCCATCACACGGCTATCGACTGCCGTCAGAACTGCCAAATACTCATTGGTACTATACGACGCCAGCATCTTTGCCATCCATGACGGCTTGATATATTCTTGACGAACACTTGATGTTTTCTTGTGCTGTTCTCAACCTTGACCTGCGTGGAGTGACCCCAGCAGGTGCGCTAGGAGATCAGAACGATGGCTCGCTCACCGCCACCTATGCCCCTGACAGCACTGCAACGGCCGAAGAAGCCGGAGCAATTGGAGACGTGAACAGTTGTGTCAACCGGCACTCGTCTTGTGGGAGACGGTGCATTTTCAGAAAGGGATACTTCGTTGTCGCTATCACAACGGATGCAGGGCGCGACTCTGGAGGGGGTAGGGCTTTCTCGGCGACACTTTATGACGATGGCCGGCGCAGTGACGGCAGCCGGCGCACTGGCGATGGGGACGACCAGTATTGCCAGTGCTGACGCGGGCGCCGCCACGGGCACATTTTCCGGCTCGATCAGTCCAGACAGCGGCGGTAACCATGCCCGTTATACCATCGCCAAGCCGACGGGTAGCAAAGTTACCATCACGCTTGTCTACTCGCCCTATGTTGCGGGCGATGCCCATCGCGTGGGCTTCTCCATCTGGCAAAAGGGCACGAAGATCTACCACGGCAACGGCCAGGCCACCGGGCTGAAGGACCACGTTAATAGCAATACCGTTACGACAACGGTGACGCCGGCAGCCGGGGAACTGTTGCTCATCAAGGTCTTCAACTACAGTCCTGAAACGGTGAGCTACACGCTGACGATTTCGGGCGATACAGCCGCGCCGCACACGCACAAGCGCCTTGTCGAACCGGCGCCTGTGGAGTTGCACGGCACCGCGACCGGAACGCTGGAAGGTGTCGGCGGCCTGACGACAGCTGGATACTCGGTCTCCGCACCAACGGGCAAGCAGGTTACCGTGACACTTGCTTATGGTCCGTACGACGCCGGCGAGGCGCCCCGGGTCGGCTTCTCAGTCTGGCAGAACGGCAAGCGCATCCTGCGCAAGAACGGCCTTGCCACCGGATTTAAGGACAACGTCGACAGCAGCCAACCATCGGGCAGCGTCACTCCGGCTGCCAATGAGCCTCTACTGATTAAGGAGCCGTCACGGAATAACTTTTACAATTGAGGGCGTCAGGGCGGGCGCGAT
>DAIMXP010000189.1:0-3955 GCA_036734945.1 Chloroflexota bacterium
CCGCCCATTGCTTGCCGCCCCTTGACCTACAGCGAGGACCTCTCCCGTCAGGGGGAGGGCCGGCAAGCGGAGCGCGCGGGAGGGGTGCGCCCGCAGGCGCCCCTGTTACCGGCCCGCATTGCCGAATGTTGCCAAGTGCCCGTAGTGTGTCCGATGGCGTGTCGGTTATTACTAGGCTTTACACGGCGTGGCCGTGACCAGCAGCAAATGCCGTTCGCGCCCGCCCTCCGGTGCTGTCGCCATCAGTTCTTGCAGCAAGGCAAAGCGCTGCTGCTGCACCCGGCCGCCGCTGTCGCGTGGTCGCGCGGCGGTGTGCGCTTCATCGACGATCAGCAGGTCCGGCGCATTGTGCAGGAAGGCGCCGCGGTTGCGCTCCGACTTGACGAAGTCGATGCTGACGACGAGGTGCCGGTAGTACTGGTAGATGCTCTGATCGGAACGCGGCAAATCGCGTTGCAGCCGGGCGATGCGCGACGTTTGGACGACAGCAGCCTCGATGCCGAACTTCTCGCGCAGTTCCTGCTCCCACTGCTCGCAGAGGTGCGCCGGGCAGAGCACGGCCAGGCGCGAGGCCAGGCCGCGATCCAGCAGTTCCCAGGCGATCATGCCGGCTTCCACGGTCTTGCCGACGCCCACATCGTCGGCAATCAGCAGGCGCACCCGTTCCTGGCGTAAGGCCATAATCAGCGGCACGAACTGATAGGGACGCGGCGTGACGGCCAGCCGTCCAAGGGAACGGAAGGGCGCCGCGCCGTCCCGCAAACTGAGGCGAGCGGCATCGCGCAGCAGCGCCGCGCCGGCCGCATCGCCGGCCCGGGCCGGGTCAGGGTCTGGAAACCGGCTTGCCGTGACCAGGTGGCCTTCCAATGGGCGGAACAGCCCGATGCCGTCGTCGTCACCGCCGGTCAGCGGACGTAGCCGGATGAGATCCGGGTCAGCGGACGGCAGCACCACCCAGTCCCGCCCCCGCGCCCGCACGAGCGCCCCGGCCTGGATTGTCGTAGGCTGCGCCGCGACCATGCTTCTCCCTCGTGATTAGCAAAGACTATGGCGGTTGGCGATCCGGGCGTCAACTGTGCTGGCAGTTGAGCGGGTGAGGACGGTTGGTGAGGGGAGCATTAGGTGGGTGGGGTAGTACAGGGCCGCGATTGCGATCGGCGGCCAAGCGACGGGAGGCGACTGCGGTCGCTTGGAAATGCCGTCGACGGCTCGGAGTGCGACAGCAGTCGCCCCCGTGACTTGGCCGCCGATCGCAATCGCGGCCCCGTACTCTCAAACATAAACGTAGGTCGTTTGTTGGGCACCAACATACACCACATCCCTCGCCTCTCCCACCATTGCATTCCCGCCCCCATCCTGCTACCGTCTGCCCGAAGGAGTACACCAACGATGGATCACATCAACATTGCTATCGTCGGCTGCGGGGGCATGGGACGGCGGCACCTCACCGGTCTGGCGGAACTGGCGCAGAGTGACTTTGACAGCGTCACGCTGCAGGCGGTCTGCGACTTGAATGAACGCAACGCCGAGGACCTGGCGGATGAGGCGGTCGGGTTGCTGGGCTACCGGCCGCGCGTCTTCCTTTCGGTCGCGGAGATGGTGCGGCAGATGGAAGGGCTGGTCGGCGCGGACGTCACCGTCGACACGGGTGTCCACCATCGTGTGGCGACGGAGTGTCTCGACCTGGGGCTGCATGTCCAGTGTGAGAAACCGCTCGCCCTGACGATTCGCGGCTGCCGGCAGGTGATTGCTGCCGCGGAACGCGCCGGCCGCGTCCTCTCGGTGGCAGAGAACTACCGCCGCGACCCGATCAACCGCCTGGTGAAAGCCTTGCTCAGCGATGGCGCGATCGGCACGCCGCGCTTGATGGTGGAGACCGGCATCGGCGGCGGCAACCGCATCGTGATCACGCCCTGGCGGCATCAGAAGCGCTCCGGCACCATCGTGCTCGACGCCGGTGTCCACAACGCCGATATTCTGCAGTATTACCTGGGACCGGTGCGCGAGGTCTACGGCGAGGCCAAGATCTTTGAGAAGATTCGCTATCGCGGCAACACGTCCGGCCCCGGTGGTTTTTATGAAAAGTGGGCGGCGGCGATGCCGGAGCAGGTCGAAGCGACCGGAGAGGACACCCTGTTCGGCTATCTCAAGTTCGCCGGCGGCGCGACCGGCCAGTGGCTGGACACGCACGCCGGCCACGGCCAGGGCCGCCACGACCGCTCGCTCTGGGGCAGCGAAGGCTCCCTGGCAGCCCCCGGCGACCGCAACGGGCGACCGATCAAGTTATACCGTGAAGGCCGCGAGATCACTGGCGACGCCGTGTTGGAGTTCGCCCCCAGCTACCGGCTCGAACCGGCAGCCGCCGCGCTGTTCGGTGGTGAGCGCGTGGCAGGCTACGATTTTCCCTTCCCTGTGACCGACCGGAAGATCCTGGCGCTGGAATACTATGAGTTCGCCGAGTGCATCCAGGGTCGACGTCAACCGGAAGTGACCGGCGAAGTGGCCTTGCGGGACGTCGCCTTGATCTATGCCATCATCGAATCGAGCGTGGCCGGGAGGGCAGTGACGTTGGAGGAGGTCGTCACCTCCCAGGTTGACGCCTATCAACGCGAGTTGGACGAGGCGCTGGGGTTGGTGCAATAGGTCGTAATCAGGCCCTGAACCAAGAGTTCGGAATGGCTGAGATATCAAGCGAACCTTGGAGGCTTTCAGCCTGCTTTAGCAGGCTTGGTGTTGTTAGCCCTACGATTTATCGTAGGGTGGGCCAGCATGGAGATCGTGAAGGGGTTCCGTGGCACGGTTTAGAGTGGTTCTTACGGACACGGTGGCAGCCGATTACGACCTGGAGGAGCAGCGCTTCCAACAGGGAGGGCTCGATGTGGAGCGGGTCTACCTGCGGACACACGATGCCGAGGAGATCGTTGCGCAGGCGGCCACCGCCGACGCGCTGATCATCTCATGGGTGCCGATCACACGGGAAGTCCTGCGCCGACTTCCTCGCTGCCTAGTCATCGTTCGCTACGGCATCGGCGTCGATATGATCGATCTGGATGCGGCCACAGAGGAAGGCATCGTGGTCTGCAATACGGCACGCTACGCCATTGATGAGGTCAGCACGCACGCCATCACCCTGCTGCTCACCTTGAACAGGGGCATCCTGGCTGATGCCGAACGGCTCCGCTCGGGTGGTTGGTCAGGGTCCGGCGCAGTTCCGCCTCGGCGCCTGAGCGGACAGCGGCTCGGGTTGGTCGGCGTTGGCAATATCGGCCGGGCAGTCGCAGGCAAAGCGGTTGGTCTGGGGTTGCAAGTCATGGCGTTCGATCCGTTCATCGCAGTGGGGACCGGCGAGCTTGAACTGGTTGGCCTTGACGAGTTGTTGCGTACGTCCGATTTCGTGAGCCTGCATTGTCCGCTCAATGCCGCCACGCGGCACTTGATTGGGACACGCGAGCTGGCACTCATGAAGCCTTCGGCCTTCCTTATCAACACGGCGCGCGGTGGGATCGTCGACCAGGCAGCGCTGACGCAGGCCATGGCCGACAGGCGCATCGCTGGTGCAGGTCTGGATGTGTTCGAGCAGGAGCCTTTGCCGGCGAACGACGTGCTTCGCCGCTTGGACAACGTCGTACTGACGCCGCACTCGGCGCATTGGTCGGTCGAGTCGGCGGTCGAGTGTCGTCTTACGGCCGTCGAGCACGTGCTCACTGCCTTGCGCGGCGGCATCCCCGCGGATGTCGTCAATCGCGAGGTGCTGAGCCGCGCCAATCGGCGTCTCCGCAAAGTCCAGGCGATTCGGGACCGTTTGGCGGAGTGACCGATGGGGACGATTCGTCACGGTACCCAGGTGGTTTATCTGCCAGCCTGACCAGTCCGTAAGTAGACGGCTGGCGACTAAAGTCGCGCCTTAGGAGCCGTCACGGAATAACTTTTACAATTGAGGGCGTCAGGGCGGGCG
>DAIMXP010000190.1:0-3945 GCA_036734945.1 Chloroflexota bacterium
CAATTGACGTCTATGCGGAAGCGCTCGCGGCGTTGCAAGGCGTGCTTGTCGGCAATGGCGGGCCGTGATATCGTGGCGGAGCCAGTCACTGAACCGAGCCAATCCCGCCACTCGCCCCCATCCCACCGGACCTCGAACAAATCCGGAGTCGGGTTCGGCCACTGCTTGGCGACGCCCGTCTGCCTGGCGCAGTCCAGCCTCTCCACGCGCCACGTCGGCATGGCAATCGCGCGGTTCAGCGGGCCGGGACCAGAACACGCCAGGGTCGCGCCAGTTGGTCTTCGGCCCCCGCGATCAATGCGCGACTGTCGAGCGCATCGGGAAGTGGCGTCGCCCGCCGCCATTTTCCCGCGCCGTCACGACCTTCCAGATGTGCGCATGCTGCGCCAGGAGCACCACCAGATAGCGACCGGCGTATGTTTGACCGAAGACCTGGAGGATCTCCTTGCGCCCCTGCCGTTGGACGTGTCGCCGTGTGTAGCAGACCTCCTCTACTTCTTCCCAGCCGACGCCGTGCTTGACCTCAATCTTGTCGAGGATATGTGGGTCGATGTCGATGGAGTCTATGCGTGGCAACAGCGCTCCTTCTCAGCGGTTGCAGTATAGTGTTGCTTTACAGTGCGGGCAAGCTCGCTGCATCGTGCTGATCGAACTGTCCGGCGGCATCCAGGAGGATGCGCCGAGTCTGGGCAAGCCGGAGGCCGTGGCGGCCGGCACCATGCGACTGGTAGGGACGCAACGCGAGCGCAGCGTAGCGGCAGCCGCACGCCAGGATCAGATAGACGGTAGTGAAGATTCATCTGCCCGGACACCCGGACACCGCGACACTACAGACGTGTGCTATGCTCGCCAAGTGGAGATCGTCTACCATCCGGAGGCGGATCGAGAGATCATGGCGCTGGCGGCGCTCGAGTACGTGGCCATGCGAAATGCCCTCGAGAAACTCGAGTTGTTCGGCGACCGGCTGGGATTCCCGCACAGCAGTCAGCTCAAGGGCGCGCGATGACCAAGATGCGCAGCGTTGACGAGGTACATCAGGAGCGGCTCGAGGGTGATCCGGCTGTGCGTGCCGCATGGGCGCGCACGGCCTTCGCGCGCGCCGTGGCGAACCGGGTGCTGGGCTACCGGATTGAGCACGGCTTGACACAGAGCGCGCTCGCCAAGCGCCTTGGCATGCGCCAGCCGGCCATTTCCCGATTGGAGCTTGGGAAACACAGCCCGAGCGTCGATACTTTGCTGCGCCTTTCCGGCATCCTGGGTATGGAGTTTCTGTTGCATGTCCTGCCGACCAGCGCCTCCGCGCATTGGCCGGAGCCGGAACCCGACGCGGCGACGATTCTGGAATCAGTTGAGTCGGCCACGAGCGCCAGCAGTGTCGTCGCGGCAGCACGCTGAAGCGCATCGTAGGCGACCGCCCATGCTCCCTGGTGAGTTCACTGAAATACGCAGAGACTTGGAGGCTATCCGCGATCGTGCTCAGGCAGGTGATCTTCCCGGCGTCGTGCAGAAAGTGTCGGCGGCATTGGGGGCGCTGGATGCTGGTCGATTGCTCACGACAACGGAGGCAGCGGCATATCTCAAGATTCGTTCCGTGAACACGCTGAAGTTACTGATCCGCCGCCTGAACGTGCCGCACGAGATGCATGGCAGCCGGATGATGGCGCCGATCGCCGCCCTTGATGCCATGCAAGACGATGCGCTGGTTCGCGGCATACGGGCGTCCGATCGAGCCCATGACGCCACAGCCGTGCTGGATGATGACGCCGCCCTAACGGATGATCAACTGGAGGCACTCGAACAGGACAGACCCGGGATGGTACCCTGGCGCGCAGAGCGCCCATCGAGCGGTCAGCACACGTGACCAACCGCGCAGTCGTGGATACCAGTTCACTCGTGCCGGCCCGCTTCCGTCGCGACCTGCAGCAGGCGGCACAGTTGCGCGCGTTCACCGCCATATGGTCGCCCTGGATCATCGCGGAACTCAATCGGGTGCTGACCTGGCAATGGATCAAGAGAGTTCATCGCGGAGATACCGAAGCGGATCTATCGGCAGCCAATGAGCGCCGCTGTGCCGAGGCCGCGAAGACGATGATGCAATTGCTGCTGCCTGCTTTTGATGTCGTCACACTTCTGCCACCGTTTCCGCTTGCCTGGGATACGTTGACTGACGTATGGGACCATCCGATCTGGGCGGCGGCAAAACTCAGTGGGGCACAGTATGTCGTGTCGGAGAATAGCCGTCACTATCCGCCGCGCGGCAATGACGGACGGCACGTCTACGAGGGCATCAAGTACCTCGGCGCCGAAGACTTCCTCGCACTTCTGAATGGGGATGTCACCGCTGCCGGGAATTAGCACTACATTGGCGTGATCAGCCGGGGGCGTGGGGCTGAGCGCGGTGGGCGGCGAGCGTGGGTAGGGGGATGCTGGCGTGACAGGTGGGGCAGACGATGGTGAGGCCGAGTTGGGCGAGCAACAGCCGACGGGCGCGGGTGAGGCTGTCAGCAGGGGGGGAAAGCCGCCGGATTGGCGGTGTGCTGTTGGTCGGTGAGGAGTAAGGCATAACACCAGAGCAGGCAGACCAGGGCGAGATGGCGGTGCAGACCGGGCCAGGTGCGCCCTTGGTAGTCCCCCAAGCCCAGTTCCTGCTTGCCATCTTGATGGAAGCGTTCGACGGCCCAGCGGCGATGGCCGAACTGGAGTTGGCGGGCCAGGGGAGCGTCGTCCAGGTGCCAGGCGAAGTACCACTTGGCCTCGCACGGCCGCTTCGCGTCAGCGCACCGGGCAGCGGGCGTTCGCCCAGGAGCCAGCCCTGGGGACCAGTCACGTCGCCGTGGGCCCGGTGGACGCGCAGGCGGCAGGCCTGCCGCTCGGTCGGCTGGTCGTCGCGGTCGAGCACCGTGACCGTTGTCCACCCGTCCGTGGGCATCGCGTCGGTCAGTTCCTGAGTGGTGTGCCGGGGCGCCACCTGCACCGGATGGGGATGGGTGCGCGGCCGCCCGGCGCGGGCGGGGTTTTCCTGGGGGAGCGTGCCGTCCCGACGTTGGCGCCCCGGTCGGCGGGTCGGGGGCAGGGACTGCGCCGCCGCCTGGGCGACCTCCTCTGACAGGCGCACCCCAAAGGCCTTGCTCACCTGCACGACGTAGGGTTCGTCCCGCGCCTCCAAGCCCTCCAGGAAGGTAAGGATGTCGCCGTAGCCCGCATCAGCGGTGACGACCGCGTGCGCTACGCCTGCTTCCCGCGCCCCGTCCAGCAGTCCCAGCGCCAACGCCGGCTTGGTCTGGAAGGTGACCTCCTCGGGTACCCGCGCCCGCTCCCGCCGGGCGCCGTCCTGGGACCAACTCTCCGGCAGGTAGAGGCGGGCGCCCATCGGCCACTGCCAGCGCGGATCGGCGTACTGCGCCGTCACCACCGCCTGGCAATTGGCCTTTTTGCCCAACTCGCCGCAGTATTGCCGCTGCACGCCCACCGAATGCTTGCCTTGCTTGGGCAGTTCGGTGTCGTCCAAGCACAGCACCCCCTCCTGCGCATCTCCCGCGCCCCGCTCCACCATGAGCGCCAACCGCTGCGCCTCGAGTTCGCTCGCTTTCCAGGGACAGTCCACCAGAAACTGCTGCAACTGCTCCAGCGTCGCTTCCGGCAGCACCTCCGCCATGCGCCGGGTACCCGTTTACGGGTGATTCTTGCGCGGCAGATCCGAGACCAACCCCAGTAGATACTCCACGCAGTGACGCACGCCGCACCGCTCGCGGAAAGACCACCCGGAACTGCGCCACAAACTCCTCCAGCGCCCCGCTGTCCACCGTACCGATCACCAATTGCATCTGCGAACCTCCTCCCCAGAAGACTCGCATAGATCGCGCCAGAGTAGTGGTAGCATACCGGTCCCCGACGCATGCCGCCTCGTCGGTTGGTTGGGGCTGGCGCATGAGGACGTGAAGGGTA
>DAIMXP010000191.1:0-3434 GCA_036734945.1 Chloroflexota bacterium
CGGCGCTCCACGGGACCAATGGGACGGTCTCTCGCTGGATCCCGGAGCGGGTGCTGCGTGGCAAGAAGATCGTGCTGCGGGACCCTGACAACAACTACCGGCTGCCGGTCCTGCCCGATGCCTACTTCGAAGTGTCCTACGCCGCTGGCGCGGACGTGCAGGCCTGTTTCCTCGAGGTGGACATGGGCACGCTCACCCACGAGCGCTTCAAGCGCAAGCTGCGGGCCTTCCAGCTCTACGAGTCCTGGGGGCTGTTCAAGAAGCACTGGCAGCAGGCAGAGATGATCGTGCTCGTGATCGTTCCCTCGACGGCCCGGCGCGACGAACTGTTCGCCGTGGCGCGGGACACGCTGCATACCACCTGGTGGCAATGGCTCGCCTTCCTGACTGTGGATGCCCTGGACCCGCAGCGGTTCGACCGGGAGCCGTGGCTGTGGCTAGATGGGGACCGCTGTCGGCTGCTGTCGACGCCAACGCCGGCAGCAGCCGATCAACGACCGTCGCGGTAAACTCGCTAGCCGGTTGCCCGCTTCCGCAGCACGGGCAGCCCGGATGTCTTGACCTCGCTCACTTCGTAGCCGTCCGGGAGCTGGTCCAGCCTTCCTTCCGACGTCTTGCGAAAGAAGTAGATTTGCTGCTGGCGTCCGCTCCGCAGCGTTGCCACATGGCCGTGCAGGTAGTAAGTCGTGCCCTTGCCATTCTGATAGCTAAATGCCATCTGTTGCCCTCCCAATCCAAGAGTGGATCATAGCCACAAGGCGCGCAATGCGCCGTGTGCGCCATCCTGGCGCGATTACGAGGGCTTTTCTTCGGTGGCTCCCGTTCTACCGTCTCTTGCGCAGGCGGACGGACCTTTGCTGCAGGGGTACCTGATGCCGTGCCAGCAACTCGTACAGCGTCGAGCGTGGGATGTCATAACGCTGGACGATCACAGACCAGGACATGCCAGCCCGGTAATCGGCGATAATCTGCTGGTCGAGGTGGGCAAACTGCCGGGCGGTACGTTCGCCACGGGGCAACGCAGCCTGACCATGCAGTCGTCGAACCGACGACACCTGACCCGGCGCGAGTCCGACTGCTTCCGCCGCCTCGCGGTCACTCAGTCCGGCATTGAGGTTTGCAAGGACCTCTTGTTCTAGCGCTGCCGTGATACCAGTGCGTGGCCCCCAGCGCCGCGTGCCGGCAGTGGGATCGACACAGGCAAGCATTGCCTTGTACTCCACCGTCGTCACCGCAAGCCGACCGGCCAATGCTTGGGCGTGCGCAAGGCGGATGATGGAGCGGGCGTTCTCCAGTTCGCTGATGAGTGAACGCGGCAGCTTCGTTGCCGTCGCCAGCGCCTGCTGCGTGAGGTTGGCGCGCTGCCGGGCTGTGCGCAGGAGATCGGCGAACGCGCATACAGTGGACGCTTGATGCTGGCTCATTGTTTCGTGTGCACAAGATCCCAAATGCAAGCCACAGCGCTAGTGAGCGTAGCACCACGGCACGCCCTGTTGGCCTCGTCAGGGAGTATTGAGCCGCTACGGCCATCCTGGCGCGATTCTGGCCTATTCCTGAACCTGGTCGCGCCCATCCAGACGGATTCCACGATCGCGCAGCAGCCGTTCCACATGGGCCAGCGCCTGCCAGAACGCCACGGCGGGCAGGTCCAGTTCGCCGGAGTCGACGAGTCCGGACCTGTCGAACAGTAGCCAGCGGATGGTGCGCCGCGCATGGCTGGCAATGGTGCGTAACTCGACCTGGACCAGGCCGAACGTGTCGTCGGGCCAGCCGCACGGGCGCATAGAACAAGAAGTCTGTTGAGAACTGCCGCAGCCAGAGGCCGGCGAGGCGGTCGTCGTCGATCACACGGCGGGAGGCACGATCCATTGAGGAAAGATAGCGCGACAAGGGGCTGTGTCACCCGTCTAGCGCCATCCTGGCGTCATTCTGCGGCCTTCCAAGACCGTGTCTGCTACGATGCGTCTTGTCATCGAATGGAGAAAGTGAGAATCGCTGTGGTCGGTATCCTCTGGGCCGTGGTCGTCATCCTGGTTGTCCTCTGGCTGATCGGGCTGGTGGCCCATATCGCCGGAGGCATCATCTACGTCCTGCTGGTCATCGCCATCATCATCGCCGCCTACAACCTTCTCACTGGCCGACGGGGCGTCTAGTACAGGATTCTGGAAGTCTCTATGCGGTTCGGCTGGCGTGGTGCAAGGGAGATTGTGCCTGCCTAACCGCCCAAGGACTTGCAAAACCTCGTACTAGCGGTCGAGGGACGTGGCGCCCACGCCAGTGTGGCGCGTCGTGCGAGATATGGTGTCGGTTTCACCACGCACCCCTAGCAACCTACCGCCGTTGGTGCAAGGGCCTGAGGTCCCTCTTTCGTGTCCGCACCGCCCCCCTCTCCGGTGCCTGTCGAAGACTTACCAGGGTGTATCCTGGAACCCGCTGTAGCGCATAGTTCCTTACTTGCCCGCGGAATGACGTGTGGAATAGGGTGTGGAAGCCATGGGTTTCCACAGGTGCATTCCACAGGCCGTTCCACAGGTAAGGCCCTTACTACCAGGAGCGAGAAACAGCCAACAGCAGCACTGGCTTTGGGGCGGTGTCCGGGCTGACTGTTACCCGTAATTCCTCTTGCTGTACGTCAGTTCCTACCCGGTATCCTCGACGCCAGCAATTCCCGACGTGCCCAGATCACACTGCCGATGCCATCCAGCATGGCGTCTGACCGTGGCGCCCGGCCATCTTGCGTCCATTCCCACATCGATTGGCCCGGCGCCGGTGTCATCACGTGGACGGCCAGGCCGCAGCCGCAGGAGGCGGTCCAGAGGCCCGGCGCATCGGTGAAGTACCAGGAATGATTAGGGTGTGTTTCACCTTTATTGGGGCAGGTAGGTTGCTCGAGGGAGGAGTGTGGCGGGCGAGGTGACAGGCGGTGGGGCCTGTGGCAAGATGCGGGTGTTGACAACTCGTCTTGCGGAAGGATTCCCGGATGCCTGCCACCTCTGCCCCGAGTGTACACGACCTGCGGGCCGAATTCGAGTCGATCCTGGCGAACGTCATGGGTGAGGAGGGGCGCAGCATGACCGCCGACACGATGGAGCGGCGGTTGCTGCGGCAACTGCTGGCGCTGGGATGCCAGCTCTTGGCGCTGTTCCTGGCCACCCGTGCCGCCGCCACAGCGGGGCGGGCGCACCGCGACGCCGCTGGCGTGGATCGGCCCTACCACAGCGAGCGCGCCCGGCACTACCTGTCAATCTTTGGTCTGATCGTGTTTGCGCGGCCCTACTTCTATGGCCGGAGCGTCGGCGGCATCGCTCCGGTGGACGCCCAGTTGAGGCTGCCGGCGACGGCCTGCTCGGACCTGGTGCGGGAGTCGGTGGAGGAGTTGGCGGCGGACCTGCCCTACCACAAAGCGACGGGCATGCTGCGGCGCTGGTTCGGGC
>DAIMXP010000192.1:0-3232 GCA_036734945.1 Chloroflexota bacterium
GCGGCTCCGGCACCGTCGCAGCACAATTTCAATCAATTGCAGCGTGACCCACTAGTGGGTCACGCTGCAATTAGCTGAGGAACGTTCTATACTGTCGGAGGCGCGGTGAGCGAGGGGTGCCGTGCGGTGACAGGAGGAACGGATGGCACGGCGGCAGCGTGAGCCCTTGCGGGTGCTCAGTGCGGCAGAGCGGGCGGAGGTGCAGCGGCTCAGTCGCAGCGGTAGCGAGCGGGCGGACCGAGTGCGGCGGGCGCGAGCGGTGTTGGCCGTTGCCGAGGGGCAGTCGTTCGTGACGGCGGCGAGCCAAGCGGGACTCGCCAGCAGCAGCACGGTGACGGCGCTGGTGCGCCGCTTCAACCGGCAGGGGTTGGCGGCGCTGGGGATCGCCGCCGGTCGCGGACGGCGGCCAACCTACGACGCGGCGGCGCGGGCCAAAGTGGTCGCGACGGCGCAGCGGACACCGGATCGCCGACAGGACGGCACGGCGACGTGGTCCTTGAGTACGTTGGAGCGGACGGTGCGACGGGAAGGATTGCCCGAGATCGAGGCGACCACGATCCGGCGAGTTCTGCACGACGCCGGCAGTTCCTATCAACGCAGCAGAACCTGGTGCCCCACGGGGACGGCGGTGCGGCAGCGCAAGAGTGGCTCGGTCACGGTGGTGGACCCGCTGACCGAGCAAAAAAGGGGCTGATCGAGCAAGCGTACCGCGAGGCGGAAGGTGGGGGGATCGCGGTCTTCTGCCAGGATGAAGCCGGTCCCTACCAGGCGATCCCCCAGCCCGGCGCCTCCTGGCAGCCCGAGACCAAGCCGGCGCGTCAGCCGCATGAGTATGTCCGGGGTGGGACCGCGAAGTTGCTCACCCTGTTCCGTCCGGCCACCGGCGCCCTGCGCGCCAAGGCGGTGACCAGCGGCACGAACGCCGTCTTGCACCCCTGGCTCATGACGGAACTGGAGCAGGTCTTGGCTGGCCTGCCGGTAGTCGAGACGGCGGAAGCGGACCGTCCCGCGCTCGCCCAGTGGCAGACCTGGCTGGGGCATCCGCCGATCACGTCGCTGCCCCCCTTGCGCGCCATCCTCGTTTGGGACAATCTCGCCGGCCACCTCAGTTGGTCGATCGTCCACTGGTTGTTCCAGCATGGCGTCATGCCGTTGTACACGCCACTCAGCGGCTCCTGGCTCAACATGGCCGAGTCGCTGCAGCGCATCGTTTGCGGTCGCGCCCTCGCCGGCCAGCATCCCCAGAGTCAGGAGGACCTGATCACCTGGCTGGATGACGCCGTCGCCGGCTGGAATGCCGCACCCACCTGCTTCGAGTGGGGTGGCAAGCGCCAGGAGCGCCGCCAACGCGCCCGCAACCGGCGTCTCGGCGGCTCCGCCGCTGTCGAAGCGGAATCTCAATCAAATGCAGCGTGACCCACTAGTGCAGGATGGTGGCGCTATCCCGATTCCGTCACCATGCCGACAACCAGCCGCCGAGGTGGTGATCGGTGTCGTGGTGCCCTCGCGCGGGATGGCAGGCCCGTCCGGTCTCGCGACCGCTGAAGCACAGAATCGTTCACCACTCGCCTTGCCCAAGACGGGGGCTGGCGGGGCGACGAGGCACTCGACTACACGGTCCGACCAGCAAGATAATGGCGCGCGTCTATCCGCCCTTGCCGCTGACGGTGATCTGCGCACCGCTGTCCCGTTCACGGCGGTCCCACCAGCCCGGGCCGTCGAGCGCGATGTCGCCTGCATTAGCTCCGGCATCACCGCCGACGTGATCGCGGAAATGACGGGGTACCGGCTGGCGGAGACGAGTATGAGCGTCAGCGGCGGCGGAACGTAGGAGGTGTGACAACACGGTACAATGGTTCATGGACCCGCACTCCCTCTACCCCGCACCGCCGCTGTCCATACCCAATTTGCTGACCAGCGTCAATGGGAAAAGTTGGCGGGGTCATCTTGGCTACTTCAGGGTGCCTTCACAATAGTGTGCTACTATCCTGTCACCCAGGCAAGGGGAGGGAGCGAGAGAGCAGAGCTGGAGTACCGGACACATCATGCAACTTGCCTATGCATTTATTGCAGACGCGGCGACACTGACGCCTGACGGGAAGTTGGGGGTACTCGGGGGAGACTTCCAAATCATCCAGGCACGTCAGTTCCCCGCGATACAGCCAGCAATTTCGCTCGTCTTAAAGGTGCGGGGGACCGTTGAGGAATGGAGAGAGGAGCACCACCTACAGGTTCGCGTGGTTGATTCGTCCGGGCAGTCGATTCATCCAGACGTGGATGGTCCGATTCCACACCTCAAACCCGCACTGTCGCCTGACTTACCAATGGGCGTCGCCGTAATTGTCAATTATCAAGGAATTCAGTTCCACGAAGCAGGGGATTATGCATTTCGGGTCGCGTTGGACAGAGATGAAGTAGCGAGCGTTCTGGTCCGCGTTGTGCGTGGGCAAGCCCTGGAAGAATCAGGGGCGGCAGGAGAGGAGCAGGCAGTATGACTAGCACGATAACGGCGTTTGCGCCCGGGGATGCCACCACAGTTGCGGCCACCGCTACGTATTCGGTGTATGCACCAAATGAGGGGCAACAGATGGAACCGCTGCTCACGAAGACGGATCTGGAAATGCGGCGGAATGCACTTGAGGAACGGCCGCCTGTAGGATTCCTCTACGATACCCTGAGCGAAGATGAGGCGCTGGCCTGGACAACGTGGCGGCGTAATACGTCAGCAAGGCCCATATTTGCAGTGGCCGATCTGCCAACGGCGGATCGATCGATGCTAGATCGGGCAGCGCGTTAACGTGCTGGCTTTGTCTCAGAACCTCAACCGATGGAATTCTCGTCGCCGTCTTGGTCGGTAAAGAGTGGCATGGCGCGCACACTCTATAAAATTCCTTTTCGGGAACAAGACGTCGAGCGCGCCGATGTTCGCAGCTTTTATTGCGGTCCTGATCGGTGGGATCGCGAAGCGGCTAAATGGATCAAGCAACGCGCCGCAGTCAAGTATGCCATCAACAAGCGTCAATCAGAGATATGGTTATACGCGAGGGCATTTCCTAACTCGCTGGTGATGGGGTAGGCTGCCTTCCCGCCGAGGCTGTTCCCCTCGGCGGGGAGGTTTGCCCATGGTTCCAGTACCGTGTGTTGCCACGGCCCACGGCCGCCCTGCGGGCGTCGGCGCGCCGCCAGCATACCAGCGGGCGGTGGCGCGCCGGGGTCCGGACTTGCACATCAG
>DAIMXP010000193.1:0-3224 GCA_036734945.1 Chloroflexota bacterium
AGCATCCCTTTTCATCACCCGCCAGCTCTCACCAAATACCTACCCCAGAAAGGGGACGGTGGGGGGGTATACGCCGGCGCCGCAGGCGCGGCGCGAGTGTCTTGCTTCTGTTCTCGCTGCGCCGGCTGTTGCCGATCCTTCGTCATCGCACGCTCTCCTTCTCGTTGGCCAGCTCGATCAGAGTTGGGGCGCCAGGGAACTCAATGACGTTCCGTACAAGTACAACCCCAACAAGGCCCAACAGCACAAGCGCAAGCGTGAAGAGAGATACCGTTGCCAGAAAGGTTGGTGGTCGCGCTGCTACCAGCCGACATCAGTTTAGCCTACAGCAAGAGCCGGAAGCCCATGGCGCAGCTGCCAGTCATCAAGTTCTGGACTAAAGTATCGAACGCGCGTCTTCTTATGGATACCGCTATTATCCGTTACTTCAATCGCCGTTTCCCAATCAATGCTGAAGCGGTGATCCCGCCCGAATTTCTGCCCGTTTTCGTCCTGCCTGAGCGTAGCCCGGAGCCGCAGCAGCTCGAAGATTCGGCGCTTGTCGGCATCCGTCGCGTGCTCAATGCCGGTTCCGATCTCGCTAGCGAAGCGCTGGAGTGAAGCAATTTCGCTATCGTCCAAGCCGGGCGCCGGTGCGGTCTGGAGGTCCGCCTTGTCGGCCAGGAGCCGAGTCACCGTTGCTTCCGCCTCTTGCGCGAGGGCCTTCATGGCGCGGTCTGATTCGGAGCCGGCGTCAGCTTCCATGCGTTCACTGTGGATGCGCTGAATGCGGCGGCGTAAGCGGTCGATCTCCTTGTCCAGCGTGGTCAGGCGTTCCTGGCGGCGTGCATCGGTACCGTTGCGCTGCTCGCGCATCGCCGATAGCCCCTGAGCGAGCAAGTCGGGGTCAAGGAGCGTTGCCGTCACACGTCCCCAGGCATATTGCTTCAGGGCCACGCCGGAGATGGGAGGCATGATGCACGGCTCCGTGTTGTTACTGCGTTCACGGCGGGCCGGCTGATGACGGAGGCAGTTGTAGTAGCGGTAGATGCACCCTTGTGGACTCCTCACCGGACATATTGCCAGGTGCGCACCGCAGTGTCCGCAGGTCAGCAGACCGCGTAATAGGTACGGATCGTCACCTTCAAAGCGCAGGGCGCCCCGTCCGCGTCGAGAGGTGAGACCTTCCCGCACCGCTGTCACTTGCTCTGCATTTACGATGGGTGGCACGGCGCACAGGAGCCACTGCTCGGGGTCGCGTCGCCGCTTGGACGTGTCGCGCCGCCCGTAGGCTGCTGTGCCGACGTAGACCGGATTCTTGACCATCTCCAGGATGGTCGCGTTCACCCACTTTTCGCCGCCAAGGTAGGTCGGCACACCATCCGCGTTGAGTCCGTCACACACCTTGTTTACCGGCATCGTGACGACTTCACGGAAGATGCGCTGCACGATCGGTGCAGTATTCAGGTTCAGTTCCATACCGTTGACTCGGCCGTTCACGTCGCGCGTGTAGAGGTAGCCATAGGGTAGCACGCCGCTGCCGACGACGATGCCCCGTTCGGCCTTGGCGCGCCGCCCGCGCGAGGTGCGCATGGCAATCTTGGTACGCTCGTACTCCGCGATGCTGCTACGGACATTCTTCAGCAGGTGATCCTCAGCAGTGTCACCCAACCGAAGCGTGACGTACTTTACGGCGACATCCGAGTGCGTCAGTTCCTCCTCAATGACAAGCTGTTTCGCCATCCGCCGGGCCAATCGATCAATGTCGTACACCAGGACGGTAGAAAACTCCCGACGCTTTGCTGCGTCCAGCAGGGCGTTGAGTCCGGGGAGATCCCACGATGCGCCGCTGTCGGTGTCCTGAAAGACAGTAACAACCTGGAGGTAACTCCTCGGCCAGCTTCCGGCAATCCTGCTCTTGCGCACCCAGGCTGTACCCGTGGTCGCTCTGCTCCTGCGTTGAGACGCGCGTGTAGATTGCCGCGCGCTGCTCGCCACTAGACGTGGCAGCGCCGTTGGGCGATACTTCCTGTCGGACGTGCTGGGGCATTGAGTGTCCTCCAATTCGCTCGTGTTCCGGGCGTCCAGGCGCTACTACGGCGCCGCACTGGGCCGACGCTCGTAACGTCGGCCTTCTGTGTGTCTATGCTAAGCATGTGGCCATAACTTTGGCATGGCTCCCTCCAGAGGAGATCGGCTGCAAAAGCATGCCTTTGTTCTGGCTACGTGCTTAGCACACGGACCACTGCCCGGCCTTCCGCCGTGGCGGTGTCGATTGCATCATCCACGGCTGCCAGGCCGATGCCGTGCCCTTGCAAGCGCTGCACGATGGCATCCAGCACACGCGGCGACCGGGCTAGGCGGTCCAGGTTGGCGACAATCACCAGGTCTATCACCCTTGCCTCAGCGTCCTGCAGGAGCCGTTGCAGCGCCGGTCGCTGATCGGTATTGCCGGAGTAGCCGGCATCGAAGTAGCGATCGACGACGCTGTAGCCGTGCGCTGTGCAATTGTCATCGCCGGTGTAAAACTGACCCAGTAGGGCCGGAATGGAAGTGACCCACCCTCGGCAAGAAGTGGCTGCTTCCTCCCTTTAGGCTAAGGGGAGGAGGTGAGCAGCCGACGATGTTGCGAGGGAATCTGGTGAAACTGGTGTACGAGTTGTACGGGCAAGGGTTGTCGATCCGGGGGATCGGCGAGCGGCTAGGACTGTCGCGGAACACGGTGCGCAAGTATCTGCGCGCCCAGGAAGTGCCGAGGGCGAAGCCGCGACCGCAGCGGGGTTCCAAGCTGGCGCCGCACTACGCCTATGTGCAGGAGCGGCTCGGTGCTGGCGTAGACAACTGCGAGGTGCTGCTGCGGGAGTTGCGCCAGTGCGGCTATCAGGGCGGCGCCACCATCTTAAAGGACTACGTGCAGCCCTTGCGACGGCCACGGCAGCCCAAGGCGACTGTGCGGTACGAGACCGATCCTGGCGAGCAGGCGCAGATTGACTTTGGGGAGTTTCGCTACCAGACGCCGGAGGGGGCATACCGCAAGGCCTATGCGTTTGTGGCCGTGTTGAGTTGGTCACGGGCGATCTATGTGGAGTTTGTCCCGCGCGCCGACTTGCCGCACTTTTTGCGTTGCCACGTCCACGCCTTCCAGGAGTTTGCGGGTGTGCCGCGTCGCTGTCTCTATGACAATGCCAAACACCCAGAGGACTCTCTCTGTCAAGCCCCCATCAAAAGCGAGTATCGCCGTCTGC
>DAIMXP010000194.1:0-3204 GCA_036734945.1 Chloroflexota bacterium
GCGGATAGTAGCACCGAACAGGCTGCCGCTCAAGAGCAACACGATTTCGCGCTACTCCAGCGGGTTTTGCGTGGCTCTCCGCCGGTGTTCCCCGTAGGGGCAGGCCCCCGTGCCTGCCCTGGCTCGGGCGCAAACATCGATCGACTGGTGGTAGGCGAGCAGGGCAGGCACGGGGGCCTGCCCCTACGGCGCTCGTTCGCTTGAGAATGATGCGACGCCCTCCATCTGGGCTGGACAACGGACTCCGTTCTTGCCACAATGCCACATGGGGACATGCAATAACCGCATTGGCCCCGGGCTCTGCCGCCCATAGCGCAACAGATGACTCTTGAAAGGAACACAATGCCCGTGACAACGAAGCTGAACTACTCACTCGTTGAAGGTTGGGAACAGTTGCCCGCCGACTTCACGCACCTGGACTGCGTTGGCGTCGGTGTCGACTCGCACGACACTGTCTACCTACTGACCCGCGGCCAGCCGCGGGTGATCGTCTACAGCCAGGCAGGTACGTTCCTGCGATCCTGGGGCGAAGACCTCTTCACGGCACGCACGCACGGCCTTACCGTGGCTCCGGACGACACCGTGTACTGCGTGGATGAGGGGAACCAGTGCGTCTATCAGTTCACGTCGACCGGCGAGTTGCTGCGCACCATTGGCACCAAAGGCGTCGCCTCGGAGACGGGGTACGACGGTCGCACCATCGAGAGCATCACGGGCGGGCCGCCGTTCAACCGGCCGACCAACCTCGCCGTCGCGCCGAGCGGTGACCTCTACATCACCGACGGCTACGGCAACTGCAAGGTCCATCGCTATTCGGCGGACGGGACACTGCTGCAATCCTGGGGCACGCCAGGCGCCGGGCCCGGCCAGTTCTATCTGCCGCACGGTGTCCGGGTGACCGGCGACGGGCGCGTGGTCGTGGCCGATCGCGAGAATGACCGTCTGCAGTTCTTCAGCCCGGATGGCGAGTTCCTGGAGCAATGGACGGACGTGCAGCGACCAACGAACATTGCCCTGGACCGTGATGGGAATCTATTCGTGTCGGAGTTGTGGTGGCGCGTCGGCCAGCACTCCATGGTACACGGGGACATCACGGACGACCAGCCGAGCCGCGTCAGCGTCTACGACGCTGCCGGCCACGTCCTGGCCCGCTGGGGCGGTCCCGACCAGGCAGCATCCGGCAACTTCATTGCGCCCCACGACACCTGTGTCGACTCGCACGGCGACCTCTACGTCGCAGAGGTGACGCATACCTTCGCCGCCAGCCTGGGGTTGGTGCCGCCGGACAGCCATAGCTTCCAGAAGTTTCGCCGGCAGGCTTGATGTTGTTGGCGAACTGCCGAGCCAGCGATTGGGCCGAGCAACCAGGGGATGAATCCCCTGGCTTGGCGGGACGAAGCCCCTTCGGGGCTACAATAGGGGGCAGTGGTCGCGCCATCGCGCGCTTCACCTGGGGTGGGCAGCCTGCCGCAGCAGGCTTCGTCCCGCCAAGCCGGACGATAAATCGTCCGGTCGCTTGTCCGGTGCGCTGGCATGCCCCCAATGG
Source organism: Chloroflexota bacterium (assembly GCA_036734945.1). Taxonomy (GTDB): domain Bacteria; phylum Chloroflexota; class UBA4733; order UBA4733; family UBA4733; genus UBA4733. Next base: position 1,547 of record DAIMXP010000194.1, read on the forward strand.
CCAGCAGCATCACGTCCAAGGGGAGGGCCGCACATCGCAGGGCACATCCGCTGTACCGTACATGACATGTACCCTCGCCCAGCGTATCTTCTGCCACCCGTGCGTGCTACACTGCCCCCATGGCACGATTTGTCAACCGTGACGAAGAACTGGCAACGCTGGAGGCCTGGTGGCAGGAACCCCAGGGCAGCATCGCCCTGGTCTGGGGGCGCCGTCGCGTGGGAAAATCGGCCCTTCTTGGCCAGTTTTCGATCGGCAAGCCGACAGTCTTTCACGTTGCCAGTGGCAAGCCGCTCGCTGCTGAACTAGCTGCCTTTGCCGAGGTAACCGCAGGCGTCGTGGACACCGGCTTCCGCGACCTGGGTAGCCATCCTTTCACCGACTGGGCTGATGCAATTCAGACGCTCGCCGCTGCTGCCCAAGCTCCTTTGCTCGTCGTACTGGACGAGTTCCCGGAGTTGCTCAAGGTAGCGCCGACATTGCCCAACGAGCTCCGTGCCGTGTGGGACAGGGTCAAGGACCACACCCAACTGCGTCTGCTCCTTTGCGGTTCGGCAATGCGCGTTATGGAAGAGTTGCAGCAGCAGGCTCGGCCCCTCTTTGGCCGGCTACAGCCGAAACTCCTGTTGCATCCGCTCCGCCCGCACGAGGCAGCGCTGCTCCTGCCGGACCTGACCCCGGCCGATCGGGCGCTGGTCTGGGGTCTGGTAGGCGGCATGCCCCTCTACCTGGAATATTGGAACGCCGAGCAGAGCATCGGGCAGAACATCGCCCGGCTATTCCTGCAGCCGGGGGCACAGTTGCTCCTGGAGGGCGATCTGCTGCTGGCGGACGATTTTGACCAACCCCAGGACGTGGGTCCCCAGGTGTTATATGCCATCGCCGCCGGGAAGACGCGCTGGGCGGAGATTGCCGATGCCGTCAGGACGAAACCGGACCGCGCATTGGAACGTCTTACGACCTTGCGACTCGTTGAGCGGGTGACGCCAGTGACGGATGATCCACAGGGCAGCCGTCGTTCCGTCTACCGGATCAGCGACAACTTCCTGAACTTCTGGCTCTCTGTGGTGGCCAGGCACCGCACGCAGATTGAGCGCGGCCTGGGTCAGACGATCCTCCCCGTGCTGCTTCAGGAATGCAGTGACTTCATGGGCGGTCCCTGGGAAGCCGCCTTTCGCGCCCACCTCACCCGTCTGGCGCTGCAAGGTGTGCTCGGCCCGGAGGTTGTGGCAATCGGCGCCTGGTGGTCAGCCGACAGCCAGACGGAGATTGATGCGATCGTGCTGGCCGGGCGTGCTCGTACCGCGACGCACCTCGGCGAGGCCAAATGGGCTCGGACCGTCGACGGTGGCCGGATCGTCGCCGGGCTGCAGCGCAAAGCCGGCGCCATTCCCAAACTAGCCGACCAGCCGGAGTACATCGTCTGCGCCCGCGAGACGGTCACCCCTCACCACAGTCTGACATTGGCAGTGACCGCCGCCGATATCTTCGGCACCTGACGCCAGGACAGACTTAGGACCCATGACGGAATAAGTGCTTCAGATGAGACCCCACTACCAGAGGCGCTGTATGCCGTGCATGCAGCGGTTATTCGGTCATGAGCCCTTAGAGCCTATCCTAAAACCTGGCGGATACGATAGGTGAGGAGGAAGCAGGCG
>DAIMXP010000195.1:0-2855 GCA_036734945.1 Chloroflexota bacterium
GCTTTTGATGGGGGCTTGACAGAGAGAGTCCTCTGGGTCCTACAGCTCTATCCGAATCCCCGGATCTATTCGTCAAACTTCATAGGCTTCGGGGTCCCACCCGTCAGGGTATACTCCGCCACAGCTTTGAGACCGACTTTGCAGCGTCACCGCACGCATGGAGGATGAGATTTCTGTGGAGCGAACACTGGTTATTGTCAAGCCCGACGCCATGCAGCGGGGGCTGGCCGGGGAAATCCTCGCTCGCCTGGAGCGGCGTGGGTTGCGCTTCGTCGGCTTGAAGATGATCCAGATCACGCCGGAACTGGCGGCACGTCACTATGCCGAGCACCAGGGCAAGGGCTTTTACGAAGGCCTGGTCCGCCACATCACGTCGACACCCGTCATCGTGGCGGCTCTGGAGGGGCCGGGGGCTATCGCGGCGGTACGCCAAAGCATGGGTGTCACGCGGCCCGTCGAGGCGGCGCCAGGGTCGATCCGCGGCGACTATGCGTTGACGGTCGGCTTTAACCTGGTCCATGGCTCGGATGCGCCTGAGAGCGCGGAGCGCGAACTGGCGCTCTTCTTCCAACCCGACGAGTTGCAGAGCTACAGCCGCGACATCGACCGCTGGGTCGCCGAGTGAAGCAGGCTACGCAGCCTGGTCCCGGCAGTCCCAGGGTGGCGCAGCCTGACGAAGCGGTAGCAGCTCAGGGGCGCCCCCTGCTCGTCGTGCGCGACGTGACGCAAGCGCCGGCCCAGCAGTGGGACGCCTGGCTGGCAGCCAGTCCGGGTGGTGGACACTGGATGCAGACGCACGCCTGGGGCGAGTTCAAGCGGAGCCACCGCTGGGAGCCGGTGCGGCTGCTGCTTGAGGAGGATGGCGACGTTGTTGGTACTGCATATATCGGCTTGCACCGGCTACCGCCGCTTGGTTCCCTGGCCTATTGCGGTAAAGGCCCCTGGCTGAACTGGGACAATGCCGCGCAGGTCGAAGCCTTCTTCAGCGGAGTACGCAAGCTGTTGCGCAGCCGCCGCGTCTTTGCCATACAGATCGAGCCGGAAGCTTTGGAGTCGGACACACGCCTGAAGGAGCAACTGGACGCGCTCGGCTTCCGCCGCTACTGGACCAACCACCAGTTCAAGACGACAATGGTGGTTGATCTGGCGCCGGACGAGTCGGCGATACTGGCACGCATGAGTCAGACGGCGCGTCGCTATATTCGGGCCGGCCAGCGGGCCGGCGTACACGTGGTGGAGGACGTGTCGCCGGCGGCGCAGGAAGCCTTCTACGATCTGTACGAGGTCACGAGCAAACGCGACGGCTTCTTCCGTCGTCCGCGCCGCTATATGCTCCGCTATTGGCAGCAGATCATCGACGCCGGCTACGGTCGCTTCCTCGTTGCCCGTAAAGACGGCCAAGACCTGGCCGCGTTGTTCCTGACGAACTTTGGTCAGAAAATCTGGTACAAGGACGGCGCCTCCCAGGAAGCCGGCCAGAAGTTGCACGCCACCTACGTCCTGCAATGGGCGGCCATGCAGTGGGGTAAGGCCCACGGGGCAACCTTCTACGACATGGTCGCTATTCCTGACCCTGACCAGTTGGAGAACCGCGACCATCCGATGTGGGGCCTCTACGACTTCAAGCGCAAGTTCGGTGGTGAGGTGCGCGAGTTCATCCGCGCCTACCAGCAACCATACCTACCCCGCACCGCCGCCCTCTGGCGCCGGTTGGAGCCGCTCTACTACCGCGCCTACATGAAGCTGGCGCGCGATGTCTACTACTAATTCCGCCGATGCCTGAGTTGCCCGAAGTAGAAACTACCCGCCGAACGCTGGCGCCGCATCTGATCGGGCGTGCTTTCACCGGGGCCAGGCTGGAGTGGCCGAAGGCCGTCGTCTACCCGGACGCCGTCAGCTTTGAACAGCGGCTCACCGGTCGCCGGGTCGTGGCCCTGGACCGGCGCGGCAAACACCTGGTCGTGCGGCTGGACGACGCCAGTTCGCTGATTGTCCACCTGCGCATGACCGGGAGCCTGCAGTTTGCCACTCAGGCGGCGCTGCCGGTGCGCTTCACCCGCAACACCTTGCTGCTGGATGGCGGCAGTGAACTGCGCTTCGTCGACGTGCGCAAGTTCGGCCAGCTCTGGTTGGTCGGCGCCGACGAGCCGCAGCGCTTGCCGTACAACCGGACCGGACCGGAGCCGCTCGACCCAGACTTCACCGCGCCCGCTCTGGCCGAACTCCTGCAGAAGCGCCATGGCAAACTGAAGGCGACACTGCTGGACCAGCATGTGCTGGCCGGCCTCGGCAACATTTATGTAGACGAGGCGCTCTTTGAAGCCGGGCTGCATCCGGAACGTACTATCGACAGCCTGACTGAAGTGGAGATCGCGCGCCTCCATGCGGCGGTCGTCGCGGTGCTGCGGCGTGGCATCGCCAACCAGGGCACCAGCTACCGTGACTTCGTCGGGCCATTCGGCGAGTCGGGCAGCAACCAGGAGGATCTGCGCGTCTGGCGGCGGGCCGGGCAGCCTTGCCTGCGCTGCGGCACGCTGATCCAGAAGCTGCGGGTTGCGGGCAGGGGAACGCACGTGTGTTCGACGTGCCAGCCGACGGTCGCGAGGTGATGGACCAGCGGGCGACATCATCGCGCGAGTGCGCCGCAACGTTTGTTACTGCTGGCGAACCTGCAGGAGCCAGCGAATGGCACGTACACCCGCCCTTAAAAGGGCGGGCTACGATCACAAAGCCTGCTGAAGCAGGCTGGATACGACCTTGAACGCCGCTTAGCCTGCTTCAGCAGGCTTTGTGATCGTAGCCCTACGCTTCAGACGTGTGATGCGCATTGATTATGGGGAGAGGCGGGAAGGTGT